>BEHX01000004.1 GCA_002898295.1 bacterium HR21
ACGGACGCGAAAGCCGTAAGCGCAGCAAGCCAGGTAGAGTACTCCCGCCGCAGTACCTGCCGCCAGCTGAAGGGAAGCGCTGCAGGACGGTAATCCCCGCATGGGAGCACTGCGGGAGTTTGCTCTGCCCATCGGCGGAACTCATCCCGAAAGCGCTCCAGCAAGAACGCCTCTTCGGCAAGCATGATGCGCTCGTAGAGGAGCACGAACCACATCATTCCAAGGAGCCAAACCCACCAAATCGCCGGGCGCCCGAGGACCGCCGTCCACATGAGCGCATTGGCCACATAGAGCGGATGGCGCATAAGGGCGTATGCCCCAGTCGTGTTGAGCGCTTCGGCAACTTGTTCCCGCGTCGTGCGCCCTGAGGTTCCCTCCGGGACTCTGCCGACAATCCACGCACGTACCGCCGCGCCGACCACCAGCAGGGCTCCACAGAATGCCTGCCACCAGCCGCTGCGAGCAAGCTCAGGAACGGGTCCGGTCAGAACCGCCACCCCAACAACGGGCACCACAAGGAGCGGTAACCACCCTCGATGTCGAAAGAGCCAATTGCCCTGGCGCCGCAAGGTGCGTTCCAATGGGGTCACCATGCTCCCTCCATAGGCTGCAAGCGCCGCTTAGGACGCACATCCGGCTCAGGCTGGTATAGCTTCAGGAGGAATCTGCAGGGAAAGGGCTAATTTTGTGACCTGCGTGGTCTCACCGTGTCAGGTTTGTTCCGTGAAGGAACCAGAGCAACGGCACCCGAACCTTCTGCCGGGGAGACGATGGAGACAGCTGGCGCCATACGCCAATCTGGGCATGACAATTGCCGTCGCCCTGCTCGGCTGCGGTGCCCTGGGCTGGTGGTTCGACCACATGGTGCACAGCTCCCCTTTCGGACTCCTGGTTGGGCTCTTCCTCGGCTGCGCTGTAGCGCTCTGGGAAATCTGGAAAGTCGTTCGCAGACTCAATCGCATGGAGGGAAATCACCAATGAGTTCAGAGACCCTCAACGGCATTCTCTGGGGTAGCGGGCTGTGCCTTGCGAACTTCCTTGCCTCGTACGTGATTGCTCGGTGGACGTTTCGGAAATCACTTCGCACCTTCCTCCGCTGGGTTCTCGGGGGAATGGTGGCGCGCCTGCTGCTGACCAGCGCAACGGCAGTCTACCTGCTGACCGTTGTGAAACTGGACCCTCTGGGCTTTGCTCTCTCTTTTGCGCTCGGGGTTGTTGTACTTCTGACAGCGGAGGTGTGGGACTTCCACCGCCGCTACGTCACCTTTCGTCTCCGTCCACTTACGGCGTAATGCAGAGCAGCGATGAGTGCCCAACCGCACCAGACGCCTGCTGAGAGCAACGTCTTTACCCAGCTCTTGGAGGAGCTCGGCGATCACCATGGCTTCTACGTGGGACCGTACAAGCTCCTCGACCTGCCGATCATCCTCTGGGACAATGGCAGGCTGCACCTTTACCCCTCGCCGACCGCGATGGAGCAGGCGGGACTGTACCGCATGGTTGAGGGGCATCCTGTCCGTGTTGCCGATGGGAAGCCTCCCGCGCTGGATCTCTCGATCACGAACCTGGTGGTCTACCAGTGGCTGGGGATGCTGCTTGTGGGCATCGCGCTCTGGCGCGCCGTGCGCCGGTATCGAGCCCATCCACTGCGTCCCCCGCGTGGGCTGCAAAATGCCATCGAAGCGCTGGTGGTTTTCATCCGGGATGAGGTTGTCTTCGCCAATGTCGGGCATCAGCGTCTGGGGGTGCGCCTGCTGCCGTACTTTTTGACGCTGTTCTTCTTCATCCTCGTGCTGAATCTGCTCGGGCTGGTCCCGGGCGGGCATACGGCAACAGGCTCGCTGGCGGTGACCGGAGCGCTCGCCACGATTGCCTTCTTTGTCATCAACGGCGGAGCCATTGCAACCATCGGGCTGAAGAACTGGCTCCGCCACCTGCTGGGCGGAGGTCCTCTGTGGCTCAGCCCGATTCTGGTGCCGATTGAAATCATCGGCATGTTCGCCAAGGCATTTGCTCTCTGCGTGCGATTGTTCGCCAATATGACTGCTGGGCACATCGCCTTGCTGTCCTTAGTGGGGCTGATCTTCTTCTTCGGCACAGTGCTCATCGCACCGGTCTCAGTTGCCTTCTCGGTGTTCGTCTACCTGCTGGAAACGCTGGTTGCGTTTCTGCAGGCGTACATCTTCACGATTCTGACGGCTGTCTTCCTCGGGCTGGCAAGCGAGGAGACACACTGATGAGCAACACCAGCGGGGTTCGTCCCCCTTGGGAATGTGGGATGGTTCAACAATCAGAGCTGTACACCAATGGAGCTTGGATTGGCATGGCTGGCTGCTGGCATTGGCGTCGGGATTAGCGTCCTGGGTGCTGGGACGGGGATCGGACGGCTGGGCGCCGCCGCATTGGAAGCCGCGAGCCGTCAGCCGGAGACAGCAGCGGAGACCCGGACGCTGATGCTGATTGCTGCAGCTCTCATCGAGGGAATCGCCCTGATTGCCTGCATTGTCTGCATTCTGTTGGCGGTCAAAACGGCATAAGCAGAGCGGCACCATGCCGAACTTCCTGGAACTCTCGCCGGGCTTGATGTTCTGGACGCTGCTCAACTTCCTGCTCTTCGTGGCAGTGCTTGCCCGCTTTGCCTGGCGCCCACTGCTGAACGCTTTAGAGCAGCGGGAACACCACATTGCTGAAGCACTCCGTCAGGCCGAGCAAGCGCGCCAGGATGCTGAACGCCTCCTGCAGGAAGCCCAAAACCGCCTGCAGGAGGCGCAGCAGGAAATGCAGCGCCTCATCCGCGAAGGGAAGCAGCAAGCAGAAGCCTTCCTGCGGGAAGCGACCGAGAAAGCCGAGCAGCTCAAGCGACAGAAACTGGAGGAAGCTCAGCGGGAACTGCAGCGCCAAGTCGAGCGTGCCTACAGCCAGCTGTATGCCGAAGTCGTTGACCTGGTGCTGGAAGGCACCGCTCGGCTCCTGCACCAGACGTTGGACTCAACGACCCACCGGCGGCTGGTTGAGTCCTTCCTCGCCGAAGTCGCACGGCAGAACTGAGGGGATGTCTCCGCTGCGCATCGCCCGCCGGTACGCTACCGCACTCTTGAAGCTGGCGCAAGAGAGCCAGGAACACGAGCGCATCTACGAGGAACTCTGCTGGCTCCGCCGCATCGTCCAGAGCTCCTCGGAATTGCGGGCGTTTCTGCGCAACCCCATCATCCGCTCTGAACAAAAGCGCGCCGTCATCCGCGAGCTTCTCGCCCCGCATGTCAGCCCGTTGCTTGTGCAGTTCTTGATGTTGCTCATCGAAAAACGGCGTGAAGCACTGCTGCCGGACATCATCGCAGCGTACGAGGAGCTCTACTACCAGTACACCGACCGCCTGGCAGTCCTGATTCGCTCGGCAGTCCCTCTGGAAGAGGAGCTGCAGGCACGGCTGGTTGCTGCCCTCCACGAGCGGACCGGGAAGACGATCGTGCCCTCCTTCGCGGTTGACCCAACTCTCCTCGGAGGCGTCCAGCTGCAGATCGGGGACACCGTCATTGACGGTACCCTCCGCCACGCACTGGAGCGGCTCCGACGGGAGCTGCTGGAACGGATGCCTGTCCACTGGCTCCGTACGCATGGCGACGTCAGTCTCCCAACCGATCACCAACCATGATTGAGCTGCGTCCGGAAGAAATCTCCACCATCCTGCGCCGCCAGCTCTCCGGCTTCGAGAGCGAAGTGGACATCTACGACGTGGGGACCGTGCTGCAGGTCGGCGACGGAGTTGCTCGCGTCTACGGCTTGCGGCAGGCAATGATGTCCGAGCTGGTGGAATTCCCCAACGGCGTTGTCGGAATGGTCCTCAACCTCGAAGAGGACCATGTCGGCGTCATCCTCTTCGGCGACGACCGCTTGGTCAAAGAGGGCGATGTGGTGCGCCGCACCGGGCGTGTCGCCTCTGTCCCCGTGGGAGAAGAATTGCTCGGGCGCGTGGTCAACCCGCTGGGATTTCCCCTCGATGGCAAGGGACCGATCAACGCCAAGCAGTACTTCCCCATCGAGCGGAAAGCCATCGGTGTCATCTACCGACAGCCTGTCAAAGAACCCCTGCAGACCGGCATCAAAGTCATCGATGCCCTGGTCCCTATCGGGCGCGGGCAGCGCGAGCTGATCATTGGCGACCGCCAGACAGGCAAGACAGCGCTGGCAATTGACACGATCATCAACCAGAAGTACACGCACACCGAAGAGGCACAGCGCCGCGGTATCAAGCCAGTCTACTGCATCTACGTGGCTATCGGGCAGAAAGCTTCCACCGTTGCCAACGTGGTGGCAACCCTCAAAGAACACGGGGCACTGGACTACACGATCGTGGTTGCCGCCAATGCTTCCGATCCTGCCCCGCTGCAGTACATCGCCCCGTATTGCGGTGCCTCCATGGGCGAGTACTTCCGCGACACTGGTCGCCACGCCCTCATTGTCTACGATGACCTCTCAAAGCAAGCAGCTGCATACCGCCAGGTCTCGCTTCTGCTGCGCCGTCCACCAGGGCGAGAGGCATACCCAGGCGACATCTTCTACATCCACAGCCGCCTCCTGGAACGGGCTGCCAAGCTGAGCGATGAGCTCGGGGGCGGCTCCTTGACGGCTCTGCCGATTGTGGAAACGCAAGCCGGCGACGTCTCCGCCTACATCCCCACAAACGTCATCTCCATCACCGACGGGCAGATTTACCTGGAAACCGGGCTCTTCAATGCCGGTATCCGCCCGGCGATGAACATCGGGATCTCGGTCTCCCGCGTCGGTGGCAATGCCCAAATCAAAGCCATGAAGAAGGTCGCCGGACCGCTCAAAATCGAGCTGGCAATGTACCGCGAGCTGGAAGCCTTTGCCAAATTCGGCTCCGATCTGGACCCGACTACGCAGAAGCAGCTCCGGCGCGGTTCCCGCCTCATCGAAGTACTCAAACAACCGCAGTACTCGCCGATGCCAGTCGAGGAACAGGTCGCAATCCTCTATGCTGCTACCAACGGCTGGCTCGACGAGCTCCCGCTGGAGCTTGTCTCCGCCTTCGAGCAGCACTTCCTGGAGTACTTGCGCACCTTCCACCGGCACGACATTCTGGAAGCCATTCTGGACACCCAGGACCTGACGCCTGAGATTACCCAGCGGCTCGATGCTGCCCTTGAACGCTTCAGCGCTGAGTTCCGCAAACAGCACGGATTGGGATGATTCTGCTCACCGGCGGCGCAGGCTTCATCGGGAGCTGCTTCCTCTGGAAGCTGAACCAGGAAGGCATCACCGATGTCCTCATCGCCGATACACTCACTGCTACCAACTGGCGGAACCTGCTCGGCAAGCGCTTCCGGGACTTCATCCCGAAAGACCAGCTGCTTGCACGCCTGCAGCAGGGAAAGCTCCCTCGGCTCGACGTCATCGTACACTTGGGAGCTCGCACCGATACGACTGAATCCGATCTGACGGCGCTGCTACAGGACAACTACGAATTCAGCAAAGCGCTGGCACTCTACGCGGCAGAACACAACATCCGCTTTCTCTACGCCAGCAGCGCTGCCACCTACGGCGCCGGTGAACACGGCTTCCAGGAATGCCAGCTTTGGAAACTCCGTCCACGGAATCTTTACGGCTTCTCTAAGCATCTGTTCGATTGCTGGGCAGCCGCCGAGGGAATTCTGGATGTTGCCGTCGGAGTCAAACTCTTCAACGTGTACGGACCCAACGAGTACCACAAAGGGCGCATGGCAAGCCTTGTCTGGCAGGGCTTCCAGCAAATCCAGACGACCGGACGTATCCGCCTCTTCAAATCCACCGATCCCCGCTACCGCGACGGCGAGCAGAAGCGGGATTTCGTCTACGTCAAAGACGTCGTCGAAGTCCTCTGGAAGCTCCTCTGCCACCGGGAAGTGGCAGGGCTTTACAACGTCGGGACCGGGCACGCACGGAGCTGGAACGAGCTGGCATATGCGCTGTTTGCCGCGCTCGACCGACCTGTCTCGATCGAGTACATCGACATACCCGCCGAGCTCCAGGAGTGGTACCAGAACTTTACCCAAGCCGACATCCGCAAACTACAAGCAACACCGGCAGCACATCACTTCACGCCGCTCGAAGATGGCGTGCGTGAGTATGTCCACGACTTCCTCCTCTCCGGACGCTTGTACCTGTAACCGCGTCAGCCAGCTATGGCAACCCTGCGGGACATTCGGCGGCGTATTCAGGCGGTTCGCAATACGGCGAAAATCACTGCCGCCATGCGGATGGTCTCCGCTGCCAAACTGCGCCGTGCCCAGGAAGCAATCTGGGCTGCGCGACCCTATGCCCGCAAGCTCGCGGAAATTCTCTGGCATCTGGCAGCCACAACCCAGGATTTCGTTCACCCTTTCTTCCAAGTCCGGTCGGACATCCGTCGTATCGCCCTCGTGGTGGTGACAGCTGACCGCGGACTGTGCGGCAGCTTCAACAACAACGTCCTCCGCGCCGCCGTCCAGCGCCTGGAGGATATCCACCGGAGCTTCCCCGGCGCTACCGTGGAGATCTTCGCCATCGGACGCCGCGGACTGGCGTTTTTCCGTAAGCGCAACCGAGAGCCGATTGCTTACGCCCATCCCACCGCCTTCTCACCTTTACGCTACGACACCGCTCAAGAACTGAGCCACGTGCTCATCGACGCCTACCTTGCCGGACGGTACGATCGCGTGGAAGCCATCTACAACGAATTCCGCTCCGTCCTGCGGCAGGAAGTCCGCCACGAAACCCTGCTCCCGATTGTCCCACCGACACCCGCTCACCATCCCCGCACGGAGTACATCTACGAGCCCTCGCAAGCAGAAATTCTCACGGCACTCCTTCCGCTATCGGTCCAGACCCAACTATGGCGAATTCTGCTGGACTCCAACACTGCCGAGCACGCTGCCCGCATGCTCGCAATGGAGAACGCCACCACCAACGCCCGGGAGCTCATCCGCTACCTGCAGCTGCAGTACAACAAGGAGCGGCAGGCAGCAATCACGAAGGAGATGGTCGAAATCACAAGCGGAGCCGAAGCTCTCCGCTCGGAGGGATAGTCCCAGCTCTCGAGAGACCTCTCCATGACATGGGTGCCAGCACCTGGAAGTAGCCCCCTCCTGGACGTCCGCCCGCTTGTGGAACCACGCTCGATCGCCGTCATCGGAGCATCACGCCAGCCACACAGTGTCGGCTGGCTCTTGCTGGACAACTTGCTCACAAGCGGGTACACTGGCGTGGTCTATCCGGTCAATCCCCACGCTCACGCTGTCCGTGGCATCCGGGCATACCCCAGCATTGAGGCTGTGCCCGAAGTTGTTGATTTGGCACTCATCGCTGTGCCGGCACCTTTCGTGGCGGAGGTGTTGGAGGCATGCGGACGCCGCGGGGTCCGCGCTGCCATTGTCATCAGTGCCGGGTTCAAGGAAATCGGTCCTGAAGGTGCTGCCCGAGAGGCTCGCCTCCGGGAGATTGCTCACCGCTTCGGTATCGTGCTGCTCGGACCTAACTGCCTGGGAGTAATGAATACCGACCCTGCCATCCTGCTCAACGCCACCTTCGGGCAAGCAATGGCACAGCCCGGGAACATCGGCTTCATCAGCCAGAGTGGGGCTCTCTGTGCCGCTGTGTTGGACTATACCCGCGCGCAGAACATCGGCTTGAGCAAGGTCATCAGTCTGGGCAATAAAGCCGGGGCAACCGAGGTAGACTTCCTCGCCTATCTCTGGCAAGACCCGCAAACACGGGTTATCTTGCTCTACATCGAGGAGCTCTCCGATGGGCGCACTTTCCTGGAATACGCCCACCGCATTACCAGCGACCCAGACAACCCGAAGCCGATTCTGGCACTGAAAGCTGGGCGCACCAGTGCCGGGGCTCGCGCCGTTGCCTCGCACACGGGCTCGCTTGCCGGAAGCGATGAGGTCTACCAAGCGCTCTTCAAGCAAGCAGGTGTGCTGCGCGTCGAGACTGTTGAGGATCTCTTCGAGTATGCCACCGCGTTCGCCAGCCAGCCGCTACCAGGAGGTTCCCGCGTGGCTATCGTGACAAACGCTGGCGGTCCGGGTATTATGGCAGCCGATACTTGCATCCAGCACGGACTCGACGTGCCCCCGCTTCCTGAGCCAGACCGCTTCCGCCAGCGCTGCCAGCTGCCTGCCCACGCGGGACTCAGTAACCCGATTGACCTCATCGCCGATGCCCGCTCTGAGCGTTACGCCTGTGTACTCGATGCGCTGCTCCAAGACCCTACTTTCGATGCCCTGTTGGTGCTCTTTGTTCCGATCCCCACAGCGGACACGGACGCCATTGCGCAAACCATTATCGAGGCGGCGCGTCGCCGTCTGAAGCCCATCGTTACCTGCTTCATGGGCGTTGTTGACATCAGTCCCGTCAAAGCAGCCCTGCGGGCAGCTGGGGTACCGTGCTACGACTTCCCCGAAGATGCTGCTCGGGCACTTGCAGCGATGGTACGCTTCCACCGCTGGCGCATCCGCCCAGTGACAGGATACCGCACCTTTACCGCCGACCGGGAGAAAGCCTCCGCTCTGCTCCAGAGGTCTGCCGCGAACCGTCACGGCTTCATCCCCGAGGACATCGCCTTCCGAGTGCTGGAAGCCTACGGCTTTCCGTTGCTCCCGTGGCAGGCTGCCCGAACACCGCAGGAAGCAGCCGAGGCTGCCTGTGCGATCGGCTTCCCCGTTGCGCTCAAGGTGCTCTCCCCTGACATCGTGCACAAATTCGACATTGGTGGGGTACTCTTGCACCTGGATTCCCCAGAGGCTGTTCGCCGGGGCTTTGAGCAGATCCAGCATGCCGTTGCCCAGCACGCTCCGGAAGCAGATTTCCAGGGGGTTATCGTGCAGAAAATGGGCGCCCGCGGACACGAACTGATTCTCGGCGTCAAGCGAGATGTACACTTCGGACCAATCATCATGGCTGGTCTGGGGGGTATCTACGTGGAAGTCTTCCGCGACGTTGCTTTCCGTATTGCCCCGCTGCGGGAACGGAGTGCCTATTTGATGCTGGAGGAAACCCGCGTCTCCGCCCTCCTGCACGGAGTTCGCGGACAGCCCGCCGCAGACATTGATGCTGTAGCCGAATGCCTTCTGCGCCTCTCCCAGCTCGCCCTGGAACAGCCTCTGGTGGAAGAGCTCGATATCAACCCCCTGCTGGTCTACCCACGGGGCAATGGGGCAGTGGTTGTGGACGTCCGTATCGCCGTCCGACAATCTGAGCCTGCCGCGTGAAGGCGCAGACAGTGTACATCTGCCAGAACTGCGGAGCGACCTCCGCCCGCTGGACCGGGCGCTGTCCTGTTTGTGGTCAGTGGGACACGTTCGTTGAGGAGCGTCGCGAGCGCGCTGGGGACCGCACCCAGTACCGTTCAACACCAGCCCAGCCTCTGCCTCTCTCAGCTGTTGGCACACACCCGCTGGAGCGCCTCTCCACAGGGATCGGCGAGCTCGACCGCGTAACCGGGGGCGGCTTCGTGCCCGGCTCGCTCGTCCTCGTTGCAGGTGACCCAGGGGTTGGGAAATCAACACTGCTGCTGCAGGTCTGCGCCGCGCTCGGCTCTGTGCAATCGCTCTACATTTCGGGCGAGGAGTCCTTAGAACAGCTCCGTCTGCGGGCAGAACGCATTCGCCCGTCACCCAGCACCCTTCTGGTGCTTGCAGAAACAGAACTGGAGGCGGTGTGCACCGCAATCACGCAGAGTACGGCAGCAGTTGTGGTCATTGACTCCGTGCAGACCCTCTACAGCCCCGACCTAGAGTCGCCTCCCGGCTCTGTGGCACAGGTACGGGAAGCCGCTACTCGGCTTCAGAAACTGGCAAAGCAGCGCGGGACCGTTATCATCCTCATCGGGCACGTCACCAAAGAGGGGCTTATCGCCGGTCCGAAAGTGCTCGAACACATTGTGGACACCGTCTTGCAGCTGGAGGGCGAAGTCCCGTATGCGTATCGCATTCTCCGGGCACTCAAGAACCGCTTCGGTCCGACACACGAGCTAGGCTTTTTCGAGATGACCGCCACCGGGCTACGGGAGCTCCCGAATCCATCGGCGCTGTTCGTGAGCCGGACTTCCGCCGGGGAGTCTGGTGTTGCTATCGCCGCCGTTCTGGAGGGAACCCGTCCCCTGCTGGTCGAGGTACAAGCGCTGGTGACACCGAGCGCGTATGCGGTGCCGCAGCGTACCATGACGGGCTACGACTCCCGACGACTGCAGATGATTATGGCAGTGCTGGAACGCCGGCTCGGGATCGGTCTTCGGCAGTATGACTTGTTTGCAAACATCGTCGGCGGGCTGCGCCTGGACGATCCTGCCGTTGATGCTGCCGTTGCGCTCGCCATCGTGAGCTCCTATCGGGAACATCCTCTGCCAGCCGATACCGCACTGTTTGGCGAGCTCGGGCTGACGGGAGAGCTGCGCCCTGTCCGGCTGCCTGAGCTTCGCGTCAACGAAGCACGCCGGCTCGGTATCCGACGCCTTCTCCTGCCGAAAGCGAACGCCGATGCCGTTGCCGAGGTTGCCGAGACACTCGAACTCATCCCCGTCGATCGCCTCTCGCTCGCGTTGGCGCACCTCTTCCCATAGCTGTCCCATAACAACCGGAGGAGTTATGCCCCTTCGTGCCGCGGAATTGAAAAGCCTGGCAGACGCCGATGACGAACAGTTGATGGCACTGTTCCAGAACGAAAACTCCGAGGCTGCCTACACGGTGCTGGTCCGCCGGTACAAATCCCCGATCGTGAACTTTCTCTACCGCTTCGTGGGCAACTATGACGACGCCCTTGATTTAGCACAGGAAACGTTTCTGCGCCTCTACAAGTACAAGCACACGTATGAGCCTACGCAACGCTTCTCAACATGGCTCTATACAATTGCCACCAATGTCGCACGAACCTTCTACCGGCAGCGCCGTCGCCTCGCCGAGCTTCCCTTCTCCTCACTCCGGCGCTCGGAAGAAGAAGAGGAAGCCGAGTGGGAAATCCCCGACACGAGCTACTTGCCCGATACGCGAGTAGACTCCGACTATATCGCCCAGCGAATCCAGCAAGCTCTCATGCAACTACCGCCCGTCTTCCGCGAGGCAGTTATCCTGCGGGACATCATGGAGCTCTCGTACGAAGAGATTGCCGAAGCCACGCAGACCGAGCTCGGGACCGTCAAGTCCCGTATCAACCGTGCTCGCCGGCGCCTGCAGGAGCTGCTGCGCGATCTTTACGAGGAATTGTACGGCAGAGTCCCTGACCAGCCATGACACACCAGTCTGAGCACAAGCCTTTGCTGAAAGCCTTTCTCCCTCCCGTACCAGTGCCGCAGGACTTCGAAGAGAGGCTCTGGCTCCGGCGTATGCTGCAGGCTTTGCCAATCCCGACTGTACCAGACCACTTCGAAGAGAGACTCTGGGAGCGGCTACACAGAGAGTCTCAGAAGGCATTCCTCCGACGCTTGGGGCTACTCTCCCTCTTTGTACTCGCCCTCGGTGGCAGTGTCGCCGGTGTCTGGCACTTTCTCCAAAAGTCACGGGAGTTCCCTGCTGCTCCCCTCCGTCCGGTCGTTCAGATTGAGCCCCTCACCGTCCCGGTGACGCCACCTTCTCCAACTCCGAGCCTCCCTGGGCGAACTTCTACGGCACCACCTCAATCTCCTGCTGCTCCCATCACTGGCGGGACTCACCCGCTGCCACCCCCCGAGGAGTAAGGTCCTGCTCTCCAAAGTACAGAGGGCGTACCCGTTTCCCGGGTACGCCCTCACGCTTTTCCTGAAAGGCTGTCTCATTCTCCCCCGTCGGGGGTACCCTACGGGCGCTTCAACGCCCGGGGTACCCACTCGCAGGGGATACAGCTTCCACTGCCGTCTATTCGCGCGCCGGTTGGGGTGGTTCCATGACTGCCCCGCACTTCTTACACGTGCGGAGCTCCAGGGAGCTGTAGAAGCGCTCAAAGACGCGTGGAAGCTGCTCGACGATGTCGCTGACGTGGAGGAACTCCTCGTAGAGCTTGTTTCCACACCGTTCACAGAACCACATAAAGCCATCCAGCTCGTCTGGACGCCGCTTCCGTTCAATGACCAGCCCGACCGTGTTCGCCGGGCGTTGCGGTGAATGTGGCACCCGCGGCGGCAAAAGGAAAATCTCCCCCTCCCGGATCGGGATGTCCTTCGGCTGACCGTCCTCAATGACCTTCAGCACAATATCGCCCTCGATCTGGTAGAAGAACTCCTCGCCCTCGTCGTAGTGGTAATCCTTCCGGGAGTTGGGACCACCTACCACCATGATGATGAAGTCCTCGTTGTCCTTGTAGACCACCGCATTCCCCACCGGAGGTTTGAGCAGCGAGCGATGCTCCTCAATCCATTGGCGGAAGTTGATCGGAGGCAGCAGTGCCATGAGAGGTCCCTTGCGCTAGTCGAACCTTCGTGCCTGTGCTCCTTGGACCGGACGCAATTTACGGAAAAGAGTCCGAAGTGCGAGAGACACAAATTCCTTGTACACCAACGTGTTATGGAATTCGCCGCGGTGCCTGTCCCGGAGCCGTCCTCGGCTGTTCGGAGGGCTCAGCAGAACCGGGCACGATGGGCGCGGGGGAAGCTTCCGGGGTAAGAGTCGGTGGGGCTGGCAGCTCCGGCGCAGGGCGCGGTGGTTGGGAGGGCTCCCCGTACTGCTGCAGGATTGTCTCCACAGGAATTCCCTCGCGCCGAGCACGGGCATAGGCAACACTGAGGCGGACATCGGCAGCGTATTCCGAGCTCGGGTAGCGCTCGACGAGCTGCCGGTAGTACAGCACGGCGCTGTCCAGGTTCCGTAATGGAGGATGCTCATAGAACCAGCCCAGGGCATAGAGAGCCCGCGGAGCATAGGGCGAGCCTGGGAACCGTTCAACGAGGGTGGAGAGCTGCTTCTGCGCAAGGGCATACTCTCCGACACGCCAGAGGCGTATCCCAGAGTCATAGAGCTCAGCTGCTGTGTCAATGTCTGCCTCCGTCACATAGCCTAGCAGGCGCTGCGCTTCCCTGCCGTACGGCGTCTTCGGGCAGCACGCAACGATGGCTTCCAGGAGGGAGTCGGCCTGGCTGGGCTGGGTCGTGGTCAGGAGGTGAGCCAGAGCAAACCAGCTCCGCGCCCGAGCGCTCCCCGTGTCCGGGGCAACTTCTGCTGCCTGAGTATAGAAATGCTGTGCTGAATCTGGTTTCCCGAGCACAGCGTAGACGCGTCCGAGCTCGTAGAAGGCAGCGCTGAGGACATTTCGGAGACTGTCGGAGAGCTCCTCCGGTACTCCAGGATTCCGCTGGAGCTGCTGCAGCGTTGCCATTGCTCGCTCCCAGCGGGTGAGCACTTCGCTATAGAAGCGGGCTTTGTGGAAGACCGGCGAGCGCGTGACGCTGGCACGGGCGAACAGACGTTGGGCAGCCCGGTAGTCCCCGCGCCGGAGCACACGCATAGCTTCCTCGTACTGCACTGCCAACAGGGCGGGATTGCCGGGGAAGGCTGAATCGGCTCGCCGTTCCAGCTGCTGCAGCGTGTCCGGCGCGCTCCCCATTCGGCGCCGGAGAGCAAGCTCCTGCGCCAGGGTATAGCTCAGCCATTGCTCGTAGCGCCGACGCCGCTTGAGTTCGTTGAGCAGCTCTTCTGCTTCCCGGTAGCGACCACTGCGCGCCAAGGCGGCAGCGCGGTAGAGCTTTGCTTCGTACTCAATCACCAGGCTGGGGCTATGGCGGAAGACCTCCGCGAAGGCATCAGCAGCCTGCTCGAAACGCCCGACACGGTAGAACAGCGCAGCAAGCTCGAGCTGCCAGCGGGCGCGTTGCTCCCCATCGGGGGACAGCAGAATAGCCTGACGGTAGGGACGGAAAGCCTCCTCCAGCTCGCCCCGACTCAAGGCAAGCTCTGCCTGCAGACGGAAGGCTTCACTGAGGACATCGAAACGCTTGTGATACCAGCCAATGTCCACGGCACGGGAGAGAGCTTGCCGACCAAGGGTGAACTTCCGTTGCATCAAGTACGCCTTTGCCAGAAGGAGCTGGGCATCGGGTGCAAGTTCCCCTTGCGGGAAAAGCTGTAGCAGCTCTTGACACTTACTCTGCGCCGGCAGCCACTCACCGCGGTAGAAAAATGCTTGCGCCATCAAGAAGAGAGCATTGTCAACGAAGTCCGAACGTGCCCGGAAGGCGAGAATTTTCGAGCCCTTCTGCAGGATAGAATCCAGCTGCTTTTGGACCAGCTGGAGCTTCGGTGGCTCAATGAGGAACTCGCGGAGAAATGGCGGGATTTCTCCCGCTTCTGCCTCCGGAATGATAGCCGAATCCGGGACGAAGACACGCGGGCGTTGTGTACGGCGTGTCTCGTCGTAGTATCCAAACTCTTCTTCTACCTCGCTCATGAGGCGGTGCATGTTGTAGTAGATGTTGAAGTACGCCTCGGTATTGCGCCACAGCTGGCAGCCGCTACTGAGCACGGCGAGAGTCGTTACAGCAAGGGCAAGCGCGGTTCGAGCTCCCATGGCGACCAGAGGCTTACTGGGAGAGTATCCAAGGCATCTGCCGGAACGAACTCTGGCAAGGGGCGTTCCAGCCATGCTCGGCAGAGCCGTGCCTGGGGTGTCCCTTCCTCCGCTTGGAGCTCCAGCCGGACTTGGCGGCTTGGCTCCGGCGTTATCGTCGTCGTATACAGCCGTCCATTACTGGCAGCGGTGAGCTCAAGCTCTCCATCGCTCATCCCAAGGAGGGCTTCCCATTGAGCGCGGGTGCGCAGGCGTATACCGTTGAGTGCTACAAGCTCATCACCGACAGCAATTCCAGCCCGTGCAGCTGGCGAGAACTCTTCCACCCGCTCGACAATCAAGCCCCCGGGCTCCTCGCGCAGAGTCAGCCCTGTAAAGCGGGATGCAGGGATTCTCCCGAAGACGAAGCGCTCTCCCAAGAGCCGCTCCTCCAGTGTGGCAGTATTCCACCGGAGCTGCAGTCCAAGAGCCGGGAGCACCTCCTCATAGGGCAGCTCTCCCCGCTCTGTGAGCCACTCCATGAGCACACCCCGCAGCTGCACACCCGTTCCTGCCTCCAGTGCTTCGAGAACTTCCTCCTCTGAGATGCCGCGTTCGGGATGGTTCTGTGCCCACCGCCACAGCTCCTGCAAGCCGTGCTGGAGCCGCCTTTTCCCCTGCGTCTGCTGCAGAATCCACGCATCCGCAAGCCACGCAATCAGACCGCCTTTCAGGTAGTACGAGGGAAATCGATTGGGTCCGTCGGGACTCCTGCCGTAGAGCTTCACCCAGGCAAGGAAGCTGCTGTCCCGCACGGAGAGGTAGAAGCGTCCGGGCACATGCGATAACTGCTGGACTTCCAGCCCCAAGTGTACGAGAAGCTCCTGCTGCGTAAAAAAGCCGCACCAGTACGGGAGCAGCATCTCGTAGTACGAGGTAATCCCCTCAACCAGCCAGAGCAGCGGCGTGTAATGCTCCTGGCTGTAATCGAATGGACCCAGCCCTTCGGGGCGAATCCGCTTGCCGTTCCACGTGTGGAAAAACTCATGGCAGATCAGGCGCAGGAACCGGTGTACACCGGACAATTCGCGCAGTGCCGCTGGCTCCACTCCGATGACGCTCGACCGCGCGTGTTCGAGCCCACCGAGAATATCCGGGGCAATGTGGAAGAAGAAGACGTACCGGTCGTACGGCAATTCCCCATCCCAGAACGCCCACGTCATGCGGACAATGTGCTCGGTTGCGCGGACAATCCACTGCTCATCTACCGGCTCATCGGCCAGAATCGCAACTTCATGCAGGCGCTGCCCGAGCGTGAAGGGATAGACCCGGTGATTGCCCAGCTGGATTGGGGAATCGGCCAGAATGTCGTAGGTCAGCGCACCCAGCCGCGGTGGGAACCCGTAATCCACAGGCGCCAACGGCGTGGTTACCCGTCGCCAGCGCGCCGGGTCATACTCCAAAACGACGTGATGCGGCTCCCAGAGCCGCCCCTCAACGTAGGGCAAACAGTTCGATGGCATGATGAACGCCTGCCAGCGGTCGACGTGGGTAGTCCGCACTGAGCGTTCATTGCCGAAGTACACTGCCTTGAGGTAGACCTTCTGCGTCCCGTCACAGCGGATACGGAAGCGGTTCTTCGCCCGCCATTCTACCTCCAGCGGGCGTCCCTGCTCATCGAGCACTCCTTCAAGGGTGAAATCCGTGATGAACTCCCGCACCTTATAGCTGCCCGGTGTCCACGAAGGCAAGACGAACTCCAGAAAGGGTTCGCCGCGAGTTGCCACCTCAATCCGGATATCGAGCAGATGGCGCTCAGCACGCTCGAAGGAGAGCACGTAGCAGATATCTGCCGGCAGACCGAAAACCTCCCGATCGCGCTGGTCAAGCCGATACATCGCAGCAAACCTGCACGGTAGAGAGACTCTGCTGACGCTGTCGACGGATTTCAAACAGAAGCACCGCCGCGGCTGCCGAAGCGTTCAGCGAAGCGATCTTGCCGAAAAGCGGAATGCGAACCACGCGGTCACATAGCGCCCGGATGCTGGGGCGCATCCCTCGGTGTTCGCTCCCGATGACAAGCACGAGCGAACAATCGGCAAAGGGTTCCCAGCAGAGGTGTTCCCCATCCGGCGCAGTGCCGATAATCCACCACCCCTGTTCTTGCAGCCTCCGGAGAGCCGCACCGAGGTTCGGCACATGAGCCACCGGCAGATGGAGCAAAGCTCCTGCGGCTGCTTTCAGTGTCGCTGGTGTCAGCGGTGCACTGTGGCAGCGGGGAAGGAGCAATCCGTGAGCGCCGGCTGCTTCGGCACTGCGGGCAATAGCTCCAAGATTCTGCGGATCTTCAATGCCATCGAGGGCAACCAGCAGCCCCTCTTCCCCCGCAGGGATAGCCTCCAGTACCTCGGCAAGAGAGCGCACCGGCACCGGAGAGAGCAATGCCAGAACCCCCTGCGTTTCCCTGACGGCAACACCTGCTGCCCGAGCCAGCTCGGTGAAACGTTCCCGATCAACCACCGTGCAGGGAACGCCCACGCTGCGGGCACGAGCACGGAACTCTTGCTCATCCCGGATGCCGTAAAGTAGGTATACCTTCTGTACTCCCTCCCGGCGGCGAAGCGCCTCGAGCACGGGACGGCGACCGTAGAGGTATATGCTCGGCTGCTGGCTCATACGAGCTGCTACGCATGCGGTGTCTCTGCCGCGACTTTCCGCCGAGCCTCACGCTGCTTGCGGCGTTCCTTCAGGCGGAAATACCGCTGGCGAACACGCTCCTTATGTTCAGCAACCAGGCGCTCGATCTCCTCCGGGGATTTCCCCGCCTTCATCAAGCGCCATCGCAGGAGAATCCCTTCGTAGCTCAGCAGCAGGCGAACTGTGTGTGTCGGACGTGCCCCCACAGCGAGCCAGTAGAGCGCCCGCTCAGGATCAATGACAATCGTGGAGGGAGTGGTGTTTGGATCGTAGTAGCCGATACGCTCGATGAAGCGCCCATCGCGGGGTGAGCGGCTGTCGGCAGCGACGATGTCATAGAAAGCGTAGTTGCGCCGTCCTCGGCGCCGCAAGCGGAGCTTGACCATGGGAAGTGTGGACTCACAGTTTGTTCAACTTACCCAACACAGCGGCATTGGGCAGACGCGCGCGCTTCCATTGCCGCCAGAGCTTCCGCATCTGTTCGAGGTGGGCGACAAGACGATTGACCTCCTGAACCGTTGTGCCACTGCCATAGGCAATGCGCCGCCGGCGCGACGCATTGAGAATCCGCGGATTGCGCCGCTCCTCCGGAGTCATAGACAGGATAATGGCTTCCGCACGAACGAGTGCCTTCGGGTCTAGCGTGGCGGTCTTGAGCCAGTGTCCGGCACCGGGGAGCAAGGACAGCAGCTCCGATACCGACCCCATCTTCCGCAGCGAACGCAAGTACTCCAGCACCGTCTCGAAAGTCACCTCATCGGGATCAGCCGGTACAGCAGTAGCTGGCACGTCTGCTATCTGTTGCTGGAGCCGCTCTACCAGCGTTGCCACATCACCCATGCCTAGGATGCGGGAAGCTATCCGCTCGGGATGGAACGGTTCGAGCGCTTCGGGACGTTCGCCCGTACCGAGGAACTTGACCGGTATTCCCGTTGCGGCACGCAGCGAGAGTGCTGCACCCCCACGGGCATCGCCATCGAGCTTGGTCAGTATAATGCCAGTCACTCCCACTGCCTGGTGAAATGCCTGAGCTGTCGGGAGGGCATCTTGCCCGCTCATAGCATCGCAGACGAAGAGGATTTCCTCAGGCTGCAGGAGGGAGCGCAGATGGCGAAGCTCCTCCATCAGGGGCTCGTCCACGGCGAGCCGTCCCGCAGTGTCCACAATGAGCACATCGCGGGCACGGAGCCGGGCAAAGCGCAGAGCCGCTCCAGCAACATCTGCGACCGCCGTCCCTTCCGGGCGGAAGAAAGGAACCCGGATTGTTGCCGCCAGACGCTCCAATTGCTCTACCGCTGCTGGACGACGCAGGTCGCAGGAGACCAGCAGAGGGTGCCTCCCCCGTTGCTGAAGGTAGAGTGCCAACTTCGCCGCGGTGGTAGTCTTCCCAGATCCCTGCAAGCCTACCAACAGAATGCGGGTAGGAGGCTTCGGGGCAAAGCGTAGTGGGACCCACTGCTTTCCCAACACGGCAACGAGCTCTTCGTAGATGAGCTTCAGCACGAACTGCTCCGGGAGTACCATGGCAGGCAGCTCAACACCCACGGCGCGCTGGCGTATCCGCTCGATGAACTCCCGGACAATCCCGACATGGACATCGGCCTCGAGCAGACTCCGCCGCAGCTCCCGCAGAGGCTCCTCTAACTCGGACACACTCAGCGTACGCAGTCCCCGCAAACGCCGCAGGACCTTCTGAAGTCGCTCGCTCAACTGCTCGAACATTCGGAAGCTCCTCTCTCAAACACCCGCGAAACTACGCACCCTTATCCTGCTACCCCCTCTTGACAGAATCGTCTCGACTCCGTAATTTTGCATCGCCTCCTATGGCCTCCTTTGTGGTGGTGAAAGGTGGGAAGGGGAGTACCCCTCGGCAGCCAACTGTCGAGGGGTATCTCACTTTTAGGGGTGAGGGAGCGGAAGATTCCTGCTGCAACGTCCATAGGCGCTGTCAGCACGTGCCTTCAGCGTGGTCGGTAGGTATGCCTCTGCTCTGCCTTATCCTGGTTTTCCCTGTGGCTATGGCAGTCGCGCAGGTCCCTGCTCCGCCACAGAAGCAGCCTATTGCCTTAGTCAATGCGACCGTCTACACTGTCAGCGGCGGGACCATCGAAGGCGGGACTGTGCTCTTTGACAACGGGCGTATCGTCGCCGTCGGGCGCGCCGTGGACATCCCCGCCCATGCTATCCGGATTGATTGCACGGGCAAGCGTGTCTATCCCGGTTTTATCACCGCCTTCTCGCAACTCGGGTTGGTAGAAATCGACGCCGTCCGGGCAACCCGAGATGTTGCCGAAGTCGGCGATTTCAACCCGAACATCGTTGCCGCCACAGCATACAATGCCGAAAGCGAGATCATCCCGACGGTCCGCTCCAACGGCGTCCTTATTGCCCACGTTGCCCCTGTGGGTGGACTCGTCGCTGGGCGAAGCTCCGTCATGGAACTGGAGGGCTGGAACGCAGAGGAAGCCGCTCTCAAGCGGGTCTGCGGTGTTGTCGTCTCCTTCCCTTCCCTGAGCCTGCGACGCTCGTGGTGGGACTCCCGCCCGGCAGAAGAACAGTACAGGGAAGCACAAGAGCGCCTGCAGAAGCTGTACGACTTCTTCGAGCAGGCACGTCAGTATGCCCAAGCAGCCGAAGCAGCCATTCTGGACAAGCGCGACCTCCGCTTTGAGGCACTGCGGGCAGTGTTCCGAGATTCCCTGCCCGTGTTCATCCTGGCAGATGAGGAGCAACAGCTGCGGGAGGCACTCCGCTTTGCTCGCCATTTCGGTCTGCGCATCGTCCTGGTCGGCGCTGCCGATGCCTGGCGCTGTCTGGAAGAGCTCCGCCAGGCACAAGTCCCGATCATCCTCCAGCGCGTGCATCAGTTGCCTCGGCGGGAGGAAGAGCCTTACGACATCGCATACCGGCTGCCGGCACTCTTGGAGCACGCGGGTATCCGCTTTGCCATTGCAGAGGAACATACCTGGCCCCAACGCAATCTCCCTTTCAACGTCGGGACTGCCCTCGCTTTCGGGCTTTCCCCGGAGGCAGCACTGCGCTCTGTGACGCTCTGGGCGGCAGAAATCCTCGGCATTGCTGACCGCGTTGGCTCCATCGAGGTGGGCAAGGATGCTACCCTCATTGTCTGTTCCGGCGACCCGTTCGATGTGCGCACCAATCGGGTTGAGTATGCCTTCGTGCGCGGTCGCCAGCTGGACTTGAGCAACCGGCACACGCGGCTGGCAGACAAGTACCGGCAGCGCTATCGCCGCTAGCCATATGGAAGACGGCGAGCTCCTGGAACAAACCCCGGTAGAGATTCCCCGAACCATCCGCTCTCTCTTCCGCCGACGGCTCACCGCTGCAGATTTCGAGCGTTTCTGTGCCGTCCGGCTCTTCAGGATTGTCTACTCCAGCCAAGGACTGCGGATTTGCGGCTACCTGGCTCTCCCGCCGAACCCCGAACCCCGAGCGCCTGCCATCATCTTCAATCGTGGTGGGAGCGGAGAGCGTGCCGCGCTGACTCCGAGAACAGCTGCCGCGACCATTGGGCTTTTCGCCGCGTGGGGCTACCTTGCTGTAGCAAGCCAGTACCGAGGTGTGGGAGGTAGCGAAGGTGCCGAAGAATGGGGCGGTGCCGATGTGGACGACGCCCTGGCGTTGATTCCCTTGCTGGAACGGTACCCCGGTGTGGATCCCGATCGTCTCGGACTCGTCGGCGGAAGCCGCGGCGGAATGATGGCACTGCAGATGCTGCGCCGCACCTGCCGTTTCCGCGCCGCCATCACTATCGGCGCTCCGACAATGCTGCACGCTCTCCCTTCCACAGATCCGCTTCTCCGCACCCTCCTCCGCTTCCTGCCCCCGGGAATTTCCCCTGCCACTGCTGCCGCAGAGCGCTCTGCTGTCCTCTGGGCGGAGCAGCTCTGCAAGACAACCCCCTTACTGGTGCTCCACGGGACAGGCGACCGCCGGGTCTCCCCCGAACATGCTCTCTACCTGGGGCTCGCGCTCCAACGGACCCTCCACCCCTACAAGCTCATCCTCTACGACAACGCCGACCATGTCTTGGCAGGGCGCTGGGCGGAGAGCATCGCCGACATCCGGTGGTGGCTGGACCACTACGTCCGCAACCGCGCTCCACTCCCGAAGGTTGGTCCCCACGGCGCATGAGGGCGGACGCCTTCCCGAAGCCAGTGCTGGAGCACCTCCAGGGCATGGAAGACGTGCTCCGGGCGGAGCTCCCAAGCGCAGCGAAAATGCCCCAGCGGGCACAGCTCCCGCCCAATCGGCGTACAGGGACGGCACGGGAGCGGATACTGTACCACGATAGAGGGAACCCCAACGGGGGCAAAACCGAGCTCCGGCACCGTTGAGCAGAAAAGGGCAACAACTGGTATCCGACGCGCCGCCGCCACATGGAGTAAGCCTGTGTCATTTGCCACGACCAGGTCCACTCCATCCAGATACCGGGCAACCTCGAAGAGCGATGGCGTGCGCACGCACTCAACATCGGGCGCAATCGCTGCCGCAAGCCGCTCTGCTGCAGGATCTGCCGGATCACCAACAACCACCACTTCGTAGCCCCGACAGCGGAGCAGCCGCCCGAGTGTAACTACATGGTCCGCCACCCACCGCTTCGTGGCATGCCGTGCGCCGGGAACGAGAGCAACCCGACGAACCTCCACCGGGTATGGACGCAGCGCCGGAGGATAGACCGCTGCCGAGCGCTCTTCGGGCAGCCAGAACTCCAACCCTTCCCCATCGTCCTCAATGCCAAGCTCTGCAACAGCCTGGCGATATCGCTCCGGAACCGGCAGCAGGCGCCACCATCCCCAACGCTTTGCCCACACCAGCAGGAGTTTTCGCCACCGCTGCTTCGGTGCCCGCAGCAGCCGTGCCCGTGCTCCCCAGCGCAGGTACCACGTGCGCCAATTCCGGTGTAGGTCAACAATCCACAGCTCCTCTGCCGGCGAACGCAGTCCTTGGCGCAGTTGCCGGCGTTCCCGCTCTGCTTGCCAGAACACCCCTTCGCTCTGGTACGGGAGAACTGCCGTAAGCCGTGGATTTGCCTGGAGCAGCTCGACGTAGCGGCGTCGGACAACTGCGACCAACTCTGCCTCTGGAAAGCTCCGCCGTAGCTGCCGCAAGAGCGGGGTTGCCAGCAGAATATCGCCCAGGGAGCTGAGCCGGAGCACCGCGATGCGCAGCATTTACTCGCCTGCCTCCCGTTCAATCCAGATGGTCACCGGTCCATCGTTGAGCAGTTCGACCTCCATCATCGCACCGAAGACGCCGCATGCGACCGGCACGGGGTACTGCCGGCACAGCTGGAGGAATTCCTCATAGAGCCGGCGCGCTTGGTCCGGGGAAGCCGCATCGGTGAAGCTCGGACGAAAGCCGCGGCGGACATCGCCGTAGAGTGTAAACTGTGACACCACCAGAAGCCCGCCCCTGACTTCCTGCAGCGAGCGATTCATCCGCCCGGTGGCATCAGGGAAGATGCGCAAGTGGAGGAGCTTGTGCGCCATCCAGCGGAGGACTTCGGCAGTATCCGTCGGGGCGAAGGCAACAAACACCAGGAGCCCTGGACCAATTTCGCCCACCACGGTACCGTCGACCCGTACCCGTGCGTAGCGTACCCGTTGGACCAGCGTCCGCATTACTCCAGTGGCTCGATGGGATACCCGTTGCCGGAAATCGTCCGGCGGCGCCGTCGCAGCAGTGCTGCCACAAGCGGCGGGGCAAACACCAACACGAGCAACACAATGCCCGTAAGCCAGTACACCACTACTGCCAGCACCACCCCTGCCAGAAGCAGCAGCAGGGAAATACCCCAGACGGAGCGGTCAAACCCCCGCATGGTCGGCAATCATCGTGTGGAGACTCCGTGGGATCTGTGAATGGAGCTGCCCACGCGCGTAGAGCCCGCAGCCCAGCTCGAACTCTCGATACCGCACGTGGACAAAGCCCGGCTCGACATCGGTCAGCACGTTCTGCGATTGCCCGCTGACGAAGCGAATTGCCGCCTGCTCCTCAGGCAATTCAACCACATTGCGCCGGATAGATTTCCCGAAAAGCTGCAGTGCAAAGGTCTTCGGCTTGACGTGCTCTCGCTTGTAGCTCAGCAGGGCAATTCCCACACTCTCCGGTGGGAGCTCTACAGGCGGTTCCACCTCCGGGATTGCCATCCACAGCTTCTCCCGACCCCGCATCCAGTAGCGGTAGGCAGCGAAGAGCTCCGGCTCCAGCCCGAAACGCTCGCAGAGCCAGGCAATCCCGTCCAAACGCTGAGCCGGCTGCAGCGGCGCTCGCCCCGGGCAGGAGACCTTCCCCAGCGGGGGCATTGGGACATCGGTCCGCCGAATCCGGGCAAGGAAAAAGCCCCCGGTGTTATTCAAATGGGGCCAGAAGCGACATGCGTTGACTACATCGCTGCGCAGCTCCTTGCCCATCCACTGCCGGATACCCGGCGCCGAGCGCAAGCCGGCAACGGAAAACGGCTCTACCACCCCGTAGTCTCCCAGGACAGCATCGAGCACCAGCTCATTCTCTTCCGGGGCAAAGGTACACGTGCTGTAGACGACTATCCCGCCAGGCTTGACCAGCTGCAGCGCACGGCGCAGGAGCGCTCGCTGGAGAGCTGAGCAGTACTGCCGAAATTCTCTGTGGACAGGGCGCCAGCCCTGCTTCATCTTCCGCACTGTGCCCTCACCCGTACAGGGGGCATCGACCAGGACCCGATCCCAGACGCCTTCCGGCAGCGGAAGCCGCCGTCCGTCGCCCCAGGTGACAACGACATTGAGCAACCCCAGGCGATCAACCGTCGTACGTAGCCCGGAGAGGCGCTCCATTGCTGCCTCGTTCGCCACAACCATGCCGTTCGGGCGAACCCGGAGGGCAATCTGTGCTGTCTTGCCGCCCGGCGCGGCACACAAGTCCACAATCCGCTCCCCCGGCTGCGGGTCCAACGCTACCACCGCTGCCATAGCGATTTCCTCCTGCACGTAGTACCACCCCGCCACGAACGGCAGCGTGGCACCGGGACGCTCCAGTCCCGGCACCCGGAATGCCCCTGGATACCACGAAATCGGCTCCAGCAGGATGCCGTGTTCCCGGCAGTAGGCGTGGAATGCCTCTAGCGTCGTCTTGAGCGGATTGACCCAGAGGCACGGCTGCAGCGGCTCGAACACACACTGCCAAAATGCCTGTGGTTCCTCGATGAGCGGCATATACCGAGCAAAGGCTTCCTCAAGCCGTCGGCGCTTGTTCTCCATCGCGGTGTGCACCCCTGCAGGGAGCCAATGACGTGAAGCCGGCATAAATTTGTGCTGTCCCGCATACTACCGCCCATCACGGATGCGGCTCCTGACGCTCTACGTCTTGCGCCACATTGCTGCCATCTTCGCCTTCAGCATCGCCGCACTCTGCACCATCTTCATCGTGGTCAACCTCATCGAGAACCTGGACGACTTCCTGGACACGCACACCCCGGCAGCAGTTATTGCCGAGTACTACGTGCTGTTCCTGCCGGAGATGCTCAAATACCTTGCCCCTGTTGCTACACTGCTGGCAATTCTGTTCGGTATCGGACGCCTGACACAACGGCACGAAGTCACCGCCATGAAGGCGTCCGGGATGGGACTGCGACAGCTGGCTGCCCCAGTTCTGGTGAGCACCGCGATACTGAGCTCCCTGCAGCTGCTCTTCAACGGCTGGCTTGTCCCGAAAGCCAACCAACGGAAAATAGCAATTGAGCGGCGCTACCTTCAGCGTTCTCCCAGCGGCGCCTTCTTCAACCTCGCCTTCCGGGACAGCCCCACGCGATTGGTGCTCCTCCAGCGCTATGAGCCGGAAGAGCAGCGAGCCTACGGGGTTGCCATCGAAGAGTATACAGGGCAGCTTGCTCCACGCTGGAGCCATCGGCTTGAAGCACCCGTGATGGCATGGGATAGTCTCCTCCAGCGCTGGCATCTCCGCGAGGTGACGGTGCGTTCCTATGGACCCCTGCCCACCGTCCACACACTCCCGGAGACCACGCTGGCGCTGCGTCTCCGCCACGAGACTATCGTCCGCCTCCAACGGAGCCCTGCAGAGATGACCCTGCCGGAACTGCACCGCTACGTCGAAGAACTCGCCGCCGGCGGGCAGGATGTGCGCACTCTGCAGGTTACCTACTTCAGCGAATACGCCCTGCCCTTCGCCCACTTCATCGTAGCTCTGCTCGCCATCCCGCTGGCATCCATGTATCGGCGGGCAGGGTTGGCAGCACAGTTCGGGACTGCAGCGGTCTTGACCTTTACCTACCTGGTCTTTGCCCGCATTAGCCAGACCCTCGGGGTAGTGTTGATGATGCCGCCGCTCTTGGCAGGCTGGTTTGCTAACCTCGTATTCTTCCTCATCGGCTGCGGAATCCTATGGCGCACACGAACCTGAACCTCCACGAACAGCTCTCCGCCTATGCCAAGTCGCTCCTGCAGAGCAGTGGGAAACTGTCGACGCTCTGGAAAACCCTCCAGGTTGGGATCCGGGGGCTGACAGAGCAAGGTGCCGAGCAGTTCCCAGGACAGGGCGTCTGGCGCGGCATCCTGGTGTGGTTCGAGGCTGTTGTGGCTCCCTACTACGCTGGCTGGATCAGCGCATTGGTCTATGCCGGTGCAGCACTCCTCCTACTCCTGATCGGTCTTCATCGCTTCACCGACGGGGTTGGTCCAGAAGCGATCCTCGCTGCACTCTTCCTGGAAGCCTCCCTCCTCGTGCTGCTGGCACTGACGCTCGGTGCTGCCCCAGCAACACGGACCAGCGCGGTGGAAGAGGATGAGCTGCGAAGCATTGCCGACGAGATTGCCGAGATTGCCGGTGATGCTGGGCGTATCCTGGACTCCCACCGCGAGTTGCTCACCCAGTGGCACGCGGTAGGCGAGCGGCAGAGAAAGCTCCTGGAGCAGATCAGCACCCTGCTCAACACCCTGGCTACCCTGCCGCTGCCGAGCACGAAACTGGCAGAAACCATAGAGCGGCTGAATCAGAACCTCGATACCACGACCGCCATGCTGCAGCGCTTCCGAGAGGAGCTCCAGCAGTGGCAGCGAGAACAGCTCCAGGAGCTTGTCCGGCAAGAATTGGCACGCCTCCTCAGCAACAGAGTCACTCCTCCAGCGCCGCCAGAGCAGTCATGAGCCGGCACCCAAAGCGAGTGGAGCTCTACTTCGTGCTCTACCTCGTTGCCCTCCTGCTGCTCCTCTTCGAGCCGCACGCCCCCGAAAGTCAGACACAGCCGCCCCCATTGCTTCCTTCGGAAACAGCGGTGGAATTCTTCCCCGATCCATCGGAGCCCCGCTGTATCGTTGCCGATAGCGCCGGACATCGAGTGCTCCAGGTCTACGACTCGGTCATCTCGCTCCGGTATTCCCGTCCACTGCAGCACGTGACGGTCAGCCTTCAGCTGGACTCTGCCGGCTCTCTGCTCTGGAGCTCGGAGCAGCCCCGTCTGCAAGCTCCCATCACGGTCGAGCATACTCCCGAAGAACGCCGCTTCCAGCTGCGCTGGCGCTTCCGCTGGTGGGACACCGAACTCTCTCCAGGGGTCCACGAATACCGGCTCCGTATGCGCATCGACTACACTCTGGGGACGGTGCGCCATGTCGAACGTCTCTCGCTGCCCCTGCGTGTCAGTCTCTTCCTACTGCCCGCCGTTGAGCCTGGTCAACCCCCGGCGTCCTTGCCTCCATCCGTGCCAGCGGCGTCGCCACTGCCTCCGCTGCGCCTCTTTGTCCCGGACACGCTGCTCGAAGTTCCCCCATTTGGGCAGTGGTCGCTGGAGCTTACAGTGTTCGGGGTGGAGGATGTCCGCCGTGAATTGGATTCCATCTTCGTCCAGCCTGCTGGTGCTGCCTGGGTCAAGCCGCAGAATGGCTCCACGCTGCTAGTCCAAGGGCGGGCTCCCCAAGAGGGCACGCAGCGGGTGCGCGTGACCGTGATCCGGCATGCAGATAGGCAGACAGCAGCAGCGACGCTCACCGCCGTTGTGCAGCCACTTCCCCGCCCCGACGTTCCGGAGGAGCTCTACCCCGAACGAGAGTACCGGCTCGACCCCCGATTACGCTTCTCCGGACAGGAGACGCGAGCAGAGCTCACCGATGGACAGCGGCTCCTTGCCTCCTCTCCGGGGACTCCGCTGGTAGTGCGACCAACCCTCTCCGACACCGGGAAGGTGCTCGTCCTGCGCCGTTTCCTGAACGATCAGCTGCTCGATGAACTCCGGCTCCCCATCCGGGACTTCCCTGCCCCGGAACTCCTCAGTTTACGCCCTGAAGGCACTGCGGTGAAGGTCCGCACCCGCTGCTTCGGCACCGTCGGAGGCAGCCCGAATGAGTGTCGGTGCGAGTTGCTCTCCCCTGCCGGGAAAGTTCGGGAGCTGCGTGGCGACCTGCGCCGTATCCTGCACGAACGCTACGGATTTGTCATCGAGCAGAGCTTCCTCCTCGAAGGGGTCAGTCCCTCGGCGCCGGTGACGCTGCTTCTCCGCGACCGCGCCGGACGCCAGCTCCGCTGGAGCGGACACGTCCCGCCGCGTTAGACGGGCATCTCCTCTGGCAAGCGCCATACTGCTTCTCGGAAAACCTCGCCCCGGTGCTCGAAGTTGAGGAACATGTCGAAGGACTTGCACGCGGGGGAGAACAGCACCACATCACCAGGTTCGGCGTAGAGCGCTGCCTGGTAGACCGCTTCCTCCAGCGAGGCTGCCCGCACACAGTGGACCATCGTGCAGAAGTGGGCGCAGAGTGCTTCGGCTTCCTCCCCGATGGCAATCAGCAGGCGGACTCTTTCTCGGACGAGTTCGTCGAGCAGGCTGTAGTCGTTGCCTTCGCCCCGTCCCCCGGCAATCCAGATGATGGGCTGCGTGTAGCTGGAAAGAGCGTACCAGGCAGCGTTGACGTTGGTGGCTTTCGAGTCATTGATGAACTCCACTCCCCGCCAGCGGCGAACTAGCTCCAGCCGATGCTCCACACCGGCAAAGAGCATGAGGCTATCGCGGATATCCTCATTGCGGATTTCCAGCGCCCGAGCTGCTACCGCCGCTGCCAGGGAATTGTAGAGGTTGTGGACCCCCGGCAGACGCACCTCATCTGTGCGCATGAGGACTTCCTCTCTATGCTGCCAGACCAGCACAATATCCGTGCCTCGGACATAGGCGCCCTGCTGCACGGGTCGCCGTCCGAAATAGGCACACTGTGCTCGCGTCCGGTGCTCGGCAGCACGAGCATCCGGATCATCGGCGTTCAAAATTAGAAAATCCTCCGGGCGTTGCTGCGCTGTGATCCGCCATTTTGCTCGTCGATAGGCTTCATAGCTGCCGTGGTAGTCCAAATGGTCCGGCGTGATGTTGAGCAGCACAGCAAGGTCAGGGCGGAACTCACGGACGAACTCCAGTTGGAAGCTACTCACCTCCAGCACCACGACGGCATCGGGATGGAGTCCATCGAGGAGCAGAGCAGAAAGCGGCGTCCCGATGTTCCCGCCCACCGCCACTGGCTTGCCTGCCCGCTGGAGGAGAAACCCCAGGAGCGCTACCGTGGTGGTCTTCCCATTGGTCCCCGTTACCGCAATGACGCGCTGCCCGGCAAGGAAACGCCACGCAAATTCCAGCTCCGACACCACAGGAAGCCCTCGCCGGAGTGCCTCCTGCACTACGGGAGCAGAGGGCGGAATGCCCGGCGAGATGACTACCTCTCGCGCGTGGAATACCCGCTCGGTATGTCCTCCGAATTCCGCCGGGATGCCCAGCCGCGCAAATTCCTCGGACACTTCCCGACAGGCGGCTTCCGGCTTCTGTTCCGAGACAAAGACCGATAGCCCCTTCTGCCGCGCCAGCCGCGCTGCCGCTCGACCACTCCGCGCCGCACCGAGGACAACGACATCAATCATTATCCGGGGCTGCGATATCGAACTGTGCAACAACTGGACAATGGTCAGAGAGGCGCTCCGCCTGTGGGAACGGATACCGAGCGTAGAAATTCACCACATGGGCACTCCCGGCAATGTAGCGCTGCCGGAAGCTGCGGCTGACAACGAGATGGTCGATCGTATAGGCACGCTCGTAGCGGCAGCTCCGTAGGTCCGCGGTGAGAAATTCCACCCCCGGGTATTCGAGCAGCGGTGTCAACGTCGGGTATTGGCGCCGGCGCGGTGTGTCGTTGAAGTCTCCCACAATCACCACATCCTGTTCCGGACCGGCAGCCAGAAGGGAATCCACCCAGCGGACAAGCTGATGGGCTTGCCGGAGACGGAGCTGTCGCGACAGCTCCCTTAGCTCATTGGTGCTGTCATAGCGGGAAGTTGACTTCAAGTGCACCACCATCAGGTAGAAATCCGCATTTCCCGCCCGGCAGTATGCCAGCAGCCCGGGACGAGTCCGTCCAGGCTGGACGATGAGCGGTGTGTACTCTCCCAGAATCCGCACCACAAGCGAGCGATCACGGCGATAGAGGAGCCCAACATTCTGCTGTCCCCCGAGGGAGCCCACGGCACCGGTAAACTCAGGCAGGTACCGGAGCAACCGCTGGAGCGCACGCTCGTTTTCCACCTCCTGCAGTCCGAGGATGTCCACCCCAGTCTGACGGATGAGCTCTGCCAGCTGCTGGAGCTCTTCCTCAGTGCGCGGATTGCGATCCCTCAGCCCATCACCGAGCCACTCAATGTTGAAGGTGCCCAGCGTGAGCACCGACAGCGGCTGTGACTGCTGCCGCACCGGCTGGCATGCCGTAACTGCCAGCCCGAAGAACACCAGGCAGGAGAAGCGTGTCAGCGCACCCATTGCTTTCCTCATTGTTGACGGTCAAGCCGGAAGAGGGCACGGAGAATGTGCGCGACAATGTTCGGGTTCTCCCGCAGTCGGCGCAGCGAATACCCGTACCAATGGTGCCCGAACGGGATGTAGACCCGTACGGGATGCCCCTGCTGGCGCAGCAGCTCCCGCCGTTCCGGACGCACCCCGAGCAGCATTTGGAATTCATAGCGTTCCTTCGGCACATCGTAGCGGCGCAAGGCTTCCTCTGCAAACCGCAGCAATTCCTCATCGTGCGTGGCTATAGCCGTATGGACCCCGCTGCGGAGCAGCATCTCCAGGAGCTCCTTGTAATTGCGTCGCACCTCATCTCGGCTCCGGTAGGCAATCTCCGGTGGCTCGATGTAAATCCCCTTGCAGAGGCGAATCGCCGGGCGAAGCGGCAAGAGGCTCTCGACGTCGTCCCGGCTTCGGCGCAGGTACGCCTGGATGACAATGCCGACGTTGTCATAGCCCTCCTGCCGCAGCCGGCGGTAGAAAGCAAGGGTGATATCGGTGTACGGGGAATTCTCCATGTCGATACGGACAAAGAGCCCACGCTGACGCGCCTGGTCCACAAGGTAGCGCAGGAGCCCGTAGCTTCTCTCAGGCTCGATATCGATGCCGAGCGCTGTGAGCTTGACTGAGAGATACGCTGGAAGCTGCCGTTGAGCGATCGCTCGCAGCACCGCCTCTGCCTGTTCGGCGTAGCGCTGTGCGTGGCTCCATTCAGTCACGAATTCTCCGAGGACATCGAGCGTGCTCCAAATCCCCCGAGCGGCGAACTGCTCCGCGGAGCGGAGAGCATCCTCAAGCTCTGTCCCGGCAATGTAGCGCCGCCCGACTGCCCAGACGAGCCGGCGCGGCAGCAGTGGGAGCAGACGAGCAACCCAGGCTGAGAACAGTGCCACCGGCTGTTCGTAGCCCTATCGTACAAGTCCAAGCGGGAGGATCCACCGTCCCTGGGGAGCATCCAGCTGCACAAGGTACATCCCCTGGGCAAGCCCTTCAGGGACGGGGAGCCAGAGGCTCTGCTCGCCCTCCGGAAGCACATCCCAGGAGCGCTCCGCCAGGGTCTGCCCCAGAACCGTGAGCAAGCGCACGTGGACCCCATGGAGCGGCTCCCCGAGCCGGAGCCGAAGTCGGAGAGTCTTCCCCTCAAGCTCTGCCCCGTAGAGCTGCACTGCCGGGGAGTGCCCCACCGTGCCTGCCCCGGATGCCTGCCCTTCGATCACGAAGGGTGCGGCACTCTGGACCTGCTGCTCAGGATTTGCACGGTTCTGCAGCCGAATGAGAGCCTGCTCTGTCGGCGTATCGGGGACCTCCCACTCGTAGCTCTGCGCCGTTGCATCATAGCTGAGCCGAATAGTGCGCCAGCTCTGCCCGCCATCGGTGGAGTAGTCAATCCGGATGCGGCTCACAAAGTCAGAATACCACCGAATCTGCTGGCGGCTGCCTACGGTCCAGCGCTCTCCTCCGTTAGGAACGAGCAGCTGCAAGACCGGTGCCCCAATGGCAAAGGGCTCGCTCTGGTCGGCAACCGTGGGATCCTGCGTGTCCTCAATCCGTATGACAGCCTGCGTGGTTGCCAGCTGGGGTACCCGCCACGCGTACGAGACACCGGTCACGCCCCGGGCAAGTGTATCCCAGTGGCTTCCCCCATCAGCGGAGAAGAGCACGGTAACAGCCTCGACCAAGGACTTCGACCACTCAATGGAGACCTGCTCGCCGTAGCCGTAGCGCTCCCCACCCCGCGGTGTCCCTAAAGTCAGCGAGGGGATAGCGATGGCAAAGCTTGCCATCGTTGTATCGCCAACCGTGGGATCCGTGACGTCGACGACCCGCAGCCAGACTCTCGGGATAGACTCCCGGGGCAATGTCCAGCTATAGCTCCGCTGGATGGCGGGAACACCCGTCGCAATGGGGATCCAGCTCCGCATCGTGTCGGTTGAGTACTCCAGTGACACCAGCTGCACCTGCCAGGAGGTCCAGCGAATTTCCAGCGGCTCCCCGCCGCGCAGCTGCTGATTTCCAACCGGGTACTGCAGCAGGAGCATCGGTGCTGGAGGAGGCTGTAAGCAGGTCTCCGCTCGGCTGGAGCGGATCACCGCCGCCACCCGAGGTCGGAAGGTCAACGCTACCGAGGGTTGAACCAAGTGGCAGTAGCTCATGATGCTGCCCCCATCCCAGGATGGACGGGGGCGAATCGGAGAAGCGTAACATGCATCCCCTATCGGGGGGTTGCCGTCTCGGGTAACGCACGTATCCAGCGGCGGACTCCAGTAACAGGCGTGCGTGTGTGGCGCGCCGAAGACATGCCCGATCTCGTGCGCGACCACGTGCACATCCCAAGTATAGCTCAGCGTCGGGTACTGGTACGTTCCCCGAATGCCACTGACACTGTAGGCAGAGTTGGTCTGGCACAGCGTGTTGAGCCGGGCAATACCGCCGACTTCCGTCGCCCCCGGAGCAGTCATCACATGGACAAGGTCTCGGGACACATTGCGCCGGTTCTGGTTCCAATAGGTGCTCACTTCGCTGAGGAGGGCACCGATATCGCTGTCGTTCTGGTACGGGTCCTCTTCCCCTTCCGGCGGTGCCATCCAAATCAGGACCCAGGGCAGGGTGAAGGTCACATTGACCTCGTCCTCATAGATGCGGCTGACCATCGCGAAGAGCGAGGCAACGTAGGCAGCCAGCCGATCGTAGTCCCGGTTGAAGCGCAGATAAAGGGAAGAGAGCACCTCGACAGCAACTCGTGCCTGCCGGAGCGTGATTGCCTGCGGCTGCGGGACCGGGGGTTCCTTCGCTGTCCGGAGCCACTCCCAGTAGTCGGGCGTCTGCTCAACGGCGCAGATCCAGTGCGTCAGCTCTGCAGCTGCCGCTGTACTGAGGATATGTTCCACGGATTCGCCCCACCGTTGTCCGGTCGGGACAAGCCCGACAGCTCGCCCATCACCCCGACGGAGTACACCGTAGAGCTCGCCACCGACAATGCTCAGGACAACACGCGAGGCTGGTTCTCCGACAACTTCACCGTCGAAGACCATCTGGACAATACCCGGTGCTGCCTGGAGAAGCTCCGGCTCTCCCTGCCGGGCAGGGCGGAGCCCCCGCCACCACTGGGTTTGCCCGTCCACCACCGAGCGTGCTCGGCGCACCCGTATGCTACCTACCTCCGTTGCGGAGAGCGGAAAATCCCGAAGCTCAAACTCCCCAAGCGGCAGCCGAGTAAGCCCCTGGAGGGCGGACTCCCGTACCCAGTAGAATCCCGCTGTCTGCGGTGCCAAAACAGTTGCCGCCGGCTGCAGGAAGAGCCGCGCCGAGAGCGATTCCTGCGCAACCGCGCTCCCGCCAACCACCGCGACAACTACTGCGTACCATGCCAGACGAGCCATCTCGGCACTCTCTTCGATGAGACTTGGGCACGAAATTACGAATCTGCCTTGCCGGACGGGCGCCGACGCTGCCCCCCGAGAGACGCCTTCCCATAAACGCGGCGCGCTGAAGCGTCTTATACGTGCCAGCAGATGGGTCAAGACTGCCATGGCACGCCGCCGAACCTCTTCGAGCTCTCCCCGTCTGAAGCAGACGGGCACCGCGACTCCGTCCCGGAAAGCCCGGTCGGAGACAGCTCCCACTGCGGACTCAGGGGAACTGCGCCATTTGGTCGTGGTCGAATCCCCTGCCAAAGCCCGGACAATCCAGCGCTACCTTGGCTCGGGCTACCGTGTTGAGGCATCGCTCGGGCATATCAAGGACCTGCCGGAACACACCCTCGGGGTAGACATCCACAACGGCTTCCAGCCCCATTACCACCTACTCCCTGGGCGGCGGCGGCTTGTGCAGCAGCTCAAACAGCTGGCTCAGCAGGCAGAAGATGTCCTGTTGGCAACCGATCCTGATCGCGAAGGCGAAGCCATTGCCTGGCACATCGCCGAGGAGCTCCGTCCGCAGAATCCTAATATCCGCCGCGTCCTGTTCCACGAAATCACTCCGAGCGGCATCCGCTCAGGGATTGCTCAGCCACGCGAGCTCAATCAGGCGCTGGTCCTCTCGCAGCAGGCGCGTCGTGTCATGGATCGCCTCATCGGCTACGAGGTCTCGCCCTGGCTCAGCCAGGTGCTGGCCACCGAAGTCGCGCACGCCCTCTCTGCCGGGCGTGTGCAGTCGGTCGCACTCCGGCTCATCTGCGAGCGCGAGGAGGCAATCGAGCGCTTCGAGCCCATCCCCTTCTGGAAGATCCTTGCCCGTTTCCGCACGCCAGCCGGGGAGGAGTTCACGGCAGAACTGGTCGAATACGACGGACTCCCGGTTCGGTATCCCGAAGGCTCTGCCACAGAGCTCCCGGAGACAGATTCTGAGCGCCGTCACTATCTCCGCTCGGCAGAGGAAGCCGAACGCCTCATGGAGGCTCTCCGGGAGTGCTCCGAGTGGCGCATCGCGCAGCTGCGCAAGCGACGTCAGAAACGCACGCCACCACCGCCATTTACCACAAGCCTCCTCCAGCAAGACGCTTCCCGCCGGCTAGGGCTCTCCCCACAGCAGACCATGCGCCTGGCTCAGCAACTCTACGAAGGAGTTCTGCTCGGCAAGGAGGGACCCGTCGGGCTGATCACCTATATGCGGACAGATTCCATGCGCGTCAGCCACGAAGCCCAACAAGCCGCTCGGACAACCATTGCCCACCTCTTCGGCGAGCGCTACCTCCCGGCAGAACCCCCGCAGTACACAAGCAAATCTGCCCACATCCAGGATGCCCACGAAGCCATTCGTCCCACCCACCTGGAGTACACCCCTGAGCGTGTCCGCCCATATCTGTCCAAAGAGCTGGCAGCACTGTACGAGTTGATCTACACCCGCTTCCTCGCCTCGCAGATGGTACCAGCAGAACTGGAGAGCACCACGGTCGTGGTTCGGAGCAACGGCTTTGCCTTCCGTGCCAGCGGCAGCGTGCTCCTCTTCGATGGCTTCCTGCGTGCATACGCCGAGCTTACCGACGAGGACGATGCGCCCGAGGACCGCCAGAGCTTACCCGCCGGGCTGACCGAAGGTATGCCCGTTACACTGCAGGAACTTCTCCCGAGAGCCTCGCAGACGAAAGCCCCGCCGCGCTACACCGAAGCGACACTCATCAAGGAGCTCGATGAAAAAGGTATTGGGCGCCCGAGCACCTATGCCACAATTGTCAGAACGCTCTTCGAACGCAAGTACGTCCGGCGCCAGCGCAAGTATCTGCAGCCTACCCCACTGGGACGGAAGGTCAACGAGATCTTAGTGCGGCATTTCCCCGAAATCTTCACCGTTGGCTTTACAGCCGCCATGGAAGAACAATTGGACGCCATCGCCGAGGGAGAGGCAGCCTACGAAGAGGTGTTGCACAACTTCTACCAGCCCTTCCGTCAAGCGCTCGAACGTGCCCGTCACGAGCTGGGACAGCTCTGCCCGCAGTGCAACACCCCATTGGAGGTGCACTACTCCCGACGGACCGGCAAGCGATACCTCCGCTGCCCTGCCTGTGGCACCACACAAGCATTCCCGAAGGTAACCGAGACGTCCCCACCAGTGGAGCACATTCGCTGTCCTCTGTGCAATGCTCCGATGGTCCTGCGACACGGCAAATACGGTCCCTTCTACAGCTGCTCCCGCTTCCCCGAATGCCGGGGCATTCGCCCGCTGAGCTCCGGAGTTCGCTGCCCAGAGTGCGGCGAAGGCGAACTGGTTGAGCGCCGCAGCCGGAACGGACGCCGCTTCTGGAGCTGCTCACGCTACCCGCACTGTCAGTACGCGCTCTGGCACCGCCCTATCCCCGTCCCATGCCCCCAGTGCGGTTTCCCCCTGCTGGAAGAGCGCGGACGCTGGCACCAGGGCGAATGGCAGCCCCTATGGCATTGCCCTAAGTGCCATCACGCCATGGAGCCGATGGAACCTGAGCTCTCCGTTGAATCCTCCGATGAACCCGAGGAATGAGCACCCGTGAGTCAGTCCACAGGGCAGAGGAAATGCTCGAGCGGATCGAAATCGTCCGTGGCGATATCACGCAGGAGCACGTCGACGCCATTGTCAATGCCGCCAATGCTGCGCTTCTGCCGGGCGGTGGGGTCTGCGGTGCTATCCACCGAGCCGCCGGTCCAGAACTGGCAGAAGAGTGCCGCCAACTCGGTGGCTGTGCCCCCGGCGATGCGAAACTGACCCGCGGCTATCGCCTTCCAGCTCGGTATGTTATCCATACCGTTGGTCCTCTCTGGCGCGGCGGGACACACGGGGAAGATGAGACGCTGGCATCGTGCTACCGCCGAACACTGGAGGTAGCCCACGCGCATGGCATCCGCACGCTTGCCTTCCCCTCCATTAGCACCGGGGCTTATGGCTTCCCCGTCGAGCGTGCCTGCCGTATTGCCCTGCGGGAGCTCCTGGCAGGACTCCAGCGCTTCCCCGATATTGAGCGCATCCGCATTGTGTGCTTCGACCAGCATACCTACGACTGTTACTGCCAGGCATACCAGGAGCTGGCACACCAGCAATCGGGGACCACGCCATGACCTCTCGGGAGGAGAATCCCGCTCGTCCTCTGGTATCCTCTCCGGCGGATGCTCCCATTGAGGTTGTCGCCGGGGTCTTTGTCCGCGATGGGCACGTTCTGCTCTGCCAGCGAGCAGCTGACGTCCCGTACCCCTTGCGGTGGGAATTCCCGGGTGGGAAACTCGAGCCGGGAGAATCCCCTGCTGACGCCTTGCGTCGCGAGCTTGCCGAAGAGCTCAATGTCCACGCCCACATCGGCGAAGAGCTCTGGCACAGCCAGGCAGAGTACCCCGACGGCATGCGCTTCCACCTGCGGTTCTACCGCGTCTCCTGGGACGGCACAGCAGAAGCCCGTGCTGGCATCGCTCAGCTGCGCTGGGTACCGCTCTCGGAGTTGGAGCACTACGACGTGTTGGAAGGCGACCGAGAGTTCTGCCTTGTGCTTCCCTGGCTGCTGGACCCCGAGAACGTGGATGCTGACGATGTCTTCATGCGCGTTGCCCTGCTCGAGGCACAGCGTGCCTACGCAGAAGGAGAGGTCCCCGTCGGTGCGATTGTGGTTCACCATGGGCGCATCCTGGCACGGGGACGCAATGCCGTTGAGCGCAAGCAGGATGCAACGCTGCATGCGGAAATGCAGGTCATCCGGGAGGCATCGCGGCATTTGGGGCGCCGCCTGGAAGGATGCACGCTCTACGTCACCCTGGAGCCCTGCCCGATGTGCGCTGGTGCTATCGTCTGGGCACGTATCCCGCGCGTGGTCTTCGCTGCTGCCGATCCACGGGCAGGGGCTTGCGGGACGCTCTACAACATCGTCCAGGACGAGCGGCTCAACCACCGTTGCCAGCTCCGTGGTGGCGTGCGGGCAGAGGAATCCGCCGAGCTTCTGCGCCGGTTTTTCCAACAGCTGCGGGAGCAAGAGCGTGGAGTGGACTCCAGAAATACTGGCAAATAAGCTCTACGTCGTTCCTACCCCCATTGGAAACCGAGGGGACATCACGCTGCGAGCACTCCACATCCTGCGCAGCGTCGCAGTTATCGCCTGCGAGGATACTCGCCGAACTGGACTGCTGCTGAAAGCCTATGGGATTGTCCCCCGACGCTTGCTCCGCTGCGACGAGCACACCGAATCCCGCTGCGCGCAGGAAGTCCTCCAGCTCCTTGCCCGAGGGGAAAGCGTGGCGTTGGTTTCCGATGCCGGGACCCCAGGGCTGTGCGACCCCGGCGGCGAGCTGATCCGCCGCGTCCTGGAAGCTGGGCACGAGGTGAGCGTCCTGCCTGGAGCTTCTGCGCTCATCCCCGCGTTAGTCGGCAGTGGACTGCCATCCCATCCATTCCTCTTCTGGGGGTTTCCCCCGCAGCGGGGAAATGCTCGCCACCGACGGCTGGCTGAAATCGCCGCCTGCCCGTGGACCAGCGTCCTCTACGAAGCGCCCCATCGTCTCCAGCGCCTTCTGGAGGAGCTACACGTGTTGTGCTCGCCCCAGCGACGCATCTGCATTGCCCGGGAGCTCAGCAAGTTTCACGAAGAATACCTCCGCGGCACCGTAGCTGAATGTCTCCAGGAGCTGCAACGCCGTCCACGGATCCGGGGTGAATGTGTCGTCGTCCTGGAAGGAGCACGCCGTGAGCGGGATGCTGATTAGCTTCGAGGGGCTAGACGGCTGCGGGAAATCTACCCAAGCTCACCGTCTGGCCCAGCGTCTCCGGGAACAGGGCTATCGGGTCGAGCTCTTCCGTGAGCCCGGAGCAACGCCGCTATCGGAGTCCATCCGACGCCTCCTGCTGGAGAGCGCTACCGAGATCACCCCGCTGGCGGAGCTGTTGCTCTTCAACGCTGCTCGTGCCCAGCTGGTGGAAACCGCCCTGCGTCCTGCCCTGGAATCCGGCGCTATCGTGCTCTGCGACCGCTTTGATGATTCTACAACGGCATACCAGGGCTATGGGCGAGGACTCCCGCTGGAGGTGGTCGCCACATGCAACCGGATTGCCACCGGCGGACTCAAGCCAGCAGTCACCTTCTTCCTGGATGTCCCCGTCGAGCTTGCCCTCCGCCGCAGTCGAGGCTCGGACCGTCTGGAACAGGCAGGGCGGGAATTCTTCGAGCGCGTCCGCTCCGGCTACTGGGAAATCGCCCGGCAGGAACCCGAACGCGTCTTCTGCATTGATGCTACCCGCTCCCCTGAGGAAGTGCACGCCCACATCTGGCGCACGCTCCAGCCGCGGCTTCCTCCCCTACCATAGCTACGGACGCAGCGCCTCTACGATAATCTGTTCGAGCGTCTTATCCGGCGGAAGCTCACCGAGAATGCTGCCCCGAATGTCCGCCCCCGAGGTGATGTAGAACGAGGGCAGACGCTCAATACGGAAGCGGTTCTGGTGTGGATGCTTATCCCCCGTCCCGTGCATAGCGTAGATCTCGCAATCCTCTTCCCGAACCCCTGCCTCAGCGAGGATGCGGAGGAAGTGTGGGAAGAGCTTCTGCGTACCGACACACGAGCAGGTAGGCTTGACGTAGACGTAGAAGTGATGCTGCCCCGGCACGTACGCCGAGCGAATCTGCGCCACCAACGCGGTATCGGGCTGGTAGGCCCGAAATTCTGCATCGAACCACGCAAAGCCCGGGGTCGTGCGGAGCTGCTCCAGCGTCAGCCGCTCTGCAGTGTACTCCGGCTGCGTGCTCTGCACACACGCACCGAGCAGGAACGCACACGCCACAGCAGTCACTTCCCGCATGGCACTCCTCCTCTGTTGCAGGTCGGGACGGTGGGATTTGAACCCACGACCTCCTGGTCCCAAACCAGGCGCGCTAAACCGGGCTGCGCTACGTCCCGGAGAGGCGTCCAAATTTAGGAATTTTCCCGGGCTGCACTCACCGCGCATCGTTCCATCTGCTGGATTTACCCTAATTTGCTCATGTGTCTGCCGGAGAGATGCTGCGACAATGGCGCAGCAGGATTTCTGCAGCTGGAGTTTTGAAGCAATCTCGCGCGAGTTCAAGTACGCTGCCGACTTCATCTGCCAGCGGGTGGTCAACCGTGAAGAGGTCGTCGAGCAAGCTCTCTGTGCACTCCTGACCGGAGAGCACCTCCTGCTGCAGAGCCGCACTGGGGTGGGCAAGAGCTTGCTGGCAGAGCAAATCTTTACGATGTTCTCCGGTGCTCGCGTCTTCCGTGTCCAAGCCAGCAAGGAACAGCAGCCCGATACGTACTTCGGCGCCCTCGACATTGAGGAGCTCAAGCGCGGGCGGATCGTGCACAACATCGAGGGCTCCATCGTGGACTGCGAATTCGCCTTCATTGATGAGATCTTCGACGCGAACGATTTCACCCTGCGGGCGCTGCTCTCCGTGCTCAACGAACGGCAGCTCATGCGCGGTGTGCAGAATGTTCCGGCAAAACTCCACACCGTGATTGCTGCCACCAATTACCTGCGGGTCAGCGAAATCACCGAAGCCATCCTGGACCGTTTCCTCTACAAGGCGGTCATCCTGCCGGACAAGGAGCCCTACATCCAGTACAAAATTGCCCAGCAGTTCCTCCTCCATGGCGGGAAGCCAGCACCGCCTCCTCGGCAGATTCCTTTCGCCCTGCTGAAGTACGTCCACCACATCGTCACCGGACAAGATCCCGAACGCCGCATCGAGATACGCCCCGAGCTGGTCTACTTTGCGAACCTGGTCATCCGTTACTACGAGGTGCTGCGCAACCGCGCTCTGCGGGAACACTACCGCGGGGCAACCCCACCGATTGACTACTACATCTCGCCCCGGACCCAAGCAAAGTCGCTCACCTTACTTCGCGCCATTGCCTTGCTGCACGGACGCGACGAGGTCACACCGGAAGATGTCGGCAAGCTCTACTTCATCTTCGCCACCGTCGGTGTCCCGGAGGAGGTGGAGCTCTTCCGGAAAGCCTACTCCACGATTTTGAGCTCACTCCAGGCGTCTAACGGCTTTGAGCAGCTGCGGCTCCTGCTGGCGTTCCAGTCACTGCTGGAGCAACTGCGCCAGGATAGGAGCCTCTTTTTCAAACCGCTCAGCACCTTGACCAACTCTCCTCTGCGGCGCACTTTCCTGGAGTGGTTGCGGGAAACCTTCGGCGGTGCAGACCATACCGTCGAGCAGAACAAGCGGATCCTGGAACACTTCCTGCGTGATTTTGTCCCCACCTGTGAAGAGGTCCGCGAACTGAAACAGGCTCTGGAGCGCGAACTGTTCGCACTGCTGCGCAGCCTGCAGTAGTCCAGACAATTAGACTGCCAATTAGGGCTTTTTCGTAGTTTCGTGCCGACACCAAGTTCGGCAGCCAGCCCAGAGCAATGGCCCAGCAGAAACTCCAGCTGACCCAGCAGCTCAAGCAGCAACTCCGGCTCTCTCCGGCTCTGTTGCTGCAACAGGGGCTCTTCCAGAACCTGCTCTCACTGTCCAACGAAGAAGCCTACGAGGAGCTCTTCGCCCTCATGGGCGAGAACCCTTACCTGGAAGAAGCTCCGACAGCAGACACTGAAGAGGATACCGGCGAAGACCTGGTCAGTGAACCTGAGAGCGCTGAGCAACTCCGCACAGAAGAGGTAACCGCCTACGATACGCTGCAGGATCCCTTCGCGTTCTACTCCATGTTCTGGCACCCCCATCCGAGCTCACCCTCAGAAGGCGAGGAAGACGAGGACGACGACGCCCTCGCCCCCGCTGCGCAACCGAGCTTCCACGAAGCGCTCGTGGACCAACTCTGGATGCTGAACCTGAGCCCGGAGGAACGTATTCTGGCAGAGGAAATCATCGGGAGCCTGGATCTGGATGGCTACCTCCGAGAAGCGCTCGACACGGTGCTGCAACGAGCAAACGCCCGGATCGCCGAACTCAATGCTGAACGGCTCGCTGCCTCGAACCGCCAGGCAGAAGCGGAGAACCCCGCCCGCCGTTATGCTCTGGACCCCATAGCAGCGCATCTGGTGCTCCACCGCGAGCTGCCTGCGGTCTCGCTCCTGAAGCCGCTCACCATCGAGCAGGCAGAGCAGCTCCTGCACCGGCTCCAGCGGGAGCTGGATCCTCCCGGCATCGGTGCCCGAAGCCTGCAGGAATGCCTCCTGGCGCAGCTGGAAAGCCGCCCCCTGCGGACCGAGGCAGAACAGTGGGCACACCGCATTCTCAAAGAAGCTTTCCCCGAACTGACCCGCCGCACCTGGCGCGAAGTGCTCAAGCATTTCCAGGGCACCCTCTCCCCCGAGATGCTCACCAAGGCTTTTGAGGTCATCCGTCACCTCAACCCGCGACCTGGCGCCGGAGCACCGCAGGAGCTCCCATTGCAGGTTCTGCCTGACTTTATCGTCGAGCGCGATCCTGAAAGCGGCGAGCTGACCATCACACTCAACGACGGCGTCCTACCGACCCTGCGCCTCAACCCCATCTTGAGCCGCCTCAAGCGACTCCCCCGCAAATCGTCACACCGCACCGTCCCTGAGCCAGCTCGGAAGGTGCTGCGCCAGGACTACCTGACCGCCCATACGCTGCTATCCGTCCTCCGCCAGCGGAAGGAAACCCTCCTGCGGGTCATGGCTGCTATCGTCAAGCTGCAACGCGACTTCTTCGAGCACGGTCCGCAGCACCTCAAGCCTATGATTTACGCCGACATCGCTCGGGAAACGGGGCTGGATACCTCGACCATCTGTCGCGCCGTGGCCAACAAGTACGTGCAAACAGATTTCGGCATCTTCGCCCTCAAAGACCTCTTCACCGAGGCGCTCCCCAGCACGGAAAGTGGCGAGGGTGTCTCCGTCGAAGTGGTCAAGCAAAAGCTCCGGGAGCTCTTGGAAGCCGAGGACCCGAACAATCCGCTGAGCGACATCCAGCTGGCTCGGAAACTGCAGGAGATGGGCTACAAGATCGCCCGGCGGACCGTGGCAAAGTACCGGGAGGAGCTGGGCTTTCCACCGATCTGGAAGCGGAAAGCCCTGCAATGAGCCTCCGACTACGCCTCCTGCGCTGGGGACACAGACTGCCTCTCCATCGTCTTCCCTTCCACCTCTCGGTAGCTCTCTCCAGCTGGGGACGTCGGCACCTCTGGAAGCTCCTTGCCGAGCGAGTCCCCGCAACGGTGACCACGCCGCCACCGCACGCGGCGCGGCATCTCTGGGGGCTGTGCTTCCGGGCGCCCCTGTTCAATGCTGCCGGGATGTTCAAATACGGCGAAGGCTACGAGCTTGCCTATCGCCAAGGAGCCGGTGCGTACCTGGCCGGAACTGCAACCGACCTCCCTCGTCGTGGGCGCATCAGTGCCGGGATCTGTCAGCCGTTTGCCAGCTATCCCCGCTCCCGAGCTGCCCTCAACGCGCTGGGGCTTCCCAATCCCGGACACTCCGCGCTTGCCCGACGCATAGCTCGCCTGCCGCGCTACCCTGGTTTCCCGATCGGGGTCAGTGTCGCTGTCGATCCCGAGCTCCCACCAGAGGAAGCCCTGCCGCGCCTCCTGGGCGGGCTGCGGCAGTACGTGGATGCCGGCGTTGACTTCATCGAGCTCAACGAGAGCTGTCCGAATGTCCCGCACAACGCCTCGTGGCGCGCTGTCGAATTCCGTCTCCGCTGGCTGGCAGAGCACTTCCTCCAGCACCGGGAACGCTTCGTCCCGGTGGTGGTCAAAGTTTCCCTCGACCTTTCCCCGGAAATGCTCACTGTGCTGTTGCATCTGCTGCTCCACCTCGGGTACGACGGCATTACCCTGGGCAATACATCCACAGCGTACGAAGCTCTCCTGCCGGCAATCGCGCCGGAGGAACAACCCGCCTACTCACACTTCTGGCAACGCTTCGGTGGTGGCATCAGTGGTGCCCCTCTGCGGGAACGCCGGCGAGAGCTGATACGGCTTGCCTCCGCCTGGCTTGCTCAGAGCCGACCGGAGCGGGAATTTCACCTGATTGCCGCCGGTGGTATCCTCTGCCCTGACGACCTGACTGCTGCCCTTGCCGATGGCGCTTCTCTGGCACAGTGGTATACGGGCTACCTGTTCGCCCTGGACGAACACGGGGATGCACTCTACCGTCACATGTACGCTGGAATTCCTGCCGATCCATGAGGTGGCATCTGACCAGCATCGTTGTGGGTCTGGCAGTCTTGACCGCCTGCGGCGGTGACTGGAACGCTGAGGATGAGCGTTTTGCGCAGACGTATGCCGAAATTCTCGTTGCCCGGGAACTCTATCCCGACACTGCCCGCGGCAATGCCCGCGTGCGGGATATCCTGCAGCGCTCCGGCTATAGCGGGGAGGAGGAGTTTCGGCACCACTTCGTCCTCTTGGCGCGTGATCCGGTCCGGCTCCGCCGCGTCTTCGATTCAGCTGCTGCCCGAGCTCAGCGCATGCTGGCGGATTCCCTCCGGCAACGTCCCCTCCAGCGTTGAAAGCTCGTAGGGTTCCAGCTCCGCAACCAGTGCGTCCATCTGCTGCCGAAGCTCTGGTCTCTGCCAGTCAGCCTCCGACTCCGTCTGCGCCATGAGGACGTCCAAGATGCGCTCTTGCAGGCGTCCGCGCCGCAGCGCCTCGGCGTACGGCATGTGGCTGAAGGTGACCATCGTGTAGAGCGGGATGAAACGCCCGGGATACCGTTCGGCAAGGTACTGCTCCAGCTTCTTGCGGAGGAGGAACCGGGGGTCTGCGACCTTGTCGCGCATTTCCAGGAAATTCTCCAGTGCCAGCTGGGCAATGGCATCCGCGCTGGGCTTCCGGAAGCGCTCAAAGGCACGGAAAGCGGCGTCCCAGTCATCGCCGAAGTGCTGCAGGAATTCCAGTAGCAGCACGCAATCCTCCACTCCGGCGTTCATTCCCTGCCCGTAGAAGGGCACAATTGCATGGGCAGCATCACCGAGCAGGAGCACCTTGCCGTCATAGCTCCAGGGAAAGCAGCGGATGGTCACCAGATGCCCGGTGGGGTTGGCGAAAAATTCCTCCGTCAGCTGCGGCATGAGTGCCACGGCATCCGGGAACTCCTGGCGGAAGAAGGCGCGCACATCGGCTTCCGTCCGCAGAGCGGCAAAGGAGCGCTCGCCTTCGAGCGGGAGGAAGAGCGTTGCGGTAAAGCTCCGGTCGGGGTTCGGCAGGGCGATGAGCATGAAGGCATGGCGTGGCCAGATATGGAGCGCCCGCGGCTCGAGCGCCCAATCCCCGTTCGGCGTCGGGGGAATAGTCAGCTCCTTGTAGCCGTAGTCCAGGTACTCCTGGCAGTAGTTGAAGCCCTCCCGGTGCTGCAGTCGTGCCCGAACGGCAGAGTACGCGCCATCTACCCCGAAGACAACCTCAGCTTCCAGCCATTGGAGTGCTCCGGAGGGCGTCTCAACGAGGATAGCGGGGGTCTCCAGCTCGACATCCACACAGCGATGCTCGAAGCGAAGCTCCACATTGGGGTATTCTTCCACCGCCGTGAGCAGCAGCTCATTGAGGCGGCGTCGGTGGAAGGAGTAGATCGCCTGCCCAGGCTTGCCGTAGGGCTGGAAGCGGAGCTCGCCGGTGCGATCGTGAATCATACGCCCCTCCATCGGGAGAGCAAACGGGCGGACACGCTCTTCCAGTCCTGCCAGGCGTAATCCCCGCCAGCCTCGGTCAGAGACTGCCAAATTGATGGACCGCCCGCCGGGAATTGTGCTCCGACGCAGGTCTGGACGGCGCTCCACGAGCGTCACTCGATGCCCGCGCTGGGCCAGCAGGAGCGCCCACAACGTCCCGACCAAACCTGCACCGACAACGATAACCGAGCGCTGCCGCATCACTGCGTCTGCTGCTCGACTACGAACGGCAAAGCTTCCTCTATCGTGATCGCCTCCAGCGTCACGGAAGACCCCGGGAGCGGCTCCAGGAGTATCCACTCCGTCAGTGGCTCCGGTGCCGGGAGCCACATCCGCGGGAGGCATTCGAGCCGGAGCCAGCAACCACTCTCGAGCTGGAGCAGTTCCCAGCGATAGCTACCCGCCCCAGGGAAGTCGAGCGTATCGCTGCCAGCCGCCGTCTGTAGGATCACCCGCTCGGGCAGCACTGTCAAGCTCACCGGTGCTCTGCGCTGCCGCATCCACTCCTGCGGGGTTGTCCGCACCAGCATGCGGTAGCCCCCGGAGGAACGCACCTGCAGCACTGCTCGGAACATGGTCAACCCAGGCACCCGCACTGCAAGAGAGCTTCCAGAGCGCACGGAGATGCCCCCGGACGCCGTCCGTGCCCAGTTGCCGGGGTCACCGACAAAGCGGAGTTCCAGCGGGAGCTGCCTGCCCGCTTGCCGTACCAGGAAGCCCTCCGGCGGTGGAGCAAGTTCACGCAGGACCGGGATTGCCAGCCCGCAGCCTCCAAGTCCCAGCGCTAGTCCAGCAACGAGCCATCGACTCATGGAGCCACCTGAGGCTGTTCAGGCACCAGCTCCAGCTGCCGGAGGATCTCAACGGCAACATCGTAGCGCCGGAACGGTGGCATCAGGTACACCCCGTCAGCGCTCTGCTGCACCGCGCGGATAAACTCGACAGCGATGGCAATCCCTTCACGCAGGGCATCCTCCGGGTTCGATGCCCGCGCCATCCGCTGCCTGACCCATCGGGGGATCACAATGCCCGGCACTTCATGGTGCAGGAACTCCGCATGGCGCAAACTCCGCAAGGGAAGCACCCCCACCAGTACAGCAACAGGCAGCTGCGCCGTTGCTTGCCGGAAACGCTCCCAGAGCTCCGGATCGAACACCGGCTGGGTAAAGACCACGTGCGCTCCTTCGGCAACCTTCCGTTCTAAGCGCTCCAGCTCCGTTTCCCACTGCTCTGCCACTGGATTGCAGGAGCAGGCAATGCAGAACCCTGCGGCTGCCCCGAGGGGATTGCCCATCGCATCCCGCCCTTCGTTGAGCAAGCGCAGAATCCGGATAAGCCCAATGGAGTCTACATCGAAGACCGCCTTCGCGTACGGGTAATCGCCAATGTGGGGCGGATCACCGGTGACCGCCAAAATATTGCGCACCCCGAGGGCATGGGCACCGAGCAACTCTGCCTGCAGCGCGACGATGTTCCGGTCACGGCACGCCAGGTGCGTAATGCACTCCATGCCGGTCTGGCTCTGCACCAAGTGCGAGAGGGCAATCGGGCTCATCCGCAAGCGGGCTCGCGCCCCATCGGAGATATTGACCGCATCGACGCCCCAGCGCCGAAGGAAGCGAGCTCCTTCCAGGACTGACCGCATATCGAAGCCCCGGGGGACATCGAGCTCAACTGTTATGAGGAACTTCCGCCCCAGCTTCTGAGCAAATGGAGTAGGCTCGGGCACAAGGGGCTCCGGTACGGGTGGGTCGGCAGAGCTCTCCGGTGTGCTCACGCTCACTGCCCCATGGGGCACCTGCCGGACTGCTGCCACAAGTGCCTGGACACACTCCCGTGTTGCCCCCCCATCAATGCCCACGATACGCACCCCGAGAGAAACCAGCTCCTGCGCCATACGGGCAACGTAGTCTGGCTCAGGATCGTAGAAGCGCACATCCCCGATGATGCGCGGCACGCTCACATCCGGTAGAGCGCAGACGGGCTTTTCCGTAGCTGAGACAAGGGCACGGGCAATTCCGACCATCCGCTGCGGTCCGACCGTCCCCGCTGCTCCGAGCGCCACAATGGGTAGCCGGCTCACCGCACGGGCAACCCGTGCCGGAAACGAGCTTGCCAGAACCGCGCCATCTTCAGGGAACGCCTTCAACGCAATCACGGGCAAGCGGGGATTGACCAGCTGTGCTGCCTCGACTGCGAGCTGCAGCTCCTCCAGCTCAATGAACCCTTTCAGCACGAGCAGCTCTGCCCCGCCATCGACGAGCGCCACGATTTGCTCGATAAAGGCTTGCCGCGCCTGCTGTGCCGTCACGTTCCCCAGCGGTGCCAGAAAGCGCCCCGTCGGTCCGACAACCCCTGCCGTATATGCCCGGTGCAGCGCCGCACAGCGTGCCAACCACACCCCGGTGCGGTTCAGCTCGTACACCTTATCTGCCAGACCGTAGCGCTCCAGCGCAATGCGGTTGGCGCGCACGGTGTTGGTCAGCACAACCTCCACGCCGGCTTCGACGAAGCCCCGATGGATTTCCTCCACCACCGCGGGCTGGCGCAAGTTATAGAGCTCAGGCGGCTGTTCGTGTAAGCCACGCCGCTGCAGCTCCGCCTCAATGGAACCACCCATTACCACAATCCCCTGCTGAAGCCGCTGCGGGAAAGCTTCCTTCATGCGCTGCGCCGCAGGTACTGCTCGACGCTCCACCTCGATGGAGTCCATACCACAAGGAGGACAGCCAGTACCAAAAGCCCCACATCCTCCACAACCCGCCCCCACCCAATGCGCTCGGCTGCCGTCTGCGAGAAGCAGCCGCAATGGATATCAAGACCACGAGCCAGCGCACTGACCAACGCTGCCGTGAACACCACCAGCAGCACCGCTGCGACCGCTGCTGCCGCCCGTATCCGCACCCCAACGAGCAACATCAAGCCAATCAGCAGCTCCAGCCAGGGCAGGATAAGTGCGGGCAGATTAACCAGCTCCAGCGGCAGAAGCCGATAGTTCGCAATGCTACGGGCAAACGCTTCTGGATTGCCCACCTTGTCTGCCGCTGCCACCAGAAAGACCATGCCCACCACGACCCGGGCAGCAAGACCGAGCAGCTCGCGCACCCACGCCGGCATCGCTTCCCCTCTGGGCTCCGCTGGTACAGACACGGCGAAATTACAGAAAGCCGCTAAACGCTCTGCCTCCGGACCCCCCACCAGAGCCCTACACCAAGCCCGGCACCGAGACTTGCCAGAAGCCGTGCCACAAGAGTCTCCCCTTGTCCCCCCAAGACGGCAGCCAGGAGCACTACACCCCAGAACCCTGCAACTGTTCCCCACGGATACGGGACCGGATAGAGCCGCCGACTCATCACCACTATCAGCGCTGCCGCGACCAGGTAAGCCCCTGCTGTTGCCCATGCGGCACCGATGTAGCCCAGCTGAGGCACGAGGAGCAGGGTGAGCACTACATTGACTCCCGCTGCCGCTCCCATTGCGATCGGAAGCCGTTCAGTCCGCTTCCGAATGTGCGCCGCCGCTGCTGCCAGAACGTAGATACCATAAGCTCCATAGCCTGCCGCCACAATCGGTACTACACCCAGCCCCTCCCAGTAAGCAGGATGGAGCACGTAGACCCCGCCGAGCCGCGCTTGGGCGAGCACCGGCATCCACAGCGCCAGAGCGGCGAAGACGCAGGCTGCGACCGCATTCCACAGGGCGAAAACTCGGGCAAAGAGCCTCGGAGCATCTGCCCGTTGGAGCTGCTCCAGGAAAAACGGACGCCAAGCATACTCGAAGACCACGACAAACATCAGCATCGGCAGCGCCAGTCGGTAATTTGCTTGGTAAATCCCCACGGAATGGGCATCTGTCAGCGCCATCAGGATCGGGCGGTCTGCAACCTGAAGCACAATGTTCGAAAGCGCCGTCGGCACCAGCGGGAGCCCATAGCGGAGCATCTCCCGCCAGAGTTCTCCATCCCACCGCCAGCGGAAGTTCCGCTGCAGAATCGGCGCGGTTGCCCCAGCCGTTACCGCTGAGGCAATCAACCCCGCCCAGAGGACCCCGAGGGCTCCCCACCGCAGCACCAGGAGGAAGAAGAGCGTTGCTGCAACTGTTACAGCAGCGTTGCCGAGCCGGAGGGCAGAGAAGAGTCCCAGACGTCGCTGAAGTCGCAAGTGCGCCAGGGGGACCACCGCGAGCGCATCGCACACAGCAATCGCTGCCGCCAGACGGATCCCTGGAGTGCCGAGCAGCTCCAGCCGTAACATCCTTCCCAACACCGGTGCCAGAACCCAGAGCACGGCACCGAGAATCCCCGCATTGACCGCCATGCCCACCCAGGCCAGGGCGAAGACTTCCCCCTGCTCCTCGCGCTGCCGCTCGACGGCAAAGCGCATGTACGCCGATTCCCAGCCCAGATTCAACACCACATTCACGAACGCCAGCAGGGCGTAGAGATAACTGACCTCACCGAGCTCGGCAGGGCTGAGCACGTTCGTGTACAAAGGGGTCAGGAAGAAGTTCAGCGCCCGCACCACTGCCGTCGTAACGCCGTAGACGAGCGTATCGCCGGCGAGCCGGTGCAGTTGCCCACGGGAGTCCATCCCGTACCACCCCCCGGTACCTTCGGAAAGCCCTATTTTTGCACGCCCTTTGAGTTGACCCCTGGCGCCTAATGCAAAGCTATCGCTTTTCCGGCGTCCTCGCCGTGCTCGGGATAGCCCTGCTGTGGTTGCCCGTTGTGGCGCACTCCCAAGCTCTCTCTCCCACAGCTCAGCGTCTGCTAGAATCCGTCCGCTTCTTGTCCTCCCCAGAGCTCGAAGGGCGTGCCCCAGGTTCGGAGGGCAACCGCAAAGCAGCCGAGTACATTGCAGCACGCTTCCGCCAAGCGGGATTACACCCCCTGGCTGGGAGCTACTTCCAGCCGTTCCCGATAGTCACCGACCTGCGGATCGGCGCTGGGACCCGAGCAGAATTCACCATCACGGTCGAACGCGTTGACCTTCCCCGCAATCTCTGGCGTTCCTATACTCTGCGGTGGACGGCGGGAACGGATTTCGTGCCTCTGAGCTTCAGTGCACGCGGGACAGCTTCGGGAACGGTGGTCTTTGCCGGCTTCGGCATCTCTGCCCCGGAGCGGGGCTACGACGACTACGCCGGTATTTCGGTCCAGGGCAAAATCGTGCTCATCCTCCGCGGCACCCCGTGGGACGAACGCCTGCGCTCAAAGCTGGTTCGAGAAAAGCTGCAGGAAGAGAAGCAAGCTGCCGATCCCCGCTATGCCTCGCTGCGCTACAAGGTCTCCACGGCAGAACAGCGCGGGGCTGCCGCCGTCATCCTGGTTGACCCACAGGGCGACTCTTCCAACGTCCTCCTGCCCCTTTCCCCCGAGATGATGTCCCCACAAGCCGGCATTCCCGTCATCCATGCCCGGCGCACCGAGGCTGCCAAGCTCTTCCCGCGAGAACGCTCGCTCTATACCCGTGAGCTGGAAATCCTGCGTACGCTCACCCCTCACAGCTTCGAGCTCTCGCTGGTACAGGCAACCATCACCGTGGAGTTAGAAACCTCCCAGGCGGAAGTCCCGAACGTGGTGGGCTATGTCCGCGGAAGCACCCCACAGTGGGCACACGAATACCTGATCGTTGGCGCTCACTTCGACCATCTGGGCTGGGGTGGGTCCGGTTCCCTTTCCCCCTCCCGGGAGCCCGCACTCCACCCCGGAGCCGATGACAATGCCTCTGGCACCGCCATCTTGCTCGAATTGGCGGAACGGATTGCCCGGAACCCTCTTCCCCGCTCGGTTCTCTTCATCGCTTTCAATGCCGAAGAGCGCGGCCTACTGGGCTCTGCCTTCTACGTTCGCCACCCTCTCTTGCCGCTGGATAGCGCTCTGGCAATGGTCAATCTCGACATGGTCGGACGCCTGAAGGACAGCACCCTCATCGTGCAAGGGGTCGGGAGCTCCTCGATATGGGCACCACTGCTGGATTCCCTGGCACCTCACTTCGGGCTCACCCTCTCCCGCAGCCAGAGCGGCTTCGGTCCGAGCGATCATACCTCCTTCCACGCCCGCGGACTGCCCGTACTGTTCTTCTTCACCGGACTCCACCGCGACTACCACCGCCCCAGCGATACGTGGGACAAGCTCAACTACGAAGGGATGGCACTGATTACCGACTTCGTCGAAGCGGTGCTCCGCAGCGTTGCCCAGCGCCCGGAACGCCCGGATTTCCGCCGGACACAGGCAGCGATGGGACCGCACGGTGAGGGACGCTTCCGAGTTCGCCTCGGCATTATCCCCGACTACAGCGATCAGTCCGACGGACTCCGCATCAACGGGGTCAACGAGAACAGCCCTGCTCACCGTGCCGGCTTGCAAGCCGATGACATCCTCACCGCTCTGGGCTCCTACCGCATCCGTTCCATCTACGACCTGATGGAAGCCCTGCAGCACTTCTCCCCGGGCGACACCACGTCGGTGGAATTTCTCCGCAATGGGGTTCTGCAGAAAGCAACAGTCATCTTCCCGTAGCCCGGTCCCCAGAGCATGACAACTCTGACGGTCTTTACCGAACGCTTTTGGCTGGTGAGCACCTCCGGCGAGCGTATCCTCGGGGATCTCCGCTGGCTGCCCAGCCGCGGCACCGGACCGATGATCATCATGCTGCATGGCTTTACGGGCTTCAAGGACTGGGGCTTCTTCCCCTACGTGGCAACGGAATTTGCCCTGCGAGGCGCCTGTGTGGTCACGTTCAACTTCTCCCTGAGCGGGTACATTGAAGGCTCTGACCGTGTCGAACGCCCGGAGCTTTTTGCCCGCAACACGATCGGGCAGGAGGTCGCCGATACCCGCACCGTCATTACCGCTTTCACGAAGCGCACCGTTGAAGCCCCCGCCTCGTGGTGGAAACGCTGGAACAAACGGCTCTTCTTGCTGGGGTATTCGCGAGGGGCAGGCGTTGCCCTGATCACCCTGCGGGAGGATCCCAAGCTCGGTGTTGAGCGCCTGGCACTATGGTCTCCGGTGACGACGTTCGACCACTACACCGAGCGCCAGAAGAAGCGCTGGCGTCAGCGCGGGACGCTTGAAGTCTCGCACACCCGCACCAGCCAGATCCTGCACATGAACGTGGAGTACCTGGAAGACCTGGAAGCAAACGTGGAGCGTTACAACCTCCACCGCGCCATTGCTGCACTGCGCTGTCCGACCCTCATCGTGCATGGGATGCACGACATCACCGTCCCGCTGCGCTCAGTCCAAGAGCTCGTTGCAGCTGCCCCGGAGGGACTCGTCAAGCTGCACGTCCTTCCCCACACCGGGCATACGTTCGGGGTCGATCACCCTATGCGCCAACCCTCTCCAGCTGTCATTGAAGCCACGACGGTGACAGCAGAGTTCTTCGGGCTATGAACACTCGCGTGCTCTTCTGGCTAGGTTTGCTCGTCAGTGGGTGTGAAAGCCTTGCCCCAACACCCCGGCGGGAGGCATTCCAGCCCGGGCGAAGTACGCCACCCGGGATCGCTCTCTTGTTCAAAAGCGCTCTGGACAGCGGACGCATTGCCGACGCGCTCACCCTGCTGGGGACCCCTGAAGGAGCGCCACTGCCTGCCGCAGAGCGATACGAGCTGCTGCCTGAATTGGAGCGTCTGCAGAATCTCCTGGCAGGGCTCCCGATCACAGCCCTGCGGATCGACACGCTCGCTCCAGGCAGCGCTGCCGTATGGCTGGAGGTAGACTATCTGCACACGCTCCACTTCCTCCTCCACCGCCGGGACAGCCTCTGGCTCATCATTGCCCTGGAACGCCTTCCGTGGCGCCGCCCTGCCGTCCCGGTTTTCCCGCCACCGGAGTAGCACGGGAATGCGTTCGGAGGCGTATTTTGCCCCTGGTCACACGAAGCGGTGCCGGCAATGAAAGTCATCGGCATGGTCAGCATCATTCCGATCGGCAGCGGGATGTCGTTGTCGCCCTACATTGCAACCTGCGTCCGTACCCTTCGCGAGGCAGGGCTCCACTGCGAGCTCCACGCCGAGGGGACGAACGTGGAAGGGCAATGGGAGACACTCTGCACGGCACTCCGGCAGTGCTTCGAGCGCCTGCAAGACCAGGGCGTACAGCGGATAAGCGTCCTCCTCAAAGTTGAGATGCGCTCCGACCGCGAACCCTCCCTTGAGGCTGCCCGTCGCTCGGTAGAATCTAAGCTGGCAGGATGAGCTCGTAGCCTCTGGGGTGAAGCGGTCAATGTGCCCGGGTGCCATAATTTTGCCCCCGCTCCGGATACGTCCCTGGTGCGGGGTGGTGTGCTGGTCGACTCTGTCTGTATGTCCCATCTGCCCGGCTCTCCCATGAAGATCCCCCGACGCTTTACCGAACCGAACCGCAGCCCGTACGACTCCTTCACCTACGAGCGGCGCTCCTCCGTGCTCCGCAATCCCGATGGCACCGTTGTCTTCGAAATGCACAACATTGAGGTTCCCACGCACTGGTCGCAGGTCGCTACCGACATCCTGGCACAGAAGTACTTCCGCAAAACCGGGGTGCCGCAGTACGACGACGCCGGCAATCCCCTTCTGGATGCAGAAGGCAAGCCGGTACTGGGACCAGAGCGGTCGGTCAAGCAAGTTGTCCACCGCCTCGTCGGGTGTTGGCGCTGGTGGGGCGAACAGTATGGCTACTTCGATACCCCGGAGGATGCGCAGGCGTTCTACGACGAGCTCGTCTACATGATCCTGGCGCAGATGGCAGCGCCCAACTCCCCGCAGTGGTTCAATACCGGGCTTGCTTACGCGTACGGCATCACGGGCAAACCGCAAGGTCATTGGTACGTCGATCCCAAGACCGGACGCCTCCACCGCTCCAAAGATGCGTATAGCCGCCCACAACCTCACGCCTGTTTCATCCAGTCCATTGCCGACGATCTGGTCAACGAAGGCGGGATCTTCGATCTGCTGACCCGCGAAGCGCGCATTTTCAAGTACGGCTCCGGAACGGGCACGAACTTCTCCCCTCTGCGCGCAGCCGGTGAACCCCTCTCCGGTGGGGGTGTCTCCTCTGGGCTGATGAGCTTTCTGAAGATCTTCGACCGCGCGGCCGGCGCTATCAAATCCGGCGGGACAACGCGCCGCGCCGCCAAGATGGTCATCGTCAACATCGATCATCCGGACATCGAGGAGTTCATCGAGTGGAAAGCCCGCGAAGAGGAGAAAGTCGCCGCCCTGGTCACCGGCTCGCGCATTTGCGCTACCTTCCTGCAGGCAATCATGGATGAAGCCATCGCCCATGGGACGGACTGGCGGCGCAATCCCCAACTCCAGACCCTCATCCGCCGCGCTCTCCACCGAGGTATCCCCCGAGCCTACATCCTGCGGACGCTCGCCCTCGTTGAGCAAGGCTACACGCGGCTGGACTTCCCCATCTTCACGCTCGACTACGAAGGCGAAGCTTACAACACCGTCAGCGGGCAGAACTCGAACAACTCCGTGCGCATCCCGAACGAATTCATGGAGGCAGTGCTCCAGGACGGCACCTGGGACTTGCGCTGGCGCACCGATGGACGCGTCTGCAAGACGGTCCGCGCCCGTGACCTCTGGAACAAGCTCGCCCTGGCAGCCTGGAAGTGCGCCGATCCCGGTGTGCAGTTCGACACCACCATCAACGAATGGCACACCTGCCCGAACTCCGGACGGATCAACGCCTCGAATCCCTGCTCGGAATACCTCTTCCTGGACGACACAGCTTGCAACCTGGCAAGCCTGAACCTGCTGAAGTTCTACGACGAGCAGACCGGGACCTTCCGGATCGAGGACTTCCGCCACGCCGTCCGGCTGTGGACCATCGTGTTGGAAATCTCCGTGCTCATGGCACAGTTTCCCTCCAAGGAAATCGCTCGCAAGAGCTACGAATTCCGCACCCTCGGGCTGGGCTATGCGAACCTGGGCGCACTGCTGATGGTCAGCGGCATTCCGTACGATTCCCCCGAGGCCCTTGCCATTGCCGGCGCCATCACCGCAGTGATGACCGCGGAAGCCTATGCAACCTCTGCAGAGATGGCGCGTGAGCTCGGTCCCTTCCCCGGCTTTGCTGCCAACCGCGAGGCAATGCTGCGAGTCATCCGCAACCACCGCCGCGCGGCTTACAATGCCCCGCCGGAGGAATACGAAGGGCTGAGCATCCCGCCTCTGGGCATCGACCCGCGGTACTGCCCCGAATACCTCCTGCGCGCTGCCCGAGAGAGCTGGGACCGCGCCCTGGAGTTGGGTGAACGCTATGGGTACCGCAACGCTCAGGTGACTGTCATCGCCCCGACCGGCACCATTGGTCTCTTGATGGACTGCGATACCACGGGGATTGAGCCCGACTTTGCACTGGTCAAGTTCAAGAAGCTCGCCGGCGGTGGCTACCTGAAAATTGTCAACCAATCTGTCCCGAAAGCCCTGCGCCGGCTCGGCTACAGCGAAGAGCAGATCCGGGATATCGTCGCCTACTGCGTCGGGCATGGAACGCTCGTAGGGTGCCCTACCATCACGCACGATCGGCTACGCCAGAAGGGCTTCACTGACAAAGAGCTGGCACTCATTGAGTCCCTCCTGCCGAACGCCTTCGATATCCGCTTTGCCTTTACCAAATGGACGCTGGGGGAGGAATTCTGCCTGCGCTTGGGCTTCAGCCGAGAACAGCTCGATGACCCCAAGTTCGACCTGCTGCAGGCGTTAGGCTTCACCTCTGAGGAAATCGAGGTGGCAAACGAGTACGTCTGTGGCACTATGATGCTGGAAGGTGCCCCACACCTCCGTCCGGAGCATCTACCTGTCTTCGATTGTGCGAACAAATGCGGCAAGCGCGGCACGCGCTACATTGACTACCTGGCGCACGTGCGCATGATGGCAGCCGTGCAACCGTTCATCTCCGGTGGCATCTCGAAGACGGTCAACATGCCAGCGGAAGCAACCGTTGCCGATGTTGCCGAAGTCTACTTCCAGGCCTGGCGCCTGGGAGTCAAGTGTATCGCCCTCTACCGAGACGGCTCCAAACTCTCCCAACCTCTGAGCACAGCCCTAGCGGAGCTGGAAGATGAAATCGTCATGCTCGGCGACGAGGAAACCCTCGACGAGACGAAGGGTCCGCGGGAAGTCCAGGAGCGCATCGTCGAGCGCATTGTGTACCAGCGCCCGCAACGGCGCCGCCTGCCCAAGAAACGGCATGGCTTCGTCCGCGAAGCCTACGTCGGCGGGCATAAGGTCTACCTGCGCACGGGCGAGTACGAAGATGGCACGCTCGGCGAAATCTTCATTGACATGTACAAGGAAGGCGCCTCCTTCAAAGGGCTGCTCAACTGCTTTGCCGTGCTCGCCTCGAAAGCCCTGCAGTACGGCATCCCGCTCGAAGAGTTGGTGGACACCTTCACCTTTACCCGCTTTGAACCCTCCGGTCCGGTCGAAGGACACGAGGCAATCAAGTACGCCACCTCCGTTCTGGACTACGTCTTCCGCTCTCTGGCGTACGACTACTTAGGGCGCACCGATTTCGTCCATGTCAAAGCCGTGGACGAAGTGCCGTCACACCTCAGTCCGTCGGTTGCACCGGAGAAATCCGCTCCGCAGCCTTCTCCGTCCTCTCCGCTACCGGCAGCAGAACCTCCTGTGGAGCCTCCGGCGCGCACCGTCACGCGCATCACCGAGTGGGAAGCCCTCCCCCAGGGCACCGAAGAGCCGGAACCGGTCCCGGCCGACGGCGTCGGGACCAACGGTGCCTATGCCCGCCGTGTTGCTGAAGCAAAAGCCCGTGGATACACCGGTGAGTCCTGCCCTGTGTGCGGCTCCATGCGCATGCGCCAGAGCGGGAGCTGCGCAGTCTGCGAGGATTGTGGCACAACAAGCGGATGCTCCTGACCCCGATGGCAAGCGGGCTGTGGATCGTTGACCAGCATACCGATCACTTGCATTTCCACTATCGCATCGATGCCGTGCTCTATACGGGCACAACAGCGTACCAGCGCGTGGACATTGTGCGCACCCCTCTACTCGGCAAAGTGCTCTTCCTCGATGGGCGGATCCAATCGGCAGAGTTCGACGAATTTATCTACCACGAATCCCTCGTGCACCCGGCACTGCTGACGCATCCTCGTCCCAAGCGCGTGCTCATCATGGGCGGTGGCGAAGGCGCCACACTGCGCGAAGTGCTCCGCCACCCCAGCGTCGAACATGCCGTCATGGTGGACATTGACCGGGAGCTTGTCGAGCTCTGTGAACGCTTCCTGCCGGAATGGCACCAGGGCTGCTTCCACCACCCGCGAGCGGTTCTCCACTACGGTGACGCCCGGGCATTCGTGGAAGGGTCGCCTGACAGCGCCTACGACCTGATTCTCTCTGACCTGACCGAACCTCTCGAAGGCGGACCCTCCGTCATGCTCTTCACGGTAGAGTTCTACCATCGCCTGGCGCAGACCCTCAGTCCCGACGGGCTCTTCGTCGCCCAAGCTGGCAGCGCTGATCCATTCTACCCCGACTTCGCCGCTAGCCTCAAACGCACGCTCGAGGAGGTCTTCCCCATCGTGCGTGTCTTCTGGGCATTCGTCCCCTCGTTCCAGTTGCCGTGGGCGTTCGTGCTGGCAAGCAAGCGCTACGACCCGCTGGCACTCTCCGGGGAAGAGCTCCACCACCGCTACCGAGAGCGCAAACTGCAGACACGCTACTACTCTGCCCAGCTCCATCCGGCAATGTTTGCTCTCCCTCCGTACCTGGAAAACGCCCTGCGTGAACGCGGGAGCCTCATCTCGGATCACTCCACCTTCGTCTGGAAAGCCTAAGGCGCAGGAGATGCCGACACACTATATTTGTTCCCCGTTCGTACGTGCTCGATGTTCCACAGATGGTGCGTGTCTCATGAAGCTCCTCCAATTGCTCAGCGTGTGCTTCGCTGTTTCTACGCTGGCCTTCTGCATTGCCCATGCTCACGATGGCTGTGGCACGGCACAAGCGCGCTCTGCTGCCGGCTGCTGCGCAGCGAAACAAGCCAAAGCAGAAGCGCAAAGCCAGAGCACCTCTGCCCATGCGACAGCTGCCCAGGCTCTGCCAGCAGCTTCCCACAATGCCTCCGCTGGAGAGGCTGACTGCGCCGCCGAAGACGACGATGAGGGCTGCTGCCAGAAAGCAGAGGCTGCGAGCACCAGCGCACAATCCGACAACTGCTGTCGGAAGAAAGCCTCTACTGAGCACATCGAACCCTCTCCTCAACGGTAACCGGTTACACAACGTGATCAGACCTACCGATGGCACGTGGTGGCGGTCCTGGCAAAGTGTACTTCGTCCTCTACCTCGCGGTCGTCCTCGAGCTGCTGCTCATCATCGTGGAGCGGGATGATGCCGAAGAGCACCTGCTCAAAAAGCAGAAAGAGTCCATGCGCATTGTGCAGAGCATCCTCTCCCAGCTCCAGGTTGGGACCGGAACAGAGGGAATCAGTACCCGTCCGAAGGACGAGATCACCATTGCCGAGGGATATCTCCAGACCGGCACTGGCACCCAAATCCGGCAGGACCGCTACTACGAAGTTGAGGTTGGCGTCACCGACGTCACCGGCATGACTCCTCCCGGAGAGCTAGAGCCGGAGGAAGCAGCTCAGCAGCTGCAGACGCTGATCCGCCTGGCTAACGTCCAGGAGCTTGACTATCAAATCTTCTACCACCCCAGTCCCAATCCTGACCAAGCCCCGCCGTTCCCTTCTGACGATACACTCCGCCGCCTTCCATGGGACCGCTTCATGGAAGGACAGCCCATCGGACCGGAGGTGGACGGCGCTCCCTGGCGCCTGCTGGTAATGCGTCGCCTCGAGCTGGACCAGGAGAAAACCCGGGACTACCAAACCCCCGTCTACAAACCGTTCACCATTGCCATTGGCGATCTCAAGCGCTATGCTCCGCCCGATGCTGTCGCCCGAGATAGCATCTTCTGGTACGACCACAAGCGGACCCTGGACCGGGCACAACAGAACGGCGGGCGTATCAAAAAGCGCATCTTTGCTGTCCGCTTCCAACCCCCGCCACAGCCCGGCTGGTACAAACTCCGCTTCGCTTCCCGGACGAATCGCATTCTGGGCATCCAGGGGGATAAACCTCTGGAGCTCACCGGCGAGGAGACGGTCAATATCGGCACTGTGCAGATCAAGGTCAAAGACCTGCAGCTGGTCAAGCGGGAGCTGGAGTACGAGCTCAGCGCCTATAACCTCCCCTCTGCCGATGACCTCATTGCCGGGAAGATAGATGCAGAAGCGTTCCTCACCCAGCTGCGTTCTTCCATTGAGTATGTGCGGCAGGAATTCCCGGAGAAGGCACCGGAAATCACAAGCAAACTGGAACTCTACGGTTACATCGCGCGCCTTCTGGCCCCCGGGCAATCTGCTGGCTTTGAGCAAAACCGCTCCAGTATCGCCATCGACATCCGGGTTATCAAGCCAGCCGTTCCTCCCCCGGCAGACCCGAAGATTTTCCTGGCACAGGAGGAGTTCTACTCCTTCGACAAAGCTCAGCGTACAGTCATTCCCTTCGTTGCCGGTCCTATCTCCCCCGGCGGGAAGACCCCAACAGTCACCGTTCAGCCCTCGGTTGCTTTCCGGCTGGCTGATTTGGGTCCAGAACAAGTTGCCGGGACACCAGCTGCCGGAGCTGCAACGAACCACAAGTTTGAAATCCAAATCACTGAGCCCGTTCCTGCGGGGGAGTATACCGTACGCATCACCCATGCGAATATCGCCGGAAAGCAGACAACGGCGGAAACCCGGCTGGTGGTGTTCCCCAGTCGGCTGAACAACGCTGAAGACATCGATGCCGCCCTCCAGCAGTTCTGCTACTATGGCTATAGCTTCCAGGTCACTGCTGAACCGCCCTCTGCTGGGAAAATTCCAGCCGCGCAATTCCGTACCAGCATTGCTGTCGGGGGAGGAGACCAGCAGCCCGTTGTCCCCGGTCTCCAAGCCCAACGGGATATTCCCGCATCGGCTTCCACGGTGACCGTCCGTGTGGCCTGGCAGAATCCTTACACGGGCGAACAGGTCACACTCTACGAACGGAGCGGCACTCCACAACAACGATACCCTCAAATTGCGGTCAGCAACGTCAAGGTTGACCCCACAATCAACCCGCGCAACCCCGAGATTCTCGTAACCGGTATCATGATTCTGCCGCCATTCATTGACGTCGGGCGTCAAGCAAGCCCGGAAGACATCAAGGACGTCCGAGTGCAGATTACCCGCGCTGACATTCCCAACTACAAGCCCAGCGCTACTATCCAGCGCTCCGGAGCAACCACGTACGACGTGCGCATCCGTCTGGATGGTCCCATCCCGGTCCGGCGCGGGAGGCTCGATGGAACCGTCTCGCTGCTGATTACCGCAAAAGTCCGCAACCCCATCAATGGGGTGGAATCCCGCGAAGGACGCGCAGTCATCCAAAACATCCCCGTTTCGTACTGAAGTCATGTGGCACACTCCTCAGAGAGCAATGTGGCGGACTGCCCTGCACCGACTCCTGCTCGGGAGCCTTCTGCTTGCCTTCGGCGGCAGCCTGGCAGCGCTGGCCCAAGATGCTGAGCTGCGCGCCATCCTGCGCAAGTTCAAAAACTACCGCTACAGCACGATCTCCATCTTCCGCCTCGAAGGGCAGGCCTTTTCCGAAGTCCAAGAGCTCCTCAACCCCATGCCGAAGGCTCCCGACGCTGTTGCCAACTTACAGTCAACCAATCCCGCACTCTACCAGCAAATCCAGGACCGTGTCATGCTCGAGGGCTGCGCTGCTGATATCCAGGAGGTTCTGCGCAAACTCCGGGACGAAGACGGTGTCCCGCCGGGCATCGTCAGCCGTGCTGAAACCATTGAAGCAGTCAAGTATGCCGTCCAAGTCATGCAGAACAACTGCAACGCCTTCAAGAATGCCTTCGTCGTCACCACCCGGTATCGCCCTGGCGAACCCTTCAGCATCATTGCCCTGATCAAGACCCGGGACCGCTCGCGTACGATCGCCCGCGACTTGCGCAGTGTCCAGGACGCTGACATCCTGCTCTTTTCCGAACTGCGCCGGATTGCGGCACCGCCCACCTCACCGTCGGCAACGCTCTACGACTACCTTGCGAACGCCATCATCCAGGGCGCAGCCGAAAACGTCACGCTCGAAGCCCAAGGAATCGGGGACGAAGAAACCCGCTTTGCTCCCCCGACGTTTGGGAACTCAGAACCCGTTGCCGAAGACGACCTCCAGACCTACCTGCGCATCTCCGAAGGGCAGCCGCTGAACTACTACCATCCCAATGAGCTCGTGGTGAGCTTCCCGAACTTCGTCCGCTATCGCCATTACGCTACCCCAGCAGAAGCCGAGGAAGAAGTAGTGGAAGACACAGCTGCTCTCCGCATCTACAACCGTACCCTCCCTCAGCTGGGAGTCGAGCTCCGCTATGGACTCGAAGAGCTGAACTACCCCTCGGTCTGGTCACAACGACTGACCGTGAGCGCCCTCTGGAGCAGTGCCCGTCTCGGCGCAGTGCTTCCTGTAAAAGGCTGGAGCGACCTATCCTCCAAGCTCGGCGCACAGCCGCGGCTGACCACAGCAGGCTGGGGCATTTACGGAACGGTAGACTTCCCCATCAAGCTCATCCAGGACGGCGGCGTCTTCCACGCCTCGGGCTCGTACGTCTTCGGTGATGCCAAAGCCTCCGACCACCCCATCTGGAATGACCGGCTCGGACGCTTGACCGATTTCCTCATCCGCTACCATGCCCAGCTCCTCTACTCCTTCGGCATCGCTGTTGACAAAAACTACTTCTTCCGCTTCAAGCTCGGTGGTACCCTCTACGGCGCCGAGACCTGGGCTGACCATGCTGATACGACGGAGGACCGGACCGTTGTCCACCGCTTCTCACGAGAGGAGACCCAAACGATTGGCGGCATTACTGGTGGAGTTGACTTCATGGCAACCGGCATCAGCACACCGTACGGGTTCAGCGTGCAGTACCTCGATGGCTCCCTGCTGGGGACTGTCTGGCTTCAGATTCCCGTCACACGCAGCTTGGCTCTCCGCTTCGATGGACGGGTCTTCGCCTGCGTGCTGCGCGACCCTCATCTGTGGGAACAGGAAACCCTGTTCCTGCCCTCGGTGCATCTGGTGTTGAACTTCTAACTCACGGGGTAACAATGAAGGGCTTCCTGCTCGGCTTCCTGCTCGGAACGGCGTTGGGGTGGGCACAACAGCAGCCCTCCACTCCGCGGACGACAACGCCTCTACCGGACTACGATACGGTGGTGGCAGCACTGAAGACTATTGACCCGAACATCTTGAAGTACTTCCCGCGGTGGCGGGTCTGCGAGCCGAACTTGATGATCCAAATCCACCAAGCATTTCTCCTGCTGGGCTATCCGGCAGACGAGCTCGACATGCAGCGTATTATCGTCACAGCTGCCCCTACCGTCGTGCGCCCCGATGAGGAATTCGAGATTCTCCTGATCGAGTGCGGGAATGCTCGCATGGTCTCCTCGGAAATCGAAGCCAACATCCGCAGCCTGGCAAGTTTCTTGTCTCATCCGAAACGCCCGTACTGCTACGAAGACATTCCCCCGAGTGTGCCTCCAACCCCAGCACAGCTCGAAGCTATTGTCAACTTCACTATGCCGACGCATGTCGGGCACGCTATCTCGGTTTCGCTCTTCGAGCAAAGCCTCAAGCTAGGGCGGAGTGGATTCTGGCTGCGAGCAAATCTCGGTGCTGATCCCATTGGGTACCACTTCTGGTCGGCTGGGGTAGCACACGTTCTCCTGCAGCGCCCGCTGATTCGGAATGCTGACGAGCGCACGCAGAAGGCGATTCCCCACCTGCTCGACGCTGTTCTCGGCGTCGGATACCGCATCACCGGTGGACTCGACCCCACCTTCCTCGGGGGTGTGATCCCTGTGCGCAAGCTCAATACCGACGCCGGTGGACGGCTCCTGGCAGGGGTGGATTTCTCCTTCCCCTTCTACCCCCACGCAGGAACTGCGCTGCACGTTGAAATCCCGCTCCGCAGCATTGACCCATCGCACTCCATCAATCCGCAGACATACGCAATCTTGCCATTGGGACTAGACCGGGACCCCCTCCGCGCAGAAGACCCCACCGTCCAGATTTTCTCCGATAGCGTCGTTCCACTCCTCCGCTCCACCGGGCGATGGACTCTCTTCTACAACTGGTGGCCCGATCCGGATCGCCCCATCCACTTCTTCCGGTTCGATGTCGGCATCAGCTACGCTGAGGTCCAGGAAGCCGCTCTGGTGCGGCATCCAGATGGCAGCACTGCGCTCGCCCGCGAAGGCATCAGGGGCTTGAACACGTACAAGCCGCGCGAGTTCGGCGATTGGCTCTACCTGCGCCTTGAGTACCGCAATCAGAGCAGCTTCCCCTTCGGAATCGCCTTGCAGTACTCGAACCAGATTCTCCTGGGACGGGCATACGTGCCTCTCATCGGACGCTGGCTCTACCTAGAGGGCAAGTACGCTACCCCGCTGCGTCCGTTGCGTCCTTTCGAGACACGGCACTTCTTCATGGTCTCACCGCTATTCCGGATCACGCTCTGAAGCTTCCTCACTTCTCCCGATGACATGCGCTGGGCTGCACCTCTGCTTGTCGCCGGCTTCCTCCAGACGGTCGTGACTGCCCAGCAAGAGCCCTCAGGTGCCGACACAAGCGTGCTCCTCCAGCGCCGTCTACTGGAGCAGGCCCGTATCCAGCCCCGTTCTCCTGCCCTCCAGCTCCGGCTACACAACGTCGACATCTCCCACTTTCCCGAAATCAACCTGATTGTCGAGGTCATCGGCGAGAGCCCCGATACGCTCCGAGCGGAAGACTTTACGGTGATCGAAAATGAACGCGTCTACCCTGTCCTGTCCGTCGGACGCCTCTCGCCACAGCGCCGCGTCCCGGTTGACTTCATCTTTGTCATTGACGTCACCGGTACCATGCAGGCGTACATCAACGGGGTGCGGGACAACATTGAACGCTTCACCCGGACGCTGCTCCTGCACGGCATCGACTACCGGCTGGGGCTGCTGTTGTTCTCCGATGTGATCGAACGCGTCTACCCCCCGACGGAAGACGTCAAGGAGTTCCTCAGCTGGATTTCCCGCATCTGGGCAAGCGGCGGAATGGATGAGAAGGAAAATGCCTTGGAAGCCCTCGCCGAAGCCGCTCGTACTGCCTTTCGACCGGCAGCCAATCGTGTCATTGTCCTCATCACCGACGCCCCGTACCATCAGAAAGGCGAACGCGGGTACGGACGCACGGACTTCACCACCGAGAACATCATCGAGTTCCTGCGCCAGCATCAAGTCCGAGTCTTCTGCATTACCCGTCCGGAGTTGAAAGAGTACCGCCGCATTGCTGAGGCAACACGTGGCGCTGTCTACGACATTCAGCTCCCCTTTTCTCAAATCCTGGACCGCTACGCTGCTGAGTTGACCAACCTCTGGGTGCTGACGTACCGAACCGGGGAAGATATCCCACCGGACTCTGTCCGGGTTGCCATCCTGGACCGGGAACGCCGCCAGCTGGTTCGGCAGGTCATCCCCGTCGTTGCCATTGGACGGAAATTCATCCTGGAGCACCTGCTCTTTGAGACCAATAGCACAGCGCTTCCCGATACAGTCCCGGAGCTGGAAATCATCGCTCGCTTCCTGAAGCGCCGTCCTGAGGTGGTCATCCGCATTGAAGGGCATACCGATAACCGGGGCACATCGTTGTACAACCGACGTCTCTCCTTGCGGCGCGCCGAGAGTGTCCGGCAGTATTTACTGCGGCGCGGCGTACCGAGCCGGCAGCTCATCGTTGTCGGTTTCGGGGACACCCGCCCTATTGCTGATAACGAAACGGAGTTCGGGCGCAGCCTCAATCGGCGGGTAGAGATCGTTATCGTGCGGAAGTGAGTCCCCGCCGTTCCCACAGGCGCCATCCCAGCAGCAGGAGAACTGCCAGCAGGAGCGTATATCCCGTGGCTGCCCCCGTGTACTTGAGTACGAAGAGCAGCGGCGGCACATCGAGCGGATGGACAAAAAGGGCAAAGTAGGCGAGGTTGTGGACGACAATTCCCACGGCGAAGATGCCGCTCAGACGCCAGAGCTGGAGCGCCCGGAGCCACTCTGGATCGTCCAGATGCGCAAAGAAGCCCCCGACGAAGCCCGCCAGTGTCTTGGCGAAAGCGTGCAGCCCAAGCTGTCCCTGCATGACCACATCGAGCAGGAGTCCGCTCGCAAACCCGGCAACGGTTCCTGCCACTTGCCCTTCCCGCAAGGCAATCCACAGTGTCAGCACGACCAGCAGGTCTGGCACGATGCCGGCAACGGCAAGGAGGGGGAACAGGAGCACTTGGAGCAGAACGCCGCAGAGCGCTGCGATCGCATAGCCCAGAATGCGCAACCAGACACGTGCGCCCGGCAGGGGAACACGCGCCATGTCACCGCGTTAGCCCCAGGAACCGTTCTTCCAGCGCCCGACGCTCCGGATTGGGAACGTGCCTGAGCACCACAACATACCGCACTGCCCGCGCCGGTACCAGAGGTGCAACGACGATGCGGTGAAACGGCAATGTCGGCTCACGCTGCACGTCGCGAACCACTCCAATGGGCAAATCCGGCGGGAAACGGTCGCTTGCCGCCGAGGTCACGACGCGCTCGCCTGCCTGCACCGGGATTGAGCTGGGAACGTAGTGGACGACGAACTTCCCCTCCTCCTCCCACGCCAAGATGCCTTCAGCTCCCGACGACTGGAGCCGTACGGCAACACGCACATGCCGATTCTCGAGCAACTCCACCACCGCAAAATGTTGGCTCACTGCTCGTACACTCCCGAGCAACCCAAAGGGTGACAGCACCGGCATGCCCGGGCGAAGACCATCGGCGGCTCCCCGATTGAGCGTTGCAAACGCCTGGAGCTGTCCAATCGTGATCCCAAGCACTTCCGCCGGAACTGCCTCTGGAAACCTCTGTTCCCGCAGTCCGAGAAGCTGGCGCAGCTGCTGGTTTTCCGCAAAAGCCCGTCGCAGTTGGGTTACCTCCAGCATCAGCTCAGTGTTGAGCTGGCGCAGGAGCTCATTTTCCCGCTCCAGTCCTCCAGGGTGCAGCAGTCCACCTGTCAGACGCTGCACCATCCCGATACTCACCAGCCAGAGGACAGAAACCCCGGGGACACGCACCGGATCGAGCGCCATCAATCCCAGAGAAGCCAGAAGGAGCGCGACAAGCACCACATACGCCCGCAAGCGGACAACCACGAGGGCAAGGCGCTGGACCACCATCGGCGTGCCCGCGCAGCACCTCAGCTGCTGTACTCGTAAAATCCGCGTCCGGTCTTCCGTCCCAGCCGCCCGGCAGCAACCATCTTCCGCAGCAGCGGACAGGGACGGTACTTGTCATCGCCTAGCTCGCGGTGGAGCACCTCCAGAATCGCCAAACAGACATCCAATCCGATAAGGTCCGCCAGCGCCAGTGGACCCATCGGATGGTTCATCCCCAAACGCATCACCGTGTCAATGTCCTCCGCCGAGGCAATCCCCTCCATGAGGCAGTAGATCGCCTCGTTGATCATCGGCATCAGGATACGGTTCGAGACAAAGCCGGGGTAGTCCTGGACACAGACAGGGGTTTTCCCAACCCGACGCGCTAGCTCCTCTGCCACCCGATAGGTCTCCTCGCTCGTTGCCAAGCCGCGGACAAGCTCACAGAGCTGCATGACCGGTACGGGATTGAAGAAGTGCATGCCGATGAAGCGCTCCGGACGCCGCGTCCCGGCTGCCAGCCACGTAATCGAGATGGAAGAGGTGTTGCTGGCGAAGATGACCTCTGGCGGGCAGATTGGGTCAATTCGAGCGAACAGCTGCCGCTTCAGCTCCGGATGCTCGGGAGCTGCTTCAATGACAAACTCCGCCTCGGCTGCCACCGATTCCAGCTCCGTCCCGAAATGGATGCGTGCCAGTACCGCCTGCTTTTCCTCTTCGGTCAAAATGCCCTTCTGCACTTGGCGCCCCAAATTGCGTTCAATGGTCGAACGCGCCCGCTGGAGCACTTCCTCCGCCACATCCACCGCGAATACTCGGAAGCCATGCTGGGCAAATACATGGGCAATCCCGCTGCCCATTGTCCCGGCGCCAATGACGAGCACCTTCTCCATGCGCTGAAGCTCTCTCCCGTCCAACACGCCGCGAAAATACGGCACCGCTCCTCCTCCCCTGTGTGCAATACGCTCTCTAAACGGCACGTCCCTGCACTAGCACTAGCTGCCACATGCACGAACCCAGCATGGACCGCAGATCACCGCAGCGCCAGAGCTCCTCTGCCGCTCCAACAGTGGCAATTGTCACGCTGGGCTGTAGCAAGAACACGGTAGACTCCGAGACACTCGCGGCGTACCTGCGTGCCCATGGCGTTGAGCTTACTGACTCGGACACGGCCGAGACGCTGATTATCAACACGTGCGGCTTCATTGACGCAGCAAAGCGGGAAAGCATCGAGGTCATCCTGGAGGCAATCGAGCGCAAGCGCACCGGAGCACTTCGCCGGCTTATCGTGACCGGCTGCCTCTCTGCCCGGTATGCTGAGGAACTCCGCCGAGAGCTGCCGGAGGTGGACTACTTCTTCGGCACGGAAGCCTATGAGCCGATTGTGCGCCTGCTGAGCGGTGACTTCCGCTACGAGCTGCTCGGTGAGCGGGAGCTCTCCACGCCGAAGCATTACGCCTACCTGAAGATCGCCGAGGGATGCGATCATCCGTGCTCCTTCTGTGCAATCCCGCTCATGCGCGGGCGCTACCGCTCCCGCCCCCTGGAGGACCTCCTCCACGAAGCCCGCAACCTTGCCGCACGCGGCGTCCGGGAACTCATCCTGATTGCCCAAGACACCACCTTCTACGGCGTCGATCTCTACGGGCGCCGCCGGATTGGCGACCTGCTCGCGGCACTGAGCGAAATTCCTGGCATTGCCTGGATTCGGCTCCTCTACACATACCCAGCACACTTCCCCGAAGAGCTCCTCGATGTCATGGCACAATGCCCCCCTGTGTGCCGCTACCTGGACATACCGCTCCAGCACATCTCCACCCCCGTTCTGACCTCGATGCGCCGGGGCATAACTCGGCGAGCAATCGAGCGGCTGCTGGAGACTATCCGCACCCGAGTGCCAGGCATTACCCTGCGGACGACCTTCATCGTCGGCTATCCTAACGAGACGGAAGAGCGCTTCGCCGAGCTTTACGACTTCGTTCGCCAGGCACGGTTTGAGCGCTTGGGGGTCTTCCCCTACTCCCACGAAGAGGGCACTGCTGCCTGGATTCTGGGCGATCCCATCCCCGCTTCAGTCAAGCACGAGCGGTTGCGCGCCCTCATGGAGCTGCAGCGCGACATCTCCCGAGAGCTCAACCGCGCGAAAATCGGTACCCTCCAGCGGGTTCTGGTGGACGAGTGCCTGGCTCCGGGCGAGTACCGGGGACGGACCGAAGCCGATGCCCCGGAGGTTGACAACGAGGTCTTCTTCCGCTCAGACTCCCCCATTGAAATCGGCAGCTTCGTGACCGTGGCAATCGAAGATGCAACGGATTACGAACTCTACGGCACGGTGGTGGCTCGCTAGAGCAGCGCTACTCTGCTGCATCACGTGCCGCCTCGCCGTGGCTCAGGACATACAGCCGCTAGCGGACCTTTTCTGCACCGCAGCAGAGTTTCCGGATTCCAATGCCCGCCTGGACGTCTGGACCATCGTTCCGTATGCTACACTGACTTTCCGCCCCGGCGATACGGTAGGCTTCTCCGCCTCCTACCTGCTGAACCTGACCCTCCGGGACAGTCTCGGAAACCTGGTACGCCAGTACTCATACCGGCGAAATGTCGCTGCCCCGACCTATGCCGTTGCACAGGGTGCAACAGCCGCTTTCGACCGCGTTCAGACGGTTACCCATCTGCCGCCTGGGAGCTACACAATCACGGTGCTGCTGACCGACGCTGCCAGCAACCGGGAATACCGCATCGTACGGAAGTACACCGTTCCCGATTACCGGCGCGCCGAGCTTGCCCTCAGCAGTATCCTCCTGGCAAGCCGCGTCGAAGAGCGTCCTGACAAGCCCGTCATCACCCCGTTTTTTGCCGAAAATCTGGCCCAGCTGGAGGAACGCCCGTTCGCCGTACTGGAACTTCTCAGCACTGCCCCACGCGAGAGCCTAACAGTTGTTGCCGAGCTGCTCACGCTGGACCATACCCTGCAAGGCGTACTGTACCGTGGGACTTCCTCGTTTCCCCGCGGACGCCATTTACTCATCCTCCCGTTGCAGTTGCCACCGGAACTCCCCAGCGGCACGCAGCTCCTTCGGGTACGCCTGGAGCAGGGCGGTGTCCCCGTGGCGCAGAGTGAACGTTCCGTCCGCTTCCGGTGGGTCTTCTGGGGGCGCGCCGTTGAAGACCTCGACCAGGCAATTCGCCAGCTCCGCTACGTTGCCACACAGGAGCAGCTCGATAGCATCGCCTCTGCTCCCAGCGCAGCAGAGAAGAAACGCCGCTTCGAAGCCTTCTGGGCAGCTCTGGATCCAACCCCGGGCACGCTCCGCAATGAAGCCTTCGAGGAATACTACAACCGCATCGCGCAAGCAAACCGACTCTTCCGCAGCTACATGGAAGGCTGGCTGACCGACCGTGGCATGGTCTACATTATCTTCGGTCCGCCGCTGCGCCGGGAACAGTTCCAAAGCGATGGGCGCCAGTACGAACGCTGGACGTACGCAGACCGGGAGTTTCTCTTCGTCGATTATACCGGCTTCGGCGACTATCGCCTGTTGACACCTCTCCCCCCGGGAGCGAAGTACCGCTACCAGGGAGCGTAGCGATGCGGCTCCGCTCGTGGCAGAACAGGGCATCGTGGATTGGGATGCGCAGGTCATGCACAGCGGTCACGGAATAGCACTCGGTACGGTAGCAGACCTATGGCGCCCCAGCGACCGGGCGCTGGGGGTGCTCTACGATGCGCTGCTCATCGTCTCTGGCAGTGCTCTGACCGCCCTCCTGGCGCAGGGGGCTATACCTCTGCCCTGGACTCCCGTGCCAGTCACGGGGCAAACTCTGGCTGTTCTGCTGCTCGGGGCGCTACTGGGTGCCCGCCGTGCGGCGGCATGTATGGGGCTGTACCTAGTGGAGGGAGCCCTCGGGCTTCCCGTCTTCGCGCTGGGCACCGGTGGTGTTGCACGCCTTCTGGGTCCAACAGGTGGCTACCTCTGGGGCTTCGTTCCCGCCGCTTGGCTGATTGGCTGGCTCTCCGAACACGGTTGGGACCGACGTTTCTCCACCACTGTGGCAGCAATGCTGGCAGGCAATGCCCTCATCTACCTCTTTGGTCTGCCCTGGCTGGCGCTGTTTGTCGGCTGGGATGCGGTTCTCCGTGCTGGTCTCCTTCCCTTCGTGCCTGGAGACCTCTGCAAACTCCTCCTGGCTGCTCTCGTGCTGCCCAGTATCTGGCGCTGGCTTCGGCGCTTGCCGCCACGCCCATAGCCTCGCAGGCTCAGCTCTGCAATCAGACCACTTCCGGACGCCTGGAAAAGCCCTCAGCGAGTTCCCCACTGCATTCCCTCACTGTGCCGCCGTTCTGCCTCTACCTTGAGAAATCGCTCCCGGTAGCGATGCCAGACAGTTCGGTCAGCGTCCGCTAAGCCCATCGCAACCATCTTACGGTTGATGAAGAGGCGATTGCGCAAGTACAGGTACGCCCGTATCGGTGCCCCCTCGTGCTCCGGTAGCCCCTCGCTGCGCAGGATCACCCGTTTGCCCACGACGAACTGTCGCAAGTACGCCATGGCATGCTCACGGCGCTCCGGAGGCACGGTGATGCCAAGTAGCTGGACAATCCATCCGTTCTCCAGCTGCACAGTGCGCTCATCCACGAGAGCGGTGACTCTGTAGATTGCCTCACTGCCGAGGCTTATCCGTTTGGGATCAGCAAGCGGTCTGGCGTCTTTCACCCTTGGCACGTAGTCTCCAGGTGGCTCAACAGGGGGCAAAGCCTGTACTCGGCGGACAATGCTGACCGGCGGTGTCTCCCGTTCCATACCGAGCCTCTGGCAAATGATGGGCACACACGCGGGCTGGATTTCGTAACCGATGGCATTGCGCCCCAGCTCCAGAGCAACCTTGACTGTTGTTCCGCTGCCGAGGAAGGGGTCCAAAACTGTCTCGCCGACGAAAGAGAACATGCGGATGAGCCGCCTGGGCAATTCTTCCGGAAACATTGCCTCATGCATGACCTGCCGCTCACCAGCGAACTCCCAGTGCCCGCTGAAGAACTCCTTCCACTCCTCCCGGCTCAACCGGGAGGCTTGCCGCGCTGCCGGGGGCACCGGCTCCCGTACACTGCGCTGTCCAGGCTTTCTGAACAGCAGGACGAACTCGTAATCTACCTCTACGATGCCGTTCGGCGGATACGGGAATGACCCCATAACGACCGCACCGCCGGTCGGGCGCATCGTGGTCTTCTTGCGCCAGATGATAGCACCCATGTAGTCAAAGCCAAGCGTCTCGCATTGAGCAATGATTTCCGCATGGAGGGGAATGACCCTGTAGCGCCCATAGAGAGCGGCACGGGCAAAGTGGTCCCCGACGTTGATACAGAGCCGCCGTCCAGGCTTGAGCACACGCCAGCACTCACGCCAGACACGGCTCAAATCGCGCAAGTATTCGTGCAAGCTCTGCCCGTAGCCGATTTGCCCCTTCACACCGTAGTCCTTGAGGTGCCAGTACGGTGGCGAGGTGACCACAAGGTGCACGCTCTCATCGGCAAGCTCCGCCATGGTACGGCTATCGGCAAGGTAGATGCGAGCCTCAGCGGGCATGGGCAGCGCCTGCATGGGAGTCCATCAAAAAACCCCTGGCAGCAACCAGGGGCTTGAGGGCACGATGCGGGGCCGACGAGACTCGAACTCGCGTCCTCCTGCGTGACAGGCAGGCGCTCTAACCAGCTGAGCTACGGCCCCGAAGACCGTGGACCCGAGGGGATTTGAACCCCTGACCTCGTGAATGCCATTCACGCGCTCTCCCACCTGAGCTACGGGCCCAATCCCGAGACGGCACCGCAAAATTACAGCACATGCGCATTCCACGCCGTCCGGCTACGGGAGCAATAGCGGGCGATACCAACGCTGCAGCCCAGCAGTCACCACAAGCCCATACCAACCGGGGACAAGCCCAGCAATTCGCCACCGACTTCCCGCCTGTCCGGCGTATCGGCTCACACAGCGTCCGAACAAGTCAACCAGTTCGAGAGTTACCCAGCGCTGCGCCTCAATAGTGATCCCCTGCCCCTCCTGCCGGAGGACTGCCGGAAACGCATCCGAGCTCCCCTCTCCGATACCCTGCCCCTTGGGGACAAGCTCAACGATTTTGTCATCGCCCGGGCGCGGCGAGCCGCGACCATCCCGGTTGCTGGTAGCAAGAAAGACTCGCCCTTTCGGGGTTACTAGAACATCACGCAACCGTCCTAAGCCCAGCGCATACGGAATGACTTCCGTAATACGGCGTCCATCCTCAGAGAGCCGGAGTTGGAAGAGTGTACTGCCTTTGAGCGTGACCAACAGCAGTGAATGGCGAAAGCGCGGCAGAAAAGCGAAGGTAGAATCGTAGTATGCCAGCCCACACGGTGCCACTGTTGGGGTCCATGCATAGAGCGGCTCGACGACAGCGGAATCCTGGCAGAACTGCTGTTCAGCAGGGGTATCGCAGAAGCCCTCGACCGCGGGCCAGCCGTAGTTCCTCCCGGGCTGGAGGAGATTGATCTCGTCGTCGGTATTAGCCCCATGCTCGGAGCCGTAGATGAGTCCGCCACGCCCGAGCGCCAGTCCCTGCGAGTTTCGCAACCCCCATGCCCACACCGGGCTTCCCGGCAAGGGGTTATCCGGGGGCACACTCCCATCCCAGCGTATCCGGAGCACTTTACCGCTGAGCGATTCCAGCTGCTGTGACAATTGCGGCACGCCTCCTTCCCCGACGGTCAGCAGAACCGTACGGTCCGGCAGCGCCAAAAAGCGGCAGCCTGCATGAATATTGCCCACCCGAATCCCGGAGAGCAAGACCTGGGGCTCGACCAAGGTGTCCCGGTCACCGTCGTAGCGGTAGCGGACAATCTGGAGCTCAACCGGAAAGCGGGTTCCCTGCACCGTATAGGCAAGCAAGACCCAGGGCGTATCGGGGAAGTTCGGGTGGAGCGCCATTCCCAGCAGTCCGGTCTCGCTGTAGGCGTAAAGTCCGGGGATGCTCGCTAGGAGCACTCGCTGCTCACCCGTCTCCGGATGGATACGGCTGACTCGCCCGGGACGCTCCGTGCACCAGAGCCAGCCGTCGGCTCCCCAGAGGACGGACCAGGGAACCTGCAACCCCTGAGCAACGACACGCAGCTCGAATTCCCACCCCTGTGCAGTGCTCGGTGGCTGCCCACAGGCAGCCAGGAGAAGTGCCCCGAGAGCAGTGGATACAAACCTATCCCGCATGCGACCTCTCGGCTCCAGGAACATTCAGCTCAGCAAACCAGCGCAGAAGCTCCTCCAGGCTCCGGCTCCCCAGGTCGCCCACCCCATGCTGCCGGACAGCAATGGTACCGGTCTGCAGCTCCTTGCGCCCGAGGATAAGCAGGAAGGGAATTTTCCGGTGTTCCGCCTCGGCAATCTTGCGCTGGAGACGCTCCGAGCGCACATCGGTCTGCACGCGGTAGCCCGCCTCCTGAAGACGTTCGGCAAGCTGATAAGCTGCCTCGTGCTGGGCATCCGTGATCGGCAACACAACTGCCTGAACCGGTGCCAGCCAGAAGGGGAAATTGCCCGCGTAGTGCTCAATGAGAATCCCGATGAAGCGCTCCAGCGACCCGAACGGTGCCCGGTGAATGATAACCGGACGGTGCGGCTGTCCATCCGGACCGATGTACTCCAGCCCAAAGCGTTCGGGCATGACATAATCTACCTGGACCGTGCCCAGCTGCCAGCGCCGTCCCAAGGCATCGCGCACGATAAAGTCAATCTTCGGTCCGTAGAAAGCTGCTTCCCCGATGCCGATCGTGTACTCCAGCCCCAGCTCATCGGCGACCTCCTGAATTTCCCGCTGAGCCCGTTCCCAGAGTGCTCGATCGCCCCCGTACTTGCTCTCATTCTCATCCCGGAAGGAGAGCCGGATATCTACCGGCATGCCGAAGATGCGGAAGACGTACTGGGTCAGGTCGACCACGGCTTTGATCTCCTCTTTGAGTTGCTCCGGCGTGCAGTAGATGTGCGCATCGTCCTGCGTAAAGCCGCGCACCCGCACCAGCCCATTGAGCTCGCCCGATTGCTCGTACCGGTAGACCGTTCCGAACTCCGCCAAGCGCAGGGGAAGCTCCCGATAGCTGCGCGGTTTTGCAGCGTAAATCTGGTGGTGGTGCGGGCAATTCATTGGCTTGAGCAGGTACTCTTCGTGCTCGTCGAGCCGCATTGGAGGGAACTGGGAATCGGCATAGTAGGGGTAGTGCCCCGAGGTCTTGTACAGCTGCAAATTGCCGATGTGGGGAGTGATGACCTCCTGGTATCCGCGCTTGAGCTGCTCCCGGCGTAGGAAGGCTTCCAGCGTTCGGCGCACAACCGTCCCATTGGGCAACCAGATCGGCAGCCCAGGTCCGACAGCAGGGGTCAGCAGGAAGAGCTCCAACTCACGCCCGAGCTTCCGATGATCCCGTCGGTCGGCTTCCTGCCGCAGCCGGAGGAACTCCTCCAGCTGCTCTTGCTCGGGAAAGCAGATGCCGTAGATACGGGTCAGCATCGGATTGCGGCTGTCACCACGCCAGTAGGCACCGGCGATGCTGAGCAGCTTCGGGTACCGGAGCATGCCCGTGGAGGGGACATGCGTCCCTCTGCACAAGTCTACGAAATTGCCCTGCCGGTAAAACGTGATGGGCTGCCCGCGGAGCTCGTGGAGAATTTCCAACTTGTACGGATTCGGGCACTGCTCCCGGTAGTAGCGCACGGCATCTTCCCAGGAGACTTCGAGCCGCTCGAAAGGGACATCGCGCGCGGCGAGCTCCCGCATCTTGTCCTCAATGCGAGGCAGGTCCTCGGCAGAGAGCGTCACTCCCTCGGGGAGCTCCACATCGTAGTAGAAGCCTTGCTCGATGGGCGGACCGATCGCAAACTTGATGCCTGGATAGAGTGCCTCCAATGCTTCCGCCATAAGGTGTGCCGCGGAATGCCAGAAAATCTGTCTGCCCTCCTCGTCCTCGAACGTCAAAATCCGCAGGCGCCCACTTTCCTGGAGCGGACGGGAAAGATCGTAGATGACACCGTTGAGCTCCACTCCAACAGCAGCTGCCGCTTTCTCGGGAAACAGCGCTTCGACAACCTCTTTGCCAGTAATTCCCCGGGGGAACTCAGAGGTAACGCCGTTTTCGAGCTGCAATTGGATGCGTTCCGCCACAACAACGTCCATTGCTCACCCCGCCTTGGTCAGACCCGCGGTGAAGACGTTGACCGTTCTAGGGCATTGCCGCTCAGGGCAGCAGGACGAACATACCGGAAATCCCGGCATCCGGACCCATGGCAGGGATCCAGATGCGCCAGAAGTACACGCCCGGTCCAACAGGCTGTCCTAGGGGGCGGCGCACCTCCCACCTCCAGACATTCTCGCCAACAACAAGGGAAAGCTCTTCCGTCCAGAGCCGTTCTCCCAACAGGGAGAAGACCTCCGCACGAGCCTGCTCCCGGAGGCGGTAGCCGTCGTAGGCAAAGCGAACGGTAGGTACATCGCCGCGGCGGGCCGGGACAGGATACTGCTGCAGGAGTCGCACAGCAAGGCGATCTGTCACAGTCAGCAACAGGCTTACCGTGTCTCGCAGTCCTGCGGCATCCTCGCCGACTGCCCATACGAGCACATGTCCCAAAGGAAGACGCGGCGGACGGAAGCGCAGCGCTGCTCGAAGCGTCGGGGTTCGGAGACGAGCCGGAACGGAATCCAGCTCCGTGCTTGGATAGAAACGGTACTCCGCTGCCGTTGTGCTATCCATCGGGGTCCCTTCGATCCAGACCCGGGGTACCGGCACGCTGCCACCGAGCGGAGCCTCTGCACCGGTATCCGTGAGCAGAAGCCACAGCAGCGGCTGCCGAGAAATTGCCTTGCCGGAATCCAGGAGCACAACACTGTCCCCATCCTGCCACCAGAGCTGGAGCTGCGGCGGGAGCGTATCCAGTCCGAGTCGGTACGGGATCTCTGCCTCGTTGTTGAACCGATAGAGCTCCCCGGCAGCGCTGGCAGTACCCCACAAGGTTCCCTCGCGCTCCCATCCAGCGGTAGGCAGCGAGAGCTGCAGCTCTTCAGAGCCATTCGGGGCAAGCACAAGGGTTGGCAGCGTCAGGGAGGCTCGCTCCCGGACACCACCCAGCGAGCGTGTCCGAAGCCGAACCCCGATTGTGGTTGCCTCAGCCCGCAGCGCGCGATTCCAGACTCGGAGCCGCACCGGGAGCGTATCTCCGAGCACGACGGAAGGGGCTTGCAGCGACTGTGGGGAGAGGGCAAGCTCCCCTTGCGGCTCGAACTCCAGCGTGATTTGGGACAGCTCAGGCAGAGATGTGCCTGAATCCGGTGCTGTTGCCTCCAGCTCCAGCTGCACGTATGCATAGCGTTCTGCCGCAAGATCGAGTCTGCTCTCCCCCCGCCCGAGCCAGAGAAGATCGATGGCGGAGTCCTCCAAGCTCTGACGCCCGTAAACAGCGAGCGTCCACTGCTGTGGCTCAGAGAGCTGGAGCGTCAGACTCCCCAGGCGGCGCGCCGGACCAATCCACGGCGTCAGGACACGCCCTCTGTCTACTGGGCGCACAAGGTCTGCGGCAAGACGGAGGCTATCGCCGCGGCGGAAGCCCTCAACCGGGTTTCCCGCCCTGCCGCCCCGCAGCCCGATGAAGGCAAAAGCAACGGGAGCACGCTCCAGCGAATCCCCGAGCCGACTCCCGTAGAGCGTCCGCAGCAGCTGCCGCAACGTATCCAACTGCGCTGCTGAAAACCGCCACAGCCCCTCGCCGGAGAGCACCCAGACTAGGTACTGCCCCGGCTGGACGGAATCTCGGACCAGGCTCAGGAAATACCCAGCATCCTCGCTCTGCCCCGTCCTGCCCGTCCGGTAGAAGCGCACGCGCACTGCCGAATCCCGAGGGGAGAGCACCACCGCTCCGATACCTGCTTCCTGTTCGAGCTCCAGCACCGGCTCTGCCTCAATGCGGATGAGCGCCCGGCTCCGGACCGGATCGGAGACAAGCTCCAGCCTCCGACGCCACTGGCGCAAGCGCACTCCTGTTGCCACCGGGTCCATGTTCCACAGCGTCGCTGCCGCCAGGTCGCTACCAGCCTGGCGCCACCGTACCCACCGCAGGCTCGGGGTGGAATCGACCCAGAAGGGCACCTCCAGCCACTGCGTCCAGAGTGTGTCCGCCACGGCTCGTGCCCGAATGCGGAAGCGATAGCCCGCGCCAGGCTCCAGGACACTGCTCGGCTCCCAGTCAACAACCTCATCGAATCGGGAAAACGCCGCCGTGTCTGTTGCCCGTTCCAAAAGCTGCTCCCCTTGCCAGAGCTCCGCCTCATAGAGGAAATCCGCAGCCGAACCCAGAGGAGTCAGCACTCGGAAGCGCCCACGACCGGGCGGCAGATGCCAGAAGGGCAGAGGTTCCAGAGGGAGCAGCTGGCGCTGTCGCACACGGTAGGCAAGCCGTGCACGGTTGTTCTGCCACGTCCGCTCCGGGACAAGGCTATCCGGATTGAGCTCAACCCAGAGCTGATGCTCCCCCACACCACACCATGACGCCGGCAGGAGCGTATCCACGACCTGGCTACTCCTGAGCGCACCCAGGGAAAGCCACAACGTATCGCCGTCCCCGTGCAGGAGCCGAAGATGCCACGGACGCTGCGGCACAAGCCCGAGATTCCCCACCGCCACGCGAATGCGGACCGAATCGCCGACAGTAAATTCCGTCATCGGAATCCCCTCCCCACGGTGGAGGAAGGGCGTTCCCGGGAGCACAAACAGCTCCGGCACCGTATCCACAGGGAAGCGCAGCAGCGGATCGCCCAGCAGCGTATGTTGGAGTACGGTTGCCCGGTAAATATCCTGTGCCACGAAAGGCACCAGCGGGAGACGCGCCGCCGCATAGAGTGGTCCCAGCAGACGCAGCGGCTGTTCGACCAGATTCTGCACGAAGTAGTGCTTGACGGTACGCTCCACAATGTCCCAGCCAATGCCGGACATCCCCAGCGCAGCAACCATCCCCCGCCGGGGCGCCATGAGATACTGTTCGTTGAAGGAGCGCACGTACGGAACAGCGAAGTTGCCCATCGAGCAGGAAAGCGTCAAGAGAATGCCCTGCCGTTCTGTGTTGGAGAGGCGCTGTGGCTCCCAACCCTGAAGCTCCATATTGGCTTCGGCACCATGCCCGAAGTAGATGGTAACTCCTGCTCCCGCTTCCAGCAGCTGGCGAATTTGGGGACCGTAGCGGCTACTGCTGGGTTCCGGCGTCTCCTTCTGGATGACCACCGGCTCCATGCCCAAGCGCTGGGTCAGCCAGCTATAGTAGGTGTCCATCGTGTCGGTAAAGCCGTAACCGAAGAGCAGCAGGGCACGTTTGCGCCAGAGCTCATCGGCAGCAGCTTCCCATGCCTGGAGTTTGTCGAGAAACGCCGCCGCTTCTGAGCTATCAACCGCTGGGATGCGCCCGACGAAGAGCTCAGGCACGTAATCATCGCCGTCGAGCAAGGTGTACCAGTAATCACTCGGCGGGACACCGTATGCTGGAATCAGGTTCGGCTTCGGATACCCGAGCAGGTTCCGGGCATCCCAGTTTGCCGTTCCCAGCAGGAGGAGGAACTGCGGAGCCGGTGCTTGCCAGCGCGTGTAGGCATACTGCAGAAACGCCTTGAGCGCCTGCGGAGTCATCCGTCCATACCCGAAGGCAATGGCAATGTCGCGTGGTGTAACCACACGAGCGCTCACCCCATGCGTCCGCTGACGGTATTGCGCCCAGCGATGGGCAACACCCTGCAGAGCTGGTGGGGCAACCACGACAACATCTGCCTGCGGTTCCGGCGCCAGCAGCTGCGGAGGCTCCTCGCGCTCGAGCCGCGCTCGCTCCCACTGTCCACGGTCAGCCATCCACAGGAAAGCGGTATCCTGAGCAGAGAGCGGCACAGTGACAGCGTACCGTGCTCCCTGTCCAGGACGGACCCAGAGTAGGTTTGCCCAGCTGTCCCGGGGTGCTCTCTGTTCACGCACACTGGTCGTATCCCCAAGCTGCACTGCCCACACCCACGCTCCTCCCGGCACGGCTGCCTCTCTGCCGACGCCCCACTGGCGAAGGAGGGCAACCACCGTGCTCGGCAGCTCCTCCAGGCTTGCCCCGACAAGCTCGCTACCGACGGGAAGCTGCTGGAGAAACTGCTGCAGCTCTGCAGCTCTCCCGGCGGGAAACCACCGCTGCCGCCATATCCTCCCAGATGGCTCCCGCCAAAGACAGGCACTTCCAGCTTCCTCAGCGCGGAGTACCAGGCTATCCCCGAGGAACATCTCCAGCCGGGGACGGCGTCCCGAACGGGCAGCAACACGAACCAGCTCCTCTTCCTGCCCCTCAACCAGCGCTGCTCGTCCCCGTAGGGTGTCCAGCACGACCACGGTCGAGCTCCGGAACCCATGCACCAGCAGCCTCCCTGCCTGCCCAGCAGTCGCAACTCCTCCGTACCATTCCCCACCAAGAGCCACCGGTAGTAGCCGCCCCTGGAGCTCCACGAAGTCGATGCCCTGCTGTGCTGCCGAGCAGAGTGCGCTCGTATCGGCTGCCAATGAACGAACCTGGAGGCGATTCCACCCTGCCGACCACGCCCCCGCCGGAAGCTCGTATTCCCATCGCAAGTCTCCCCATCCGCCCAGTTGAGCCAGCGCAAGCGTATCGCCATTGAGGAGGATCAACAGGCGATGCTCCGGGGCACATGCTGGAAGAGCGTTGAGGCGATACCCCCGCAGGACCATCCGGATAGTGCCGGACATCGGTAGCTGGAGGGAATCCTCCCACACGCTTCGCCCAGCCTGGAGAAGTGCCCAATACCATCCCTCTCCGGGCGCCGTCTCCGTCCACGAGCGGAAAAAGCCTTCGTAGACACCGGTGACATACACACGCTCCTGCTCCCGGTGGATGAGAGTCGGCAGGCTTTCGAGCTCCCCATCGGCAGAGGGTTCCTCCCGGAAGGCGGCGAAGCGCTGTCCTGAGGCACTGTCCTGCAAGACCAGGAAGAAGGACTCTGCTGCCGTGTACGTATCCCACCAGGTCGTGTCCCCCGCTGCCCGACGTCCGAAGAAGAAGAGCGTATCGGTCTCGTCGAGCGTGCCATCCCGATCGCGGAGGAGAATTGGGACAGACCGACCGCGCCAGAACAACGCCAGACGCGCTGCCGGAGCCCCACGCCACTCCGGCATCACCTGCAGCAGCTCACTGACGGCAATGACGGCGATACCATCACGGACCGTGCTGACCCGAACAAACGGGCGCTCCGGGACAAACGGCTCCTCCACCACCGATCTCACCTCCGGTGGGTGACGGAAGAGGGGAGCGTGTTCAGCATTGAGCAACAGCTGTCCCCAGGCAGCTTCTCCCAGCGCCCACGGCTGCGCCCGAACTTCCGCTGCTACCGGCATAGGATACCGCAGCCGGACCCGCAGCTCCGTCCACACGGACAGCCGCTTCTGCTCGGGTTCATAGTGCCACGGGCAGATGCGCAGTAGTGCCAGCGGAATCCCCCGCCAGCGCCCGAGGTACTCGAGCCGGACCGCAGACTCAAGTGCACCACACGGCTTTGCCGGAGCATTCTGGAGCACCGCGCCGACTGTTGACAACTCTACCGCTTCCCAGCTGCGCACACCCAGCGGCTCGCTTGTCAGCTCCGGGAAGCACCCCGCACAGGGGAGCGCCACAAGGTAGCTGACGCACTCTGCCGCTGCTGCCTGGGAATCCGGCGGCAACACTGCCCCCGGCTCCTTGAGCACAGCCCAGACCTGTCCACCGGGTGTTGTCCGAATGTGGGCGTGAGGAAAGCGCACGTGGAGTTCAAGTCCCTCGCTGGTAAGCTTTCGCTGGAGCTCCGCTGCAGCATGGCTGACAAGACCCAATCCTACAGCGGCTCCGATGAGCGCCCAGCGCATTCTTCCTCTGGCACCGCCCAACCGCAGCCAGCTCAGACTGCGGGCAGGGACGTTTACGATTTGCCCTGGTTTGCCTTCGTCTCAACCGCTTCCCGGATGCCGATGAGGATCTTCTGACTGATCTCCTCGGCAATCATCCGCTTGACCGTGTCATCGGAGGTCAAGTACTCGGTGATCGCTTGCTCGACACGCCGGCGAATCATCTCGGTCGTTCCCCCTTCGAGGGCTTCCGCCAGCCGATGGATGTCGCGCGACTGCTGCTCCAAAGTCTCCAACTGTCCACGGGCAGCGTCTTCCATCTTCTTGAGCATCTTGTCCACCCGCTCTTCCGCCTCGGTGTAGAAGAGCGTGAAGGCGAGCAGCGTCAACATGGAGAACTCCAAGAAAATGGCGAACAGAATCAGTGTCGGGCGCGTTGCCGGAATGAATTTCAGTCCACGAATTCCGATAGCGATGATTAGCAGTGCTGCCCCTCCGTAAGCCAAGCCCGTCACTGCGTTGGAGTACTGCTCTGCGAAATGGTGGCTCATGTAGAGCCGCAGCGCTTTACCAATACGCAGCCGGTTCTGCCTCCACAGCTGAGCAGCCCGTGTATCAATGATTTCCCGGGCAACGAAGTCGGAGAAGTACTCCCGAATCCGGTTGTCGAGAATCTCCCGCCGGAACTTCACCGGGTCCGTCTCCGGGGTGAAGGCGTCTTCGAAGCGAACCGGGTACTTGCGCGAACCTGCTTGTTCCTCCGGCATGGTACGCTCCCAGACATAGCGGAAGACGCGTTCAAGGTAGCTCCACTCCAGCTTTGTCAGCTCCTCGTCGCGCATGACCAGCACGTTGATGACCTCCTCGCTGAAGCCCGTCTGAATGCGCACCTTCGCCTTAGTCTCTTCCATTGCTTCCTCGACCTTGGCAGCCATCAGCCCAACGGTGGGTGGGAGAATGAGGGTGAGCAACACGGCGATGAGGAAGCCGATATCGAGCGAGAGGATAATGAAGCCGAAGGGTTCCAAAATGATGGGATCTTCGCCCAGCTTCGGGGCCTTTGCCAACCATTCCCCAGCGGCTTTCGTATAGCCATGCTCCTGTTCCGTCCGTGCCTTCGGCGTGAAATCGAAGATGTACTCCCGGTTGATGTACTCCCGCCGCACCTCCATACCGGCAAACTTCTCTCCCTCTGCTGAGGGAGTAGCGTAGACCCCACGGAAATTGACCAGCGGTTTGCCCGTTACCGGCTTGAATTGCGTGATGAAGAAATACTCAACAATGCGGGGGAGGAGCAGCGTGTGGAAGAGCCAGGTTGAGCCGAGGAACAGCAAGAGGAAAAGCCCATAGTGCACAACCCCGGCGTGCGCTGCTCGGGCTTGCTGAGGCTTTGCCATGGGAAGGCTCCGCTACCGTTCAACCAGAGACCTTACGAAGCCGCAATATAAGGGGTTTGCCCCTTTTTACCGGGCTACGACTCAACACGAGCATGTCTCCTCCTTCGTTGCTCGGGCAGGTTGGTTCAGGCAAGCAAGTGCTCCATGACGGCGTTGTCCATCCTTGAAGAGCTGCTCTCGCCGGATGCCCAGGCGTATGAGCCGATGTTTCGGGTATCCCCTGAGGAGGTACTGGCGGAACTGCGCAAGCATATCCTGCTCGATGGGTTTGACCTGGTAGTTGATCTGGAGCGGAGCCGGACACCGCAGATTGTCGAGGCACGCTCCGGGGCGGCGTACATTGATCTTTTCACCTGCTTTGCCTCGATGCCGTTGGGCTTCAACCACCCGAAGCTCTTCGAGCCCGGATTCCTGCGCCAGCTGTTACTGGCAGCGCTCAATAAGCCATCGAATTCTGACGTGTACACCGAGCAGTATGCCACCTTTGTCAAAACGCTCTTCGCCCTGGCTGTGCCGCCGGCGTTCCGGTATGCCTTCTTCATCGAGGGGGGCGCGCTCGCGGTGGAAAACGCCCTCAAGGTTGCGTTCGATTGGAAGGTACGCCAGAACTTCCGCAAAGGCTATCCATTCGAGCGTGGGCATCAGATCATCCACTTCCGGCGCGCCTTCCACGGACGGAGCGGCTATACTCTCTCGCTGACGAACACAGACCCTGTCAAGACGATGTACTTTCCGAAATTCCCCTGGCCCCGGATTCACAATCCAGCGCTCCGCTTTCCGCTGACCGAGCAGGTGCTCGAACAGGTCATTCGAGAAGAGCAGGAAGCGCTTGCCCAGATCAAACAGGCGTTCCATGAGCATCGCGACGACATTGCCGCCATCATCGTCGAACCGATCCAGGGTGAAGGCGGGGACAATCACTTCCGCGCGGAATTCCTCCAAGCTCTACGGCAGCTGGCTGATGAGAACGACGCACTGCTCATCTTCGACGAGGTCCAAACCGGGGTTGGGCTCACCGGCACCATGTGGGCGCATGAGCAGTTCGGCGTCACCCCCGATATCCTGGTCTTCGGCAAAAAGATGCAAGTCTGCGGCATCCTCGTCACCGAGCGGGTCGAGACCGAACCCGAGAACGTCTTCCACGTTCCGGGTCGCATCAACTCCACCTGGGGAGGCAATCTGGTCGATATGGTACGCGCCACCCGCTACCTGGAAATCATCCACGAAGACAACCTTCTGGACAACGTCCGCCGGGTAGGGGCGCATCTCCTGCAACGGCTCTGCCAGCTCCAAGCAGAATTCCCTGAGCTCATCAGCAACGTGCGAGGACGTGGATTGTTCTGTGCCTTCGATCTGCCCAACGACACCGTCCGGCGTCGCTTCCGTCAGCTTGCTTTCCAGCATCGGCTGCTCCTCCTCCCGTGCGGGGAACGCTCCATCCGCTTCCGTCCACCCCTGAACCTGACCGAGGACGTGGTGGACGAGGCATGCGAGCGCATCCGGCGTTTCCTGCCCGAGCTCCGACGGGAGCTAGCGTAAATACGCCCGCGCCCGCTCCACGAGCCGATGGCAGATGTCTTGTAAATCCCCCTCGGGAATGCGTGCACCGGCAGCATTCGGATGCCCGCCCCCACCGAATTCCGCGGCGAATTCGTGGACCGTGATCCCCGAACGGGAACGGAACGAGATCTTGATACCTCCTTCGATGGGGAGCTCCACTACCAGCAGTCCAATCTGCACTCCGCGGACAGACAGCGTGTACTGGGCAAAGCCCTCGATGTCCTCCTCCAACGCCCCGGTCCGGAGAAACGCCTCTCGGGGAATCACCAAAAGACAGAGACGCCCCTCGTGGTACAGCTCCATAGCAGCGAGCACCTCACCCAGCAGGCGCATCCGAGCTATGGACCATGACTGGAAGACGTGCTCGTGGACCGCTGCCACATCCACCCCAAGCTCCACAAGCTCGGCAACGGTCCGATGGACATCGGGTCCCACGCTCGAGTACGCAAAGCTGCCCGTATCGGTCATAATCGCCGTGTAGAGCGCCAGCGCAATCTCCGGCGTGCGATATGGTCCCCCCAGGAAGCGGAGAAAGCGCCAGAGGAGCTCCCCAGTAGCACAGGCTGCCGGGTCTACGATGGTGATATCAGCGAAGGGCTGCGGCTGGAGGTGATGGTCGATGACGAGCTTGGCTGCCGGGGAGCGGGCAACCGCTTCGGCCAGCGCTCCGAGCCGATGGAGCTCGCTGGTATCCAGCACCACGATAGCATCCGCCGCGGCAATGTCTGCCGCATCCCGCTCTGCTGCATACCGGCGGATGACCTCTACGCCGGGCAAGAACCGCAGCGGCGCCGGCACAGGGCTGTGGAAGACAACCACCGGAGCTTTCCCTTGTGCCCGCAAGTAATGCCAGAGAGCCAGCACAGAGCCAACACTGTCGCCATCGGGATGGATGTGCGAGGTCAGCACAACGGAATGACTCTGACAGAGCACCTGCTGCGCCTGCTGGAATGCGGTGCGGAGGTCACTGTGCTGCACTCTTTACCCCCTCTCTGCTGCAACAAGCCGAATGTGAGTAATCTCCGGCGGAGCATTCCAGCGCACCGGAATGCCTACCGTTCCAACGCCTCGCGTCACATACATCCACACCTTCGGACGGAGAGCAGACCAGTACGTCCCCGCCACGTACGGGGAAACCAGCGCCGCCGGGGAGAGTGCAAAGGAACCAATCTCTGCCACGACAATCTGCCCGCCGTGCGTATGCCCAGCAATCACCGCGTCTGCTCCCAGCAGGGCAAGCTGCTCAAAGTAATACGGGCGATGGCACAGCACAATGCATGGCTTTGGGACACGCTCCATGAGGCGTTCCCACGCCGAAAGCACCCCATCGGGATTGCGCCCGCGCTCGACATACTCGGGCAGGAAGCGGGCGTAGAAGTCATCAATGCCTGCCAGCGTCAGCACCGCCCCACCGCGCTCCAGAGTGACTGCCTCATTGCGCAGCAAGCGGATCCCCGCTTGCTCAATTTCCCGGCAGATACGCTCGACCTCACCGGAGAAGTAGTCATGGTTGCCCGTGATAGCAAAGACACCGAGGGGCGCTCGCAGGTCCGCAAAGGCTTCCGCAAAGGGGTAAATCTCCCAGGTGCGGTTGATGATGAAATCGCCGGGCAGAACGATGAGATCGCACCCGAGCTCTTCGAGCTCCCGGCGGTACCGTTCCATCTGGGGACGCTGCATGAAGGGACCAGAGTGGATATCGCTCAGCACCCCGAGTGTGAGCCCGTCTAACTGCGGCGGGAGCCCGGCAATGGGGAGCTCCACGAACTCGACATGCCCTTGCCGGCGCTGGGTCATTGCTAGAAGTTGCCCGGAGATCGCCAGACTTGCCCCTCCCAGGAGGGTGATTCGGAGAAAGCGTCGCCGCTCTGGCTGGAGCACCGTCGGCGACCGCCGCTTCCGAAGCCAGCCCCCGAAGCGCCCCACCGTCAGCACAAGCCCGGTGACAGCAACGCTGAATCCCCACATCCACAGAGTCCGCCACACCTCCGCCGACCACGCCAACGGCATCGGCTTATAGAGCAGCAGCCAGTAGAAAAACGGCAAATGCCCGCTTCCGACCAGCAGCAGGAGAATCCACTTCCCCTTCGGAGAGAGCTGACGCCACAGCCACTGCCAGCCCGGAAGCTGAGCAAGCAGCAACATACACAGTCCACTAGCAGCCAGGACTAGCGCGATTGGTCCGCTTGGCATCTCCCAACTCCGGAAGGGAACACAGAAGACGAATGCCCTCCGTTCCCATGTTAGACACGCCAGGCTCGCACGGACTCACCCAGCGTGATTTGGAGCTGGATTGCCGCACTCCCATTGCGGCAGGCAATCTCCAGCAGTCCATCACTGCCCACGTAGGCGCACAACTCCCCTTCGGCAACATCGGCAAAGGTCCGGCTAATGCCGGCAATGATGTGCGACCGCACTGCTACCCGCCACTGCGCCCGCTCCTGTAACGAGGCGCCGATCTGCAATCGCTCCGCCGGCAAAGAGGTGATGAGGTTGCCAAACCGATCAATGTGCAACACCTCACCAACCCAGACCCCATCACGTTCCTCGCAGCGCGGGGGTGGAAGTTGCTGCAAGCTCCTGACCGCAATCGGCATCCCGAGCTGCTCTAAGCGGACTCCCTGCGCCAGATAAGCAGCCGCTGGGGCGAAGATATCCCGCCCGTGGAAGGTCGAGCTGACCACAGGCAGCCGATAGGCAGGATTCTCCAACACTACGGCACGCTCGGCACCGTAGCGCTGGAGCACGAAACTCAAAAGCCCGTTGTCCGGTGCAACGAAGTACTTACGGTTGATCTCCACGGCAACCGCCCGCCGCTCTGTCCCCACCCCGGGGTCAACCACCGCAACGAAAATGGAGCCGTCGGGGAAATACGGCTCCGCCGCCCAGAGCGCATAGGCTCCCTGCCGAACCTGCTGCGGACGCACATGGTGGAGCAGGTCAATCACGGTTGCCTGCGGTGCGATGCGCGCGATGACGCCTTTGAGGACCCCGACATAGGTATCCTGCAAGCCATAGTCTGTCAGCAACACAATCGGTCCGCTTGCCATCACCGGTCCTGCGCCAATTCGGTGCGACACAGAAAGACGAACAAGCCTCTGCCAAGAGGCTCTGAAGGGATTTCGCATTTTTGTACTGCTCTGAGCTGTCTGTGCCGGAGATTCCGCATATGGTGCTCCGCTATCCCCAGTGGCTCATCGTTGCCGTACTTGCTGCATGCCTCACCGGCGGGTGCAACGATGCTCCCTCGACCGTCGGGGCAGAATTCCTGCCTGATACGAGCCAGCTACGGGTGCTTTCCTCTGAAGACACCCTGCTGATCGAAGCGACCTTTACCGAGCGCATTGCCCAACCACTGTTCAATACTGGCATCCTCTACCTGGGACGGGTTGGTAACCTAGAGGCTCGCACACTGCTGCGGTTCACCGACATTCCGGAAACGCTCGCCACGGTGAGCCCCGACCAGATCCTGAGCGCAACGCTGATTCTGACACCACAACGCTATGCGCTGGGCGACACCAGCAGCGGTGCAACCTTTGTCCCTTTCCGCATCCACAAGGTGTTGCGCCTGTGGACTCCGCAGGCAACCTGGGATAGCCTCTTTGCTGCCGGAGACGCTGGAATACTGGACCCTGTGGAGTTGGGACAGTGGGACGCCCCAATCCCGCTGCAGGACACTGTGGAACCTGTCCGTGTAGAGCTCTCCTCTGCCGGACGAGAACTCCTGGCGGAATGGTTCCGGTGGCAAGCCGATAGTACACTGCGCCAGCAGATTTACGGCATTGCTCTTGTCCCCAGTCCGGGCGCCCAGGCAGTGCGGGCTTTCTCCACCCAGGCAATCGGGCAGCTGACCCGTCCTGCCCCCATGCTGGAAGTTGTCTACCGACGTAGCCCCGACCAGAATGACACCTTGCGCTTGACTGCTGGCTATGCAGGGAGCTTCCTCTCACCGGTTGCGGCAGATACCTCGCAGTACCTTGTTCTCCAGCCGGGCATCGCTTACCGTCCAGCGCTGTCCATCCGCTTGGATGCTCTCCCAGCGCTTGCCGCTCTCCATCGGGCTGAGCTCCGCTTACCACTGGACACCGCTGCCTGCTGGACAGGGAATCGGGAACGCAGTCGTTTCCTGATTCTGACCCCTGCTGACTCCGGCGCACCGTCGTGGCTGACGACAACGGCAACGTACGATGCCACAAGCGGCGCATACATCAGCAAGAGCATTGCCCCGATGCTCGAATACTGGCTGCGCCGCAGCCGTCGGGGAAAGCTCCTGATCACTCTGCAGGGAGCAGAGCTCTACGGACACCTTGACCGGTTGACGCTGCGTCGGCTCGGCTCTGCGGTCCCAGAGCTGATTCTGGTCTACTCAGAACGCCCGCAGCCATGAGTATGCGGACACTGCCTCTACTGGTGTGTACCGCCGCCTTTGCATGGGCGCAGGGCGGCTCGAACTACTCCGTCTTCGGCATCGGGGACCTGCGTCCCAGCATTGGCGCCTTCTACGACGGGGCAGCCTCGCTCGCGGTTGCCCTCCCATCCCCACAGGGCATCAGCACGGTCAATCCGGCGCTGTGGACCTTTGTCCGCAGCACTCGTCTGCAGGGGGGCTACCGTTTCCACCAGCAGAGCATCAGCGGGGAAGCAGGGACGCGTGCTCAGAACAACGGCAAAGTCGAAGGGCTGCTCTTGCTCTTTGCCATTGATACCGCCGCTGGCTGGAGTGGCAGCTTTGGCTTCTATCCCTTGAGCTCTGTCAACGCTGCTGTGAGAGTCCCCCTTGGCGTGCAGAGGCTGGAGGATACCCTTCGCGGGAGCTATTCCGTGCTCTCCTCCGGTGGCATCTCGGTGTTGCACGGCGGTGTTGCAGTCAAGCCCCTGTCCCGGCTCGGTGTGGGGGTCGCTGTACGCTACTACTTCGGGCTTTTCCGGGCTGACCACATCACACGCGTGGAAGACCCATGGGCAGCCCCCGACACTTTCTCCATTGCCGATTGGCTCTCCGGGGTGGGTGCCATCCTGGGAGCCTGGTACCAACCGCTCCCGAACTGGCTCCTCGGGGTTGCCGTCTCGCTACCGGCACGGATGACAACGCAGCAAGTGTGGCGCTACTCATTTGCACATACGTACACGGACACGAGCCTGACTAAGGAATTCCGCTGGCGTCTGCCGGCATTCGCTGCCGCCGGGCTTTCTTACCAGCGGGGGCGGACTGTTGTGGCAGTGGAGCTAGGCTATGCTGCCCTCAGCTCGTTGACCTATCGCTCAGCCCCGCGGGTAGAATTCCAGCCTCTTTTCCGGCTTTCGGCAAGCCTTGTGCGGATTCCGCCCGCGAGCAAGGTAGGTCGCACCTTCTGGGAACAGCTGGGGCTATCTGCCGGTGTCAGCTGGCAGCGACTCTACTACCGCGTTGACGGGCGCTCGATTTCGGAAACTGCTGCTGCCTGCGGTATTGGCTTCCCGCTGGGGCGTTCGGCTCTCATGGAAGTCGCTTGTCAGGCAGGTGTTCGCGGGAAACAGGCTCCAGGGCTTGTGCGAGAATGGTTCGGGCGCTTCACCTTCAGCCTCAGCCTCAGCGACCAATGGTTTATCGCCGGACGCCGCCGCTAGAGTAGCGGCGGAGAATTTCCTCGATCATCCCCGTCGTGGAGTATCCCGAAAGGTACGGGAGCACAATCACCGTGCCTCCCCAGGACTGGACCAGTGGTGCCCCAGCTATTTGTTCCGGGGCATAGTCGCCACCTTTGACCAGAACATCGGGCTGCAGCTCGGCAATGAGCGCTTCCGGAGTGTCTTCCTCGAAGAGGGTCACGAAATCTACCGGCTTCAGCGCGGCAACCAGTGCAGCGCGCTCTTCCTGTGAACGGAGCGGACGATTCTCCCCTTTGAGGCGCCGCACGGAGGCATCGGTATTGATGCCTACGATGAGCACGTCACCGAGACACCGTGCCTGCTCCAAGTAGCGCACGTGCCCTAGATGCAGCAGGTCGAAACAGCCGTTGGTGAACACAATGCGTTTGCCATCGGCTCGAAGGTGGCGACACAGCGCAGCCAGAAGCGGGCGTGGCACAACCATCAGAGCCTCCCGTGCGTGACAGCTTCGAGCAAAGCCTCGGGTCTGACGGGCACAACGCCGGGTTCAGCACATACCAGTCCAGCAGCGAAGTTTGCCAGAGCTGCTGCCTCGCGGAAGCTGGCTCCTGCGACCAACGCCGCTGCAACCGTTGCAATCACGGTGTCTCCGGCACCGGAGACATCGGCAACGTGGCGTGCTTGTGTGGGGATGTACGTTTCCGTGCCTTCAGCTTCCCAGAGGAACATCCCTTCCTCGCCCAGTGTCAGGAGCACGGCATGACAGCGGAGGCGCTGCTGGAGCTGCTGTGCCGCCCGGCGGATGTCCTCCTGCGTCCGCAACGGCATCTGTAGCGCCTGCGCCGCTTCCCGGCGGTTCGGCTTGAAGAGCGTCACACCCGTGTAGGCAAAGAAGTTCTCCTGCTTCGGATCGACCAGGACTGGGATTCCGCGACGGCGCATCAGGGCGATAACGCTGCCGATGAGCTCCGGTGTCAGCATGCCCTTGTTGTAGTCCTGGAAGATGAGCGCCTCAACATCCTCAGCTTCCTCCAGCACGGCTAACACCCGGGCAGCATGGGTACTGTTGACAGGAGCGCGAAGCTCGCGGTCTACTCGCACCAGGTGTTGCCGATTGCCCAGAATGCGAATCTTCTCCGTGGTTGGTCGGCTGGGGTCACGGAGGAGCCCGTCGGTTTCACAGCCGAGCTGCTCGAGCAACGCACGGACAAGCTCCCCGGCAGCATCGTCGCCGATAACGCCGATGAGCAACGGCTGGAGCCCGAGGCTGTGTAGGTTGTGGGCAACATTGGCTGCCCCACCCAGGCGTGCCTGCTCCTCTTCGAGATCGACCACGGGGACTGGGGCTTCAGGCGAAATCCGCGTCACGCTTCCCCAGAAGTAGCGGTCGAGCATGATATCACCGAGGACCGCAACCCGCCGTCCTCGACAGCGTTCCAGTAACTCCTGTGCTCGTTCCACAGTGAGGCTTTCCATGAGCTTGACCTTTGCGCCAAAATGCCGAAACAGAAAGACGTGGAACGAGTACAAAACTACCGCTCCATGGGCGAACGCTGCAGCACGGCAGCACTGCAATAAAGCCGCTCCGTGCTGCGTCCCAAGGCGCAGACAGAGCTTGTTAGACCAAGCACCGCTTCCTCAGCGGGACCAGCAATGGAAGGGAACTTCTCGCAGCGGATGCAAGAGGTGATTCGGCTCAGCCGGGAGGAAGCGCTCCGGCTCGGGCATGATTACATCGGCACGGAGCACCTCCTGCTGGCCATCTTGCGCGAAGGCGGGGGAATGGCTGTCCGGATCTTGCGCAATTTAGGTGTTGACCTGCTCCGCCTCCAGCGCGCTATTGAAGACAATGTCCGCACCTACGGCGGGACCTTGACCATCGGCAACATCCCGCTGACAAAGCAAGCCGAGCGCGTCCTGAAGCTGAGCTACCTGGAAGCTCGAGCGTTGAAGTCCGACCTGATCGGCACGGAACACCTGCTGTTGGCTCTGCTGCGAGAAGGCGATACCATCGCGGCGCAAATCCTGGCGCACTTCAACGTCTCGTACGACGCCGCCCGGCAGGAGTTGCAAAACATCCTCAGCGGACGCCCCAGCACCCCACGCTCAGAGCGCATGGGACGAGCCCGCCCGACCGAGCGCGTCAAAACCCCCGTGCTGGACAATTTCGGTCGGGACCTGACCAAGCTCGCCCTCGAAGGAAAGCTAGATCCCGTCATCGGGCGGGAGAAGGAAATCGAGCGTGTGGCGCAGGTCCTCTCGCGGCGCAAGAAGAACAACCCCGTCCTCATTGGCGAACCCGGAGTCGGCAAGACAGCTATCGTCGAAGGGCTCGCTCTGCGGATCGTTGAACGGAAAGTGCCGCGGGTTCTGCTGGACAAGCGGATCGTCACGCTGGACTTAGCAGCCCTGGTTGCGGGCACGAAGTACCGTGGGCAGTTCGAAGAACGGGTCAAAGCCATCTTGAATGAGCTGGAGAAAGCGCGGGACGTCATCCTCTTCATTGACGAGCTCCACACCTTGGTGGGAGCCGGTGGCGCTTCCGGTTCGCTGGATGCTTCCAACATGTTCAAGCCCGCGCTCGCACGCGGCGAAATCCAGTGCATCGGTGCCACCACGCTGGACGAGTACCGGCAGTACATCGAGAAGGATGGAGCGCTCGAGCGCCGATTTCAGAAAATCCTCATCGACCCTCCCAGCCCGGAGGAAACCTTCCGCATCCTCATGAACATCAAGGACCGCTACGAAGCCCACCACGGGGTGGTCTACACCGAGGAAGCTGTCCGCGCCTGCGTGCGCTTGGCAGAGCGCTATATCACCGACCGCTACCTTCCCGATAAAGCCATCGATGTCCTGGACGAAGCCGGTGCCCGGGTTCATCTGGCACACTTGACCGTCCCGAAGGAAATCACCGAGCTCGAGGAGCGCATCGAGCAAATCCGGCAGCAGAAAAACCAGGTTGTCCGGATGCAGAACTTCGAGGAAGCAGCGCGCCTGCGCGACCTGGAAAAGAAGCTCCAAGCTGAACTGGAGGCACTCAAAGAGGAGTGGGAGCTGCGCTCCGCCGAAATGGTCTACCCCGTTACGGAAGAGGATGTGGCTGAAGTCGTGGCAATGATGACCGGTATCCCGGTCAACAAGGTCGCCGAAAGCGAGCAGCAGAAACTGCTCCACCTGGAGGAGGAGCTCAAAAAGCACGTCGTCGGGCAGGACGAGGCAATCGAGCACCTGGTCCGGGCAATCCGTCGGGCACGAGCAGGCTTGAAAGACCCCAATCGCCCCATCGGCTCGTTCATGTTCCTGGGACCTACAGGGGTAGGTAAAACCGAGCTGGCAAAAGCTCTCGCCCGCTGTCTGTTCGACACCGAGGATGCCCTCATCCGCATTGACATGAGCGAGTACATGGAGAAGCACTCCGTTTCGCGCCTCATCGGCGCCCCGCCCGGCTACGTAGGCTACGAAGAAGGCGGTCAGCTCACAGAAAAGGTCCGCCGCAAGCCCTACAGCATCATCCTGCTGGACGAGATCGAAAAGGCGCACCCCGATGTCTTCAACATCCTGCTCCAGGTCCTCGATGACGGCATCCTCACCGATGGACTCGGACGCCGAGTAGACTTCAAGAACACCATCATCATCATGACCAGCAACATTGGCACCCGTGACCTGAAGGCTGGCGGCAAAATCGGCTTTACGGCAAATCCAGAAACAGATGACTACGAAACGCTCCGCAGCACCATTGAAGAAGCCGTACGTCGCCTCTTCAATCCGGAGTTCCTCAACCGCATCGACGAGTACATCATCTTCCGCCCGCTCCGGCGCGAGCACATCTCGCGCATTATCGACATCCAGCTCCAGCGACTGCTCAAGCGGCTCGAGGTCCAGCACATCACGGTGGAGCTGACGAAATCTGCCCGCGAGTTCCTCGTAGACAAAGGCTTCGATGAGAAGTTCGGTGCCCGCCCGCTCCGGCGTGCTCTCCAGCGCTACTTGGAAGATCCGCTGGCAGAGGAAATTCTCCGGGGCACAATCAGAGAAAACGCCCGGGTCCGTGTTCGATACGACAAGAAGCTCAACCGCCTGGTCTTCACCGACATCTCCCAGCAGGCAAGCCCCGCTGAGGAGAAAGTCGAAGAAGAAGGCTAAAGCCTGACGCAGCCTTCTGAGAAACCCATGCGGATACTCCCACTCAACGCCGGTGGCAAGCTCCACCTCAAAGGACTCTCCCGCCTCGAGCTGGAACAGCTCTTCCAGGGCTGGGGAGAACCACGCTACCGCGCTGTCCAGCTCCTCGAATGGCTCTACGCCAAGGGAGTCGAAGACTTCGAGAAGATGACCAATCTGCCGCACACTCTGCGCCAGCGCCTGGCAGCAGAATGCACACCGCATACCCTTCGGTTGGAGGCGGCTGAGCGCTCCGAGCAGGATGGAACCCTCAAATTCCTCTTCCGTCTGCCCGATGGGGCAGCAATCGAGTCTGTCCTGATCCCTGCAGAAGATGCCGAAGGGCGCCTCCGACGGCTGACACTGTGCGTCTCCACGCAAGTCGGCTGCCCGCTGGGCTGTGCCTTCTGCGCCACGGCTTCCCTGAGGCTGCGGCGGAACCTCAACGCAGCGGAAATCGTCGACCAGCTCCTCCAAGCCCGGGCTCTGACCGGACAGCGCATCACGAACCTGGTCTTCATGGGCATGGGAGAGCCTCTTCTGAACTTGGAAGCAGTCCTGACCGCCGTGCGTATCTGGACCGATCCGGCAGCAGCGCTGCTTTCCCCACGCCGGATCACTCTCTCGACAGCTGGGCTTGTGCCGGAAATCTACCGCTTGGCAGACTCTGGCATCCGCATCAAGCTGGCAATCTCCTTGCACACGACGGACCAGCAGCTGCGGGAACAGCTCATGCCGATTGCCCGCCGCTACCCTGTGACCGAGCTGCAGAAAGCTGCCCGCTACTACGCCGAGCATACCCGCCGCCCAGTCACGTACGAATACATCCTCTTCGACCGCCTCAACGATACACCCGCCGACGCCGACGCCCTGGCTCGTTTTGCCCGGGCAAGCGCGGTTGCCAAAATCAACCTCATCCCCTTCCACCCGATTGACTTCATCGGACCCTCCGGCATTGGGGCAACACTCCGCCCCAGCCCCCCGGAGCGAATCCGAGCCTTCCAAGAGCGCCTGCGCCGACACGGTCTTGCTGTCTTTCTCCGCTCCTCAAGCGGTCTGGACATCAAAGCTGCCTGTGGACAGTTAGCCCTCTCCTGGCAGCACCCGGCGGTATCCCCATCGTGACCCCATCAGCGCCTCCCCTGACACGCATCAGCTGCATGCCTCCTGGAGCAGGGTAGTTTCGCCCCCGCTCAACAACCCTGCACTGGAGCGCGGATGGGAATCTTCTACGGAGCCGAACCGTATCGGCTCAAGACCATCGAACCTCTGCGTCTTCTGCCGCCAGAGGAGCGCCGCCAGGCGCTGGAACGAGCCGGATACAACGTCTTCCGGCTGTCCCACGAAGAGGTCTTCCTCACGTTCGCCCATTTCCGTGGACTCCACGCAATGAGCGACTCCCAATGGTCCGGCATGCTCATCGGGGACGAAGCGTACGCCGGCAGCCGGAACTTCTTCCACCTGGAGCAGAGTGCCCGATCGGCTTTCGCCACCTCGTGGCTGATCCCTACGCACCGAGGACGCGGCGCACTGAACCTCCTGGCTCACGCCTGTTTCCCCAAAGGCACCCTGCTCTTCCACGGTCCGCTGAGCCCCTTGGAGGAATTCCACTTCCGCCGCTTCGGAGCGCGACTGGTCCCTGTGCCGGTTGTCTGGACTGATACCGGTATCGCTCCCCAGCAGGAATTCCTGCAGGAGATGCTCGCCGAGGAGGTGCCGCAGTACTTCTACTGGCGCCTGTCTCCCGAAGGACTCGGTTTCCCGCCGTCGGACCTGCGCACTCTGCGCCGCATCTTCGCGATGCTGGCAGAGCGTGGTGTCCGCATTCTCTGGAACGCTTCGGGGTGTTTTGCCCATTGCGCTGTGCAGGGACTCTCCCCAGACATCCTGCGGGAGCTTGCCCGACACGCCTTCGTGGTGCTCTGGAACGCCCGCGAGGACGGATTCTCCCACACTGGTGCTCTCCTCTGCGGCACAGACCCGGAGCTATACCAGTCCCTCCAGGCATTGGTAGTCGTCTACGAAGGGCTCCACACCTACGGCGGGCTTGCCGGACGGGACATGGAGGCAATTGCCCGGGGTATGCAGGAAGCCCTGACCCGCCCAGAGCTTTTCCAGCACCACTGGCAGCTCCGCACGTGGCTCCAGCGCGAGCTCCACCGCCGGGGATTCCAGGTCGGAGAACTCCAGAGCCTGTGGGGAATCCACCTTTCAGCAGCAGACTTCGGACGGCAGGACACGCTCGAGCACCTTGCCGCATTGGCAGCGGCACTCTACCTGCTTTCCGGCATCAGCATCGGCATCAACGCCGACCGACTGTGGATCGCGCTCCCCTTACGCCGATACATGCCTGAGCACTTCCTCTACCTCCTGACCGCTCTGGAGCGCCTCCGCGAAGGAGCCGCGTCTGTCCCGCTTCTGCGTCCTGACGCCCCTCTGACCGAGTTCTGGCACGAAGATGCCACCTTCACTCCCTTGGGCGATTTCCCCGAAATCTGCGTTCTGCCCCCTGCGTCTCTGCCGCCGTACCGGATCAAGCACGTCGAGCTGCTGCTCCGACGGAGCCGGGAGGAGCGTCACCGCGCCCTGTGTCAGGCAGGCTACAATACGTTCCTGCTCCGCTCTGAGGATGTCTTCATCGACCTACTGACCGACTCCGGGACCTCTGCTCAGAGCGACCAGCAGTGGGCAGAACTGCTCCGTGCTCCGGAGCCGCTCAACCGAAGCGCCGCTTGGGAGATTTTTGCCGAAACGGTTCGCCAGGTACTTGGCTTTCCTTACGTTCTGGTCACCCACCAGGGGCGAGCTGCCGAGCACATTCTCTCGCAGACCCTGATTCGTCCCGGACAGTACGTGCTCAACAACATGTATTTCACCACCACCCGGGAACACCAGGAGCGCGCCGGGGGCATCTTTGTGGATCTCATCATCCCGGAAGCCCATGACCCAGAGAACCCTCACCCCTTCAAAGGCGATATGGACACGGAGGCAGTGGAAGACTTCATCCACCGCCACGGTGCCGACCAGATTGCTTACATCTGCTTGGAGATGAATGTCAACATGGCAGGCGGGCAGCCTGTCTCGCTTGAGGGGACACGCCGCTTGGCAGCTGTGGCGCGGCACTACGGTATCCCGCTCATCTTTGACGCCACACGCTGTGCGGAGAATGCCTACCTTATTCGCCAGCGCGAGCCCGGACAGCACGAGCGCTCAATTGCCGAGATCCTCCGCGAGCTGATGAGCTACGCCGATGGGCTGACCTTCTCAGCGAAGAAGGACGTCCTGGTCAACATCGGCGGCTTTCTTGCCCTCCGCGATGAGCAGCTCTACCGGCGAATGGTCCGCCTGCTGCGTCTCTTCGAGGGCGAGCCCTACACCGGCGGCTTGGCTGCCCGGGACCTCCTGGCAATGGCACAAGGATTACGGGAGATGCTCGCGCTGGAGTATCTGCGCTCTCGCATCGAACAAGTCCAGCAATTCGGTGCTGCCCTCCAGGCAGCGGGAATCCCCATTGTGGTGCCCATAGGCGGGCACGCCGTTTACGTCGATGCCGCGCGCGTTTTCCCCCACATCCCGCAGGACTGCTTCCCTGCCCAGTGCTTGGCAGCTGAACTGTACCGAGAAAGCGGTGTTCGCTCAATGGAACGGGGAACTGTCTCGGCCGGGCGCGACCCGCGCACAGGGCGCCATCGGTATCCGAAACTGGAGTTGGTCCGTCTGACACTCCCCCGCCGCGTTTACACTTCCGCCCATCTGGAAGCTGTGGTCGAAGGACTCCAAGCCGTGCTGCGGCGCCGGGACACCGTGCGCGGGCTGCGGATGGTCTACGAGCCGCCCGTCCTGCGGTTCTTCACAGCCCGCTTTGAGCCTCTCTAAGAGGGGAGTTCCAGCGAGACCAGTCGTCGGAGAACCTCACCATTGGGTCCGACGGAAACAACCCGCAACAGCACCGCCTCACTGGGCTTGCGCTGTCCGAGCAAGCGCCGGAATTCCGACACCGATCGCACGGGGACATCGCCTACATGCGTGATAACATCTCCCCGCCGCAAGCCGCGCTCCCAGGCATGGCTGTACGGGGTGACGCGTGTTACCTCGACTCCCTGATCTACCTCCAGCTGGTTGCGAGCTCGCTCCGAGAGCGGTCCGACACTGAAGCCCAGCTTGTCCAAATCCACCGAGCGCGTTGCTTCCTTTTCCGCCTCGGAGTCCGTCTGGTCGGTACGCTCGGCAGCGGCTGTATCCTCTTCCCGACGGCGCAATGTAACGGTTTTCTCCATTCTCTTCCCGTCACGCCAGAGGGTCAGGCGCACGGTTTGCCCAGCCCGCCGCGTTGCAACTAAGCCCTGCAGATGGTTGGGGCTTTTGACAGGGATGCCATCGAATTCCAAGATCACATCGCCCACTTTGATGCCGGCTCGCTCCGCTGCCCCACCGGGGAGCACGTTGGAGACAATGGCTCCCTGCGGTTTTTCCAGCCCAATGGCTTTCGCCGTCACGGCATCCACAGGCTGAATCTGCACTCCAATGTAGCCGCGATCGATCTTGCCGTCTTCCATGAGGTCTTCGACCACAGCCCGGACGATGTCAACCGGGACAGCAAAACCGTAGCCCTGGTAGAAGCCCGTGGTGGTAGCAATCGCCGTATTGATGCCGATGAGCGCTCCCTGCAACGTAAAGAGCCCACCGCCGCTGTTGCCGGGGTTGATTGCCGCATCGGTCTGGATGAAGTTCTCCACCGCATAGGGATCTCCCCCGATGACCCCAAGCCCCCCACGCCCGATTGCGCTGATGATGCCCGCCGTCACCGTAGAGCGCAAGCCCAGAGGATTCCCAACAGCAATGACCCACTCGCCGACCTGGATATCCTCCACGTTGCCGAAATAGGCAGGCTTCAGCCCCTTGGTCTCGACTTTCAGGAGCGCCAAGTCTGTGAGCGGATCGCGACCGATGATTTTCGCCCGGTACTCTTTCCCATCGTACGTGAAAACTCGGATGTCCCCATCCTTTGCGCCGGCAACCACGTGATTGTTCGTGACAATGTACCCGTCCTCCGTGACAATGACACCGGAGCCCTGCGCTTGCCGTGGCGGGGGAGTGCTCTCAGGTTCCTGCTCCTCGAAGAAACGCCGGAAGGGACCGAAAAACTCGAAAATATCTCTGGACTCCTTGTCCTTGCTCACAACGCGAATTCCTACAACCGACGGCATAACGGCATTCGCAACCTCGACGAAGACCCGGTTGAGCTGTCGCACACTCTCGCTGAGCTGGATAGGAGGTTGCGCTGCCCCAAGCCGCGCCGAGGTAGACGGACGCGATTGCGCCAACACTGTGCCAATCGCACTCCCGGAGCCGACGTGGGAGACCAGCACAATCCCGAGCACCATCCCGATAGCAACCAGAGCGATCGCGGCAAAGAGCGTTCGCCGGTCCATTGTGTCCACGCAAGGGTGTTCAACACACACGCTGTGTCTTTAGACGAAGCCTCCGGGGACGTCGTATTAGCCGTGAAGGATTCCCAGAAGGAGTGCCGCCAGGACTCCAGCAGTGAGGAGTGCGAAGACAATCCGGAGCGCCTTCATCCGCCGTTCGAGGGCGGTAAGACGCTGCCGCAACAGCACAAGCTCTTCCCCCGCCACTGGAGGTTGGGAGGGTGGCTCCACTGGTTGTGGTGCCGGTTCCTCCTGTGTCCACTGGAGCAGTACCGTAGCCAGCTCTGTCAGCTGCGCCTCCAGTGTCTGGAAACGCGGTTCCAGGTTCTGCAGGAGCTGGCGTCGGAGCTGCTCGGGATTGACCGTGGTGCGGAGTTCCTCAAGCTGTCGCTGGAGCTCTCCGATATCCCGCCGCAGAAGGAGCCGGATGGCTTCCACCCGCTGCTCCCACTGCCGGAGCTCCTCCTGGAGACTCCGCAACACGAGCGCAACTTTCTGCTCCGTTCCCCGAACCAGGGTTTCTACCTGCACAATAGCCTCCGCGACCTGACCAGCGAACTGCTCGGGCAGCTGCTGCAGACGCGCAGAGTCCGCCTCAATGCGTGCCAGCCGTGCATGGAGCTCGTGGAAGGTTGCGGTCCGCTGCAGGAGCGGCGCGATGAGGGTATCGAACTCCCGGCGGAGATGCTCCAGGAAAGCAGCTGCCTGCTCGCGGAAGCGGTCGGTTTCCTGCTGGAAGCGTTCCCGGTGCTGCTGGAGGTTCTGGAGCAACTCCTCTACGTGGGTGAATGCTTCGGCATACGCCTGCGCCTGCTGCCGGACGGTTTCGAAGAGAGCCAAAATTTCCGTGCTCAGCGCCTTGCTTCCCGCCATGGGCGCGTGTACTCCAGAAAGTAGCTCAGCGCGGCGCACAGCTCCGCCAGCAGCTCGCGCTCGAGCTCCGGGACGGGTTCTGGCGAGCACCGGAGGAGAATCTCGTACATGTCCTGGCGAAATCGTTCGTCTTCCCGAACAAGCTGTGCACAATGCTCCTGCAGAAACGCATAGAGCAGCCCTTCTTCCGCCAGCTCCTCGTAGAAGCGACGAGGAACCCCATGGCGGAAGTACCAGGCACGAAGCGGTATCGGCTTCTCCGATGCCATTGCTGGAGTGCTGTGCAGCAGCGGAGTGTATCGGCAGCTCTGCAGGAAACCTAAACCATGGCTGAGGTGCACTCAGCGGTCGTCCCTAACTCCGTAGCTCCTGACGCCTTGCTGGAATCGCTCCTGGCAGACTGCCGCGCGGCGCTGCCGAAGTGCGACGAGCAGCTCATCCGCAAAGCGTTCGACTTCTGCGTTGACGCCCACCGCGAGAGTGTTCGCGCTTCTGGCGAGCCGTACTACACCCATCCGGTCGAAGTCGCCCGCATCGTTGCCCGAGAAATCGCCCTCGACGACATCTCCGTTGCTGCAGCACTGCTGCACGACGTCATCGAGGACACCGAGTTTACCGTGCAGGACATCCAGGCAGAATTCGGCACTACGATCGCTGACATTGTCGACAGCGTTACGAAAATCGCCGATATCGTCGAGAACCGCACCATCACCGAAGCCGAGACGTACCGCAAATTACTCCTTTCCCTCATCCGCGACGTGCGTGCGATTCTGATCAAGCTCGCCGACCGCCTGCACAACATGCGCACCATCGATGCCCTACCCCCGGAGCGCCGCCACCGCATCGCCCGGGAAACGCTCGATATCTATGCCCCCTTCGCCCATCGGCTGGGCTTGGCAAACCTGAAGTGGGAGCTGGAAGACCTTGCTTTCAAAGTCCTCAATCCCAGCGCCTACCTCCTGGTGGCAAAAGCCCTTCAGGAAACCCGTGCCGAGCGGGAAGCGTATATCCAGCGCGTCATTGCCCCGATTGAGCAGCACCTGCGCGCCCACGGACTACGCTTCGAAATCACCGGACGCCCGAAAAACCTCTACTCCATCTACCAGAAGATGCTCACCCGCGGCAAGGCGCTGGAAGAGATCTACGACCTCTTCGCCATCCGCATCATCCTGGAGACCGACGACAGCAACGAGTGCTACTTCGCCTATGGTCTGGTCACCCAGCTCTACACCCCGATCCCGGAACGTTTCAAGGACTTCATCGCTGTCCCGAAGAAGAACGGCTACCGCTCGCTCCACACTACGGTCATCGGACCCGAAGGGCGCCCGGTAGAGATCCAAATCCGCACGCGTGCGATGCATGAGATTGCCGAACGCGGAGTTGCCGCGCACTTCCGCTACAAAGCCGAACAGGGCGTTTCCCCAGCCTGGAATGATGACCCCGAGCTGGAAGAGTGGATCCAGTGGGTTCGCGAGCTCTTCGAGAAACGTTCCCGCGAAGAAGCTGCCCAGGAGTTCCTGGAAAGCTTCCGCCTCAACCTCTACCAGGACGAAATCTACGTCTTCACCCCGAAGGGCGAGCTGAAGCGCCTGCCGAAGGGCGCCACCCCGCTTGACTTCGCCTTCGCTATCCATACGGAAATCGGGCACCACTGCATCGGTGCGAAGGTCAACGGGCGCATCGTTCCGCTCGACTACAAGCTGCAGACAGGTGACCAGGTCGAAATCCTCACCTCCAAGCACCAGGCACCGAGCCGGGATTGGGAACAGATCGTTGTGACCCATAAAGCCAAATCCTACATTCGCCGCTACCTCAACGAGCAGAAGCGTCTCAAGCAGCACGAGGGACAGCAGCTCCTGGAAAAGCGCCTCCGGAAGCTCAACCTCACCATTGCTCCAGAAGAACTCGACCGCATTGCCCACGCGCTCAAGTACGAGAACCGCTCTGCCCTCTTCTACGCGCTCGGCACCGGTGCCATCAGCCCGGAGTTCGTCATCGATTTGCTGCAGACGAAATCCGCCCGAGCGCCGGAGAATGCTCCCTTGCCCTCGGCGGAACAGATTACCGAGGTTGCTCGCCGGCACAGCACTGGGATTGAGCTCCTGGATACCCCAACCGATGGCACCCCGCTGCTATACTCCTACGCTCGCTGCTGTAACCCTATCCCAGGCGATGAGATCGTCGGCATTATCACTATCGGCAGCGGCATCCGCGTTCACCGCCGGAGCTGCCCGAATGTACAGGAGCTGCTCGCCGCAAACCACCCCCGTCTGGTCCAGCTCCGCTGGGGCAACGTCGGGGAGGAACAATTCCTGACAGCCCTGCGCATCACCGGCGACGATCGCCCCGGCATGCTCCACAACATCACGAAAGCTATCCTTTCGTGCGAGCGCACGAATATCCGCAGCGTCAACATTGACAGCTACGGTGGCATCTTCGAGGGGATCTTCACCCTCTATGTCCGCAACACCGAGCAGCTGGAACGCATCATCGAGAAACTGCGCCGCATCCGTGGTATCCATACCGTGACCCGCTTCGAAGGACCTTAGGTCTTGAGCCGCTTCTTGCGCGCTGCCGGGAAGAGCACGTTGTTCAAGATGAGCCGATACCCCGGTGAATTCGGATAGAGCGACAGATCCGTCGGCGGATCCCCGACAGCATGCTGGTAGTCCTCCGGGTCGTGTCCACCGTACCAGGCGAACATACCCCGCCCAACCGTGCCATAGATGTACTTGACCTCGTTCGTGCCGTCGCGCTTTGCCAGGATCACCACCGAGGGCTTCAGCAGCTCCTCGCGGAAAGCCGTCGTCTGCCCCAGGAAGCCATGAATGACGTTGGCATGACACTGCGTCAGCATTGTCGGCACGGGATCGTACTTGGCAGAGAACTCCACCAGCGTGAAGTAATCCACGCTCGGGTCGGCTAACCCGGTCGGACCCACGTCAATGTTGGAGAACTCGTAAACGTACGGGTTCATCTCCAGGGTGAAATTCTGAAAAGCGAACGTACGGGAGAAATCCAGCTTCCGGTTCGCTTCCGGATCGGCAGGATCGCCGTCGAACATCTCCGCGCAAATATCCACATCCCGGGCAGCTAGTGCAATATCGTACGTATCTGTGGCGCTGCACATTGCGAACATAAAGCCGCCGTTGATGACGTACTCACGAATTTTCTCCACCACCGCTTTCTTCAGCTCCGAGACTTTCCGAAAGCCCAGCTTGCGCGCGGTCGCCTCTTGGAGAGCGACCTGCTGCTGGTACCAGGTCGTGTGGGCAAAGGCTGCCCAGAACTTGCCGTACTGCCCGGTGAAGTCCTCGTGGTGGAGGTGGAGCCAGTCATAGTCTTTGAGCTTCCCGGCAAGCACCTCTTCGTCCCAGACCTTGTCATAGGGAATCCCCGCGTAGTCGAGCACCAGCTGCACGGCATCATCCCACGGCTTGGCTGTTGGCATCACGTAGACTGCCAAGCGAGGTGCCCGCTCCAGGCGGACAACATCCATGTTGACATCGGGGCGTTGGACTTCAGCATAGATTTCGGCTGCCTGTGCTGCCGAGAGCACCTCGAAGCTTACCCCGCGGTGTTGACACTCCAGCGCGAGCTCCGGCACGTAGTCCATCAGGAACGAGCCGCCACGGTAGTTGAGCAGCCAGTCCACCCACCGCCCTTGCAGGAGATTCCAGTACGCCACCCCGTACGCCTTGAGATGGTTGTTCTGCGCAAGATCCATCGGGATAAGGAGCTTCTGCTGTGCCCAGAGTGTCCCAGCAAGGAAGACGAGCACACCGAATGACCGCATCATAGCCGTCTCCTGCGCCGTTCGGTAGCCGAAGACGCATGTTCAGACGCAGTAGCGTAAGCTCCCAAAGGCGGTAATTTTGTGTGACCACAGCGAGCTCTTCTGCGCCATGGAGTACCAGTGCATTCGCGTCTACCGTCCGGAGAGCAACCCCCGCATCGGCGCTGTGCAGCTCAATCGTCCCGACAAGCTCAATGCCCTGAGCCTCCAGCTCATGGACGAGCTGATCTCCGCGCTGGAAGCCTTCGATGCGGACCCGGACATTGGCTGCATGGTGCTCCACGGCACCGAGCGTGCCTTCGCTGCCGGTGCCGATATCGATGAGATGGCCGATGCCGACAGCGTCGAGATGCTCCTGCGAGACCAGTTCCGGAAATGGGAACGCATTGCCGCGCTGAAAAAGCCCCTGATTGCTGCCGTCAGTGGCTATGCCCTCGGCGGTGGCTGTGAGCTGGCGCTGCTCTGCGACATGATCGTTGCCAGCGAAACTGCTCAGTTCGGACAGCCCGAAATCAACATTGGCGTCATGCCAGGTGCCGGTGGTACCCAGCGCCTGACCCGCATTGTGGGGAAAGCTCTCGCTATGGAGCTGGTCCTGACCGGACGCTTTCTCTCGGCTCAGGAAGCCTACCGACTCGGGCTGGTCAACCGCGTGGCGCCGGTAGAACTCTACCTGGAAGAGGCTTTCGCCTTGGCATCACTGATTGCCTCGAAGCCGCCCATCGCTGTCCGCCTGGCAAAAGAAGCTGTCTTGAAAGCCTTCAGCACCCCGCTGGAGCTCGGGATCGAGTTTGAACGGAAGAACTTCTACCTGCTCTTCTCCACCGCTGACCAGAAAGAGGGTATGCACGCCTTTCAGCAGAAGCGCCTCCCACAGTGGCAAGGACGGTAGCACTATGGCAGGGGAACCAATGGCATACCAAACCGTGCTCGTCGAGCAGCAGGGGAACGTCCTGACGGTCACGCTCAACCGTCCGGAAGCCTACAATGCTGTCAATGCCCAGATGGGGGAAGAGTTGCTCTCCATTGTGCGCGCAGCTGCGACCGACTCAACAGTGCGCTGCCTTGTCCTGACCGGTGCTGGGAAAGCCTTCTGCTCTGGGCAGGACCTCAAGGAAGTCCCCTCTGGATCGACGTCCTTTTTCTTGGAAGTGCTCCGGCAGCGGTACAATCCTCTCATCCGTGCACTGCGGTCTTTGCCCAAGCCTGTCATCGGTGCCATCAATGGGGTTGCTGCCGGTGCAGGGCTGGCTCTGGCATTAGCTACCGACTTCCGAATCATGAGCAGCTCTGCCCGCCTGGTCGAAGCCTTTATCGGGATTGCCCTGGTGCCCGATTCCGGATCGAGCTTCTTCTACGTGCGCTCCCTCGGGTATGCCCGCGCCTTTGAGTTTGCTACGCTCAACAAACCCATCTCAGCTGAGCAAGCACAGCAACTGGGGCTGGTCAATTGGGTGGTCTCCCCCGAAGTCTTCCCAACCGCCGTGCGCCGCTTCGCCGAACTCTACGCCCAGGGTCCGACGCGAACCTACGGCTACGTCAAAGAGCTGCTCAACCGTGCCCTGACCGCCTCGCTTGACGACATGCTCGAGCTGGAAGCCGAATACCAACAGCGCGCTGGAGAAACCCCCGACTACATTGAAGGTGTACGTGCCTTTCGAGAAAAACGCCCGCCGCGCTTTACGGGGAGCTTGGACACGGGAACCTCCAGGTAAGCGCACCGGGCAGCTGTTAGGGAATGGGACTCCGTCAACTCTGGCGCCGGTGGAAATTCCGGAAGGGACTCCCGGCAAGCATCCGCCTGGTCATCAGCGACGTTGACGGCACGCTCGTCAGCGGTGAGGAACCTATCCCTGCCTCCACAGCAGCGCTCCTCCGCGGGCTTGAGCAAGCCGGTCTCCACTTCGCTCTGGCCAGCGCTCGCCCCTATCCCAGCATTGCTCATCTGGCACAGCATGCCGGGCTTGCCGCCTGGATCATCTCCCTCGACGGAGCTTTGCTCCATTCGCCTACGGGAGAGCTCCTCTTCGCTGCCGCCTTTCCAGAGGAGCTCCTCGACAGCCTCCTGGAGCTCGGCAGCCACTACCGGCTCGAGTACGCTGCCTTTACCCCTGAGGAGCTGCTCTCCACCCCCGGGGTGCATATCCCGTCGTACTTGGATGACCCTGGACTGCGCCGCCGCATTGTCCAGCTGCGGCGGGATTTCTTCCAGAGTCCCGTCGTCATGCTCTGGGTCAGCGCCCCCCATCCGCAGGCGGCAGGCTTTCTCAAAGCACTTGACCAGCTCCCGCGCCCGCTCCGGCGCCAGCTCACGCTAGCTGCGGCTGAATCTACTTCGCTGCCCGGTACCACTCTCCTTGAGCTCCGGATGCGGACCGCGGACAAGGGAACCGCTGCGGAAGTCCTCCGGCGCCATCTCCGGCTCCCCCGCTCAGCTCTCCTGGCAGTTGGCGACTTCCGCAACGACCTGCCACTCTTCCGGGTTTGCGGCTACCGCGTGGCAATGGCGGACGCCGTTGCCGAACTCCGCAGTCAAGCCGACTGGGTAACCTCCCGCCCGGCGTCCGAACGCGGCATCGAGGAACTGCTTCTGCTGCTCCAGGAAGCTCGCCGCTGAAACTCTCTACAGGGCTGCTCCCCCCCGCCTACCCCCAGCAGAGCTCACAGTAAGCGCAGACTCGGCACAAGGGCATGAAGGCAACGGCAGGAGGAGTAGGGAGCGCCTCAATCTGCTGAATTCCCCGCAATGCTTCCCCGACCTGCGCCTCCAGCTCCGGCGTGAGCCGGACTTCTTCCCGGCGACGTTCCCGAGGAAACCGGAGCTCGCCGCTGAGCTCCCCGGCACCTATCCAGCGCAAGTAAAGCAGGTAGTAGGCAACTTGTAATCGGGCGGCTTCAGCAAGCTTGCGCGAGTACTTGATCTCGAGCACCTTCCCCTGGCTTTCCAGCACGTCGATGCGGATCAGCTCGTCGATGAGAATCTCCCGCCGCGGAAGCTCCGGGTATGCCCGCTCGTGCAGGAGCCGTCCTAAGGCAACTCGCTCCGAGAGCGGCTCCATACGTACCCCCTTCGCATAGAGCCAGACCTTCCGGGCACACACAACCCAGTAGTTGACCTTGACACCATTTGTGCGCAGCTGCTCGAACTCCTCCTCCGACAGCGGGCGCGGCGGCATGCGCTCCGTGCACCGTGGGAAGACTCACAGCGCGAAATTCCGAAGCCGGTAGCTAAGCATCAGCATCGCATAGCGCCCCAGCAGCTGCGTTGTGGAATCCTCCACATACTGCCCTGTGACCACCCGAGCAATGCCCTTGTTCTGCCCGAGGACATCGGTCACCACGAGCCGAAGCTCTGCCGCATTGTTCTGCAGAAAACGGTAGCCTACCCCGAGATTCCACAGCGTGATGGGCTTGTCCAGCTCGCCTCCCAACCCGGTGTATTTGCTCCATCGGAGCTGCGACAGCAATACCCACGAACCAGGCATGAGTGTGAAATCGGCGCTGAACTGGTGCTGGAGGTAATCGCTCTGCCCTGTTGCTGCTGTTGTCCGCACGCGGTTGGCAGAGAGGGTGTAAGAGAGCATGAAATCCACCTGCTGGCTCCAGTTGCTGCTCAGCGAGAGCCCAACAGCAGGCGCATACCACTCCGTGGACACCCGCTTGCCATTGACCAGGGAAGGAGAGCGCATGTAGTCGAAGGACATGTTCGCATTGAGCGTGCTGCGGAGCCACGGGACGGGCATCCCCACAACCCAGAACGTGCGTCCGCTCCAGGATGCATCCAGATTGACCGGCGTCGTGTACTGCCCCCCGCGAGCCAAGGGGAAACCCCGAATGAGGGTATCCCGCTCAGCGATGAGGGTTGCTGTTGTGATGGGATCGACAGTGTACATCAGCCGGAGCATGGCGAAGAAGAAGGAGCCACCCAGCAGATTCGCCCGATGGTACCGGGCAAAGAGAAGATGCGTAAAGCTGGGCTGGAGTTCGGGATTCCCCGAAGACAGTGCCATCGGGTTACTGTTGTCCACCACGTTCTGTAGCTGCGACGCGGTGGGAAGGGTCACAAAGGAACGATAGACCGCACGCAGGTTCTCCGTCCGCGTCGGACGCCACTCTGCCATCAGGAAGGGGAGCCAAAAGCTGAAACGGCGCTCAACTGCCCAAGGAGTTGCCCGCTGCTCTTCTGCCCGCAGCACGTACCATGAGTAGTCCAGCCGGGCATTCCACTGAAAGGCTCGACCCTGGTACAGGTAAGCTACTCCTGCCCGCTGCTCGCCAGCGCGGCGCAGCAGCCGGGAGGTCAAGGAAGGCAGGGGCAATTCCGTTGTCCCCTGGCTCCCCCAGGCATCCTGCTCCGCCGTACTCCACTCCCAGGCAGGATTGTAGCGCACCTGCAGGATGTGGAGGCTATCGAAGGGTTCTGAATACGTTACGTTCACTTCCAGAGAGCCCGTTGGCTGAGACCGCTCCAGGCGGAGAGAAAGTGTGGAGTCCCACCGTTGGGGAACAAGACCGGAGAGCTCTACTTTCTGCTGGGACCGCTGCGTCCGCGGGTTGTACTCGCCAGTGAGCTCCACCGACAGAGAGCGCCCGGGAGCAAAGCGCCGAACGAAGAGCAACTGCGACGAGCTCTGCAGCGCTCGCGTGGTCGTTGTTGTGCTCATCGCGCTGCGGGAAAGCGTATCGCCTGAAGAGCTTGCTGCAAAGCTCCACGTTACCGGGGTACTCTCCGTCGGCTGGAAGGCAAGCCGTGGTACGAAAAGGAGTGTCGTCGTAGTATCGGGGGAGAACTCCACCCGGAGGTTGAGACGGTGTGTGCCCAAGGTTCCCTCCGAATGGCTCTGTTCGCCATAGAAGGACCCGAGCGTATCGCCGCCGAAGTATTGCCGCTGCAGGCGGGTATCAGAGGTGTTCAGCAAGGTGTTGAAGATGTAGCTCCCCGTTACCTCCAGCCACCGTCCCCAGCGGTTCGAGTACATGCCGCCGAGAGCATGGGCAGTATTGATACCACCCTGTTCGGGAACGAAGAAAGTGCCAATCTGGGCAAACGGTCCGCGAGGTCCCCCACGCTGCATTCCTGGCGGTGGACCAGGGAAGCGCCCTCCTTGGAACATCATACGTAGCACCGTCGGTGGGGGTCCTCCCGAAGGCTGCTGCCCGGCGAAATTGACAATGCCGAGAATGTCATCGAGAGCGAAGTTCTGCTGGTTGACGTTGTTACTGAGTCCCACCAGGGAGAAGCGCAGCGTGTCACGGAAGAAGTTCAGCGTTGCTCCTGCCTGGTAGCGGGTTGTTGTGCCATAGCCGCCGTAGAGGCGCCCGAAGCGCCCGGTTCGCATCGCCGGGTTCGTGATGATATTGAGGGTCTTCTCCGTTGAGCCGGGGTCTCGGATGCCCGTCAGCCGCGCCTGTTCGCTTTCCCGGTCAAAGATCTGCACCGATTGCACAACCTCCGCCGGCAGAGTACGCAGCACTGCCATCGGGTCCTGTCCGAAGAATTCCCGTCCATCGACGAGCACGCGCTGGACCGTCTCGCCCTGCGCCTGGATTTGTCCCCCTTGGATCGTCACCCCGGGAAGCTTGCGCACGAGGTCTTCTGCCGTCGCATCCGGGTTGACCCTGTAGGCAGAGGCAGCGTACTCGACCGTGTCCTCCTTGACTGTAGCCCGCTCTTGGACAGCTTCGACCGTGACTTCGCCAGCCCGTATCGCATCCGTCTCAAGCTGCAGCTCTCCAAGGTCCTGGTCTTGCCGGAGCAAGACCCTCCGGTGCAGTGTCCGGTAGCCCACAGAGCTTACCCGCAGCTGGTACTGTCCCGGCTGCGGGAGCACAAGCTCGAACTCTCCCCGAGCGTTCGCCACCGCTCCCCACCGCTTGGTGGTATCGGGGAGCCAGAGCATGAGTACCGTCGCCCCGGGAATGGCTGCCCGCTGCGCATCAACGACGCGTCCGGTGACTCGAATCGGCGCTTGCGCCGGGCTTTCTCGGGAACAGCACAGCAGAACAAGGAAACCCGCGAGCAGGACGCGATGGGAATCTCTCATCGGTACATCGGTGATGGTACGACCGCTGGCTCCCTTAGACTGCGGAAAGCTCCGCTCGGTTTATCAGACAGCTGGCTCAGGCAGGAGCTGTCCATCGCGCAGGAAGAGCACCCGATCGGCTGCGGCTGCCAGCGAGGGACTATGGGTTGCCAGGAGGAGGGTGCTGCCGAACTGCTGCCGCAGCTCTTCAAGCAGTGAGAGGACGGCACTGGCGTTTGCAGAATCAAGGCTCCCGGTGGGTTCATCTGCCAACAGCAATGCAGGACGGTTGATGAGGGCACGGGCGATAGCGACGCGCTGCTGTTCACCCCCGGAGAGTTCCGCGGGACGATGGTCAGCACGATGGGTCATCCCAACGCGTTCGAGCAACTCCCATGCCTGCTGGCGTGCTTGCCCCCAGGGAACACCAGCGATGAGAGCAGGAAGCATGACGTTTTCCACCGCCGTCAGTTCCGGAAGCAGATGGTACGCCTGGAAGATGAAGCCCAGGGCACGATTGCGCAACCACGCCAGCTCTTCGGCGCTGAGCTCAGCGTACCGGTACAGGCGGTTGCCGAAGTGCATCTCAATGGAACCGGAATCGGGCACATCGAGCGTACCGAGCAGGTGGAGCAACGTGCTTTTGCCGGCGCCGGAAGGTCCAACAAGGGCAACGAACTCCCCCGGTTGCAGCTCCAGCGAAACCCCACGGAGTGCCGGGGTATCGTGAGGGGCATATCGGGAGTAGTTTTTGACCAGCTGGCAGGCGCGAAGCAGAACGCTCATCGAAACTGTCGCAGTAGGCGCAAATCGTTCTGGTAGAGCAGGCGGATATCATCCAGCCCCAGGCGCAACATCGCGATGCGCTCAATGCCCATTCCGAAAGCGAAACCGATGTACTCCTCCGGGTCAATCCCGCCGTTGCGCAGCACTGCTGGGTGCACCATCCCACAGCCACAGATTTCCAGCCAGCCGCCGCCCTTACAGACACGGCATCCGGCACCGCGGCAGAGGAAGCAGCGGATGTCCATCTCAGCGCTCGGCTCGGTGAAAGGGAAGAAAGAAGGGCGGAAACGGTACTCGGTCTGTGCTCCATACATCTGGCGGGCAAAGGCAACCAGAATAGCCTTCAGCTCCGCAAAGCTTGTGGACCGGTCCACCACCAAGCCTTCGACTTGGTGGAACTCCGCCAGCGAGCGTGGGTTGATTTCCTCGTTCCGGTAAACCCGTCCGGGAACGATTGCCCGAATTGGCGGAGGCAGCGCCCGCATGAGCCGAATCTGAACCGGCGAGGTGTGGGTACGCAACAGAATTTGCCGATCTGCTGTCAGGAAGAAGGTGTCCTGCATATCACGGGCGGGATGTTCCGGCGGGAAATTTAAAGCGGTGAAGTTATGCTCATCATCCTCGATATCGGGACCTTCGGCAACGACGAAGCCCAGGCGTGAGAAGATGGCAACGATGTCATCGAGCACCTGTTGAATGGGATGGCGCCCGCCGAGGAAGCTCTGCCGTCCCGGCAGGAAGAGGTCGTAGGAGAGCTGTTCCTCGGCGAGCTCCTCGAGGCGCTGCTGGAGCTCGGCGTAGCGTTTCCGGACGGTTTCCTCCAGGGCGTTGAGGATTCGCCCGAGTTCGGGCTTCTGCTCCGGGGGAAGCTGGCGAAAGCGCTCGCGGAGGCGCCCGAGCGTGCCGCGGCGCACCAGATGGCGCAAGCGGAACTGCTCGAGCTCCTCAGCCGTGCGGATGGCATCCAACTCAGCGTGGAGCTGGCGCTGGAGTTCGTGCAGCTCCTCGAGCATGGGGGAATCTCACTGGAGAGCCGTCTGCACAATCTGGCGGAAGACCTCCGGACGGTTCATCGCCAGGTCTGCCAAGAGCTTGCGGTTGAGTTGAATATTCTTCTGCCGCAGGGCGTACATGAGGCGGGAGTAGGTTGTCCCCTGCTGCCGGGCTGCAGCATTGATCCGCACAATCCAGAGGCGGCGGAAATGCCGCTTGCGCTGGCGCCGGTCACGGTAAGCGTACTGCAGAGCTTTGGCAACGTGATCCTTGGCTTGGCGCAGGAGCTTGCTCCGCGCACCCCAGTAGCCTTTAGCGAGCTTGAGGAGCTTTTTCCGACGTTCACGCGAGGCGACCCGATTCCGTGCGCGCATCTGTTCAGGACAACACTGCGTGGGACCTACTCATCGCAGGCAGAGCATGCGCTCCACACGCCGGCGGTCAGCACTGCTGACCAGCGCAGGACGCCGGAGCCGCCGCTTCCGCTTCCGGGATTTGCCCACCAGAAGGTGGCTCCGATACGCGCGGTTGCGCTTCAGCTTGCCCGTTGCCGTCAATGCGAAGCGCTTGGCTGCCGAGCGATTTGTCTTCACCTTCGGCATCTCTCTGGCGTTGCGACTCTGGGACATGTTCAGCTTTGCTCCTGTGCTGAGCGGGATTCCTGTTCGTCGAGCTGCTTGCGCTGGATCTTGACCCGATCCGGCGAGACAATCAGGGTCATCATTCTCCCTTCGAGCTTGGCCGGCTGATCCAATTTCCCAATGTCTTCGAGCGCTTTCCAGAAGCGGTTGAGTAACTCCTCCCCACGCTCCGTGTAGAGGATCTCCCGCCCGCGGAAGAGCACGGTTGCTTTGACCTTGTGTCCGTCGAGGAGGAACTCCCGAGCGTGACGGACTTTGAAGTTGAAGTCGTGCACGTCTGTGTTCGCTTTGAAGCGGATTTCCTTGATCTGATGTTGCTGTTGCTGCCGGCGCTGGTGGCGCTCTTTCTTCTGCAGCTCATAGGCGAACTTGCTGTAGTCCATCAGCTTGCACACCGGCGGCTGTGCCTGCGGAGCTACCTCGATGAGGTCGAGCCCAACCCGTTGGGCATACTCCAGCGCTTCACGCCGGCGCATGATCCCGATGGTTTTCCCTTGGGCATCTACAACCCGGACTTCCGGTGCGGTAATCTCTTCGTTGACACGGTAGCGATGTTGCGCCACTGCGACTGGATGCAACCGTTTCACACACGCTCCTCCGCTGTAATAAAAACAAGCCCGCCGCTCCCAGCGGGACCGAGTGCGGAAGGAGGGACTCGAACCCTCACGGGTTTCCCCACACGCCCCTCAAACGTGCGCGTCTACCAATTCCGCCACTTCCGCGCCCTGGGCATGCAAAAATACAAAGAGGGCGCCCAACGCCCCGGGTCTACGCTCTGTGCCGCGGGCTTGTTTTTCGTTTGGTACTGCGGTTGTATATTCGTAAGGTGGTGACATGTACGTCGGCACCCGCAGGACCTATGCGGGGATGGCATGGTGGGATTCTGGCAGCAGTTGCCCTCCTGTGGGGATGCAGTAGCATTGCGCCCACGCGCTGGCTGGTATCGTACCACTCCCCTTCCCCGATGAGGGCTGCTCCCGTCCTGCTGCGAGATGAATTTACAGAGCTCGACGATCCCGATACCGTCTCTGCTGGAATTTCCACCGCGGATTCTGCCCTGGCGCCCTTCCTGGAGCACGCCCGCGCCTACTACTTGCAAGCGCTCCAGTTCATCGAGCAGGGCGATACGGCTCGTGCAGCAGCCGCCTTCGAACGCGCGGTGTCCATCCTGCATTCGCTGAGCGCAACCCCGAAGCTTTCCCGCTCGGTGGAATTCTCCGAGCTGGTACAGTCCGTTTTGGAAGACTACGAAACCTACATCCGCTCGGCAGAGCTGGTGGACCCGAATTCGGGCTTCTTCCTCATCCGCGAGCAGTTGCTCCGGCTTGTCGAAGAAGTTGAAGCACAGCGGCGGGTTGCCCCGTTGCCCGAGCTGAGCTCTTCGGAGCCGGTTGCCGGACTGCTCCCTGCGACCACCATTCCCCTGCCTCGCAACGAATGGGTCGAACGCGCCCTGGAGTTCCTCACCAAAGACCGGGGACGGCGCTTTATGCAGCGCTGGCTGGAACGGAGCGGACGCTTCTTCCCACTGATCCGCCGCATCCTCGCCGAGGAGAAGATGCCCGAGGAGCTCGCTTACCTCACCATGATCGAAAGCGGGCTCAATCCATTCGCCGTCTCCTGGGCAGGAGCCGTCGGACTCTGGCAGTTCATCCGCTCCACCGGGGAACTCTACGGCTTGCGCGTCACCCCTTGGGTTGATGAACGCCGGGATCCGGAAAAGTCCACCCGCGCTGCCCTGCAACACCTGCGAGATCTCTATACCGAATTCGGCGACTGGCATCTGGCATTGGCTGCCTACAACTGTGGTGCCCAGGCAGTGCGCCGGGCACTGCTCCAGGCTTCCCGTTCCCACAGCGATTCCCTCCCCTCCCCGTCCCAGCTCAGCTTCTGGGACATCCGGGAGTACCTTCCGCGGGAGACGCGGAACTACGTCCCACTCTACATCGCCACAACGCTGATTGCCCTCAATCCCCGAGCCTACGGTTTCGAGGGGCTGACCTACGAACCCGAATACGTCTACGACACCTACGAGCTGAACGAACCGATGAACCTCTCGGCTCTCGCCCGCTGCCTGGCTATCACCCCCGACAGCCTCCGGCAGCTCAATCCGGAACTGCTGACAATGAGTACCCCGCCAGATATGCTCCCGTATCGGCTCAAAATTCCGCTCGGTACACGCGGACTTCTCGCACAATGCCTTCTGACACTTTCCCCGAAGGAGAAACAGCCTTGGATTGTGCACACCGTTCGCCGCAGAGAGTCGCTCGCCTCCATTGCTGCCCGCTACGGAGTCTCCGTGGAGGAGATCCGCCGGATCAACCGTGTGGGCAAGCGCCTCCGTCCGGGGATGCGCCTGCGTATCCCTGTGGTGCCCTCTCCCTCAGCTGCGCCGGAAACGCTGCCAGCCCCTCCGACTCAGGCGGTTGCTGACAGTGCCCCGAGAGTCTCGCCACAGTACTCTCGAATCCGTGTTCACGTTGTTCGTCGCGGGCAAACCCTGTCCGAGATTGCCGCTCTCTATGGCGTCACGGTTGCCCAGCTGAAAGCTTGGAACGGGCTCCGCAGCGAGCGGATCCGCGCCGGGCAAAAACTGCGGATTTACCTCTCCACCCCCGTCGCCGTTCTCCACCGCGTCCGACGTGGGGAAACTGCTCACGCTATTGCGCAACGCTACGGCGTCAGCGTTGAGGACCTGCGACGCTGGAATCCAAGCAGCTTCCGCCGGGGACGGCTCCTGGCAGGAACAACGTTGCGCATCTACCTTTCTTCCCCCGCTCCATTGGACGGCACAACAGCGCAATCCCCGGGACGCACGTACATCGTACAACCGGGGGATACGCTCTTCTCGATTGCCCGCCGTTTCGGCGTTAGCGTTGAGGAACTCCGCAAGCACAACGACCTTGACGGCGACGTCATCTGGGTTGGGCAACAACTCCGCATACCGCAGTAACTACCACCGAGGGTCCACCGCATGATGCTGCCCCTGAGGCAGCCGGCTCTTCTGGTCACAGGCATCCTCTGGGGACATCACCTGGCAGCCCGCCTGTTTCGCCGCCAGGAATCGCTGACCCCATTCCTGAAATCCCTCTTCGAACACCTGCCGCTGGCAGCTGTCGTGGTGGACGAGCGCGACACCGTCCTGCGCATCAACCCCGCTTTCACCGAGCTTTTCGGGTACACTGCTTCCGAAGCCGTCGGACGCCCCATCGACGTGCTCATCATCCCGGAGGAGCTCCGTGCCGAAGGGAAACGCTTCACCGAAGCAGCACTCCACGGGGAGCCCATCAGCACAGAGACTCTGCGGCAATGCCGCTCCGGGGAACGGATTCCGGTTTGGCTGCGCGCAATCCCTGTCCACACATTCGGGCGTCGGCTCGGCGTGCTGGCTCTCTACCAAGACATCCGCCCACTGCATACACATCGCCAGCAGCTCCAGCAGCTCATCGAAGAGCTCCGGCAGCTCAACGCCACGAAAGACCACCTCATGGCAGTCATCTCCCATGACCTGCGTGCCCCGCTGGCAACTGCCCAGGGACTCGTCGGACTCATCTTGGCAGACGCCCATTCTCCTGATGCCGTCACCGACCACGCAACCAAGCTCCAGAAGCTCCTCCGGGAACAACTGGAGCTGGTCAACGAGCTGCTGGAGTTCTCCCGAACAGAAACCGGGCGCCAAACACTGGAAATCGGCGAGCTTGATCTGTGCGAAATTCTCACCAACGCCGTGGATACCGTCGCCCTGGCTGCCTATAGCAAACAAATCCAGCTGGTGCCTTCTTTCCCCGACGAACCCATCCGGATGCAGGGAGACGCCCAGAAGCTCCAGCGTATCTTCACGAACCTCCTGGCAAACGCGATCAAGTTCACCCCTGAAAACGGTCGTGTCGAGCTCCAGGCTTGGGTTGAAGCCGGAAGCCCACGGCCCGTTGTGGTGCGCATCCGCGACAGCGGTATCGGCATCCCTCCGGAGCAGCTGCCCCACCTCTTTGAACCGTTTAGCCCTGCCCGGCAGCGGGGAACACGCGGAGAGAGCGGCACCGGGTTGGGGTTAGCGATTGTGAAACGCTTCGTTGACATGCACGGTGGGGTCATCACCGTGGAGAGCACCCCTGGGCAAGGAACCACGTTCGTGCTCCGCTTTCCCTCTGCTGTCCCGGTACAGCCGGCACTGTGAAGGCTGGGAAAGCGCTCGTATTTTTGCCTCTGGAAGCGCTGTCATGTCGAGTTGTGCGAGGAACCCCATGCTGCCTCTCCGGATGCTGCTTGTGGCGCTCTGTGTCTGCCGACTCTTTGCCCAGCAGGATGAGTTGGATTTGGACCGACTGGAAATTCCGACACCCACATCGGAACCCTCGGTGCCGTACTTCAGCCTTGGAGGTGGCTTCATCGGCATGTTTCTCTTCCCCGGATTGGACGCGCTCAATGCCAAGACGGAACAATGGCAGCTGGGGAGCTTTTCCCGTCCGCTGTTCCTCTCAGGCATCGAAGGCGTGGTGACCCTCGGGGTAATACCGAATCTGCGAATCGGGGTCTTCGGGATTGGAGGCAGCAAGCAGTTGGAGAGGAGTCTCAGTGCGGATACGCAGCGGCAGGCTGAATTTTTCCTGGGCGCCACCGGCTTCTCTGTCGCCTATGCCCTGGTTCCCGTCCGTTCCCTCGCCGTGTTGCCGACCCTCTCCGGCGGCTGGGGAACGATCCGGCTTGAATTTGCCCAATCCCCGACGCGGACTCGCTGGGATGAGCTCGCCCCGGGACTCGGCACGGCAAGCTCACTGCAGCGTCTGAGTGCCTCGTACTTCTTCGTTCACCCACAGCTCTACTTTGAGTATGCCCCGTTACCTTTCCTGATGCTGCGCCTCGGTGGGGGCTACCAGTTCTCCTTCGTGGGAGAATGGAAGCAGAACCGCATTGCAACAACCGAGGGAGTTCCCTCCGGGGTGAATGCCTCCGGGGCATCAGCGCAGTTTGCTATTTTCGTAGGGCTTTTCAACTGATGGAGGGCCCGTAGCTCAATGGTCAGAGCAGCGGACTCATAATCCGTGGGTTGCAGGTTCGAGTCCTGCCGGGCCCACCCTGTCACCGATGTCCCTGCTGCGGCAGAACTTCGTGCAGGAGCTTTTCCAGGTGTTCGATACGGGCTTCAAGCTCCTTGAGCGCCTCGATGAGCACGGCAACCAGGCGGGTATAATCCACACCGAGGACCTCTCCTGCAGCATCCCGTTGGACAATCTCGGGCACAACAGCAGCAACTTCCTCAGCCAGAAGCCCCAGATCGTCTGCGCCCCCATACTCCGGCTTCCAGCGGAACCGCACACCCCGAAGACGGCGCACCAGCTCCATCGGCGCCTCGATGGGGCGCACCGCCTCTTTGAAGCGGCGGGAGGACTGAGCAATGAGCTGGTGGTGGAGGACAAGCTCCCCCGTGGGGAGTAAGCGCATCCGCAGTTGGTCGCCCGTATAGAAGCGCAGTTCGGCTGTCTCACGCTGCCGTACCTCCGCCGTTCCATCTGCTGCAACCCCGATATCGAAGCCGTCTGTCGCTGCCGTCCCGGTTGTGCTCCCAGCCGTGAACTTGTGGTAGCTCCCTGCGGCTGCCTCCTGGTGGAGGAGTGCCTGGGGTGTTGCGATGCCGATGCCGATGGAGCCACTGTGGGTCATTCGGACACGCTCCACCGGTGTTGTGCTGCCCACCGGTGTGGTTGCAAAAGACAGATCCGTCGGCAGAGAACCCGTCGAAGCTGCTGCACCGCGGAGAGCCCGAATCTGCGCCTGCGCTCCGAGCTGGGAGTTATCCCCAAAGTCTACGCTCACCAACACCGCTCCCGCGCTCGTGTTGGAAGCTGTCTGCCGGAAAAGGAGCTGCACCGGGGCGCCAGCGGTCGTATTGCGAACCTCCAGATCCGCCGTGCTGCCCGGCGGAGTCGTTGAAGGCATCACTGCCAGCGGCTTGTCGAACCATGCACCGTAATCGCCACCGACGGTCCGCACACCGAAGGTCTTGTTGTTGGTCGCATGGTACCCCAGATAGCCGGTTACCGACGTATAACCGCTCCCGGAGAGCTGCCCACCGATTGCAGCGTAGGCAGCTGTCGTGCTCGTCGAGGTATGGACTGCGCGGATGGCGTCGTAGCTGTTGCTGGCGCTGGTGACGTAGAGCCGCGCCGTGGTTGCCGGCGGGCTACTGGTGCCGATTGCAACCCCGCTGGAGGTTCCACCGGAAAAGCTCAACACTTTCCCGGCAAGGTTGATGTCCGTGCTTGCCGTCAGGGTGCCCCCCAGCTGAATATCCGTGCCGACTTTGCTGAGCCCGTTACTCGCCGTTACGTTCACCAGCCCTGCCGGGCTGACCCAAGAAGCGTTTCCGGAGGCATCGCTCTGCAGGATGTAGCCGGCAGCTGCCCCGGTCGGCAGCTGGAACCCTATCGCCCGCAATGTCCCGACAACATCGAGCGTTGCCTGTGGGTTTGCCGTTCCGATGCCCAGGCGGGACGCAGTGTTATCCCAGAAGAGCTGGGCAGCCCAGACAGGGGCAGCCCCAATCCCCTGCGAGACCAACAGCTGTCCGGTCGTGCCGGGATTGGGTACGATGCCCAGGAAGAGTTCGCCTGTCAGGTGCAGCTGCCGTGCAATGAGTCCGGGCGTCTGTGCCCAGGCACTCCCAGCAGTACCGAGCACCACAAGGATACTGACCAGAGCGCAGCGCATCGTTCCTCCGCGATGTGGTGGGACATCCATCGCTCCGGGGCAGCTTCACAACCCCGAGCAGTATGCTCAGACGGGTTTGAACTGCTCAAAGGCTTGACCGCACGCGGTACAGTAGTAGATAGCTCGGCACAACGTCGGACCAAAGGGGGATCGGAGCTGCGTTTCCATGCTGCCGCAGTAAGGGCACTCGACCGGCTCCTGCAGCAAGCTCAGCGGGAACTCCGGTCCCTCATAGAGCGGTGGCGGTGCGATTCCGAAGCGACGCAGGACCTCACGGGCACGCTCGGAGAGACGATTTGTATTCCACGGTGGGTCATAGGTGACCTCCACCCGGACTTCCCGCAGCGGCAAACGGCGGAGGCGTTCCTCGATTTCCGAGCAGATCAGCGCCGTTGCTGGGCAGCCAACAAACGTTGGGGTAATCTTGACCAGGACTCGCCCCTGTTGGCTATCGAGCTGGACATCAGCGACAATGCCCATATCAGTGATGGTCAGCTGCGGGATTTCGGGATCGCAGATGGTCTGGAGCTCGCGCCAGATGTCTTCCTGGGTTACCATTCCGCCTCCGGCTCACTGCGGATGACCTCTCCCATCTCGTCGAGCAGAGGCTGCAAGTACTCTGTGTGAATCCCCCGCCGCCCTCCGTACGCCGGGGTCAGTGTTGCGATGTCAGGGAGCTGCAGCTGCGCCTGGTGGAGAATCGGGGTGATGCTCTCCAGCCAGCGCTCCTGCAGGACATGTTCCCCGGGGAAGATCCCCGCCTCAGCGAGGACCTCGTCGTATGGACCCGGCTCAAAGATACCGAGCGCTAAAGGGAGCGTCTGCTCGAGCGCCTGCTGCATCCGCTGGTGGCTCTCTTCGGTTCCCTTCGCCCCGAGATGCACAACCCACTGCGTGGCATGAAGGACATGGTACTTGAGCTCCCCACGCACTTTGCGGGCAAGCTGAGCCAGAGGCTCGTACCGTGAGCGTTCCAGCAAATGGTAGCGCCACTGCTCGGCGATATCGAAGAGGAAATGCCGCATAAGGCTGAAGTCGTACCCGCCGTTAGGATACTCCACCAGGTGACAGCAGCGGAACTCCGGCGCATCACGGAAGAAGGCGATCCGATCGGGCTCTGCCTCCCCGAGGCGGTGCAAGAGCTGGTAGAGCGCATAGGCATGCCCGAGCTTGTCCTGGGCAATGGAGGAGAAAGCGATATCCTCCTCCAGAATCGGTCCCAACCCCGTCCATTCCGAATGGCGGTGACCCAGGATGAGGACGTCATCAGCCATGCGGTAGAGGAGGTCTTTGACCGCGGGCACCAGTTCCGGGGCAAGGGTCATTGAGTGTCTGCCTGCTGTTGCTGCTTCTTGAGACGCAGGAGTTTCTGCACCACTTTGTAAGCATCCGGCTCGCGGTAGGTCTTCTCGGGCGTGGTCTCGAACATATCGGCATCGTTCGGATGGAAGGCATAAATGTCGGCGGTGCGGACAACCCAGAGGGCGTACGTTCTGCCCCGGCGGCAGTAATTCTCTTTTGCCAGCACCAGAGCCATCTCTGGATCGGGAGCATGGACGGTGCCCACATGGATGGGCTGATCGCCTGGCTTCTCTTTCCAGAAGACCTCGTACGGTTCCCACTCATCCAGAGGCGGCTTCGGGGCAAAAGGGGGCAGCTCCTCGGGAATGTTCATTCGGGTCACCCGTGGGTCGAGCGAGCGGATGGTTGCCGTCTGCGGTGCCGACATGGCTCACCCCCACGCGTGGGACAGCCCTTCAGAAGAGCGGTTCGACGTACTGCCTATCCGGCTTGAGCAAGGCGCGGCGGACCCAGGCACCGAGCTCATCGGCCATACGACGCACTGCTAGGCGCTCCCGATTGCACGGTCCGTTGCCATTGATGACGCGCCAGAACTCATCCCAATCCGGATCGGAGTATTCCCACTTCCCCGTCTCCGGATTCTTCCGCAGGTTGGGGTCTGGGATGCTCAGCCCAAGCTCCCAGATTTTCGGCACATAGGCATCGAGGAACATCTGGCGCATCTCGTCGTTGCTGGCCATTTTTACCTTCCAGCGCAGCAGCTTTTCGCTGTGCACTGACATGTGGTCGGGCGGACCGAAGAAGTGCATAATGGGCTTCCACCAGCGGTTGAGCGCTTCTTGGAGCATCTGGCGCTGCCGCTTCGTCCCACTGGCGAGCGTGACAACGTTGTCGTAGCCGTATTTCAAATGGAAGGCTTCCTCCTTGCAGATACGCTCCAGCGCACGGGCATACGGACCGTAGGACCCCTTGCTGTTGAGCGTTTGATTGATAATCGCCCCGGCATCAATGAGCCAGGCGATGATGGCGGTATCTGCCCAGGTCAGCGCTGGGTAGTTGAAGACATTGGAGTACTTCGCTTTGCCACTGAGAAGGTCGCTGATCATCTGCTCGCGGGGCTTGCCCAGAGTCTCCGCCGCGCTATAGAGGAGCTGCGCATGCCCGACTTCATCCTGGACTTTTGCCATAAGCGCCAGCTTCCGCTTGAAGCCGGGAGCGCGAGTAATCCAGGTTCCCTCAGGCAGAGCGCCGATGATTTCCGAATGAGCGTGCTGCTCGATCATGCGCAGGACCTGCCGCCGGTACTCGCGGGGCATCCAGTCATGCGGCTCAATTTTCTCCCCGCGGGCAATCCGGTCTTCGAACTCTGCCAGCTTTTCCGGGTCCTCGTGCTCAACTCCCTTCAACGGCTCAACAAGGCTGAGATTGCCGTACATGAGCCCTCTCCCTACTGGTCGAACTCGTCCTTCGTTGACGAACACCGTTCCTGCTCATTGCCCATGGCTATCCGAGCCGGTGCGGACACTCTGCCAGCCGCGGACAGCGAGCGAAGATGTGCAGTGAGTGCCGCACCGCCCGCAGGGAGTACTGCTGGGCAATCTGCTGGACCAGCTCCCGGAGCTGCGGGAAGCAGAACTCAACCATACGCCCGCAGTCTGTGCAGAATAGGTGGTCGTGGTTCGGGAGCCGAGCCGCCAGCTCGTACTTCATGCTCCCGCCATCGAAGGAATGGCGCACGACAAGATCGCACTGCCGTAAGAGCTCCAAGGTGGAGTAGACTGTCGCCCGCGAGACTTTGTCGCCCTTCGTGTGCATGTAGACATAGAGCTCATCGGCAGTGAAATGCCCCGGCATCTCTGCCACCCGCTCCAGAATCCGCATCCGCTCGCTGGTGTTCCGGTAACGCTGCTCCTGCAGAAATGCCGCAAAGTGCCGTTTGAGCTCGTCCATGTCAACGGCTGTCGGTTTCGCCTCGGGTGCTTCCATTGTGCTGGATCGGGTAACTTGGACCAGGAACAAATATACGGAAGCTGCGCGGGCAGGCATCCTGACAGCAGACTCTGCAGAGAGCTGAGCAGAACTGCTAATTTTGCTTCGGTATACTTCGCACTGCCATGCAGTCTCAACCTCTGAGGTTGCTCGTTGGAGTTCTCCTTGCCTGCGCGGCGGCGAGCGGAATCCCGGCAGCATCGTCTCAAGCGCCTCTGGTACCGGCAGAAGATACCGTTCGGCTCTACCGTGCTCCGGAAGTCGTCGTCACGGGCTCGCGCAATCCAAGCGTTGCCGACTACACCCCGGTCCGGGTTGAGGTCTTCCCACGCCCAGCTGGCGCCGTAGAGGCACTCACGGTCGCGGAGGTGCTGGAGGAATCCGCCGGCGTTCTCCAGCAATACCGGGTCCGGAGCGGTATTCAGCTCATGGGGCTGGAACCGGCGTATACTCTCGTCCTGCTCAACGGGCAACCGCTCACTGGGCGTGTTGCGGGCGTATTGGACCTGCGCCGCATCCCCCTGGGGAACGTCGAGCGCATTGAGATTGTCAAAGGACCAATGTCGAGCCTCTACGGGAGCGCAGCATTGGGCGGGGTTGTCAACATCCTCACTCCACGCCCCCACAACGGCTGGGAAGGACAGCTGCAGCTCCAGCACACTACCCGAGCTGGGTCCGAACTCCACGCGCGGCTGGGCTATGGCAACCACCAGCTCTCCGGGCTGCTTTACGGCTTTGTGCACCACGCCGATCCTTTCGAAGTGGTCCAGGACACGCTGTCCTTTCCCTACGCTGGCATTATGGCGTCAGCACTCCAAGCGAGCGCCTGGTGGCACCCCCTCCCACTGTGGGAGCTCCGACTCGACGGACGTCTGTTCCAGAGCCGGACCCGCGGGGCTTTCGCGGAAAGCTTTGGCGGGCAGCTCGCTGTCAATGAAGGCGCTTTCCAGCAGCGGGAATGGAGCGCAGCAGCAACGCTTGCATGGACATCTCGCCGTGCCCGGCTCCAGGTAGGCGCCTTCGGCAACCAGTACCAGGAGCTCTATGACTGGGTTGTGCCACAAAACGGGAGTACCCGCGACGACTTCCGCCAGCGCCTCGGGCGGTTCTGGGCACAGTACGATCTGCTCTGGAACATCCGCTACCGCTTCACCGCCGGGGCAGAACTCCTTCTGGAAGACGTGCTCGGTACTCGGTACCCCGAGCAGCCGTTTGTCCGGACTGTGGCAGCATTCACGCAGTGGGAAGGGACACCGTACGAGTGGCTCTCCTATGCCCTCAGCCTCCGTTGGGATGGAACTTCTGCCTACGGGGGACATTGGAATCCGAAGGCAGCATTCCTCCTACGCCCGTGGGGAAATCGGGCAGTTCAGTTCCGCTTCTCTTTCGGAACAGGGTTCCGGGCACCGGATTTCCGCCAGCTTTTTGTCCGCTTCACTAATCGGTTGCAAGGTGCTGGATACGCCTTGCTGGGAGCCCGGCAGCTGGGGCTTGAGCTGGAGCCAGAGCGCTCCCGAGCAGGGGACGCCAGCGTACTGCTCCTGCTCGATGACTGCCTTCGGCTGGCTCCCTGGGCGCGGGAGTGGACACTGGAGGTGCGCCTCTTCGCTAACTGGGTACGCAATCTGATTGAGCCTTTCTACGTTGGGCGTCAAGATGGGCTGGACATCTATTCCTACCGCAACCTTGCTCGCATCGCCACGCGAGGCGTCGAGGTGACCCTCCGAGGCATCGTAGAGCTCCCTGGGCGGTGGCAGCTTCAGGCACGGGCGGCATATCAATTCCTCGATGCCGTTGATCTCGATGTCCTCGACGCTATCGCCGCTGGCACTGCGGGGACACAGGACCCCACCACTGGGCGTTTCCAGCCATTACGGCGCTCTGACTACGGTGGTCTCTGGGGGCGCTCCCGTCATAGCTTGGCTGGACTCCTCCAGCTGCACTATCTCCCCACAGGGACGGCTCTGAGCCTGCGTCTCCAGCACCGGAGCCGCTTCGGCGACGAAGCTCTTGACCGCAACGGTATTGCCGTGCTTTCCCCACCGCGCCGTGTCTTGGACCGCCCCGAAGAGTACGTGGCTGGCTTCTGGAATCTCAGTGGCTGGCTCGTGCAGCAGTGGCGTTTCCCTCCCACAGTGCTCTGGCTCAGTGTTGGGGTGCGCAATGCTCTCAACGTGCTCCGCCCTCGCTTCCTGCCGCACCTGGTCGGACGCCAATGGTTTATCACGGGCACCCTCCAGTGGAGCACTACCGCGCGATGAGCACCGGCTGAGCTCGGGATGTCGTACCGGTCCGCAGCCGGAGCCAGTAGACCCCCGGCGGGAGCGTCGCCACGGAGAGGCTAGCATGGTAGATGCCCGCTGGAACCGATTCCCACAAAAGGCTCACAACAGAGCGCCCGTGGATGTCGGAGAGCTCCAGCCAGAGGGGTCCTCCATGAGCAACTCCGAAGCGTACGATGAGTTCCTCTGCTGCAGGCTGTGGGAAGGGTGGATCCAGAAAGCTTACCGCCCCACCCTGTTCTAAGCGGAAGTGCACACCGCAGCGATCGGTCCCGACGTAGTCTTTGCCTACAAGCTGGCTCCGCACCACAAGCGGCAGTGCTACGCACGCAGTTCCCACCTGCAGCGTATCCTCGTACTGCCCGAGTTGGGGCGTCAGCGGGGCAAAGCAGATGCGCAGCTCTCGGCTCTCTCCCGGCGGAATGACCAGCGGCAGCTGCCCAGGTGGGACGGAAAATGCCGTCTGCCGGCGCAAGGGGACTGTCTCTATCCGCACGGGGAAGCGCCCGGTATTGACCAAGAGCACCGGTTCACAGCGAAGCTCTCCAAAGGTGCTCGGCGGGACAGTGAGCACCCCTGGCTGGGGCACACGAAGCTGCACCGTAAAGCCGGGCAGTGTATCAGCAACCACACGCTCGTTTCCCGCGCGGTCGCGCACCCGAAACGCATACCAGGCATCCTCGAACGGATTCTGGACCCGTACCTGGACGGTCCCCCGCAGCGAATCGAGCAGCCGCCAAGTAACCGTGCAATTGACCTCCTGCAGCACCTCCACCGCTGCGATGCCGGAGGCAGGCAGCACCGTATCACTGACCACGAGCACTTCTTCCCACCCACAGGAATCCCGCCACCGCTGCACCGTCGGAGGCTCCTCATCTGCCCCGAGGATCACCAACAGCTGCGCGGCGCTGTCCACCACCAGACAGCTATCGGCAAGGAGCAGCCGCGCTTCGTAGCGTCCCTTCTGCACAGCCACAAAGCAGAGCCGCACACGCCGGGATTCCCCGGGCAACACAACCGAATCGGGTGGCTCAACTGTCACACTCGCCTGCGGCGGCAGATTCCCCAGAAACCGAAGGTGTTCAATCCGCCGGGGGAAGCTCCCCACATTGCGGAGCGTGAACTCCGCACAGTGAAGCTGGTCGTCTACCAGGAGCTGCAGGACCAGTGCTGCCGGCTCCACCCGCAGCGTAAAGCCCGGAATATCGAATTTCCAAATCTGCTCCAATCCCGAGGAATCCCGCGCTCGGAGCTGGAATGTGCCATCTCTCCAGAGGTCAATCAGCGTCGCTTGGAAGCGCACCGAGTCGGCAGGCTTGCCGAGCGCTTCCAGAGAAATGTCGACGTTGTCCGAGCTGAGCACCTCAACGGAGCGGAGCCGACTGTCTCCGGAGGCGGTGTCGTAGATAGTGCCCACCAGGGCAAAGCAGCTCTGTTGTGTTGCTACAACCGGTGGGGAGACATCCAGCGGGCGATAGCTCATGCCGCCAACATACCCGTAGGAGTTCGCCGGACCATAGCCGTAGACATACAATCCCAGCGGAGCTGGCGAGCCATCGGGAAAGCGCGCCTGAATCTCGTGCACCCCGTCACCGGTGAGCAGCCAGGCGTACAGGTAGCCCGAGACCCCGATGGGACGGAAGAGGGTCGAAGGCACAGGTTGCCCATCGAGCCAGAGCTGGGCTCCTTCGGGGATAACAGCGGTAGCGTACTGGTCCTGGTAGACCGGTTCGTAGCGCTGGGAGAAGGCGTCGTAGTCGTACTTCTGCGCGTTGATGAAGCGATATCCCGGCAGGAACTGCTCCGCCGGCGGGATGAGCATCATGAAGGGATCGCCGATACTGCTGGTCGAGCTGCTGGCGTTTGTCGTCTTGAAGAAGGCTGCCACCAGGATCGGTCCCGTTGCGCGAATCTCCAACGGCTGCGTCAGAGAACCTTCGTAGAACTGCCCACGTCCGAGCACAGCCACTTGCTGCCCATTGACGAAGAGCACCGTGTTAGGCTGTGCCGCAAGCACCCGGTAGCGGTGGGTTCCCACCGGTGCCATTGGGGTCGAAGGATCTGGGAACGGGGCAATCAGAGCCGAACGCCCCCAGGCAGTCACAGGGGGAAGCTGTTCCAAGAGCATGTCGCGGGAGCTCAGCTGCCCGTCCAGCTCAACCGGGATAAGTGCCCGCTGATGCCCAGCAAGAACAGCAATGGGCTTGGTAGCCAGGATCTCCGTCCCGGTCAGGTCTGCCCGGAGAACGCTCTGGCTCATGAACGCCTGCACCAGGTACACCTGTCCACGATTGAGCTGGATAACCTGCTCCCGTTGCAGCCAATTGCGGCGTGTCGGCGCCGAAGGGCGAATGATAACTGTCGTCTGATCCTCGGTAGCAATGATGGCAAACTGCGATGGGGTGCTCGAATTGGTAAGGCTGCCATCCCGAATGATCGAATGGCTCGGGTAGCTCATGACCAAGTACTCCGTTCCCAACGCATCGCTGGGCAGCAGGAGCGAGGCATCACTGGTGTAAACCCCCTGCTGCAGGGCATAGACAGTGATTTCGCCGCCTTCCTCCACGACGATGTGGACTGATTGGCGTACGGGGATTTCCGTCTGCTCTTCCGCAGGGGAGAGAGTGCCGCTGTCATTGTATCCCATCAGCTCCAATCCCCACCAACTGCGGGCAAAGACGTAGGGGATGCGCGGGTCGGCAATCTGAAAGCGCTCGACATTGTGCTGCCCCGTGTTATCCCACCACTCAATGAAGCCACTGCAGGGCTGTTCAGCAACCAGGAAGAGGTAGAGGGAATCCCCGTAGCGCAGGGCTGGATTGGGATTGAAGCGGTTGTTGTGGTAATTCGGCAGGAAGGCACACCAGAACTCCCGCCCGCGGCTGTCGAGCAGCTGTCCGAGGGTCTGGCGGGCGCAGCAGAGCGCTACGAGCAGCAGCAGGATCGGCACTCGCTTCATGGGCGTATCTCAGGCTTCGGGACATCCGTCCGATAGCGGGGCATTCCGTCAGCACCAATAAACCAGAGCTGCAGGCGCTGTTTCCCTAAGGCTGCGTAGACAAATCCCGGTTCCGCCGCGGCAAACAGCGAGTGTGGACCGTATGCAGTTGAGCGCACCCCACCCCCGGCTCCGGAGACCACACAGTAGAAGCCATCGTCGGGATGGCGCAACAACTGCAGATCGTGCTCGTGCCCGCAGAAGTAGACAGCTACCCCGTACCGGTCGAAGAGAGGTTTGAGCAGGCGCAGCAATACGGGATTCTCCCCATACGCCCCAGCGGAGCGCAGCGGATGATGCCCCCAGACGAACTTCCATGCCTTGGGGAAGCGACCAAGCTCCTGCTCGACCCACGCCAGCTGCTGCCGGCGAGCCTGTGCCGAACCCGTCAACAGCTGCTGCGTGTCCAGCCCGAGGAAGAGCACCGGCGTGCTGTCGGGCAAAAAGTGCAGCACACGGTAGAAATTCGCCGGCATGTGCCAGCGGGGATTACGAGCGCTATAGGCAATGTATGCCCTCACCCTGCCTCGGTAGTCATGGTTGCCAAGCACGGGATACCACGGTACCTGCAGCGAAGGCGCAGCGTACATGCGCTCGAACTTCTGCTCCCACTGCGGATCATCTGCGGAACGCACACCAGCAGGGTAGATGTTATCACCCGTGCTCAGCACAAAGTGGATCGGTGCTCGTTCTGCCACCGCCGCCATTGCTCGAGCAACTCGGTGCTGCGTTGCTCCTCCTGTCCCCCAATCGCCTACCACAATCCAGCGCAGAGTCGTATCGGTTGCTTCCGGAAGCGAACGTGCCGACGGCACTGCTTTGGCAGGTGCGCCAAAAACTCGAGCTGCCCCGGGCGCAAGCTCGCCCTGCAGGAGCCAGAGTTTGCTCCAATGGGGCGCAAGCAAGAGCACAACACCTGCAAAGAGCAGGAGCATCGTCTACACTGCCGCATCAGCCCCTAATGTTGGCGAAAAAATACGAACCCCGTGCCGATGCGCAAGCTTACCTACACCGAACTCCTGCACCAGCGCTTGACACTGGAGCATGCACAGCGCGTCGAGCGCCATCCCATCATTGTCGTGCTGGACAACATCCGTAGCCTCTACAATGTCGGCTCCATCTTCCGCACGGCAGATGCGGTTCGCGTCCGAGAGCTCATCCTCTGCGGCTATACCCCAAGCCCACCACGTCCGGAGATTGACAAAACGGCTCTCGGGGCAACCCAGAGCGTGCCTTGGCGCGCCGTTGCCTCCTGTGTTGCTGCCGTCCGGGAACTACGGCATAGCGGGATTCGTGTGTTCGCTGTTGAGCTCACTGACGAAAGCCGCCCGTACGACAGCCTGACACCCGAGGACTTCCCCGCCGCCTTCGTCTTCGGCAACGAAATTGTGGGCGTCCAGCCGGAGGTCCTGCAGTACTGCCACGCCGCGCTCGCTATTCCGATGTACGGGGTCAAGCACTCACTCAACGTTGCTGTCGCCGCTGGAATCGTGCTCTACGAAGCCCTACGCTGCTACCGGCGTGGGAACTGGGAGTATCTTCCTCCACAGGTTTCCGCCGATGCGCCTGCGCATTGCAGCCCCTGAAGGTCCTCTCTACGCTCCCCTGCTCTCCTCCCCAGCTCCCCGGGAAGTTGTGCTGATCCGCACCAGCGAACACCACTGCGCCCAGCTGCTGGCAACAAGCCAGGTTGAGGTCGCCTTCCTCTCCCCTCTTGCCTACGGGCAAGCGAGCCAGACGACAGAGTACCGCATCATCCCTGCCTCAGCCCTGGCTCTGGAGGGCTATACCGAGCGTGTTTGGCTCGCCTTCCGTCCGGGATTGCGGACACTGCGCCGCTGTATCGTCCCTGCAGAGGCACACTTCCTCCCACAGGCACTCCGGCTGTTGCTCTTAGAGCTGTACGACCTGGAACCCGAACTCCTCCCGCGGGCAGTCACCCAGGAGGTGGACGCACTCCACGATGCCGACGCAGTCCTGAGCTGGAACGAGACGCACACGGACTTTCCCCGGCTCGACGTCGGTGAGGAATGGTACACCGCCTTCGAGTATCCCCTCCTGCTGGGCTTCTGGGTCTGCCGCGGAGAGGAGCTGCCGAGCACATTGCCGCACCTCCTCCTCAGCCTTGCCCGTTCAGCATTGCCTGCCATCGAATCGGTCCGCGAAGCCTCCCCGATCCCGCCCCTCCCGCCCCGCCACGGACGCATCCACTGGCGCTGGAATCAGATCCTTGCTGACGCTCTCCAGCAGACGCTGACCTTGCTCTACTACCACGGGCTGGTCCCACACATACGGGAGGTCACGCTATGGGACGCCTCATCTCCGTGATGCTCGCGCTTTTCGGACTCCTCGGCTGCGGTCCGATCTACTTGCCGGCAATCTACCAGCTGGAGCGCCCACTGCTTTTCCCGCCTGACCCCGACCGCAATGCCTGGGCTGCGGGAGCCAACTTCATCTCTGGGCGGAGCTTGAACACGGACAGCTCCTCGTTGACGTGCCTGACGGCAGGTGCAGGATACTGCTTAGGCATGCCGTCACGGTGGCTGTCGCTGCGAGCTAGCGTGCTGGGCTATGGAGGGAGCATCCGCGAAGAGACCGTCTACGGCGTTGGGGGTATCTTTGAGCCAGCGCTCAATATCCCATTCGGGAGGGTCCTCAGCCTGAGCCTCCTCGGGGAACTCGGTGGTGCCTTTGAGTTCGGACCCTACAGCCGCCACTTCAACTCCCCAGTATTCCCAACGATTGGAGTCGGTGCAGGCGTGACAATCCATCCTTCTCGGACGTCTCACCTGGTGCTCGATGCCCGGGTGTTTCCGGGCACAGTTCGGGTTGGCTACTTGAGTCCCACCTGGGGGATTCATGCTTCGGTCGGTGGACGGCGCGTCTCTATTGGGATGAGCTACCTTTTGGGCGAGGAGCCTGCTGCACAGCGTCGGCGATAAGGCGGCGGAAGTGCTGGAGATTCTCTGCCAGATTTCCCCGGAAGAGTCCCGAACCGCTGACAATCACGGTAGCCCCGGCACGGACAACCTCAGCGAGGTTTCCCGCGTGAATGCCCCCGTCAACCTCGATGTCCCGCACCACGCGATGGCGCTCCAGAAATTCCCGCAGCCGTTCGATCCGGCGGAGAACTCCGGGGATAAACTCCTGCCCGGCAAAGCCCGGATTGACTGCCATGAGCAGCACGAAATCGCAGTACGGTATTGCTTCGTAGGCGTACTCCAGCGGCGTGGTAGGATTGAGGACTACCCCAGCACGCTTGCCCAACGTCCGAATGCGCTCCAGCAGCCGATGCAGATGGGCGACCGCCTCCACGTGCACCGAGATCCAATCAGCGCCGGCTTCTGCAAAGGCGTCCACGTAGCGCTCTGGGTGCGCCAGCATCAGATGACAATCCAGCGCCAGCCGCGTGTACGGGCGAATGGCTGCCACCACCAGCGGTCCCACCGTCAGGTTCGGCACAAAGTGCCCATCCATGGCGTCTACGTGGAGCAGATCCGCTCCAGCCGCTTCACACTGGCGGACTGCCTCGCCCAAGCGGGCAAAATCCGCTGAGAGCAGCGATGGGGCTATCCGTATCGCAGGGGTGCTCATCGCCGCCGCAGCACCGTCCGACGCCGACCCTTGTCGAGAGCAGAGCGCTGGCGGTCGCGGACACCTTCCTGAGCCAGCTTCCAGAAGGCTTCTAACCGGCGCTGGACCTTGCCAAAGAGCGTCTTCGGTGGGTAGAGCCCATCGGGGCGCCGCACTCCGGCTGGCATCCCCATCAAGAGCGGGATTGCTTCTTCGAAGTGGTCAATAGCGTAAATGTGGAAGCGCCCCTGGCGGACTGCATCAACGATCGTCTCCGGCAGCATCAAATCAGCCACGTTACGGCGGGGGATGATAACGCCTTGCGTACCCGTCAACCCCCGGGCAAGGCAGACTTCGAAAAAGCCGCGAATCTTCTCATTGACCCCACCGATAGGCTGCATATCCCCCTTCTGGTTGAGAGAGCCGGTAACAGCGAAATCCTGCCGAATCGGTACCTGTGCCAGGGCCGAAAGCAGTGCATAGAGTTCGGCAGCCGAAGCGCTATCGCCGTCAACATCCGAGTAGGACTGTTCGAAGGCAAGCGAAGCCGAGAGTGTCAGCGGATGACGGTGAGCAAGGCGCTCCCGCAGAAGCCCCGCCAGGATGAGAACGCCCTTACTGTGGATGCGCCCGCTGAGCTCAGCTTCCCGCTCAATGCTGATAATCCCACTGCTGCCTACCCCGACAGAAGCTGTGATGCGCACAGGTTTCCCAAACGTATAGGTGCCCGTTGAGTAGACCGTCAACCCATTGATTTGCCCGATCCGCTCCCCCGTTGTATCAATCAGGAGAGTGCCTTCGAGGATAAGCTCGCGGATTTTCTCGTCGAGCAAATCATGGCGGCGGCGCCGTGCCTCGAGCGCCTCCTGCACGTGGACACGCTCGATGCAGCGTGCCCCGTGCTGGAGCGCAACGTAGTGAGACTCCCGAACGACATCGGCAAGGTCACTGAAGCGGAGCGTCAGCTTGCGCTGTGTTTCAGCCCACTCAGCTGCCCACTCTGCCAGAGCAGCCACGGCGCTGCGATGTGCCGGTAACAGCCCCTCGTCCTGGCTGAGCTTGCGCAAAAACCGGGCATAGGCAAGCACCATCTCAGCCGAGCGCGGGGCTTCGGTGTCGAACTGCGCATGCACTTTGAACATCTTGGGGAAATCCTCGTCGAGCACATGCAGCACGGTATAGAGCTCCGCCGGTCCCAGCAGGATGACCTTCAGGCGCACGGTAATCGGCTCCGGCTTGATCCCGGTGGGCAAGAGCGCAAACAGCGGATCCCACGCCTGAATGTCCAGCGTCCCATAGAGGAGCACATTTTTCAGCATCGCCCATACTCCGGGCTGCAGTAGCACATCGAGGGCGTTGAGGATGAGATACCCTTGGTCAGCGCGCAGGACCGACCCAGCCCGGATGGAGGAGTAATCTGCCGACCACAAGCCGCGCCCGTCCGAGACTCGGTCAATGGTGCCGAACAGATTCGCATACGTCGGGGTAGTCTCTACAATGACCGGGGCACACTCCGTTTGGCTGTTGTCCACGATGAGATTGACCCCGTAGTAGCGCAGACGCTCGTGCAGAAGCGCCAGCCGGTGCTCCATCTGCGCCGGGTTTTCTTGCGGCTCGGCAACGAAGAGATGGAGATGTTCCAGGAGGTCGTTTTCTATCTCGGCGAGGAACTCGCTGATACGCTCGTACGGGAAGCGCTCCCGGAGTTCAGCAAAGATCCCACGGATGAGCACCATGACGGCGGAGCGGTCGTGCTCGCGGAGCGCCTGTTGGTACTCCTGCCACAGGCGTGCCGCCGAGCGGGTCACCTCCTGCAATCGGAAACGGACCTCATCGTAGCGTTGCCGGATTGCTTGGGCTTCCTCTAGCGTGAGCTTGCGCCCACGGACGTAGTCATCGAGCTCCTCGATGGTGATTGGCATGCCGTTGATAACGGGGAAGATGTCCGGCTCTACTCCCGTTGGAGTCTCAATCTGTCCCAGCACAAACCCCTGCTGTTTGAGCTCCTCTTCAAACTGTGCGAGCATTCGGCGATGGCGTTCCTCGAACTGCTGCGTCAGTCCACGACGCTGTGCGCGGAAGCTTTCTTGCTCGAACAGCTGCGGAATCCGCTGGCGGAGAAGAGCCACGGCATCTGCCAGAGCCGAGCGGAATGCACTCCCCTGTCCTTTGGGCAGCCGCAAAAGCCGCGGCTTGCTGGGCTCGCGGAAGTTGTGCACGTAGCAGTAGTCATAAAGCGGTGGGCACTCTCGCAGCTCTTCTTGGAGAATCTTCTGCACGGTCGTCAGGCGTCCGGTTCCCGAGAGTCCGGAGACATACACGTTGTACCCCGGTGCCCAGAGGCGAACGCCCAGCCGCAGTGCCTCCAGCGCTCGCGGCTGCCCGACGATTTCCTCCAGCGGCTCTAATTCCTCGGTCGTCTCAAAGGGCAATTCCTCCTCTGGGCAACGCCAGCGAAGCTGTTCGGGGGCAAGCTCATGCGCGCTACGACGGGGCTGCCTCATTCCTCCACTACCCGAAGCTGCTCAATGCGACACAGGGCTTTATACGGACAAGAGCGGCAAACCGTGTTCCGATACGGAGCCACCGGGAAGAAGCCCTGCCGGATCCCTTCAACTGCCGCTTCAGCAAAGGCTCGGGCACGTTCAAGGATATCCTCCAGCGGTTCCGGCGTGTGCCACCAACTGAGCAGAAGCTTCTCGCTTGCCTCTCCCCGAGCTCGGTTCCTGCGCTGGGGACGCAAAGCGTAGAACGCAGCGAAGGCAGGTTCAACATGGAGTCCATACTCACGGGCAAGCACGTGCTGTGCCGCCCAGAGATAGAGCGGAAGCTGGAGATGGTATCCCCGGTGCAGATCTGCCTGGGATGCTTGTCGCTCAAGCGGTCCGCTCTTGTAGTCGGCGACCCCCAGCAGCATACGCCCTTCGGCAGGGAAGAGCTCGATCCGGTCAATCCGTCCACGCAGCCAGGCCGTCTCCGTCAGGGGGACAGGGGCAGCCAGTGTCGGCTGCATCCCGAAGCCGAGTTCCACAGCAACGGGAACAAAGCCGGGGCGCTCGCGCTGCCGCTCCCTTTCCTGCTGCAGCCAGAACCACAGCTCGCCCGGGCGTCCTTCCGCCCCGAGCAATTGCTCCCATTCGAGCTGAAACCAGGGATGCTCGAAGTGGACGTGCTGCAATTCCTCCTCGGCAATACGCCGGAGACGCTCGAAGAGCACCTCCGGCTCCTCCTCAAGCAGCGCCGGACGCAGAGCCGGCAGCCCTTCGCGCCGAGGCAGAGCAAGCGGCTCACTTTGTTGCTGCAGCTCTCGCAGGAAGCGGTAGACAATCCGATGGAGTACCACCCCCCGTTCCAGCGGGGAGAGCTCCAGCGGAGGAGCTCCCCACGGGCGTAACCGCAGCACATGCGTAGCAAAGTACCGGTAAGGGCACTGGCGGTAGAGCTCCAACTCCGTGGCGGAAAAATACACTCCGATGTGCTCCTGAAAGCGTGCCTTTTCCTCCTCGCCCAGGGGCAAAGGGGAATGGAGCGGATCGGGCTCCCACGGGCGCAGAAGGAAATCTGGCACCACGGCGTCCGGAACAGCTCCGTTCGTCCCGTCAGATCCTCCTTCCAGGAGCAGCTCGCTGAGACTGCCACGAACGGCAACGAAACGCTCCGAGGAAGGCAACGCCGAGCCTGCGTGCATCCGTTGTTCCAGCTCCGGAAGGCTCACCACGCAGCCATCCTGAGCCAGCGAGGTTACCTTGAGGAGCTCGTCCACGAAGGGCGAGCGCACCAGCTGTTCGGCACCCTGCTGGAGTGGGTAGGTAATGTAGAGCCTCTGCTCGCCTGCCTCCAGCGCATCGGGATGGTTGGTCAGGAATTGATAGAAGAGCATCCGCTCTGCACGCCGATGACGCTCCTCCGCGTGTGGAAGCTCGTAGCCTAGCAAGTGCTCAACCCGGTAGGGAAGCGGGAACTCCCCATCCACGGCACCGCAGAGAATGAGCACCCGGAAAGGAATGCCGCGGGTCTGTTCGATAGAGGTAACCGTCACACCGGCACCGGGCTTTTCCCGCACCTGGTAGCGTTCTGCTCGGAGCGCCGCCAGGAAGCGCTCCAGGTACTGCTCCAGCGGACGCGGTTGCTGCCCCCAACGCCGCTGGATGATGGCGACAAACTCTTCGGTCAGCTCCATGACGGCAGTCAACGCGCGGGCATCTCGCTCCACCTGCTCCACCACGGCAAGCCATTCTGCATCGCTCTGCCAGGGCTTCTGGCGGAGCTGCCGGTAGGCATCGCAGACAGCGTCGTAGAGCCCCATACCGAGTAGGATATCCTCGGTGACCAGGCGCAGGAACTCCTTGGGCGTATACCGACGCTGCTCCCAACTGAGCCGCTGCCTCAGCGCGAGGAAGTCCTGTAAGGCACGGTGGCAGGCTTCCAGCTCGCGCTGGAGTTGCTCCCGCTCCAGAGGATCGCTGTACGGATCTGCCTGCAGGAGCTCGAGCTGCCGCTGGAGAAACTGGCACCCCATCTGGAGCTGCCGCTGCCAGCCCTGTGCACCCCCGAAGCGATGCCCCCCGAGAATCCGCCGCCGAACCGCAACCGCCAGCAGATTGACCCCATCGAGAGGCTCCCCATGTGGTCCGGTCAGCCGCACGTATGGGTTGTGCACAAGGCGCTCCAGCTCGACCCGGCGGAAGCCATTGAGCGGGAAAGAGAGGAGGCTGACCACCGCAACGGCTATCGGCGACTGGACCAGCCAGAAGCGGTCCGTCACGTTGGCAGGGATGCGGTAGAGAGCGAACACTTCCCGGAAGAGCGCCGAGTAGAGCTCCGGCTGGCGCATGACGATGGCAATCTCCGAAGGGCGATACCCCTGACAGCAGAGCAAGTCCTTGACCAGCCGGGCGATGACAAGCACCTCCTCCTCACGGTCGCGGCACTCCAGAATCCTGACCACCGCGGAGAAGCCCGGATGGCGGATATCGCGCTCGGTATTGAAGAGCCAGCGCCGCAGGTACGCCCCCAACGGCAGGAAAATGCGCTCCTCCGGCGGAGTCTGCTCCGTCATCAGCACCGGCGGGTCGGTCGAGACAGCACAGTAGCCTGCCTCCCGCAGCCGCTCGATGAGCTCCTGGAAGTTGCCGAAAAGCGGACCGTTCTCGGGCGAGTAATCAATGCGCACAACGACAGGGAGTTCCTGCTCCACGAGCGCTTCCAGTACCCCAAGCTCCGGCGGACGGAATTCCGAAAACCCTTCCAGCAACAGGAGTTCTGTCCCGGGAAAGAGCAGCTGCAGCCGTGCAGCGCCCTCTTGGAAGGCTCTGCGCACCACTGCCCAACCCTGTGGCTCATCGAGGAAGTCGTCTCCCAGAAGCGCTTCGTAGGCTTCAGCAAGGGCAAGGATATCGCGCAAGCGGAGAGGCTCAACGCTGGGATCTGGCTCCTCGAGCGCCCGTTGCAGGCGTGCCCGCAAGGCAGCCGCGTCAACGCCATCGCGGCGGATGCCGCGGATGAGTGCCGCCAGCTGCTCGAGTAACCCCGGTGACACTGGTTCTTCCCCACGCCGGAAGAAGGACAGCGGTGCTCGGCGGGCTGCCTCGTCGAAGAGCGCCATCTGATGGGCATCGGAGAGCACAATGTAGCGCCCCGGTGGGAAGATCCGCGCAAGCACCGTCCAGAGGAAGCCTGCCAAGGTAAAGAGCAGCGGCTCCGGAGACGCCTTGCCGTGGGTCTGTGCAGCCCAACGGAAGAACTGCCGTTTGAGCCACCGTACACGCCGCTCTGTCGGTACCAGACAGAGGAAACGCCCCGGCGCATCTGCTTCCGCTGCCTGCCGCAGGAGAGATTCCACGCGGAGCTGGGTCTCCATCTCCTGCAGCATCGAACCGCGTGGCTGCCACCGCTGCGAAGCTGCGGGGTTCAAGAGGAGATACGCCACTGCTACTGCCGGGTGCTGTTTGCTATTTTGCGCCAGCGAAATTGCAACTTTTCCAGCACAACGCCTGCCCTGTACGCCATGTTTACCGGTATTGTCGAAGCCCGTGGTCGCCTCCTGCGACGGCAGAAGACCCCAACAGGGGTCCGTCTCTGGATCGAAGCCCCAGAGCTTGCAGCCGAGTTGCTCCCCGGTGCCTCAATTGCTGTCAGCGGCGTTTGCCTGACAGTGGCAGGGACTGCCCTGAACTGCTTCTGGGTCGATGTTATCCCGGAGACACTGCGGAAGACAACCCTGGGACGCCTCCGGCGCGGGGCAACGGTAAACTTGGAACGCGCTCTGGCACTTACCGGACGCTTGGACGGACATCTGGTCTCCGGGCACGTTGACTGCATCAGCCGCGTCCGCTCGGTGGAGCACTCCTCCGGGGAGCACCACCTCTGGATTGCCCTGCCGGCGCCGTTCCAGCAGTATGCCATTCTCCACGGCTCGATCTGTGTGGACGGAGTAAGCCTCACTATTGCCCGTCTCCGCAGCGATGCATTCATGGTTGCCCTCATCCCCACCACGCTGGAACGGACAACCCTCGGCGAGCTCCGCCCCGGCTCGTGGGTCAACCTGGAATTCGACCTGGTGGCAAAATACATCGAAAGACTGCTGCGTCCGTACTTGCGCCTGTTTTTCCAGAAGCCGCAGTCACCATGAAACCGAAGGCTCGCACGCTCGGGGAGCTGAAAGCCTCCGGCTACCGCGTCCTGCCCGTCAAGGAGGAGATGCGCCGCAATGTGATTGAAAAGCTCCGTCGCCGCGAGACGCTCTTCCCCGGTATCATTGGCTTCGACGACACGGTCATCCCGCAAATCGTCAACGCCATCTTGGCAAAGCACGATATGATCCTGCTCGGGCTCCGCGGGCAGGCGAAAACCCGCATTGCCCGCATGCTCATCAATTTCCTCGACGAATACGTGCCCATCGTTGCCGGTTCTGAAGTCAACGACAACCCCTTCGCCCCGATCTCCAAGTACGCCACCGATCTGATTGCCGAAATGGGCGAGGAGACCCCCATTGAGTGGATTCACCGCTCGGAACGCTACGGCGAAAAACTTGCCACCCCCGATGTGACAATTGCCGATCTCATCGGCGACATTGACCCTATCAAAGCCGCTACCCAGCGCCTCCACTACGCGCACGAGGGCGCCATCCACTTCGGTATCATCCCCCGGACCAACCGCGGCATCTTCGTCATCAACGAGCTGCCTGACTTACAGCCGCGCATTCAGGTCGGACTCTTCAACATCTTGCAAGAACGCGACATTCAAATCCGCGGCTTCAAAGTCCGCCTGCCCCTCGATATCTGCCTGGTCTTTACAGCAAACCCGGAAGACTATACCCGCCGCGGCACGATCATCACCCCGCTGAAAGACCGCATCCAAGCCCAGATTCTGACCCACTACCCCCGCAGGCTCGAAGACGGCATTGCCATCACCGAACAGGAAGCCTGGATTCACCGTGCCCCCGATATGGATGTGGTGCTCCCGCTCTACCTGAAGCAAATCGTGGAAAACATCGCCTTTATCGCTCGCGGAAGCGAGTTTGTCGACCAAAGTTCTGGGGTCTCTGCCCGGCTGAGTATCTCGACGCTGGAAGCCCTCATCTCCAACGCGGAACGACGGGCGATCCTGACCGGGGAACGGGTCATTGCCCCCCGCATTGTCGACCTCAACCGAGCCTTGACCGGCATCACGGGCAAGGTGGAGCTGGTCTTTGAAGGAGAGCAAGAGGGTCCGGTCAAGGTCGCCAAAGCCCTCATCGGGCGAGCTGTACGGGAGACCTTCAAGCTGTACTTCCCCGATCCGCTGGCACGCCCTCGCCGCCGTGAAGGCAGCAGCCCGGAGCAGAGTCCGTATGCGGAAATCATCCGCTGGTTTGAAGCCGGCAACAGCGTCACCATTGACGACCAGATGCCGACGGATGCCTATGTCCGGGAGCTCGACCGCGTCCCAACACTGCGCCGTCTGGCAGTACAATACCTGAAGCTCAACGAGCATAACCCGTACGAGCTCGGCACCGCGATGGAGTTCATCCTCGACGCACTGCATCAGCACTCCAAGCTGGCCAAAGAGGAGCTGGACAGCTCAGCCACCTACAAGGACATGCTGGGCACGCTCTTCCGGGGTCGGGCAGAGGAAGAAGAGTAAGGTTCCGCCTTTGAACGCAGACCATGCTTGCCTCGCCCTTCAAAGCTGGTCGAGAGCTGACACTGGGCATCATCGGGGGTGGGCAGCTGGCAAAAATGCTCGCACAGGCTGCCTACCGGCTCGGGCTCCGGGTTGCCATCATCGAGCATGGGGCGGATTCCCCCGCCGGTCGCATGACCCAGCTGGAGTTCCCCGACGGCTGGACCTCTCCGGAGGCACTCAACGCCTTCGTCGATGCCAGCGATATCATCACGCTGGAAAATGAGTTCGTTGCCCCAGAGCTCTTGCAGGCAATTGCCCAGCGACGCCCCGTGTATCCCACCCCGGAGACCATAGCGCGAGTCCGGGACAAGCTCGTGCAGAAGCAAACCATGGCAGCTGCCGGTATTCCCGTGCCAGCATTCGCCGGGGTGGCAACCCCGGAAGAGGTGCTCTCCTTTGCCCGCACGCGGGGCTTCCCGCTAGTGCTCAAGTCCCGGACCTTCGGCTACGATGGCTACGGGAATGCTACCCTCGACACGGCCGAGGAGCTCCCCCGAGCCTGGGAAATGCTCTGGCAACGGGTACAGCACGAGGGCATACTGGTAGAGGAATTCGTGCTGCTGCAGAAGGAGCTCGCCGTCATCGTTGCCCGCTCCCGCCGAGGAGAGCTTGCCGTCTACCCCTGTGTGGAAACTGTCCAACAGGACCACGTCTGCCGAGTTGTCTACGCCCCGGCACCTCTTCCGGAGCCATTGCGCCGGCAGGCACAGGAGCTGGCCGTTGCCTGTGTAGAAGCCATCGATGGGGTTGGCGTCTTCGCTGTCGAGCTCTTCCTGAGCCAGGACGGCACGATTCTCTTCAACGAAATTGCTCCACGCCCGCACAACTCCGGGCATTACACGATTGAGGCGTGCTACACCTCGCAATTCGAGAACGCCATCCGCGCTGTCTGTGGACTCCCCCTGGGGTCGCCCGAGATGTTCGTACCGGCAGCCGTCATGGTCAATCTGCTCGGGGTGCGATCCGGCAGCGGCATTCCCGATGCCGTCACAGAGGCTCTCCGTGTTGGGAAAGCTTGGATTCACCTCTACGGCAAACGCGAGAGCCGCCCCCGGCGAAAGATGGGGCACGTCACCGCGGTCGGGGCAACGTTGGAGGAAGCATACCGCTTGGCACAGCAGGCTGCCGACGGCATCATGTGGTAAGCACCCCTTCGCGGAGGAAGACCCGGAGCCGCTGTTGTGCCTGCTGGAAGCTGAGTCGGCGAATACGGTGCTTGAGAGGGACAATCGCCGCTGGGAGAGTGCTCAATTCCTCAACTCCCAGTCCGACCAGAAGCTCGGTTGCCCCCGCATGGGCAACCAGCTCCCCGCAGACACCAACGGGGATGCTCCGCCGCCGCGCTGCCTCGACAGCACGCACCATCAAGTGCCAGACTGCCGGATGGAAGGGATCGAAGAATTCGGCAAGACGCCCGTGACTGCGGTCTACTGCCAACGTGTACTGCGTCAAGTCGTTCGTCCCGATGCTGAAGAAATCTGCCACGCGTGCTAGCGCATCGGCGCTCAGAGCTGCCGCCGGCGTTTCGATCATTGCTCCCAGCGGCAGCGATGCCGGGGGAGTCTCCCCGAGCACCTCCAGCTCCCGCGCAACAGCGCCCAGCATATCCCGTACCTGCTGGAGTTCCGCCCCCGTGTTTACCATCGGCACCAAGATTCGCACGTTACGTGTCCGAGCTGCCCGCAGGATCGCTCGGAGCTGCCCTCGGAGGAGCTCCGGATGGGCAAGCAGGAAGCGCACACCGCGGAGCCCCAGGGCAGGATTGGGCTCTGTACCATCAGGGTTCTTCTCCCCACCGACATCGAAGAGGCGGAACGTTACCGGCTGCGGGTAGAAACGCTCGGCAAGCTCTCGGTACCACTGGAACTGCTCCTCCTCGGTCGGGAACCGCCCCAGTTGGAAGAGCAGCACTTCCGTACGCACCAGCCCGATTCCCTCAGCGCCAACCAGGAGTGCTTCGTCCACATCCTGCGCTGAGGTGATATTCGCCATAAGCCGGAAGCACCGCCCATCGGTGGTCTGCGCCGGAAGCTGGGAGAAACGCCGGAGAACACGACGGCGCCACTCCACGCTATCTCGATGCCGTTCGTAGCGGCGGCGTGTCAGCGGCGTTGGATTCACAATAACTACCCCGGAGTAGCCATCCACCACCAGAGGATCGCCCTCAGCAATGGCGGACAGAGCCTCGCGCAGCCCGATGACTGCCGGCAGCTGGAGACTCCGAGCCAGAATTGTCGTGTGCGAGGCAATCCCACCGACAGCCGTTACCAACCCGCACGCCCCTGAACGGTGCAGCAGCACAATCTCCGAGGGTGTCAGCGCCGAGGCAACGACAACAGCCCCGCTCATACGGCGGTAATCTGTCCGCCGATACCGGAGTGCCGCCAGGAAGCGCTGGAGGAATTGCTCCAACTCCATGCCCCGCTCTTGCAAGAGCAGATCGCGTGAGCGACGGAGCTGCCCGATGACCGGCTCCAGAACCTGCTGGACAGCCCCTTCGGCTGAGGCTCCCGCGGCAATCGCATGCTGGACCTGCTCTTGCAGCACCGGATCGGTGAGGACTCGGAGGTAGCTGTCCACAATGGGAAGGATTCCCGGCGCCTCTGCAGCAGCTACGACACGGGCTTGCTCCCACTCGGAGCGGAGTACGTCAACCGCGGCACAGTAGCGCTCCCACTCGCTTGCCGGCTCCCTGCTCTTCTCAAGCTGCGCTCCCGAAGGGCTGAAGAGCACTGCCTGCCCAATGGCAATTCCTGGCGAGGCAGCGATCGCTTTCAGTGCACGTTCCTGCCTACGACTGGCAGCCTCCGCTGCAGGGGGCACCGCGTACTCGCCGGAGGATCCCTCCACGGTCCGTTTCCCCGCTTCCTCTGACAGACCCGGGACAAAAATTACACGTTCGCCCGCATCTACAACCCTACCCGTCGCTTCCCCGCTGGAGGAATTCCACAATGTGCTGGACAGCTTCGGCAGCCTCTTCCCCTTCTGCCCGGACCAGGAGCTCACAGCCCGGCTCCGCTGCCAAGCTCAGAAGCCCGAGAGCGCTGGTGGCATCCACTGCATGGCCATCCCGTACCAGCTCGACACGTGCGGCAAAACGCGCCGCCAGCGCCGCCAGCTCTGCCGCTGGGCGCGCATGCAACCCCATGGGGAGCCGTACCGTAACGCGCTGTTCAACCATCCCGGCAGCCCAGCATCGGACTCGGTGACGAACAAACCTCACCTCCGGTGCACCTCCGGCACCACAACCAAGGAGCGCCACACGCCAAACGCCGTCCGGTAGAGCAGCACCCATGGGGCGGTGCTCCCTGACGGCAATGCCGCCGACCAATGCCCACTTCCTGGTGGCACAGGGAATCGCACCAGCTCCTGTCCCAGAAGCGTATACACACAGAGCCAGCCCGGAGAACGCCGCCAGCCCTCTACCCAGACCTGCCCGTCCTGCACGCCCATCCGGAGCGCGGCTGCCTCCGGCTCTGAGACACCAAGCCCGGAGAGCTCCAGCCGCCGCCACTCCCCCGACCGCGTCCGGTACTCCACTTCTGCATAACAGACTTGCCCGTCTCCGAACACCTCCACCACACCTCCCCCAGTGCTCGTACAGGCAAAAGCACAGAGGGAATCTCCGACAAATATCACCGGAACCGCCCCCGAGAACCGAACCCCAGTCAGAGAGCTTCCTGCACATGGGACATAGATGCCGACCACCACTGCCGCTTCGGGCGGGATATACCCCCGGAACAGACACGGACCGGTCGGCTCCTGCCCAGCAGGCTCACCCGCGTGCACCAGCGTCCCGGTCCGGCTCATCCCGTAATTCTGCAAGACAACCGCCAGATCACGGACCGTCACAATTCCATTCCCATCGCAATCAGCGTAGGTCGCCGGCGGCTCTGCCCAGGCACGCACGCGCTGCGGGAGCCACTCCACGCTGGCGGGGACCCGCCGGTATCCGGAGGTAGCCCGGTACGCGTAGAGACCCACCACAGCCACATCGCGCGTATCCACCACGCCGTCATCATTGGCATCACCAGGCCAGACCTCCACGTACCCGTGAACTGGCAGCGTAAGCGTCACAGGACTGAGGACAGACAGGCTGTCAATCCCCAGCACCCACCCCTGCGCTGTCCGAAACTGCACGATACTCCCATGTGCCGCCTCAGCAGACACCACGAACTCCAGCGTTGCAAGGCGCAGTGTATCGCGCCCGACACCCAGGGAGAGGGCACTGACATCAACCCACCCCTCTGCAGAAGCCGTATCCACCCCGGCAATGACGAGCGTCTGCCCTCGCGAGAAATCTGCCGGTTCCCAGCCGGCAAAGGACAGCACTGCTGGTGGGCTATAGGCAAGTCGGCACCCGCCGCCGAGCAGGAGATGCCCCGCCACGCGAATGGTCAGGCGTACCCGCTCCCCAGCGGTCAAAAACAGCGGACCTCCATCGTCACGGAGCAGCTCCAGCGATTGCCCCCATGCCAGAATGCTTGCCACAACCACCCATATTCCCTGACGCCACATAGGCAACACTCCAGCGATACTCCGCAGAGAGCTTTCCCAATTCCAATGCCAGACTCAGCGTGCCCGCTGACGGAGGAGCTGCCGAAGTGGCGGCAAATGGCGGTGGAAGAGCAGCAGCAAGAGGATGCCGACCGTAATGCAGGCATCCGCAACATTGAAGGCAGGCCAGCGCGTGTAGTGGCGTCCGAAGAGGGTGAAGTCGGGAAATTCCACGTCAATGAAATCCACCACATTCCCCTGCAGCAGAGGCGCTTCGCCGTAGAGCACCCCATAGAAGGCGCGGTCAATCAAGTTCCCCGTGGCTCCAGCAAAGAGCAGCACAACCCCCAGCCGTGCCCAGAAAGGCACCTCTGCCGGCAGGCGGGAGAGTATCCATCCGAGCACCAGGCTTACAGCCAGCGAGAAGAGCGTCAGCGCCACCTTTGCCCCGCCAACCGAGAAGCCGAAAGCGATGCCGGGATTTTCCACGAACGTAATCCGCACCCACTCCCCTAGCACGGGGATGCTCTCCCCGAGCTGCATGCCCGGATGCACAAGTGGTCCAATCTGAATGCCCTTGACCGCAAGCTTGGTGCTTTGGTCCAGCAGCAGGAGGATAGCGGCAATGAGCCACTCGCGGCGCACGTGTGTCCCTGCGGTGCTATTACTCCTGCAAGGCTTTTGCTGCATGGAGCGGGATAATGCGATCGACCCCGTCTTCAGGGCAGCGATGGTGAATCTTCCACGAGGCAGAAAGCGTCGTAATCGGCACCGCCATGAGGCGCTCTTTGGCAATCAGGATGCCACACTTGCGGCAGATACCGTAAGTCTTGTTGTCGATGCGCTTGAGCGCTTCGTCGAGCTTCTGCAAGTAAGCGGTCAGGCGTTGAATCTGCGCATACGTCCGCTCCCGTTCCCAGGCTTCTGCCCCCTGCTCGGCAGGATGGAGCGCGAAGATGCCACCCTCTTCGATGTAGTTGAAGCTGTTCAGGTCTTCCAGTCGCTCCCGGAGCAGGCGCAGCTCTTCGAGCGTCTTCTGCTTTTCCTTCAGGACGATTTGCCGGAACATCTCCAGCTCTTCGTCCGAGTAGCGTACTTTCGGGGTGCTTGGCGCCGAGCCGACGGGCTGACTTGCTGCAGGCTGAGCCGATTGCGTCTGCGGCGCTTTCGCCCGAGAAGAGCGCGCCTGTTCTTTGGTCGGCGTCTGCGCTCTCGCTGCCGGCTGTGCTTGTGCCTTGGTCGCTTTCGCACCTTGCCGTTTCTTGGTTGCCATCGCGTTCAGGCTCCTTTGTCCGATTGACTGGTAGAGAGGCGCTCGACACAGATGGTTGCACGGTAGCCATTGACCTCAACAGGCTGCCCTGAAGGGCAGGGAGCAAAAATAAGGCTTTCAGCCAGAGTCTCCCGCTGCACGTAATCACGGAGCGCTTCCACCGCCTGCTGCAGCTCTGGCGGAGCTGAGCAGACGATGCGAATGCGGTCGGTGACCTCAAGCCCGGCTTGTTTGCGCAGGTTCTGCACCCAGAAGACGAACTCCCGCACCAGACCTTCGCGGCGCAGCTCTTCGTCCAGTGTCGTATCGAGGGCAACGGTGATCTCCCCTTCGCTTGCCACCAGCCATCCTTCGATTTCCTGGCTCCGGAGTTCGATGTCGTCTGGACCCAGCTCGAGCAGTTCGCCTTCTAGCTGGACAACCAGCCGTCCTGTTTCGTGGAAGCGGCGCAGCTCGTCTTGAGACAGTGATGCCAGGAGGCGCTCCAGGTGTGCCATGCGTTTCCCCAGCTGTTTGCCCAGCTTGCGATAGTTCGGCTTCGCGCTCCAGGAGACGACCTCTACCTCGGGCGGGAGGAATTCGATGGACTTCACATTGACCTCGTCGAGGATGAGCCGTTCCACGGAGCGGATCTCGCGCTGCTGTCCCGGGAGTGCCGGGATGAGAATCCGTCGCAGAGGCTGTCGCGTTTTGATGCGAGCCCGTTCGCGCAGCCGCCGCACCAGCGAAGCAATCTGGCGTGCCAGTTCCATACGGCGCTCCAGCTCGGGTTGACGCAGCTCCAGCTGCGGTTCGAGCATGTCGAGCAAATGCACCGACAGCGGCTCCTCTGGACGACGCAGGCGCTGGTAGAGGACCTCTGCCAAGAACGGCGCTGCCGGCGCCATCATCGTGCAGATTCCCCGCAAGACTGTGTACAATGTCTGGTACGCCGCGAGCTTGTCCCGGTCGTGCTCCCCTTTCCAGAAGCGGCGTCGATTGCGCCGCACATACCAGTTGGAGACATCCTCCAGCACGAAGTCCTGCAGCAAGCGCACGGCTTCGGTCAACTCGTACGCCTCCATTGCCTGCCGGTACTGGAGGGCAACGGAGTGCAGTCGCGAGAGCACCCAGCGGTCGATGTCCGGACGTTCGGTCACAGGCACCTCAGGCTCTGTGCCAGAGAAGCCATCGATTCGGGCGTAGAGCGCAAAGAAGTTGTAGACGTTGGTCAAAGCTCGCAGGAAGTTCGCGACCACCGTGCGCTCGATCTCCTCCTCGTTGAACAGCATCGGCTTCCACGGCGGGTTGGCTGCCAAGAGGTACCAGCGCACGGCGTCAGCCCCGTAGCGCTCAATGACCGCGAAGGGGTCTACAACATTGCCCTTCGACTTCGACATCTTCACCCCGTGCTTGTCCAAGATAAGCTCATTGACCACCACGGAGCGGAACGCCGGCTGATCGAAGAGCACGGTCGCCAGATTGTGCAGCGTATAGAACCAGCCCCGCGTTTGGTCCACCCCTTCGGCGATGAAATCCGCAGGGAACTGCTCAGCGAAGAGCTCGCGGTTCTCAAAAGGATAATGGAACTGCGCAAAGGGCATAGCGCCGGAGTCGAACCAGACGTCTACCACTTCCGGGGTACGGCGAAAGAGCTTTCCCTGACGCACGAAGACAACCCGGTCCACAAAGGGGCGATGTAAGTCCAGCTCCACCCCTTGTTGGAGCGCTTCCGGCAGCGGCACACGGCGTCCATCGGGAAACTCGTAAAGCCCTTGTAGGAGTTCAGCAATCGAGCCGATGGCGAACATCTCCGTGCCATCCTCGCTGATCCAAATCGGTAAGGGCGTGCCCCAGTAGCGATCCCGAGACAGCGCCCACTCCTTGACCTCCCGCAGCCAATTACCGAAGCGCCCGGCACCAATCTCCGGCGGTTGCCAGCGAATCTGCTCGTTGAGCTCCAACATCCGCTCCCGGTAGGCAGGCGACCTCAAAAACCAGGACTGCCGAGCATAGTACATGACGGGATTGCCCGTGCGCCAGCAGTGTGGGTAGGTGTGCACGTAATCGAAGGTTGCCCGGTAGAGTTTCCCCATGCGGCGCAGAGCAGCCACAATCTCGCGGTCTGCCCCTTCTTCGACTCGGTCGTTGTAGCGGAAGGTCTTGATTGCCCGCCCGGCAAATTCCCGAATCTCTTCGGTAAAATGCCCATCCGGCGTGACCGGTTGCAGGAGCGGTAGCCCGTACTGCTTTCCCAGCTCGAAATCCTCCACCCCGAAGGCGGGAGCAATGTGCACAACGCCCGTCCCTTCCTCCGTGCTGACAAATTCCGCCGGCAGTACAGTCAATGCGTGCGGGTACTGTTCCCGGTCAATTGGGATATCGGGGAAAATTTGCTCGTAGACCGTGCCGACCAGCTCTGCCCCGGAGAAGCGCTGGAGGACTACACTGTCTCCCTCTAGGACTGCCAGACGTGCCTCTGCCAGCACAAGCTCCTCGATGTGCTCCTCTCCGTCGAGCGTGCGCCGATTCCGTACCCGGACGTAGGGAATCTCGGGATGCACCGCCAATGCTGCATTGCCAAAGAGCGTCCACGGCGTTGTTGTCCATACCAGGAATGCTGCTCCCTCCAGCCCGGGATGACTCGGCTGGAGAATGCGCACCCGGAGGAAGACGCTCGGATCGCGCACCTCTTTGTATCCCAGCGCCAGCTCGTGTGAACTGAGAGGGGTCTCAATCGTCGGCGATTGCGGCACGACCTTGAAGCCCCGGTAAATCAGCCCTCGGTCGAAGAGCTGCTTGAGCGCCCACCAGAGCGACTCGATGTACTGGTTGGAGCACGTGATGTAGGCCCCATCCATGTCAATCCAGTAACCCATCCGGCGGGTCAGGCTCCGCCAGCCGCCTTCCATCTCAATATGGTGCCAGACCAGCTCTTTGCACGCCCGATTGAAGTGCTCGATCCCGTACCGGGTCTCGATTTCGCGCTTGTTGGCAATCCCCAGCTGCTGCTCGACTGCTAACTCGATAGGCAGTCCATGACAATCCCAGCCCGCTTGCCGCCGCACGTAGTAGCCGCACATAGTCTTATAGCGGCACACCATGTCCTTGATGGTACGCGCCATGACATGGTGAATCCCCGGCTTCCCGTTGACCGTCGGGGGACCTTCGTAGAAGCGGAAGCGCGGCGCGTGCTGGCGCTGCTGCAGCGAGCGCTCAAAGATGCGCTCCTGTTCCCAGAACTGCAGCACTTGCTGCTCCAGTTCCGGGTAGTGCGGTTGCTCAGGCAACTGTTCCAGCCACATCAGCTCTCCCGTGCTCAGAGCACGCAATTTTAGCACTTTCGCTGCAGACCGTTCCATGGTGTGGTCTTGGCAGCATAATTTCGCTTGGTCTTCCAAGTCCTGCACCGGAGATGGATGCACCCAACCCTCGCTTCCGTGAGGTTATCGCAGCTGCCCTCAAGGGACAGCGTCTGATGCAGTATCTGGGCTGCGAACTGCTCCACCTTGAGCCAGGCTCTGCCATTGCCGAAGTCACACTGCAGGAACACCACCAGCAGCAGCTCGGCATCGTGCACGGCGGGCTTATTGCAACGCTTGCCGACGTTGCCGCTGGCTTTGCCAGCTTTACCCTCACCCCAGCCGGTCTGCAGCCCGTGACCGCCGAGCTCCACGTGCTCTTCTTCCAGCCGGGTCGGGGAGAGCGGCTGCGCGCCATCGGACGCGTCCTCCATGCTGGCAACCGACTCCACTTCGCCGAAGCCCGCATTGTCTGCCTCCAGAATGGGACCGAAACCCTCATCGCACAGGCAACCTCTACCCTGGCGCTGATCCGCGTCGGCAATCCAGATTGAAGACCGAATCCCGCTGGCTGTTCGTCTTCTGTCCCGGAGTCTTACAGCGCGTCTTTGCCCATGCCTATCAACTTCCAAAAGCTGACGCTCAAATCGCAGGAAGCCCTCCACCGCGCTCAGGAAGTGGCCGCCGAGGCAGGTCATCAGTCCATCGAGCCACTCCACCTGCTGGTAGCCCTCCTGGAAGACGAGAGCAGTGTGGTCTCCACCATCCTGCATAAGCTCGAAGTCAACATCCCCTACCTTCAGCAGAAGCTCCGCGCCGAGCTAGAGCGCCTTCCCCGCGTGAGCGGCGCACCAGAGCAGTACCTCTCCCGCGAGCTTGTGGCTGTACTGGAACATGCCTGGCAGCAAGCAACAGCGCTGAAAGACGAGTACATCAGCACCGAGCACCTCCTGCTTGCCCTCGCCGAAGGGCAGGGAACGGTCTCCCGCCTGCTCCGAGAACACGGGGTCACCAAAGAAGCCATCCTGCGTGTTTTGGCAAGCATCCGTGGGGTCCATCGCGTCACTGACCCCACACCGGAGGAGAAGTACCAAGCCCTCCAACGCTACGGACGCAACCTCAACGAAGAAGCCCGCAGAGGGAAGCTCGACCCTGTCATCGGGCGGGAGGAGGAAATCCGCCGCGTCATGCAAATTCTGACCCGTCGCACCAAGAACAACCCCGTCCTCATTGGCGAGCCCGGGGTGGGGAAGACGGCAATCGTAGAAGGACTCGCCCAGCGGATCGTCGCCGGCGACGTTCCGGAATCCCTCAAGACCAAGACCATCATCGCCCTGGACCTGCCCTCGCTGGTTGCCGGCACGCAGTTCCGGGGACAGTTCGAGGAGCGGCTCAAAGCCGTTGTCAAGGAAGTGGTAGAGTCCAACGGCGAAATCATCCTCTTCATCGACGAGCTCCACACGCTCGTGGGTGCCGGCGCTGCCCAAGGCAGCATTGACGCTGCGAACATCCTCAAACCACCCTTAGCCCGCGGCGAGCTGCGCTGCATCGGCGCCACCACGTTGGACGAGTACCAGAAGTACATCGAAAAGGACCCCGCACTCGAGCGCCGCTTCCAGAAAGTATACGTAGACGAACCGAGCGTCGAGGAGACAATCTCTATCCTGCGCGGGCTCAAGGAACGGTACGAGCTCCACCACGGTGTCCGGATCACCGATGCGGCGCTTGTTGCCGCGGCGCAGCTTTCAGCACGGTACATCACAGACCGTTTCCTGCCCGACAAAGCTATCGACCTCATCGACGAGGCAGCCAGCAAGCTCCGCATCGAGATTGACTCCATGCCCGAGGAGCTCGACCGGCTGGAGCGGCGCATCCGCCAGCTCGAAATCGAGCGCGAAGCCTTAGTACGCGAACTCGGACGCGCCACCGGCGATGGGCGCCCCTAGGGATCTCCCTCCATCGCTGCAGGAGCTGGCATCCCTCCTGACGGAGCAGAACAACCCCGCAACCTGGGACATTGACCTTGCCGATACCCAGCGCATCCTGCAGCTCATCAATGCCGAAGACCAGAAGGTTGCTCCCGCCGTTGCCCGAGAAATCCCCTTCATTGCCCAAGCGGTTGACCGCATCGTGGAGTCCTTCCGGCAGGGAGGGCGTCTGTTCTACGTCGGTGCCGGGACCAGCGGACGGCTCGGGATTTTGGATGCCGCCGAATGTCCGCCAACCTTCGGCACCCCTCCGGAGATGGTCCAGGCAATCATCGCCGGTGGCGAAGCCGCCGTCTTCCGTGCCCAGGAAGGAGCGGAAGACCGTCGCCATGAGGGTGCCGCCGCCATCGCCGAGCGGCAGGTCGGACCCCGGGACGTTGTCTGCGGTATTGCCGCCTCTGCCCGCACCCCTTTCGTCGTCGGCGCCTTGGAAGAAGCACACCGACGCGGTGCGACAACAGTGCTGCTGACAACCAACCCCCGCCACCAAGTCCAGCGGATGGAAATCGCACGCTACGCCAATATCCTCATCTGCCCCGAAGTCGGTCCCGAAGTCATCGCCGGCTCCACCCGCATGAAGTCTGGCACCGCCCAGAAGCTCGTCCTCAATATGCTCACCACCGCTGCCATGATTCGACTGGGCAAGACGTACCACAACATCATGGTAGACCTCCAGCCGACAAACCACAAGCTCCGCGAACGCGCCAAGCGTATCCTCATGCTCCTGGCAGAGGTTGACTACGCAACCGCCGAATGTGCCCTGCGCGAAGCCGGCTGGAGCACGAAGCTCGCTCTCGTGATGCTCCTGGGCAACTTCTCCGCCGAGCAGGCACGACAGCTCCTCTCCCGCTCCGGCGGACGTATCCGCGAAGCCCTCCAAAGTCTGCGCTCTGGTTAGAAAAGGCACCGTATTTTTTCCGAGGACTTGTGCAAGCCAGTGGGATGTCGTCATGCGTGCACGTGCTGCCCTGCTCTCCTTTGTGGGAGCAACGTTTGCACTTGCGAGTGTCCCGCACTACCGTGTGGCACTGTCTCCGCTGCCTCCGGCTGTGCCGACTGTCCCAACGGTTGCAGAGTTCCTGCAGCGGAGCACCGCCTCGCTTGCTGATGCACCGGCAGCGCCAATTGCTCGGTTCGCATGGCAGCCTCTCCAACTGACCTCGCGGGTGGTCACTGCTGCAGGCTCCCCGGTTCGAGTCCCACTCCCCCTGCAGGGGCTGACCCCGCGCGTGGCGTTCTCTCCCCAGGGAACCCCCAGCTGGGTTGAGCGCCCACTGGGTATTGCCCGCATGGTGGAGGTCCCTGGTCCGACACGATCCTCCCCTGCCCGATGGTATCCCGACCCAGCATCAGTCTTGCAGCAGCTCCGTCTTCACCGGGAGTTCCTCAAGCTCCAGGACCCAGTCCGCGAACTGCGGCTGCTCTCCGCGCAGAGCGATGAGCTGGGGTTGCACCATCTCCGCTTCCAGCAGCTCTACGAAGGCATCCCGATTTGGGGAGCTGACCTCTACGTGCATATTCGCTCCGATGGCACCCTCTCTCTGCTCAACGGGCGCTACCTTCCAACTCCTGTTGGAGCACCCACCCAGCCGCGGCTGAGCCCTGCCGAGGCACTTGAACGGGCGCGGGATTACGTGCAGCGACAGACTGTGCTGACTCCGCTGCCCGCGCTCCCTGGATTGCCCTCAGCAGAACCCTCTGCAACGCTGGTGCTCTTCCCACACCCCGTGACAGGGGCTGTCTTCCTGTGCTACGAAGTAAACCTCCATGCGAACCTGCTCGAAGACTACACCCTCTTCGTGGATGCCCTCGATGGGACAATCCGGTGGCGAATTCTCAACACCTGCAGCTGGCATAGGCACACCTCTTTGAGTTTCCCCAGCGATGTTTCTCTGCCGGTCCATGCAATGCCCCGGAGGACTGTAGCAGCCGGCACCTTCGTTGACGCCTCCGGGACCGATGCCAACGGTGTCACACGCTCCTTCCGGGTCTACCGGCACGATGACGGCATGTACTACATGATCTGGGACCTCCCCAGCTTAGACCGTTCCGGCTCGCAACTGCCCAACCGTGTCAAAGGCGGTGCCGTCACACTGACGGCAAACAACAGCGACATTGACCCACAGAACCCGCAGGTCTACCACATTACCTCGCCCGATAACACCTGGCGCGACCCCGTAGCGGTTTCAGCACACTACAACGCCTTCATCAGCGACCGCTACTACCGCACCACCCATACCCGCAATTCCCTCGACGGGCAGGGCGGGACCGTTATCTCCATTATCCACGCCACCTATCGGGGGCAACCGATGAGCAACGCATACTGGAACGGTGGGCTCAAAATCATGGTCTACGGCGACGGAGACGGCTATCTGTACAAGCCCTTCGCGGCTGCGCTCGACGTTGCTGCCCACGAAATGACCCATGGCGTCACGCAACACAGCGCCAACCTGGTCTACCAGTTCCAACCCGGCGCTCTCAACGAGTCTTTCTCCGACATCTTCGCCATCATGGTAGACCGCGATGACTTCCTCCTCGGCGAGGACCTCCAGGGTCCTGGCTCTTCGAAAATTGCCACCCGTGACATTGCCAATCCGAGCAATCCGAACGTTGAAAGCCCTCAACCGAGCCACATGAGCCAGTATCAGAACTTACCCATTGACCAAGACAACGGCGGGGTGCACATCAATAGCGGCATCCCGAACCGGGCTGCCTACCTTATCATCCAAGCTCTCGGGCGGGAAAAGACCGAGCGGATTTACTACCGGGCACTGACACAGTACCTGACCCGCACCTCGGAGTTCATCGACTGCCGGCGTGCCGTGATCCGCTCAGCGCAGGAGCTCTACGGACAGGCGGAGGCAAACGCCTGCGCCCAGGCGTTCGATGCCGTCGGTATCACCGACAGCGGAGGCGGTGGTGGAGGTGGCAACGAAGTGCCCCCGGTCCAGGGTGGCACTCCCATGCTCGCCCTCATTGTCGGTCCAGACGGCTTGCTCGCACTTGTCCGCACAGACACGTGGCAAGGCGGGGTCATCAGTACCGCTGATCCACGGACACACGCCTTGGTTGGCAACGATGGTTTCCCGCTTTCCCAATTGAGCACCCCCCGAGCAGGGGACAGGATTTACTTTGTCAACAAGCAAGGGAAGCTGGCGTACGCAGATCTGACCCAGCAGCAGTTCTACGAGCTTACCCTTCCCCTTAGCAATCTCCGCAATGCCTGTATCAGCAGTGATGGGCGTGTTGCCTCACTGGTCACCACGGCGATTGACCGCTCCATATACCTGACCGATGGGCAAACGGTGGCACGGCTTGAGCTGCTCCCGGAGGCACCCGATGGCGGTCGCGTGACCACCATCTGGCTTGCTGACGTCATGTCGTGGACCCCGAATATGAGGCAGCCGCGGCTAGCCTTCGACGCCTTCAACGTCCTGCCGCTCCAGGGCGATACGCTGGCATACTGGAACATCTACGAAGCCTACCTCACCGCAACCCCGCCCCCGATTTACGAGCTAATTCCTCCGAGCCCGCGGGAGTTCTCGCTCGGGAACATCACGTACAGCAACACTGACCCTGATGTGGTCGCCTTCAATTACATTGACCACGGAACTGGCACGATGGAGACCATCGTGGCAAACCTGCAAACAAAGCAGATTGCGGCTCTCGGGACCTCCCAGTGGAGCTACCAAGGGCAACCTCTACTGGATGTGCAGCGCCCGAGCTTTTCCCCAGACAACCGCTTTCTGGCGCTGGTCGCCCCGCAGCACCGGCTCCTCCTCGTGGCAGACCTCCAATCAGGACAGGTCGGGGCAGTTGAGAACCAGGCTGCCCTCTACCATCCACGCTGGTTCTCGCTCGGAGGCACAGGCATTGCACTGCCGGCAGCAGCAGAGCACGCCGTATACGTCCGGGCACTCCCCTCGGGAGAGCTGAGCGTGCGGTACTCGCTGCCGGAAGCTACCGCGGTTGAGCTTGAACTGGTCAACCTGCTTGGCACTCGCATAGCACTGCTGCAGTCTCAGCGCTGGCAAGCAGCTGGAACCTATGAGGAACACTTCCAGCTGCCGCTGGCTTCAGGCGTCTACATACTGCGGTGTCGTATTGGAGACCGCCTCCAGAGCTGTCCCTTCGTGTGGCTCCGGTAGCTGTGCCGACTCGCCTTCTGGCACTCGAAACCTCGGGTGACCCCTTGAGCATTGCCCTCGGTGAGGATGGGCAGCTCAGAGGATTTGTCCTGCTGGGTGAGCCTCGCGTGCACGATCGGATGGCTGCTGAACTCATCCGGCGTCTGCTCGAGGATTGCAGAGTGCACCCCGAAGAGCTCGACGCCGTTGCCCTCTCGGCAGGTCCAGGCTCGTTTACAGGATTGCGGATTGGGGCAAGTCTGGCAAAGGGACTCTGTTTCCGCTCACCTCCTGTTCTCGTGCCCGTTCCAACCCTGGAAGCCTTCGCTGAAGCCGCTGCGCCTTTTGTCTCTCGGCTCGGCGGGCGTCAGATCTTGGTCTGCACGCCCGGGCATATCCAGGAATCTGCTCAGAACGTTGAGGGGTGGCTCTTCGTCCAGCGGTTCTCCCCGGACGGTACGGCTCTCGGCTCTGTGCACCGGTGTTCTCTCTCGGAACTTGCTCCGGAGCCAGACACCTTCGTCTGCGGTCCGGCAGCGCCGTGGATTCCCGGTGGGCTTCGTCTGCCGTGTCTGGAGCGGCTCTCGGCAGAGCTGATCCTGCAGGCAGGATACCGCCGTTACCAGCGCGGTCATCGTGCCGATCCGGCAACCTTTGTGCCTTTCTACGCGCTGGACTTCCAGCCCGGCTCCTCAGGCTCGAGCCGTCCGCTGCCGCCACTGACGCCGTAACTGCCGCCGAGCCGCCAGGTAGTAGAGCACGGGCAACACCACCAACGTCAGGAACGTGGCGAAAATCAGCCCGAAGATGATCGCCCACGCCAGCGGTTCCCAGAAGGCTGCACTGAAGCCGCCAAAGTAGAGCTTCGGATCCAAGCGGGTCAGCAGGCTCCCGAAGTCCATATTGAGCCCGACCGCCAGCGGGAGCAGCCCTAAAATGGTCGCAGCAGCGGTCAGGAGTACCGGCGTTACTCGCGTTGCTCCGCCTCGGATGACCGCCTGTCGGAGGGAGAGTCCCTCAGCACGCCGCTGCTCGATGTAATCAACCAGCACCACCCCGTTGCGGACCACAACGCCCGCCAGACTGACAATCCCTAAGCCCGTCAGTGCAATGGAGAGTGTCAACCCGGAGAGGAGGAAGCCCAAGAATACTCCGACAGTGCTGAACACGACGGTGGTCAGCACCAGCAGCGGCTTGGTCACAGAGTTGAACTCCGTCACGAGAATGATGGCAATGAGGGCAACCGTCACGAGAAATGCCGTCTGCAGGAATCCCAGCGTTTTGCGCTGCTCTTCTTGCTCACCCGTGAGCCGGATCGAATAGCCCGCCGGAAGAGACAGCCGCTGCAGCGCCGCGCGAATCTGTGCATTGATCAGCGGAGCACTGTACCCGGGCAAGACATTGGAGCTGAGGGTAACGACCCGCTGCTGGTTGATGCGAGTAATGCTCCCGTACGTTGTCGCATACGTTGCCGTAGAGACCGCCGAAGCCGGCACCACCCGGAACTGCCCGGTCGACAGATCACGGAAGGCAATCGGGACATTGAGCACATCCTCCAGCCGCTGCCGGTACGGCGCCATCAGACGTACGTTGATAGGATACTCCTCATCGCCGGCACGGAATTTCGACGCCTCTACCCCGTAGAGTGCCGCTCGCAGTGCGCCCCCGATCTGTGCAGTGTTGAGCCCTTCTCGGACAGCTTTCTCCCGATTGAGCACAACCTGCAACTCCGGCTTGCCCTGCTGCAAATCGCTGACCAGCTGCTCAATACCGGCAATCCGGAGGGAATCCACAATCAGCGAGCGGACCCGCTCTGCCAGTGCCGCCAACGTATCGAGATCGTCCCCGGCAATTTCAATGTTGATGGGCTTGCCCGTTGGGGGTCCGGCATGGTCTTTATCGACCACAACCTCCGCCCCTCGGATGTCAGCAACTGCCCGGCGAATCGCTTCCAGATATCCCCACGTCGACATTCCCCGGCGCTGTTCCTGCCCCACGAAGGCGACTGTCAACCGCCCCTGGTGCGGGGTTACCCCAAACGAAGGACGGAAAGGATCACCGGCCGCAATCCCAACATTGACACTCACCGAGCTAACCAGCGGGTTCGTCTCCCCCAGCACGCCGTAGACCCGCTCCTCGATGACCCGCATGATGGAATCCGTCACAGCAGCATCGGTCCCTATCGGGAGCGTCACCGACACGTACACGAAGTTGGGCTCCGGGTTGGTAAAGAAGGTCACCTTCGGGCGCACAATCCCGAAGAGCAGGAACGTGACCACTGCCAGCACAATCACTGCCGCCACCAAGTACACCGGGCGCCGCCCACGGAGAATCCAATTCTGCAGACGCTGGTATGCCGCCAGCACTCTCGGCCAGAGACGCTGCTGGAACGGCTCGATGACATACGGGGTGAAGAACACCCGATTGACAAACCACAGGAGTCCCACAACCCACGTCACCGTTGCCATCCCCACAAGGATACGGCTCCCACTCCAGAATCCCAGCCCATAGCCCACCGCTGCGGCAAGCAGAAAGCCACCGAGGCGCAGCAGAAGCTGCCGTCGCGTCAATGGCATGGATACCCGTGGCATGAAGTCGTGGGCAAAAACCGGGTTGAAGACGTATGCCACCAGGAACGAGGCTGCCAGTGTGGAAATCATTACCACCGGCAGATAGAAGAGGAACTGCCCAACCACACCGGGCCAGAACAGCAGAGGCACAAATGGCGCCAACGTCGTCAATGTCCCGGCCAAAACCGGGGCAAAGACCTCCCCGGCTCCTTGCTTGACCGCCTGCACAATACCGAGCCTCTCCCGGCGATAGAGCCGGTAGATGTTCTCCACAACCACGATGGCGTCGTCCACGATTATGCCCAGCGCTAACAAGAGAGCAAAGGTCACCACAATGTTGAACGAATGCACCCCCAGCCCGGGCAAGACCAGCATTGCCAGAAAAGCCGAAAGCGGCGTTGCAAGCCCTACAAAGAGGGCGTTCCGCACGCCCATGAAGAACATCAGTGCCAGCACCACGAAGAGGAAGCCCAGGATGATAGCGTTGTTCAAATCCGCCAGCGTCGTCCGGCTCCGCTCTGATTGGTCATTGGTCACCACCAACTGGACCGAGGGCGGCACCACCCGCGTGCGGAACTCCTCTACAATCCGGTAAATCTGCTCGGCTGCCTCCAGGAGATTTTCCCCCGCCTTCTTGACCACACTGAGGGTAATGACCGAGCGCCGATTGAGCCGGGCATAGCTCTGCTGCTCTTTGAATTCCTCCACAACCGTGGCAATATCGCCGAGCCGGACCGTGTTTCCCTGTCCACCGCGAACGAGAATATTGGCCAGCTCCTCCACCCGGCGGAATTCCGCTGTCAGGCGGACATTGAGCCGCAATCCCCCGGCGGAGAGCTCACCAGCGGAGAGATTCAGATTCTCCCGCCGAATTGCTTGCTCCACATCCGACAGACTCAACCCCAGCGCCCAGAGGCGATACGGGTCTACCTCCACGCGGACCTCCCGTTCTGGCACCCCGACCAAGTCCACACGGCGAATCTGCGGCAGACTCTCAATGCGATCGCGCATCTCCTCAGCGTACCGCTTTAGCTGCACCAGCGGAATATCCCCCGCAATGCTGACCTGCATGATGGGGAACTCGGAAAACTCAATCTCCAGCACCCGGGGATCCTCGGGTAAGTCCGTGGGGAGCTCTGCCTTCGCCCGGTCAACCGCGTCCTGAACCCGCTGCTTGGCAAGCGCCGGGTCAACATCGGTTTCGAACTCCACGACGATCGTGGAGACATCCTGCGCCGAATAACTGCGCACCTTCGTAACCCCAGCAACAGCCTTGAGCTGCTTTTCAATCGGGCGCGTCACCAGGTTCTCCACATCCGCTGGGGAAGTTCCTGGGTAGACCGTGGTCACCAGAATCGTCGGGATCACCACATCGGGGAGCAGCTCTTTCGGGAGCCGCACGTAGGTGTAAATCCCCAGAACGAACGTGCAGACAGCCAGAACGTAGACCGTCACGCGATTACGGATTGCCCAGTTGCTCAGGAAGAACTCTCGCTGCAGCATTGGCTGGACTCCTCCTCAGAAGCGGACTCGCATCCCATCACGCAGCTGGCTGGAGGAGCGGACAACGACGAGCTCCTCCGGCTGCAGACCTGCCAGGATTTCCACTGCTTCCGGGGTCAAAGCACCCAGGCGAACCGGACGCTGGCGGACAATGCCCTGATGCGCATCCCGACGCTCCACCACGAAGACCACGGGCGCACCATTGTGTTGCTGCACTGCTGCCAGCGGGACAATGACTGTCTGCGGACGGTTCACATCGGGAATTCGCACCTGGCAATGTAACCCAGGACGTACGGCAGCAGGGATGCGCTCGGGCACGATCTCGATGCGGAAAGTCCGCGTCCGCACCTCGATGGACTGCCCCACACTCCGAATGCGCCCACGCACCGTGTCTGCCGTCTCTGAGAATACCAACTCCACCGACATCCCGGGTTTGACTGCCCCCACGTATGCTTCAGAAACATCCGCTGCCACGTAGAGACTGGAGCCATTGACCAGGCGAAGCGCAGGTATTCCCGGTGCCAGAAACTCCCCGTGCTTGACCATGACGTTATCCACTATGCCGGAGAAGGGTGCCACGATACGGCTCTGGGCAATCTGCTCTTGAAGCGTTGCGACACGCCTCTCCAGCGCTTCCCACTGCTGTCTGGCATTCAAATACTGCACCTCTGCCACTGCCTGCGCTTCCCAGGCGCGCTTGTACTTCTCGTAGAGCGTCCGCGCCAGCTCCCGCTGGACTTCAACTTCCGCCAGAGTGCGGCGCAAGACCTCTGTATCCAGCTCCAGCAACACCTGTCCCTGCCGGACCCGCTGCCCGGGCTGGACATGGACGGCCACAACGGTTCCGCCCACCTTTGCACTCAACGTGACCGTCGTCCGAGATTCGACGCTCCCCTGCACTTCCAGCGTGCGTTGGAGCACGCCCTGCCGGGCAGTCTCGACCACGACCGAAGGATCTCGCGGCTGCGCCTCCTGAGAGCCTGGCGCGCCCAGCTCTGCCTCCAGCCGGGCAATCTCCTGCTGCACCTGCGCCAGCTCCCGGCGGAGCTCCTCCAGACGGCGCCGCTTTGCATCCATTTCCCCCGAAGAGGACGAGCACGCCCCGAAGGCACAAGCTACCGCGACGAGGCACCCTCCGAGGAGGAATGTTCGACTCTCCATTGCCAACCCTGAAGCAGCAGTGTCACAAGCTCTTCGAGTAACTGCTCCGGTTCCATCTCCTGCATCAAGCGCATCCGATACGGATGCCGCGCCAGTAAGATGGCACCGCTGAGCACAATCCAGAATTCTGCCAGAACTCGCTCCGGCACGGTATCGGGAGGGAAGAGCCCTTCGCGAATACCGCGCCGGACCAACTCAACCCCACGCAAGAGCGCCCGCTCCTGAAGCTGGTGCAACTCCTGTAACAACTCCGGGCGCACCTTCTCCAGCGGCAGCTCAATTGCGGTGGAGACATGCATCAGAAGCGTGAAGTACTCCGGATACTGCTGTGCGTAGGTCCAGTACTGGCGGGCAATTTCCCGAATTGCCCGCTCGGCAGGCATCTCTCTGGTCTGCTCGGATACCTCTGCCATCAATGCGTCGAGCAACCGGAGCCCGTCATCGAGCAGCGCCACGTAGAGCTCCTCCTTGTTGGCAAAGTACTCGTACAGTGTGGCTTTCCCCAACTCGGCTTCAGCCGCGATCATGTCCATCGTTGCCTGACGGTAGCCGTGCTGGAAGAAGACCCGACGAGCTGCCTCAAGGATGAGCTGCCGCCGTTGCTGCCGCTCGCGCTGACGCCGTTCCGCAATGCCCATTACGAGCCGAACTGGGCAAGATCAACCGAGCCTGTCAGGTATTCCAGGTCAGCCTGTGCTGCCAGGTAATCGTGCAGCGCCTGTGCATACGCTGACTGCGCCTGCCGAATGGTGGCGTCGGCATCGGTGATTTCCAACTGGCTTCCTAACCCCTCGCTATACCGCGTACGGGCAATCTCATAGCCCCGCTCTGCCTGGGCAATCGTGCTCCGAGCCACCTCCAGCCGCTGACGAGCCAGCTGCTGCCGCTGCAGCGCCAGCAAGACCTGCACCTTGAGCCCTTCGCGGAACTGCTCCAGCTGCTGCTGAACCTTGTGCTGCTCAATTTCCGCCTGCTCAACGCGAGCCTTCGTCTGCAACCCCTGGAAGAGCGACACCGACAGCTGAATCCCAACCGCCATACTGCGAGCAGTCAGGAAGTTAGACAACGTCGGGGATTGCCCCTGGTACACGTACGTCCCAAAGCCGACCAGCGTCGGGTACGATTCAGCCCGGTAGAGCCGGACAACGTCGCGTTGGAGCACCTCCTGCAACTGTAACGCCTGGAGCTGCGGATTGCGCTGGAGCGCCTGCCGCACCAGAGTCTCTGCCTCGGGAAGCTCCTCTGGACGGTACTCCGCTTCGAGGCTCCCTTCGAGCTCTATGTCCTGCTCCTGTGGCACCCCGACGAGCAGCTTGAGCTGCCGAAGCGCTGCCGTATAGCCGAGCTCTGCCTGCGCGACGAGCGTCCGCACCTGCTCCAGCTGGACGCGCGCCCGCAGGGCATCGTAGTCCGCCACCAGACCTTGACTGGCTAAGACCTGGGCGTCTTCCGCAAAGCGCTCAGCACGCCGCAGACTTGCCTGCGCTGCCTGCCAAAGCTCCCGTGCCAAGAGCGCAGCGTAGAAGGCTTTCTTGACCTCGGCAATTGTCCGCGCAAGCGTTGCCCGATATTGCTGCCGCGCTGCCTGCGCGTAAACCTGCGACGCACCAATCCCGGTCAACACCGCTTGGCTGAAGAGAACCTGCGTTGCCTGCAGCTGGAGCTGGAAAGCGTTCTCCGAGCCGATCTTGACCGCCTGCAGCTGCCCCGACTGCGGATTCCGGAAGTCCGGCAGGAAAAACACCGGCAGAAGCAGATTCCGGGTGAAGTTCGCTGCCACACCCACCGAAGGCAGTGCTGTCCCCACTGCCTCCTGTACCCGCGCATCGGCACGCTCAATCTCCAGCCGCGCCAATTGCAGCTCGGTATTGCGCTCCACAGCCCACTGCAGCGCTCGCTGCAGGCTCAGTCGCAGAGGCTGCTGACCGAAGCTGAGGCTGACCGCCACCGCTGCCAGGAATGCCCACCGCCCAATCATGCTGACCATCCGTCGATTTCCGACCGTTGGTCGCAAAAATAGCACTCTGCTCCCTCTCGGCACCGGAGCGTACGTCAGTGCCAGCAGCTACGGACGGGAGGTAGTGCCTGCCCCAGCAGAGAGAAGCCCAGCGTAGAAGCGAACTGCCCGAAGGATCTCGCCGACGGGCATGCGCTCGTTGGTCCCGTGAAATGTCCGGTACTCCTCCGGTGTCAGCCGAACAGGCAGGAAGCGGAAGACGTTTGGGGTCAGCACCGTGTAGTACCGGGCATCCGTTGCTCCGAGAACCAGGTAGGGGACCGGTCGCGCTTCGGGGAAGACCGAGCGGGCAACTTGCCGAATGAGGCGGAAGCCCTCGCTGCGGACATCCGCGACCGGGGACGGCAGGCTCAGCACGCCTTGTAGCCGCACCTTGACCCCCTTCGGGACACGGCGCTGCAGGTGTTCCACAACCGCCTCCGGGGTATCCCCAGGCAGCAAGCGCACGTTGACCAGTGCCCGAGCCGAGGAGGGGATGACATTTTCCTTGATGCCAGCCTGGAAGATTGTCGGGGCAAAGGTTGTCCGCACCGTGGCATTCCCGCGCGGGGTCTGCTGCAGCTGCCGCAAGAGGAAGCGACCAAAGAGCCACCGATTTGCCACCAGCAGGCGCTGCCAGAAAGGCATCTCCGGGGCTACTGCTTCCAGCATCTCGACGGCTACACCTTCCAGCCGCGCAGGCATCGGCGAGTGTTCCACCGCCGCAATTGCCTCTGCGACCAGTCCCAACGGGCTCCGGCGGGGTGGTGTCGATGAGTGTCCGCCCGGTCCTTCGGCGCTCAGCTCGACCATCATGTATCCTTTCTCGGCAATGCCCACCATTGCCAGCGGGCGTTCCACTCCGGGGAACATCCCGACGGTGACGGCGCCGCCCTCATCGAGCACCCAGTGGAGGCGAACCCCCCGCTGCTTGAGCAGCGCTACAATTTGCTGCGCTCCTCGCCGTCCGCCGACCTCCTCATCATGCCCGAAGGCGAAGTATACATCCCGAACGGGGCGGAATCCCGCCCGCAGTAATGCTTCTGCCGCCTCCAGAATCCCCATGACGGTGATTTTGTCATCGATTGCCCCGCGTCCCCACACGGATCCTTCGGCAATCACTCCTGCAAAAGGCGGGTAGCGCCACTGCTTTTCCGTCCCCGGCTCCACCGGTACCACATCCATGTGCCCCATCAGGAGCACCGCCGGCGCTGTTGTATCCTGCCCGCGCCAGCGGTAGAGCAGGCTGTAACCGCCGACGCGCTCCCACTCCAGCTGCCGATGGACCTCCGGAAAGCTCTGGAACAGGAACTGATGGAAGCGTTCAAATTCCGCATGCTCAACCTGCGCCGTATCCTGGTGCGAAATCGTTCGGTAGCGCAGTGCCGCAGCGAAGCGCTCCAGAATAGCGGTCGAATCCAGCTGGAGCGCCGGCAGTGGAATTTCTCCCGGTTCCTCACCCGCCTGCAGCCCAACAGTGCGAATCAGCAGCACAGCGAGGAACACGGCAACTGCCAGAGCAACGCCGCCGATGAGCAGGCTTCGGCGCATAACTCCCCCTTGAGTCAGCTGACACGTGCAAAAATAAGCCCCCGTTGTACAGCCTCCGGGAGACTCCCTCGGGAGGAAGCCCCATCAGCGCGGGAGCGCCGCCTCGTGCACAGGGGCAGGGTACTTGCCATCCGGGCACGTCACTATTCGGCGCTTCTGCCGCAGCCGGGTCGCGGCGCTCCAGAGCAGCCCCACAACGGTCAGCAGCCCTCCGAGCCAGACGAGATTGATACCGGGTTTGAGAGAAAACTCCACCGTGAGCACCTCTCGCTCCTGTGTTCCTCGGCGCCGCACGCCGAGCACTGCCTGCGAACGTGCCAGTTCGCGCCGGTCGGGGAGAATGCGTAGAAGCGCCAGTTCGAGCGTATCCCGGAACGGCTGCCAGAGAGGCAGGAATCGGTCCAGAGCCAGCATCCGAGAAGCAAGGCGCAGCGTATCATCCCGCTCCGGCTGACGGAGGACAATCCAGACGGCTACCTCGAGCGTATCCCCGTGCTGCGCTCCCATCTCAAAGCGCAGGACAGACGCCCGCACCAGAGGCTCCGACGGCAGTGGCGCTTCCTCTCCACGGCGAAACACAAGCTCGGTGGGCGGATTTTCGCTCTCAACCGCCCTAGGCGCCATGTAGAAATCAGCAGCCAGGCGCCATGCAATGCCAGGCTCTAAGAACGCCGACTGCCGCTGGTTGTAGTCGCTCCAGAAGAGCACCGGGAAGATCGTCACGCTGCCGTTTCGGTGTTCTACCCGCACGGCGTAGCGCCACTTCTCCCGGTCGGTGTACTCCCGTTCGACCTGCTCGCGCCCAAGGTATGTGAGCCGGTAAGCACCCAACTGGACGGGTTCCCCACGGGGGAGCCGGGCATGGGAGGTCCACGAAAGGGCTGCAAGCGTGACGACACCCACAAGGAGCAATGCCAGCCCAGTGTGGGCAATCCACGCTCCTAGTGCTGCCGGACGGCGGCGAAGACCTCCAAAGAGCAATCGCCCATTGACGGCTAAGGCAAACCATGCCGTGGCCGCCAGCGCAAGGAGAGCACCATCCCGGATTCCCAGCATCCACAAAAGTCCCGTCCCTCCCCCCGCGATGGCAGCCGGCAGGAGCAGCCGCTTCCCGAAGAGCTTCCCCGGGGTTGCTCGCCATTGCGCCAGCAGCGACAACCCATTGAGCAGCAGAATCCAGACTCCCAAAGGCAAGTGGAGCAGGTTGTAGAAGCGCTGCTCAACGGCAACCTTCGGGCGCCCCAGCAGCTCTGCAACGATGGGGTAACTGGTTCCAACCAGGACAACCACAGCGCTGACCACCAGTCCCAATGTCCCCAGCCCCAGGAGGAACTCCCGAGAGTCGACCGACAGCTGCAAGGCTTCCCGTTGCAGCTCCCGCCAGCGCCAGAGGAGAAACCCAACGCTCACGGCGGTCCCTGCCACCATCAACCCCAGGAGCAGAACGTAGGCAAACAAGCCAGGATCAACAAACGAGTGCACGGATGTATCTCCCAGCACCCCACTGCGGGTCAAGAAAGTTGAGTAGAGCGTCGCCAGAAAGGCGAGAACGACCAACACTACGGTGGTACGCACCAACCCACCGGTCCGCCGCTGGATAAGCCCCGTATGGAGCGCTGCCACGACAAAGAGCCAGGGAACCAGCGAGGAGTTCTCCACCGGATCCCACGCCCAGAAGCCGCCCCAGCCGAGCGTCTCATACGCCCACAGTCCACCCAGGAGAATTCCACCCCCGAGCACTGCTGCGGCAATCCCCAGCCAGGGCAGCGCCCCGACAATCCAGCGCTGGTATTCCCGCCGCCACAGCCCTGCCAGCGCGAACACAAACGGCACGCTCACAAGGGCGAAGCCCAGGAACAATGTCGGCGGGTGAAAGACAATCCAGTAGTTGTGCAGGAGCGGGTTGAGTCCACGTCCATCGGCAGGGCGGAAGCCTTCGGCCACCCCCTGTTCGGCGTAGGTCTCCCACACGAAGGTGAAGGGGTTTTTCGCTACCAGTAGCAGGAGCATCCCCGCGACAACAGCACTGTAAAGGCTCATCATCTCCGCCTCCCAGCCTTGCCGCCGGGCAATCACGTGAACGGCAATCCCGAGGAGCCCCAGCCAGAAGACCCACAGCATCAGGCTCCCTTCCTGCCCAGCATAACTGCTGCTGAGCAGCAAGTGGAAAGGCAGCTGCCGCGAAGAGTGCCCCCACACGTAAGTGTAGCGGAAATCATGGGTCAGCACGGCGCCCAGCAAGAGGAGCCAGAGCACGCCAATCCCGGCAACCAGCAGAGCGAAACTGACGCGGGCCGGTACGAGGAACTCCTGCCGCCGGCGCCCGAGGGCAAAGGTCACAGCAGCGCCCACCGCGAGCGCCCAGACCCCATGGACCAAGAACTGCCCGAGCATGGTTACTCCCGACGCACCTCCGACGCATGGAAGTATGGGGATGCCCCACCATGGGCATGCCCGAGCACCACCACACGGGTGCCCGGTGTCAGCACGGGCAAGGCTTCCCCGCCGGTGTAGTCAACCGCGAAAATCTGCCCCTGTGCATCCTGCATCCAGAACGTAGGGCTGACCTGCCCGGGAGCCGCCAGCGCATGGACCACCCCGCGAATCATCACCTTCGGTGCCCGTTCCTCACTGGGCTGTTCCTCGGCAAGACGCAGTGCTTCGGCAAATGTCACCTCAGGCACCTGGGCAAAGCGTTGCGCCAGGAACAACGCTGCCGGAACCCCGAGCAAGAGAACGACAATCACAATGGGACGCAGACGCATGGATCCTCACTGCGGCAGCGGCGCCCCGCCCTCGTACTTCGACGGGCACTTCATCAAAATGTGTTCCGCATGGAGCTCGCCCTGGATCACTCTGCCCCGCACCACAATACTTTCAGCAAGCTCGAAGTTGTTCGGCTTGGCTCCAGCGTAAACCACCGGAATTCGGTCCCCGTGCTCATCCTGCAGCACGAAGCGGAAAAGGTTCGCCTGACTCTCGTAGACGGGCGGAATTTCCCGCACCCAGGTGCCTTTGACCTGCACCCGCGCGCCCGAGCGCACCGCCTCGCCGATAGAGACATACGGCACGGCTGTAGACTCCAGCGCCGAGATACCCAGCGCAATGAACCCACCCAACGCAAGCCCACCGAGCCAGTAGCGTGCACGTAGCCGCATCATCCTGCTCCTCCTCTCCGACCAGCAGCCATGGACGAAGGAAGTGCACTGCTCATTGACCACCGCTGGAGAAACGCCGCTGCTCCCGTGGACGTTCCATCTGCTGCTCTACCCTCCGCAATCGGCGCTCCATCCACAGCAGGGAAGCAGCAATCCCCAACCAGACCACCAGAGTCACCCAGAGCACCACGTACTCAGCGTGCCTCTCCAGAAACCCCATTTCCTCTATCCATGTGCCACCGCACCAGCTCTGTCAGGCGCACAACCCGAACTCCGAGGCTCCAGAGCCACCCGAAGAGTGCCGTAAAGGCAAGCAGCGAGCCACTGAAGAGCACCTGCTTGAGCGTGTCCAGCGCTTCGGGATTCGGATCGAGCACTGGACCAATGGTCACGTCTCCTTTCCCACCCGGGTGCAAGCTCTCCATCATCCGCGGCAGGATGAAGACCAGAACAGGGACGGCAACGAAGGCAAAAAGCAGATAGACACTTCCAAGCCGCGCCCGCCGCTCTCCTTCCGGCAGCGAGCCTCGCAGGACGAAATATGCCAGGTAGATGAGCAGCAGTACAACGATGGTCGTCTGCCGCGGGTCCCAATTCCAGAAGGCTCCCCAGTTGAAGCGCGCCCAGATCGCACCCGTTGCCGTCGCGAGTACCGCGAAGAGCGTCCCGAGCGCTGCCGCTGCTACTGCCCGCGACTCTGCCTCGAGGTCACGACGCCGGAGGTACCGGAGCGCCGCAAGCGCTGCAATAGCGTAGGCGAACACGGCAATCCACGCCAGAGGAACGTGGAAGTAGAGGATCCGTGCCCGCTCCCCAAGCCCAGGGATGTAGGGCAGCACCAGAAACGGCTCCAGCGAGCGCACTCGTTGGGCAATCCAGAGTGTGTCCGTGCCCGTCCACTCCAGCTCAACAATTGCCCGCCGTGCACGCAGAAGTTCTTCCGACGGCACCGTCGGGAAGAGCACCCGCGCCAGTACCCGCCGCGGACTGTCATCTTCTGCCCACACGCTCCACAGACCGAGCGCCGTATCGTACACCGCGGCACTCACACACCGGAGCACAACGGGCACAGTTCGCTCCTGCCCCCGGAAGCGTTCGCGCTCCCGAACACTCAGCAGAGAGGGTACCGAAAGAGTTCCCCAGCGGTTGGCGTAGACAGCATCAGCAAATGTGCCTCCAATCGGTGGTGCAAGCGCTGCAACAATGAGCACTCCCATGACCGTAATCACCGTCACCTGCCACCACATCGGGCGTGGTCGCTCCGGTGGATAGAGAAGCGCCAAAAGCAGCCCACCCCCCAATCCGACCGCAAGCAGCAGATACTTCATCCCACTCCACAAGCCCTGAACACCGCGAAAATACAGAAACCCACTCCCCCGCTTCCAGCAGCCGTCTCACCCCGCTACCCCCATCCCGCGTCGGAAAGCTGTAAATTTCACTGTTCGTCTTCCAGCCACGCGCAGTGATCTCATGCGCCAGTTTACCGGGCTCGTAGCCGCCGCGCTGCTTGCGCACGCTCAGGGCACTGAGAACCCTTTTCGACACTTGATGGAGTACGCTCAACCACGTCCGGAAACGGAACAGTCACTCCCTCTTCTCCCCTTCCAGCCTCTTTCGCCGTCGCCTCGGGTAAGCCTTTTCCCGAACGTCAATCTCATCGTGCCCGAGGCTGATCCAACACCCATCCAGAATGAATCCTCCATCGCTATCAATCCCCGCAATCCCCGGAACCTGATTGCCTCCGCGGTGGACTACCGCGCCAACTCCTCCACTTGGGTCTATGTCTCCAGCGATGGCGGGTACACTTGGAGCAATCGCAACCTCGGCAAACCTTTCCCCGACTGGGTCTCCTCCAACGATCCCTCCGTTACTTTCGACGCCGATGGCTATGGCTACCTCTGCTACGGCGGCTTCAATTTGACCACCGGGGAAAATGGGGTCTTCATCGCCCGCACTACCGATGGCGGTCAAAGTTGGCAAGCGCATATCCCTGTCATCCTCCATCGGGGGACGATGACTCCGGATTCCGCCTTCGAGGACAAGTACTACATCACCGCCGATCACAGCGGCAGTTCTCCCTACCGCGGGCGGCTCTATATTCCCTGGAAGCGAGTGATTCCGCGGGATTCCTCCACGCAGATCGTGCTCTCCTTCTCCCAGGACCGCGGGCTTACCTGGAGCACCCCTGTCCCGGTCAGTGACCGCTTGCCGTTTTCCTCGGAAGACACCACCTACGGGCAGAGCTTTCCGCTGGCAGCAACAGGTCCGGACGGCACTGTCTACGTCGTGTGGAATCACGGTCCGCAGAAAGCTCTCGGCTTTGCCCGTTCGACCACCGGCGGGGCAAGCTTTGAACCACCTCGGCTGATTCTACGCTACCGCCCTCTGGGCACGGCGAAAGCCATTCCGGAAGGTGTGCGCCACACGCTCAAAGGCGGCGTACGGGCAGAAACTTACCCCGTCCTGGTCTGCGATACCACACAGGGATCGCGCCGAGGCTGGCTCTACCTCTGCTGGGCAGCCGACCCCGTGCCGAACATCTACTTTTCCCGCTCCACCGACGGCGGGCAAACCTGGAGCGAGCCCGTTATTGTCCACTCCGACACTGCTGGGGACCAGTTCTGGCCCTGGATGGCACTGGACCCCACAACGGGAGATCTGGCAATCATGTACTTAGACAGCCGTGACGATCCGGGCAACGTGCTGACGACAGTCTCGGTCAGCTACTCCAGCGATGGAGGCACAACCTGGACAGACCGCCGCATTGGCGATACCCTCTGGGACCTGCGGCGCAATCCCTTCCGTGGCAATGCCTTTGCTGGCGACTACAGCGGCTGCGCCTTCTTTGCCGGACGGGTCTACCCCTCGTGGGTTGATATGCGCAACACCACCATCAATCTCGCTGACAACGATGTCTACACCGCCCCTCTCAACGTCCGAGCACCTCTGCCGGTGGAGAAGTTCCGTGTCCACCTCTTGCCAGACACCCCGACGGCTCTGCGCCTGAGCTGGGAAGCACCGACACAGCGCGTCTTTGGGCAGCCACTGACCGCCTTTGAGTATGTCCTCCTCCGCAACGGCAGCTTCTACCGGACGCTGCCCGGCTCTCTGACCAGCTTCCTCGACACCGCCCTGCAGCCGCATGAACTGTACCGCTATAGCATTGCCGTTGTCTCTGGAAACGATACCAGCCTCTTCCGCTCGGACTCTGCCCGCGCCGGTGGGGCGCGCCAGCCCGCTGCCCCGGAGCTCCTCCCGGCAGCACTGGTACAGCCCGATTCTGTTCGGCTCTCTTTCCGTCTCCCGACTCGGCGCGCCGATGGCACGACGCCCCTGAGGAATCTCTCCGCACTCCGGCTCTACCGGGACAGTGCCCTGATTGCCACGTTCCCCGTCTCCCCGGCAGATACTGGAACGACCCTGACAGTTACCGACGTTGTCTCTGAGGCTGGCTTCTACCGGTACTTCGCTACCGCCCTGGCAGGAGCGGAAGAAAGCCCACCCAGCGCCTGGCAGATTGTCTATGCCGGGAGAGTGCTCAGAGAACTCTTCGAGCCGTTTGCGGCTCCGGAACTGCCGCGCTACTATAACAGCGGCGCCTGGGGCTTGACCGCCGTGTTCGCCTTCTCCCCACCGCTCTCTCTGACGGAATCGCCCCAAGGACCCTATGCGAACCGCGAGCGGGACACCCTCGTGCTCTTCCCTATCGCGGTTCCTGCGGGCGACTCTGCGCTCGAGCTCAGCTTCGTCCATGCCGCGATTGTTCACCCGTCAGACACTGGTTTCGTCGAAATCGCCTGGAATACCTGGGACTCCTGGCAGCAGCTCGGCGCATACAACGCCAGCCTCTATGCCCCGTGGGGCGATGGCGTTCTGGACGATGGAGATTGGCGTCTGGAGCGGTTCCTGCTCCCGCGTCCTGACACTGCCCGCCTACTCTGGGTGCGCTTCCGCTTCTTCTCCGGACCGATTCGGACCGACGAAGGCTGGTTCCTCGATGATATCCGCATCCAGACTATCACCACAGTTCCTGGAGCCGTCCTTGAAGAGCCGCGGCTTTTCCCGAACCCTGCCCGTACCATCGTGCGCTGCCGCATCCCCAACGCCGAACGGGCATCCTTCCGCCTCTGGAACGCTCTCGGGCAATCCTGTCCTGTGCCACTTCTGCAGCGCTCGTCTGCAGAGGTGCTCCTAGACCTGCGGAGCTTCCCTGCCGGCGTCTACGCCGTGCAGGCTCTCTTCCCCGATGGACACAGCCTCATTGCCCCACTGCTCATTCTGCGCTGAGATGCCCGAGCCTCTCTACATCGTGTTCGACATCGAGACCATCCCGCTGCCGTGGGAGAGCTTCGCCCCCAGCCAGCAGGAATTCCTCCTGCGCGGCGCTCATTCCGAAAGTGAGCAGGAGAGGCGCAAAGCTGAAATGGCACTGTCTCCCTTCACTGCCCAGGTCATCTGCCTGGGGCTGCAGATCATGGAGACAACCGGGGAAGCGGAATGGGCGCTCCGCAGCCGAGGTGCCTACATTGTAGACCCGGCATGCGAGGTGGGCGAGCTCCTACCCGAGGCGCTCCCGAACGGCATCCCAGTCTATCGCTGCAGCGAGCGCACCCTCCTGGAGCAGTTCTGGAAGCTTCTCGACAAGTACGCCGGTGCCCACTTGGTCACCTTCAACGGGCGCAATTTCGATGCCCCTTTCCTCATGCTCCGCTCGGCGCTCTACCGGATCCGCCCCTCCCGCAATTTGATGGAAGGAACCCGCTACCGCTACGGCGGGCATACTGACCTGCTGGACGAACTCTGCTTCTACAACCCGCAAACCATGGGTGCCACGAAGCGCTTCAACTTCGACTTCTACGCTCGTGCCTTCGGTATCGAATCGCCGAAAGCGCACGGCATTGACGGTTCCCGGGTCGCTGAGTACTACCACGACGGACGCCTACTGGAGATTGCCGAGTACTGCCTCGGCGATGTTGCCGCCACGTGGGAGCTGTTCACTCTCTGGTACCGCTACCTCCGCTTCGAGGAGAAGAACCGTTCGGGTCCCTCAGGCACGTAAAAGTGCTCAGACGAAGGGTGGCTTGACCACCTCGGCACGGAAGCGGCGCCCACCGTGTCCGCTGATGTCTACCCACGTTCCCGGCTCGGCAAAGCGTACCGGGACATACCCGAGCGCAATCCCGACCCGCAAGACGGGTGAGATATTCCCGCTGGTCACCCGCCCAATGGGCTCTTCTGCCTGCACAATCGCGTAGCCAGGACGCGGGATAGAGCGTTCGCTCTCCGTACGCAGTCCCACAAGGCGGCGTGTAGGTCCGTGCTGTTTGACCTGCAGCAGAGCTTCCCGTCCGAGGAAGTCACCCTTGTCCAGCTTCGTAATCCAGCCCAGCCCGGCTTCGAGCGGATTGGTCGTCTCATCTATGTCGTTGCCGTAAAGGCAGTAGCCTTTCTCCAGCCGGAGAGTGTCGCGAGCTCCCAAGCCCGCTGGCTCAATACCGTACGGTGCGCCCGCACGGAAGATTTCCCGCCAGACGTGTTCGGCTGTCTCGCGGTCGCCTTCGAAGTAGAGCTCGTAGCCCAGCTCTCCAGTATAGCCCGTTCGGGAGATGAGCATCGGCACCCCTGCCAGCGTCCCGGAGCGGAAGTGGTAGTAGGGGATTTCCAGCAATGGCAGCTCTGTCAGCGGCTGCAGCGCCTCGGCGGATTTCGGTCCCTGCACTGCCAGCAGATGCGTCCGGTCGCTCACATCGTCGAGCTGCACCCGAAATGCCGGGGCATGCTCCTGCAGCCAGGCGAAATCCTTGCTGATGTTGGCGGCGTTGACCACCATCATGTAGAAATCGCCGCAGTGGTAGAGGAGCAAGTCGTCCACAATGCCCCCATCGGGATAGCACATGACCGAGTACTGGGCTCGCCCCGGGGTAAGCCGAGCCACATCGTTGACGGTGACGTACTGCAGGAAGGACAGCGCATCCTGCCCCCAGATGCGGAACTCCCCCATGTGCGAGACATCGAAGACCCCAACCCGCTGCCGCACGAGCAGATGTTCGTGGACGATGCCCTTCGGATAGTGAATCGGCATCTCGAAGCCAGCAAAGGGCGCCATCTTCGCCCCGAGCTGACAGTGGAGCTCGAAGAAAATCGTGCGCTTGAGCATCTCAGACCACTTCTCGAACGTGGACAATCCCAAACCGTGCCGCGACGTAGCCGAGGTCTGTAAAGCTCGCATTCCCAGCAGCATTGACCCCGGCACCGTGGAAATCACTGTAGGCTGCCGACTGATTGACCCAGACCGGACCGACGAAATTGAAGGCAACGGAGGTCCCAGCTTCTGTGAGGAGGTCCGCTGCCTGGCGTTTGAACGCCTCCTCTGTTGTGTAGACTGCCGTCACCAGAGCCCCGGCACTGCGGACGAGCGCAGCCATCTCCTGCAGGGCTGAGTCGGCGCTGGGTGAACGCACCAGGAAGGCAATCGGTCCGAACCACTCCCGCCCGTAAACCTGCCGGTGCTCGCCCTGCCGAGCCTCGAGCAGCAGCGGGGTTGCCGTCCGGGCATCGGGATAGTCAGGGTGATCAAGCGGGGTACTTGCCCGCAGAACAGGCAGCCCGAGCGCCTCCGCCTGACGCAGCCGCTGGAGCGTCTGCTCATTTTGAAGAGCCCCGAGCGTCGGGGGTCCTGCTTTGGGATTGTGCACCAGGGCGTCAATGGCTGCACAGAGTCGGGCAGCAACTTCCTCCGGCAAGAGGCGTCCATCGGGTGTTTCAACCCCGGTCTCTGGCACGAAGATGTTCTGCGGTGCCGTACACATCTGCCCACTGTACAGGCAGAGGCTGAAGGCAAGATTGTCCAGAACAGCGCCCAGATCAGCAACCGAGTGGAGCAGGACGGAGTTGACCCCGGCTTTCTCCGTGAAGACCACCTTGCCGCCGAGCCGACGTTCGAGCTCGGTGCCGAAGGCTGGGCTTCCGGTGTAATCCACAATCCGCACCGCTGGGTGCTCAACTACCTCCCACGTCAGCGGCTCCTCCAGGGTACACGGGAGCATCAGCAGCACATTCGGGTCGATACCCAGCCTCTCCAATGCGCGCTGCAACCGAGCCACCACCAGCGCCACAGGAAGCATCACCGTTGGATGCGGCTTCCACAGGCATGCATTCCCCGTGATCAGGTTGGCAAAAACGCCGGGAAAGGCGTTCCAGACAGGGAAGGTCGAACAGCCGATGACAGCCCCGAGCCCTTTCGGCACAGCCTGGAAGCGTTTCCGCACAGCGATCTCACCCTTGCCCAGAGGCTTCCTCCAGAGCACCTCCGGGGCAAATCCCTCCAGCGCCATGACCCCGGTAGCAATCGCTTCCAACGCCCGGTCAAACGCGTGTGGTCCCGAGGCTTGGAATGCCATCACGAAGCCCTGCCCCGTGGTATGCATAGTGGCATACGCCAGCGGGAAGAACTCTGCCGCTGCCTGTTCGAGCGCTTCAAGCAGGAGCACGGCGCGGGTGCGTCCGTCGAGCCGCTGCCACTGACGCTGTGCCCGCTGTGCTCGCTCCACAGCTGTTGCCACAGAGAGCCGGCGATAGTGCACCCCGAGCGGGAAACCGTACGGGGAAATCTCGCCGCCGACCCACTCCCCATCGCCCTGTTGGAGCCACTCCTGGAAAGGCTTGTGCAGCAATCCTTCGAAGCGTCGCCTTCCGTCCTCGTGGGCTGTCTCCCCGTATATCTTGCCGCTCGGGACCTCCGCCCAGTGGGCGTAGAACGTTCGAGTGCGTACAGCCCCGAGTGCCCGTTCCAATGTTGGCATGTGCTTCTCGCGGAGCTCGTCCCAGTTCATTCTTGCGCTCTGCCGAAGCTATGGCACTTGCCAGATGCCCAAACTTAGGGGTTTTCCTACCTTACCTTGCCTCCCTGCCCCGAAGACTGCCTTGGTTCGTCCCTGGCTCCGGCAGCGTGGAAGAGCACGATGGCACACAACAGCACATCCGGCTCCCCACAGTGGAAGTTCATCGTGCTCCTGGGTGGTGTCAGCCTTCTGGCTGATGTAACCTACGAAGGGGCGCGCAGCATTCTCGGTCCGTTTTTCGGGACACTCGGCGCGAGCGCAACAGTCATCGGCACTGTAAGCGGTCTAGGGGAGCTCTTGGGCTATGGAGCCCGCCTGCTTTCCGGCTACATCAGCGATCGGACCCGACGCTACTGGGCGGTAGCCATCGCGGGCTACAGCATCAACCTCCTGGCAGTCCCTCTCCTGGCGCTGACAGGTCACTGGCTGGAGGCAGCCGGGCTGGTTCTGGCAGAGCGCCTTGGGAAAGCGATCCGCACCCCTGCCCGCGACGTGATGCTTTCCTATGCTGCCACCAGCGTTGGGCAGGGCTGGGGATTTGGGATCCACGAAGCGCTCGACCAGCTTGGGGCACTGCTGGGTCCGCTTCTGGTGAGCCTCATGCTCATGGCTGGAGGGCAGTACCGGCTCAGTTTTGCCCTGCTGCTGCTCCCGGCTCTGTCGGCGCTCGCACTGCTGCTCCGTGCCCGAGCTCTCTACCCACGTCCACAAGGGCTGGAATCCACCACACAGCCTGCCTCTACCCCTCGGCTCCCGACGATGTTCTGGCTCTACCTGCTCGCCGCTGCCCTCGCAGCTGCTGGCACGGTTGACTTCCCGCTGTTTGCCTACCACTTCAGCCGAAGCACGGGCATTCCGGATGCTTGGATTCCTCTGCTCTATGCTCTGGCAATGGGAGCAGACGCTCTGGCAGCGCTAGTGCTCGGGCGCCTTTTCGACCGGCTGGGGATGAAATTGCTCCCTCTCCTGGTTATCCCAGCGGCTTTGGTAGCGCCGCTGGTGCTATTTGGCGGCGGTCCAGGGATTCTGGCAGGGACGCTCCTCTGGGGAGCTAACCTTGGTGCGCACGAATCTGTGCTCCGAGCCGCTGTTGCTGGGATAGTTGGGCAGAGTGCTCGCGGGTTAGCGTACGGGATCTTCGGTGCAGGCTTCGGTCTCGGGTGGTTCCTGGGCAGTGCAGCGATGGGCGTGCTCTACGATGTGTCGCCCTCGCTGGTGGCGGTCTTCTCGGTCTGCGCCCATGCCCTCTCCCTCTGCCTTTTCCTGGCAATCGCGATCCGGCAGTAGGCAGGCGCAGCCTTGCCTGAAGTTTGTCCTCACTGCTGGTAGGCTGTCCAGCGGCGATGCTCATCACTTCCCTGCCCCGCCAGACAGAGCTTCTGAAGCGGGCAGTGAAGACAGTCTGGATTCCGGTCAAAGCACCAGCGCAGCGCAACGCGAAATGCCCCTTCGTCGACGAACATGGGGAATATGCCGGGCACCGAGGCGACGCGCGCCTCTATGTCTCCCCGCATGTCCTTCGCTTTGATGATAAAAGGGCGTTCTGCTTCGTAGTGCACAACCTCTACCGCTGGGAAGCAAGGGGAAACTCATCCCTGCCGCGTACAGTGCGGCACCATGAGCTTCTCAGGAATACGAAAGCTCGGCGTGCCTTGCCCCAGGCTGCCTGAGAACGGACTATCCGAGCAGTTTCCAGCAACCTCTCTGAGGCACGCCGCTCATGGACCATGCTACTACCACGTTGCCACGGGCAAAAATGGCACCAGCTATAGGTCAGCTCCCTTGACACCGCTGCTCCTCATCCAGATGCCCATGCGCCTCACCACCGCTGCTCAAACGCAGCCTGCACCACGGTCTCCTCAAAGCTGCGCGTGGGCTCGGTCGGATTGCGGTAGCGCGTCGCAGACAGCTCCATTCGCAGTATCCCCCAGCGCTTCAAATCCAGCTGGAGACGCAGAGGGAGAGAAAGCCGCGTTGCTTCTCCTTCTCGGGACACCGTCGGGGTCAGGGAAAGCGTCACGCTCTCCCACAGCCGATATCCTGCCGTGACTGCAAGCTGCGTGCTACGCTGCTGGAGTGTATCCCCGGCAAATACCGGCATCCCCGTGTGGAATGCAAGCTCCAGCGACAGCGGGAAGGGGAAACTCACGGAGTGCCCGACCGTCAGTGTTGCAATCCCAGTCCGTCCGGCAAAGCCCGTACTCTGGCTCTGCCCGTACGAAAGCGTCGAGGTCATCGCGACCCTGCCGAGCGCGTACGAATGCCCGAGGCTCAGCTGCCACTGCAGCGTGCGGTGGACCCCGAAAGAGTTCTGCTGTTCGGAATAAGCAGCATTGCCATGGAGGAAAGGGAACCGTCTCGGTGTCACACCCAGGCTAACCAGGTATTGGGTCGAGCGCGTCGTTGCCCGCTTCGTTCCCAGGAGGTTGTCGCGTTCGAGCGCTACCCCAAACCCGAGAGCCAGCTGCCGTCGCCAGAGCCGCTGCTGGATGCGAACTTCATTCCTCGCAATATCCCGGCGCAGCGAGGGAACACCGTAGCTAAAGTACCCAGGTCCGACCAATTGCGAACGCAGCACCATCTGAGAACCCAGTGTCGGGGCAACAACCGTAAGCCGGGCATCGTAGGCAAAGTCCACGGAACTGGATACCCGGAGGTCTAGCAGGCGGACAAGCCACGGAGGCAAGTCCGAACTCTCCGGACGCGGGCTGGAAACATCCCAGGTGACAAGGCTTGTGGCAGCCTCAGCCTCCAGCGTCACGTACTGCTTGAGCAGCGCGCTCTTCAGCTGTACTCCGAGCACGTGCGTTGCCCCGGGTCCCCCTTGGAGAGGGCGCACAGTATCGGGCAATGACGCCATGGCATCGCGGGCGGTCAGCGCCACAACTGTCACCGCGGTTGGCTTTCCCCGTCCGAAGCCCAACTGCACTGCATAGAGCTCTTGCCCGTAGGTTGATAGTTGCGCACTATCGGCGCGCAGAATTGGGCGTCGCGTGCGTCCGCCGGCCAACCCCAGCACCAGGCTGCCGGGCGCCCACAGGAGAGAGCCGCCATTGAGTGCCACT
>BEHX01000005.1 GCA_002898295.1 bacterium HR21
GTGCTCCAGGAGGATCTTCCGCCGTTGCCCCATCGGGCGGTAGAAGGTGGCAAAGAGCAGATGGAGGTTGACCGTCAGGGAGTTCATCGCCACAACTTCATGCGGAAACGCACCGGCAAGCTCTGCAAGGTAGGGAGTCACCTGCCGGTGATACGAAAACCACGGGCGTACACCCTCGAAGTGCCCATCCACAGCATCTTGAGCCCACCGCCGCAGCTCCTCCAGCAGCGCAGCCTCCACTGCCTTGGGCAGCAGCCCGAGCGAATTGCCGCAGAAGTAGACCACTTCTTCTCCGCCACGGCGGGGAATGCAGAAGCGTTGCCGGAAGGAGGCTACCGGATCACTCTCATCGAGCCAGCGCGCGTAGGCAAGTGTTGGCTCATGCATGGTGCTCGGCTACTCTCCCGCCCGAGAACTCTCCAGACCGAGGAACTCCAGAGCATTGCGGGCAAAAATGCGCTCCTGTACTTCCGGTGGGAGCTGGAGCTCTTCGATCAACCGCCCGTGCTCCAGATCGCCCAGCGGAAAGGGATAATCGGTGCCGTAGATAATCCGCTCCGGACCGAGAGTCTCCAGCAGGAAACGGAAGGCACGGGGATCATGCGTGACGGAATCCACCCAGAATCGCCCAAGATACGCCCGGGGATGCTGGACGGAGTTGACGTTGCACAAGTCAGGTCGAGCCTCGTACCCTTTGGCAATACGTCCGAGCGTGAAAGCGAAAGAGCCACCCCCATGGGCAAAGAGCACCCGCAAGCGCGGGAAGCGCTCGAAGATCCCTCCGAAGAGGAAGCTACAGATTGCCAGAGTTGTCTCCGCAGGCATCCCAACGAGCCATTCGAGGAAGTACTTCTGCAGTCGTTCTCGCCCGAGCATCTCCCACGGATGGACGAAGAGCACCGCACCGAGCTCCTGCACCGCTTCGTAGAACGGGAAAAGGCTCGGGTCGTCGAGATTCTTCCCGTTGACATTCGAGCCGATCTCAACGCCGGGGAAGTGCAGCTGCCGTACACAGCGCTCCAGCTCGCGGATGGCGTACTCCGTGTCCTGCAGCGGCACAGTCCCTAACGCCAGGAAACGCCCCGGATAGTGGGCAACAACCTCTGCCAGGTAATCATTCAAGAACTGCGACCATTCGTAGCAGTGCTGCGGGCGTGCCCAGTAGTAGAAGAGCACCGGAACGGGAGAGACCACCATTGTCTCCACGCCGTGGCGGTCCATGTCTTCCAGGACTCGCTCAGGATTCCAGGCATTTTCCTGAAGCTCGCGGAAGACCGTCCCATCATCTCGTACCAAGCGAGCCCGTCCCGGCGCATAGAGTTCGAAGCGAATGAAGCCACCGTAGCCGAAGCGCTGCGCCAGATCAGCCCAGCCCGGCGGCAGGATATGGGCGTGGATGTCGATTTTGCGCTGTCCCATCGCCCGATCAGGACTGAGCGCCGACGGGCGTTAGCGCTTCTTCTTCTTGTGGCGATTCTTCCGGCGCCGCTTCTTGAGCTTATGCCGGTTCATCTTGTAGCGCTTCCGCTTGCGCCCACAGGGCATCGCTCACCGAAGTGTTGTGGTACTCTGCTCAAGGGAATCCAGCATCCGAAGCGCTCGCTGCGCCCGCTGGCTGATCGGGAGCGTGGGATGGAGACGGATAAGCTCACGGAACGATTGCCGCGCCGCTTCAAGCTCTCCCCGTTGCGCCAGGAGAACCCCAAGGTTGAAAAGAGCAATGGGGTGGTCGGGGAAGCGTTCTAGCACACGGCGCAGCTCTGCAATTCCGGCTTCCTCCGCTCCGCTGGCAAAGAGCGCATAGGCGTAATCAATGCGCACCTCTGCTTGTCCGGGGTCGGCTGCCAGATACCGCCGATAGAGCGGCACGGCGTCTGCGAAACGCCCGAGATCGTAGTAGAAATTTGCCAGCTCCAAGACGGCACCGAGGTCTGTTGAATCCTGCTGCAGTCGCCGCTGCAGCATCGCCACCTGTGCCTGCTGCTGGGAGGTTAGCCCTGCCTGAGCAGCTGCCGGCTTTGGACGCAGCGCCGCCCGAATGACCCACGAGCCCAGAGCGATCCCACAGACGAGCGCCGCGCTGACCACCCACGCCCGCACCATCTACGGCTTCCTGACCCGCTTTACGAACTTCGGCGACGGCTTGAAATCGGGAACATACCGCTCACCGAGCGGGACTGGATCTCCTGTCCGGGGATTGCGCGCCATGCGCGGGCGACGCCACCGCAGGAAAAATGAGCCAAATCCGCGGAAGTCCACGCGCTCTCCCCGGGCAACGTGCTCTTGGATAAACTCCAGCAGATGCTCCAGGACCGCTCGAACTTTGGCTGCCTCCAGCCCCGTCTGCCGGCTGATATAGCGAACCGCATCCTGTCGCCGCATGCGTCCCTCTGAACAAGCATTACCGGGACAAACTTACGGAGCAGCAGCAGAATCCGGTGGTGTCCCTGCTGTACGGAGCCGGGCGATGCGCTCTTCTCGGAGCTGCTTCGCAAGCTCGCGCAGATCGGCAACGCGGTCTGCCTCATCCACGATTTCCACCCCGAGCAGGGTTTCCATGATGTCTTCGAGCGTAAGCACCCCTTCCACACCCCCGTACTCGTCCACGACGACGAAGAGATGCTGCCGCCTCTGCAGGAAGAGCTCCAACGCGTGGTCCAGCTCCAGGTGTTCAGGCAGGAAATGGACCTCCCGCACGAAGTCCCGGACGGGCAGCTCGCCTTGCCCTTCCCAAGCTGCCCAGAGCAGTTCCTTGGTGAGCACGTACCCGACGATCGTATCGGGCTCTTCTTCCCAGACGGGGATCCGCGAGTAGATACGCAGCTCCGGACGCCGCAGCGCATCCCGAATCGGGATATCCACCGGGCAGGAGACCATCACCGTACGGGGGGTCATCACATCGGAGACCCGTATTTGGCGCAGGCGCATGAGGTTGATGACCAGGCGGTATTCCTCTGCCTGCAGTGCCCCTTCACGCCGAGCCACCTCCACCAGGGCAGAGAGCTCCTGCCGCGTCAACTCTCGTTCCCGAGCGCTCGGTGGGCGTTGCCAGTGGCGCAGAAAGCGCCAGGGGAGCTCTGCCGCCTTCAATACCGGCAAAAAACGCCGCAGCACGGGCAGGAGTGCCGGCGCGTAGAGCATCCCTACCGCCTGCACAATCGGCTTCAGGAAGCTGACTCCTACCACCGTCAGCGCCACCCCAACCAGCTGCCATGAGAGTGATACCCCCCAGCGCTGCAGGAGGAAGAAGACGGCAAAGAGCACGACTCCCTCAGCAACAGTCTCCCAGAAGCTCAGCGCCGCCCAATGGAGGCGCACCTCTGCCTCCGGGCGCTCAGCTTCCAGAATCCAGGGTTCCTCCTCAAGCACTCCCCGCCAGAGATTGAGCCCCAGCTGAACGGTCAGAGCAGCGATGAAACCAAGCCAGAGCACCTCGGTCATGGGGGTTCGAGTACGTTACGGGCGAAACTCCGCATGGACAACGCGCACCGGATGTGGGTAGCGTAACTGCCCCACGGGCGTGGAGAGTGTCGGCTCGACTTCCAAAGTCACACGCCCCGGATTGCCCTCTGCTCCGGCAATTCCCAGCGCTAGGCGGAGCAAATCCTCGTAGGAGCGCTCCTGGAAGAACCGGCGCAACTCCAGCTGCACCGTCAGCGGCAGCAGCACTTCGCCGGCAGCCGGGACTTCCACCGGTTGCGCTAAGCTCCCCGAAAGGGTCGGGACACTATCCAGGAAGAGGCGCCAATCCAGCCGCGCCAAAGTAATCGGAAGACGGCGGCGCCCGGCTTGCCCATCGTTGGGATTGCGGACGGCAATCTCCAGTGTCAGCTCCAGGGGCACCTTGCCAGCACGATAAGCACTCAGCAGCTGAGCCGCCTCTGAGAGCGTAAAATCCGCCAGCACACGCTTGCGCGCAAGGTCAATCCCCGCCAGACGCGCATGGGAAACTGCGGCAAGGCGGAATTGCAATCGCTCCAGTCCAACCAACGTTTCGGTTACCTGCCGGACTGCCCCGCAGCCGAGCAGCCCTAGGGCGAGGACAGCTGGACCTCCGAGGAGACGGAGTGCCATAATTCGGCAATGTCCGGCGGCAGCTGACCTCCCGCCGCGCTCTGTTGAACATACTGGAACAGCTGCTGGCATGCCTGCCGTAGCCTGCTCAGCGTCGTCAGTAGCTTGATCTTCGCTACGAGCAACCGCTCATCGACCGGCTTGCCCAGAAAGTCATCTGCCCCTGCCTCAATTGCCCGCACCTGGTTGGGCACATCATTCAGCGCCGTGACAATGACCACCGGTATCTGCGCCGTCTCTGCTCGCTGCCGTAACTGCCGAACGGTCGTATAGCCATCCATCTGCGGCATCATGACGTCCAGAATGATGGCATCGGGCAGCCGCTGAGCAACCGCTTCGAGACACTCCGTACCGTCGTATGCTTCCCCGACCTCGTAGCCGTGCTTTTCCAAGTATCGCCGCAGGAGCTTGACCGTAATGCGGTTATCATCAACGATGAGCACATACGGGGTCTTCACTTCTGCTCTCCGCAGATACTCCGACTTGCCCTACCCGGATACATCGGCAGGAACGCGTGCCTTCTTTACCGCACCAGCACTCCCATCCCGTAGAGCGCTCCCAGCCACAGCCCCCACGCTGCGGCACTCCAGAGCATGCCCCGCCAGAGAGCCATCTCCGCTGCCCGCGCCAGGAGAGTTCCCAAGAGCCCGAACTGGAGAAGCGCCCCTAGATGGATACGGCTCAAAACGGAAAAAAGCACAGGCTGCTCCTCTGGCACGACGAAAGCAGCCAGGCTCGGCTGGACCTGCAACGAGTGCCCCAAGACCTGCAACGCTGCGGCGACGATCTCCCCCACCGCTCCCCAGAGGCTCGTATATCCCAAGGCTGTCACCAGCACCGCAAAGCGGAGCGCACTCCAACGCACCCCAACGAGGGGCTGCACCAACCAGAGCAATCCCGCAAGCGAGAGCAACGCTATCGTGTTGCTGAACACCCCACCGAGCAGGCTCCGGGGCAGAGAGAAACGCATCCCCTGCTGGAGTTGCTGCCGCAACGTTGCCTGCTGCTCAGGGCTGAGCTCGGGATGACGCTCCAAGTAGCGCTCCAGCTGCTGCTGGGCAAGCTGCTCGAACTGCTGCCGGATCGGCACACTCCGGAAATAGAGCCAGTTGGTCAACACCGACACAGCCGTCAACATCAGAAGCGCTGCGACAAATACCCTGCCCGCCTGCTTGCCGAGCAACGGGAGTACTTGCCTGGGTTCAGTGACCACCGCGGCGAACCCTCTGAGCCAATCCCACCGCCCTCCGTTACCGTCTGCTGACTGATGTTCGTGCTGCTCCATCATGCACCCTGTTGTACGCTTTCCACGATCGGCTATGACGAATGCTGGTTGAGAGCAGTGCTGGGAGTGAAAATATACCGACTCAGCTCCGGATGCAAGGTCATCCGCTGGAGGATAGCTCGGAGGATGGGAGCCGCAACCTGCCCTCCCGAGCTGCCCTGACGCGGGCGGACGAGCATGATGAGCACCACCAGCTGCGGTCGCTCCGCCGGGACCATCGCCACGAACGACGCCGTATGGGCTTGCCGGCTATAGCGCCCAGCAACCAGCTGCTGTGCCGTTCCCGTCTTGCCCGCAATCGCAATGCCCGGGATATGCGCCCGCCGTCCCGTCCCTTCCTCAACCACAGCCGTCAGGAGCTTCCGCACCCGACGCGCCGTCTCCGCCGTGATCACCCGGACACCCGGCTCCGGAGGGAAGACCCGAAGCACCTTGCCTGTCTGCGGCTCCAGCAGCGCTTCGAGCAACCGCGGGCGCACAAGCACACCATCATTTGCCAGAGCAGCGTATGCGCAGGCAAGCTGGAGCGGGGTGACTGCCAACCCATACCCAAATCCCCAGAACAGCGGCGTCTCCGGTCGGAATTCCTCTACCTTTGGGACAATCCCGGCTGCCTCTCCAGGCAAGCCGATCCCCGTGGGACGCCCAAAGCCAAAGGCGCGGATACCGCGGACCAGGACCTCTACCGGCAGCCGCTGTCCGAGTTGGGCAAAGACAACATTGCTCGAATACGCCAGAGCTTCCCGCAGCGTCGGGGATCGCAGCGGATACTCATCCACAATCTGGTGCCCCCCAACGGTCCACCGACCGTTGTGCCCATCGAGCGTATCGCTCGGGCGGACAACCCCAGCCTCCAGCGCCACCGCAGCGATGATCGGTTTGAGCACAGAGCCCGGTTCATACGCATCGCTCACCAACGGAGCATGGGCACTGCCGCGAGGCGGCGGTGGAACGGCCACGAAAGCCCGCACAGCCCCCGTTGCGGGCTCCAAGGCAATGGCAAGCCCCGAACTGGCCTGTGCACGCACCACCCCTTGGGCAAGCTCGTAGGCAACGATACGTTGGAGATCCGTATGGAGAGTTGTTCGCACCGCCGGCGGAATTGCCCGAGGAGCCAGCGCCTGCTCTACCGTCGGCAGGAGGTGCCCGCGGGCGGTGCGCCGCATCACCAGGGTGCCTCCCTCCCGGCGTAGGAGCGAATCGCACGCCAACTCCAACCCGGACAGCCCCTGCTGGTCTACCCCCACAGCCCCCAACGCCGGCAAGAAGAGTTCCCCGTGAATGTACACCCGCACCCGCTCCCGGAGCTTGACCAGTCCGGGTTCGTCGAGCGTGTCTAGCGCCCGAGTATCCACCCCCCATACCCCACGCCGCAGCCACAGAAACCGTCCCCGAGCTGCAGCAATCCGCTCTAGACATTCTGCAGCACGGAGCCCTAACACCGCCTGGACCTGCCGGCAGAGGCACTCTGGACATCGCACCATCACTGGGTCAACCCCGTAGGAGGGCGCCTCGACACTGGTGGCAAGCACTTCCCCCCGCATATCCGTGATATCTCCGCGGGTAGGCAACAGCTGGAGCCGGACGTACGCCTGCGCCCGCACCCGTTGCCGCAGCTCCTCAGCAGAGAAGACCTGGAGCTGGAGCAGACGCACCCATATCCCGAGGAATCCTCCCCCCGCAGCAATCCCTATGCCCCACACTAACCACCGGCGTTGAGGACTTCTCGGCATACCACCCACAGCCATGCAGCGCCTACCGGGCTGCTCCTCCGAGGAAGAAGCGCATGAGCAGATCACCAGCAATATACCCTACCACGGCAACGCCTAAGCCGACCAGGAACATATCCATCCCACTGCGGAAGATGCCCCGACCGGTGAAGACACTGCGGGCTGCCCCCACCAGGAAATGCATCGCCATACTGATGGCAAAGGACAGCCAGATGATGGGCTGGCTGTGCCCGAAGAAGAACGGAACCACTGGCACGAGCGCGCCCAAGGCGGTGGCAATGCCCGTCAACAGCCCTTCGCGCAGCGGCGAGGAACGGAATTCGCCAATTCCAAGCTCTTCCCGCACCTTCTCCTGCAGGGCAATGTCGGGATTGGACATCACCTGCTGGGCTGTCTGGCGAGCGACCTCCGGCGGCATTCCCTTGGCTCGGTAGAGCAACTCCAGCTCCTCGCGTTCTAGCTCCGGCATCAGGCGCAGCTCCTCACGCTCCATAGCGATTTCGTGCTCGTAGACCTCCCGTTCACTTTTGGCAGCAAGGTAGCCGCTGGCACCCATCGAGAGTGCATCCGCAACAAGCCCTGCCACGCCTGAAAGGAGCACAATCTCGGGAGAAACCTCCGCGCCAATGACCCCCATGACCAACCCAAAGTTGGCTGTCAACCCATCGTTGAAGCCGTAGACGACATTGCGGAGAAAGCCGCCCGATTCGATCCGGTGCCACGGTTCCCCAAGACCGCCCAGGAGCGCACTCAGCTGGGCAATGTGCTCTGCCTCATCCCGAGCAACCTGCGAGGTTACACGCGCAATGCGAGGCTCTAACCGGGGACGGTGACGCAAGTACTGCTGCACTTCGCGGGCTTCCTCATTGATGCGTGCCCGCACCACAAAGCCCCGATTGCCGCGGCGCAGCATCCATAGCAGGAACCGTGTCCGGAGGCTCAGCGGTCGCGGGCGTGGCTCAATTCCCCGCTCCCGCAGTAGCTCCCCAAACCACTGCTGGTGCTTGCGCTCAACTTCAGCCAGCTGGCGGTAGAGGGCTTGACGCTCTGGATTGGGCTCCGTCTCAGCAAGCGTATCGTAGAGGAGCGCCGATTCAGCCTCATCGTGCCAATGCTCAAGAAGCTTCTTAGCGTCCATGGACGTCTCCTGAGGCTACGGGACTGTCCGAGGCTGTCGGGCGCAGGAGGTGGGCTTCCCAGGTAATCTCGCACCCGGAGCGGCGCACCATGATCGAGGCACTGCAGTAAGTGCTCTGCGACAGTTCAATGGCACGCTGCAGGTCTTGCTCCGTCGCATCCGGACTGGTCAGCTCGTAGCGCAGGTGAATCCGCCTGAAGACACGGGGATGCTCGGATGCCCGCTCAGCATCTGCGGTGAGCCGGAAGGCAGTGACCGTCTTACGCTTCTTCCGCACAATGCTGAGGACATCCATTGCCGTGCACGCCATCATTGCCTGCAGAAAGACCTCCAGTGGACGAGCTGCCGTATCGTTTCCCCCCACGGAAGGATCTGCATCGAAGTAGGTGAGCTGTCCTCGTTCGTTGCGCCCTGCTAAGCGCATGGCACCATCGAGAAGCTCCAGAACGGCTCTCATCAGTCGCACTCTGCTTTCTGGAACATCAGCAGCACTTCGCGCCCCAGCCGAGCAGGATGCGATGTCAACGGGAGCTGGCGGCTCTGCAGACGCAATCCTGCCTGTGTAGCCAGTGCGACAACTTCCGCTTCCTGGACCGGGAACGGCGGTCCACTGACCGGCGGCTCCGTGCTCAGCGGGAAGAACAGCCCAACGAGCCACCCACCGGGACGCAAAAGCCGGCACAGGACACGGAAGTACTCCGGACGGCGCTGCGGGTCTATGGCACAGTAGCACGTGTACTCTAGCACCATATCTGCCGGCTCTGTGAGCCGCTCCGGCAGACGGAAGAGGTCCTCGCAGAGCACCTCCACCGGGAGCTTCTCAGCAGCCGCTCGTTGGCGCAGCACGTGTAATGGCTCCGGGGCAAAATCCACGGCAATGACTCGGTACCCCGCCCGCGCCAGCAATATGGCGTCATGCCCGTATCCACAGCCGGGAACAATCACCGTCGGCGGCTCCTGCTCCGGATGGGGATGCACGGGAAAGCCACCCTGGTGGAGCAACGCCTGGAAGACCGGCGTTTCTGCTCCGAGGTCCCACCCCGTCTGCCCGCTCCGATAGCGTTCAGACCAATAGGCCGGCTCGCTGACGTGCATCTTCTCCGCTGGGGTATGGCTCTACAGCTGCAAACTTAGCCAAAAGCCCTCAGACTCGGGGATGTGCCCGTGCATGAAAGCACGTGCCACGACGTCTTATCACCCGTGCGCTTTCCGGAATCTGGTCAGAGTCACCCCCTGCCAGCCCCGGCCCGAAGCGCAGGCAGGCCCGTCCCACAAGCACGAGGAGCTCCGATGCCTGAAGCTCGTCCATTGGAGGCACGGCAGAAAGCCCTCCAGCTGGCGATTGAACAAATTGAGAAGCAATTCGGCAAAGGCGCCATCATGCGCCTGAGCGACTCCCAGGTAGTGCCCGTGGAGGCAATCTCTACGGGGAGCCTGGTTCTGGATGCCGCCATTGGCGTCGGCGGTGTACCCCGCGGGCGGATTGTGGAAATCTTCGGTCCGGAATCCTCTGGGAAGACAACCGTGTGCCTGCACATCATCGCCGAAGCCCAGAAGCGTGGGGGTGTGGCTGCTTTCATCGATGCCGAGCACGCCCTCGACGTCCAGTACGCCCAGCGCCTGGGGGTTGACTTGAACAACCTGTTGCTCTCGCAACCGGAGTTTGGAGAGCAAGCGCTGGAGATTGTCGAAACGCTCGTCCGCAGCGGCGCCGTCGATGTCGTCGTCATTGACTCTGTTGCCGCGTTGACCCCACGGGTTGAAATCGAGGGCGAGATGGGTGATGCCCAGGTGGGCTTACAAGCCCGGCTGATGTCGCAGGCGATGCGGAAGCTGAGCGCAGCAATCGGGCGCTCCAATGCGGTGGTGGTCTTTACCAACCAGCTCCGGAGCAAAATCGGGGTTCTCTACGGCAATCCGGAGACCACAACGGGTGGGAACGCCCTCAAGTACTACGCCTCCGTCCGCATCGACCTGCGTCGCAAGGACGTCATCAAAGAGGGCACCGAAATTGTAGGCAGCCGCATCCGCTTCAAAGTGGTCAAAAACAAGGTTGCTCCGCCGTTCAAGGAAGGGGAGTTCGACATCCTGTACAACGAGGGCATCTCCCGACTCAACGAACTGATCGACCTCGGAGTTGAGCTCGGGCTCATCACCCGTAGTGGCTCGTGGTTTACCTACGGCGAAGAGCGTGCCCAAGGGCGTGAGGCGCTCCGCAAACTCCTTGCCGAGGATGCCGCCCTTCGCTCACGGTTGGAGCAGGCAGTGCGGACTGCGCTCCGGCTGCCGTTGCCGGAAGAAACCAGTGACACCGCCCGCCCAGCAGCGAAGAAATCGGCTCTGCCCACGTGAGGCTATGACTCCTGCTGTGGCGGCGCCGCCTGTCCACCGGATGCTGCCGCCACCGGTATCTCCACAAGACGGACCCAGAGCCACGTCTGCCAGCAAAGGAGCGCTAGTCCGATCACCCCGGTTGCTCCGACCAGAAGCGAGTGGAGGCGGTGATATCCCTCGAAGCGGGCAATTGCGGCAGCCGTCTCTGCAGTGGGCGTATCGAAACTGACAGCACGAGCAATTGCTCCCATCATCGGCTCCAGAAGCCCCGCATAGATGCCGAACAGCGTCAGCATGACGATGAGCATCACCGGTCCGATCCGCCACCGCCATCCCCGGATCCGCACATTGCTCAGCCATAGACTGACGCCCAGGAGCACAGCCCCGGCAACCTCCAAAATGTGCAACCGCCCCAGCATCAAGCGGTTGACCACACCAGCTGTATCTCGGGAAAGCACCTCGAACGGTATCCCCGCTACCACCGCAAAGGTCATCAGCCCACCTACCCAGAGCATGACCCCTGCGTAGAAGGTCAGCATCGCTGCAAAGAGACGTCCTCGCTGCATTGCGTCACCTCCGATAGTTGACGCACCACCGGAAACGCCAGATGAGGCGCCGAAGCCAGAGCCGAAGGCGCCGAAACCAGAAGCGCAACGATACCATCCGCATCACTGACCCCAGCGAACTGGCAGGGAGGATACCGAACTTCACCAGTATCCGCCGTTCCCCAGGGTTGAGTTGCATGCTGTGTTCCTGCCCTGAACGGAAAAGCGTCCGGAGCTGGCGCCGCAGGCGATGTGCGAGCTCCCGAAGCGAGCTTGACTCCGGAACATGGTGCCCGAGGAAGTCCAAGTACTCAGCGAGTGCTGCTGCCTTATGACAGTCTTCCGCTGTTGGCGTCTGCCGGAGCTGCTCGAGCAGCCGCTCTGCAGCCCGTTGCAGTGCCCCAGACCGCTCCGGAGACACGTGCAGCAGCTCACCGATAGGCATGTCCTCGACAGGCACATAGACGGTACAGAGCTCCCGCAGCGCGCTCGCATAGTGCTGCTGGGCTTGCTGTGCCAAGTGCTGGAAAAGCCGCTCACTTTGTTGTTCCAGAAGACGCACCTGCTGCTGGAGTAAACGCCGTTGGTGTTCGCTCGAGACAATGGACAGCTGCTGTTCAAGATGCCGCTTCTCATCGAGCAGCTTCCGATACTGCTGACTCAGCTCCCCTTCATCCCGGTAGGCAAACGCTTCGATCTGCTTTGAGGTCAATTGTTCGGAGCCTGCCCCCAGCCGAACGGCATGCAGCCGGATATCCGTCCCCAGCAGCTGCCGAAGTCGCTCAACGTGCAAGTATGCAATCCCATCGGTGATGAGCAGAATCTCGCTCTGGACCAGGGCTGGACGGCGCCGAATCTCCTCTGCCGCTGTGACAATTGCCTGTTCCAATGCAGTCCCCTGCCCGACTGCCTGCAGGCGCAGGACTGTCCGCAGAAGGCGCTCAAAAGAGGGCTGGTCATACGCATGGTGAAGCTCACCGGGTTGCACATCGAACGTGCGCAGAAAAATCTCCCCCAGCTCTGCCTGATTCCGCCGGAGGAAGAGATAGGTAATCGCCTTTGCCAACTGGATACGCCAGTGGCTCTGCATTGAGGCAGAGGTGTCGAAGAGCACGTAGACCTTCTGCTTCCGGATATCGGGTGCGTAGACATTGCCGTGCGTCTGGTAGCCGTAGACGTGCGGCGGACGCGCCACCGGCATCCAGAGCGAACGCTCCGCCAGCCGATGGTAGAAGACTTCCTCAGGAAGCAAGAACTGGTGCGGGTAAATGTGTACCACATCCCGGTAGTGGCGAATCAACTCGGCGTCGTACTCTTCAGCGGTGAAGTGCTGCTTTACCGGAGAGGACGCCTCTGCCACGTCGCTGGGCGTTTCTGACTGCTCCAGCCAGAAGAGCGGAGCTAGCCGCTGGGCCAGCGGATGGTCAGGACGTTCGAGCACTCGTGCAATCTCATAGATGGCGGCAAATTCCGCTGGCAAGTGCCTCTCCACTTCGTCGAAAAGTCCGAATTCCTGCATCGTGAGCAGGAACAGCTCCGCTTCGTCAACCGGTGGTCGGAACCGCTCGTCCATGGCATGACTTTCGATGCGCTCCTAATTTACCATCGCCCAGCTCTTCCCAGAGCGGGAAGCGGACGCTAATTTTGCAACGGTTTCCACTGTGCAGAGTTTCTCATGTCTGCTTCCGTCATTGTCTCTGCGGTGCGCACACCGATTGGTGCCTTCCTGGGGTCTCTCTCAGAGCTTCCAGCCCCTCGCCTGGGCGCGATTGCCATTCGGGAGGCTCTCCACCGCGCAGGGATTGAGCCCGCCATAGTCGATGAGGTCATCATGGGCAACGTGCTCACTGCCGGGGTGGGACAAGCTCCTGCCCGCCAAGCAGCAATCTTTGCTGGACTGCCCGAGCATGTGCCGTGTATGACCATCAACAAAGTCTGCGGCAGTGGGCTGAAAGCTGTCATGCTCGCCGACCAAGCTATTCGCTGTGGCGATGCTGAAATTGTCGTTGCCGGCGGACAGGAATCCATGTCGAACGCGCCGTACCTTATCCCCAAAGCCCGCACTGGGCTCCGTATGGGCAACGCCCAGCTGATTGACTCGATGATCCATGACGGGCTCTGGGATGTCTACAACCAATTCCACATGGGGGATGCTGCTGAGCTCTGCGCCCGCACCTGCAACATCAGCCGCGAAGAGCAGGATGAGTATGCTGCCCTGAGCTATCGCCGTGCCCTGGAAGCACAAGCAAAGGGCTACTTCGCCGACGAAATCGTGCCTGTAACCTACGAACGGGCTAGCGGACAGAGCGTGACCGTTGACACCGATGAGGAGCCCGGGAAAGTCCGCTTTGAGAAAATTCCGCAGCTCAAGCCGGTTTTTCGCCCGGATGGTACCATCACCGCAGCGAACGCCAGCTCCATTGACGACGGTGCCGCAGCCCTGGTGGTGATGTCGGAAAAACGGGCAGAGCAGCTCGGCATCCAACCCCTGGCACGCATTGTCGCTCATGGCTCCGTAGCCCAGAAGCCCGAGTGGTTCACCACTGCGCCCATCGAAGGGATCCGCCGGCTTCTCGCAAAAGCCGGGATGCGCCTGGAGGATATTGACCTTTTCGAAATCAACGAAGCCTTCGCCGTGGTTGCCCTCATTGCCCAGAAACAGCTCGGTATCCCGCTGGAACGACTCAACATCCACGGTGGAGCTGTCGCTTTAGGACATCCCATCGGCGCTTCGGGAGCCCGCATCCTCGTTACCCTCCTCCACGCTCTGCGCCGCTATGGGAAGCGCTACGGGGTTGCCGCTATCTGCATCGGCGGTGGCGAAGCCAGTGCCCTGCTCGTTGAGCGCCTCAGCTAATCCCCCGTGCTGCCCGATCGTGGAAGCCCGCAGCAGGCGGGGCAATTCAGGACTAAAATAGTCCGCTTTCGCCTTCGTCCCCGTGCTCGGTCATCAACCCCAGCACTCGGGAACCAACGATGGCAGTGCAGCAGGACGACATTCTCCAGCAGGTCACCAGTGCAGAGTACAAGTACGGCTTCGTGGCACCGATCGAGGAGGAGATTGCTCCCATCGGGCTCAACGAGGAAATCATCCGCTACATTTGGGAACGCAAAGGCGAGCCGGAGTGGATGCTAGAGTGGCGCTTGCGGGCTTATCGCCACTGGAAGACGATGCAGGAGCCCCGGTGGGCAAAGGTTGTCTACCCGCCGATTGACTACCAAGGCATCAGCTATTACGCTGCTCCGAAAAAGCGCCACGTACGGAGCTTGGACGAAATTGACCCGGAGATCCGCCGTATGTTTGAAAAGCTCGGCATTCCTCTGGAAGAGCAGAAACTGCTAGCAGGGGTTGCCGTTGATGCCGTGCTCGATAGTGCGTCGGTCGCAACAACTTTCAAGGAAAAGCTCGCCGAGCTGGGCATCATCTTCTGCTCGATGAGTGAAGCCATTCAGAAGTACCCGGAGCTGGTACAGAAGTACCTGGGCTCGGTGGTTCCGTACACGGACAACTTCTTCGCTGCGCTCAATTCTGCGGTCTTCAGCGATGGCTCCTTCGTCTACGTCCCGCCTGGGGTGCGGTGTCCGATGGAGCTTTCGACCTACTTCCGGATCAATGCGGCTCGGACTGGGCAGTTTGAGCGCACGCTGATTATTGCCGACGAAGGTTCCTACGTCAGCTACCTGGAGGGCTGCACTGCCCCGATGCGCGATGAACACCAGCTCCACGCTGCCGTAGTCGAGCTCATCGCCCTCGATGGGGCAGAGATCAAGTACTCCACTGTCCAGAACTGGTACCCTGGCGACCGCGAAGGACGCGGCGGGATTTACAACTTCGTAACCAAGCGCGGCATTTGCCTGGGCAAGGAGTCGAAGATCTCCTGGACGCAGGTCGAAACCGGCTCGGCAATCACGTGGAAGTACCCGAGCGTGATCCTGAAAGGCGAGGGAAGTGTCGGGGAATTCTACTCCGTAGCCGTTACGAACAACTTCCAGCAAGCTGACACGGGCACCAAGATGATTCACATCGGGCGGCATACCCGCAGCCGAATTGTCTCCAAGGGAATTGCCGCCGGACGGAGTAGCAACACCTACCGTGGATTGGTCCGCATCCTGCGCAGCGCTGACCACGCTCGCAACTACACACAGTGCGACTCCCTCCTCATTGGCAGCTCCTGTGGTGCCCACACGTTTCCATACATCGAGGTGCTCAATCCAACGGCGGTGACCGAGCATGAAGCCACGACCTCCAAGATCGGCGAGGATATGCTCTTCTACTGCCGGCAGCGGGGCATCTCGGAGGAGGACGCTGTGGCGCTCATCGTCAACGGATATTGCCGGGAAGTGTTGAGCCACCTGCCGATGGAATTCGCCGTTGAGGCACAGAAATTGCTGGCTATCTCGCTGGAAGGAAGTGTCGGATAAGGCAACAGACCCACATGGAACCAATCCTTATCATCCGCAACCTCCGTGTCGCAATCGAAGGCAGAGAAATCCTGCGCGGCGTGAACCTGGAGGTTCGCCCCGGGGAAGTCCACGCCATCATGGGTCCCAACGGTTCGGGGAAGAGCACACTGGCCGCTGTCCTTGCCGGACGCGAAGAGTACGAAGTCCTGGAAGGCACCGTGCTCTTCGAGGGCAAGAACCTCCTGGAGATGGAGCCCGAGGAGCGAGCCCGCGCGGGGCTCTTCCTGGCGTTCCAGTACCCGGTAGAGATTCCCGGGGTGACGATGGCAACCTTCCTGCGGACAGCGCTCAACGAAATCCGCAAGGTGCGGGGACTCGAACCACTGGACCCCGTCGCATTTCTGAAGCTTGCTCGTGAGCGCATGGAGTGGGTGGACATAGACCCGAGCTTCTTGCAGCGCTCCGTCAACGAGGGCTTCTCCGGCGGGGAGAAGAAGCGCAACGAAATCTTCCAGCTCCTTCTTCTGGAGCCGCGCCTGGCAATCCTGGACGAGACCGACTCCGGGCTGGATATTGACGCCCTCAAAATCGTTGCCTCCGGCGTCAACCGCATGCGTTCTCCGGAGCGTGCCTTCGTGGTTATCACGCACTACCAGCGCCTGCTCAACTACATCATCCCCGACTTCGTACACGTGCTCTATGACGGGCGCATCGTCCGCTCCGGCGGCAAGGAGCTAGCGCTGGAGCTGGAAGAGCGCGGCTATGACTGGCTCCGCCCCGACAGTGAGGAGGTAATACTCCCGACTGTGGATGAGCGATGAACGCAGCAGAGCTGCAGTCCTCTCTGGTTGCGAGCTTCCGGCGTCTGGAGCAGGAGCAGAACCACCGCCCCTGGAGCCCACACCACCCCCTTCGGCGGCGGGCGCTGGAAGCTTTCCAGCAGCTGGGCTTTCCGACCACACGGCACGAAGACTGGAAGTACACCAGTCTGGCTCCCGTGCTCCGGTATCCGTACCGAGTGGAGCTTCCCCCGCTGCCAGAACCTGCCGCACTCGGTGCTCAGCTACCGGCACTCCACGGCATGCCGCCAGTTCAGCTCTGGCTCCTCAATGGGCTTGCTCATCCTGAGCAGCTTCCCGCGCAGGTACGCTTCGCCAGCTTCCAGACTGCCGGGGACTCTGTCCCCGTTGGACACATCTTGCCAGTCGACAGCGAGACCTTCGTTGCCCTCAACACTGCTTTTGCCCCGGATGTCGCTGTACTCTCCTGGAGAGGGCACGTCCCGGAGCTGTGCCACGTTGCGGTCGTCACCGCTCCGCACGGAGAGCCCCAGCTGGCTCATCCTCGGCTCAGTATCACGGTCGAGCCACATGCCCGAGCGCACCTCCTGGTGGGCTTCCACACAGCCGGGCAAGCTCCCTGCTTGACGAACTTCGTCGCGGAGGTTTCTCTGGCAGAACATGCCCAGCTCGACCTCGTGCTCTGGCAGACAGATCCCCACGATACCTTTCTCATCACCACCATCGGCGTTGAGCTCGCCCGCTCTGCCCGGCTCCGAGTCTGGACAGTGGCGCTCGGCGGAGCACTGCTGCGGAACAATCTGTATATTCGCCTCGTCGGTCCTGGCGCAGATGCCCAATTGTTCGGTGCAACGATGGTAACCGGACGCCAGGTCATAGACCATCGGACACTGGTCGAGCATCGGGTCGAGCAGTGCACGAGCAATCAGCTCTATAAATCCGTTGCCGAACAGGAGGGGACGGTGACCTTTACTGGACGCATTCACGTCTACCCGGGTGCACAGAAAACGAATGCGTACCAGTCGCACCGTGCGCTGCTGCTCTCGCCGAAGGCAACCGTCAACGCTCGACCACAGCTAGAGATCTACGCCGACGACGTGCGCTGCACCCATGGCGCCACCACGGGAGCCTTGGATGAAGATGCACTCTTCTACCTGCGCTCCCGCGGGATTCCGGAAAGCCGTGCACGGGCTCTCCTCCTGCATGCTTTCGTCCACGAAGCCCTGGAACTCTTGCCGGAAGAGCAGCTGCGCCAGCGCGCCGATGAGCTCATCGCCGAGCGTGCCCATCTCCCAGCAGAGAGCCTGTCATGACCCCTAACACCGCCGTTCCAGGTCTGCTCGACCAGGAAGTCGTCGCCCAATGGCGGGAGGATTTCCCCATCTTGCGGCAAACCATCTACGGGAAACCGCTGGCGTACCTGGACAACGCCGCCACTACGCAGAAACCCCGCTCGGTCATCGAGACAGTGGCGCGCTTCTACACGGAAATCAACAGCAACGTCCACCGGGGCGTCTACTATCTGAGTGAGCGTGCCACAGAGCTCTACGAAGAAGCTCGGCGCACTGTTCAACGCTTCCTCAATGCCCCGTCTGCCGCGGAAATTGTCTTCGTGCGCGGGACAACAGAAGCCATCAACCTCGTTGCCCACTGTCTGGGACGAACCCGCTTGCGGGAAGGTTCGGAAATCCTGCTCTCGCAGATGGAGCATCACTCCAACATTGTCCCCTGGCAGCTGGTGGCAGAACAGACCGGTGCCCATCTGCGGGTCATCCCCATGAACGAGCACGGAGAGCTTGACCTGGAGCAGTACGAGCACCTTCTGACCGAGCGCACCGCCATTGTCGCCGTAGTCCACGTCTCCAACTCGCTCGGAACCATCAATCCCGTGGCTGAGCTCGTACGCCAAGCCCACGCCCGGGGAATCCCCGTCTTAGTGGACGGTGCGCAGGCTGTTGCCCATCTCCGCGTTGATGTCCAGGAGCTGGACTGTGATTTCTACGCCTTCTCTGGGCACAAGGTCTACGGTCCGACAGGCATCGGTGTGCTCTACGCGAAGCGCCGCTGGTTGGAGGAGTTTCCCCCGTACCAGGGTGGCGGGGATATGATCCGGCAGGTCACCTTCGAGCGCACTCTCTACAACGAGGTTCCGTACAAATTCGAAGCGGGAACCCCGAACATTGCGGGAGCAATCGGGTTGAAAGCGGCGCTTGACTACGTCAGCGCTCTCGGCATCGACACCATTGCCACTCACGAGCACGCGCTTCTCCGCTACGCTACCGAGCGCTTGCAAGCCATTCCCGGATTGCGCATCATTGGAACTGCCCGGCAGAAGGCGGCAATTATCTCCTTTGTCCTCTCCGACATCCACCCGCACGACATTGGCACCTTCCTCGACCGGGAAGGTATCGCCATCCGCGTCGGGCACCACTGTACCCAGCCGGTTATGGACTTCTTCGGCGTTCCGGCAACCTCCCGCGCGTCCTTCGCCCTCTACAATACGCCGGAGGAAGTCGACCGGCTCGCCGCGGCACTGCAGAAAGTTGTGGAGTTCTTCCGGGTCTGACGATGGAGGAGCTGCGCGAGCTGTACCAGCAAATCATCCTGGAGCACTACCGCAACCCTCGCAACTTTGGGGAGCTATCCGAAGCCACCCATCGAGCAGAAGGGAATAACCCACTCTGCGGTGACCGTCTGACCGTTGAGCTACGCGTCCTCGGGGACCGCATCGAGGATATTCGCTTCCGAGGCAGTGGCTGTGCTATTTCCCAAGCTTCCGCTTCCGTCATGACAACCCTGGTCAAAGGGGTCACGGTGGAGGAAGCAGAAGCGCTCTTTGAGCGCTTCCATCGCATCGTGCTCGGGGAGACCGAGCCCGAGGCGCTTGACCTGCTGGCAGCGTTTGCCGGGGTCCGGGAATTCCCGTCGCGGGTCAAGTGCGCGACACTGGCTTGGCACACCCTCCGGGCAGCGCTCCACAACGTGGCTGAAGTCGTGACAACGGAGTAGCAGCGCCAGAATGGGAGAGCCGCAGGCATCCGACCCCGGATATCGCCTTGCCGTCAGCGCCCTCATCGAAGGGGCAACATCCGAGGACGATATCGTGATCACTCCCCGCGCCTTGGAAGCCCTGCAGGAGCTCCGCCAGCTGAACCACCTGCCCGAGCACTATGTCGTGCGCATGGGCATTCGGACAGGTCCCACACCTCGGCGCGTGCCCTATACGCTCGGCTTCGATTCCCAGGTGCGTCCAGATGACTATGAGTTCTCCGTCGGCACTCTCCGGTTCGCCATTGACCGGCGGAGCCTCTTTTACCTGATGGGCATCACGCTGGACTACACCGAGGGTCCGACCGGACGTGGCTTCCTCTTCCGCGAACCCCGGACAGAGTCCGCCGAACAACGTGCTGAAGAGACTCCGCAGGAAGAGCTGCGCCGCCGTATCATCGAGGCGTTGAAGACCTGCTACGACCCGGAAATCCCGGTCAACATCTGGGACTTGGGGCTGATCTACCGCATCGAAATCGATCCGGAGCACAACGTCCGCATCGTCATGACCGTGACGGCACCGGCCTGCCCAGTTGCTGACCTGCTCCCCCGACAAGTCGAGGAAGCAGTCCGCCAGGTACCCGGTGTCGGCACGGTCACGGTTGAGCTTACCTTCGATCCGCCCTGGCATATGGGCATGATGTCTGAAGCAGCACGGCTCCAGCTTGGCTTGGTGTAATGTGGCAAGAACTCCATCCGACCATGGCTGAGCAGCATAGCTTGCTCCCCGGCGACGAGCTGGGCAAGACAGCAGAACCCTCGCCCGTGGGAGAAGTTGAGGTTGTTGTTCGCCTCTACGGTGAGGAGCACTCCTTCCGCATGCGTCCCAACGAGTACATCCTCTACGCCGCTGTAGAGGCAGGGCTGGATGCGCCACACTCCTGCCTGAGTGGCTACTGCGCAACGTGCCGGGCAAAGCTCGTGGAGGGGCGGGTGCGGATGGAAATCAACGATGCCCTCACCGAGGAAGAAGTTGCCCAGGGCTATATCCTGACGTGCCAATCTCTTCCGCTGACGGCACGGATCGTCGTAGACTACGACCAGTAACAATGCTGCGCCTGTCTCGACGGGTTGAATACGCTCTGCTGGCGCTCCAGTACTTGGCACGCCACCACGGGAAGGCTGTCTCTGTCCGGGAAATCGCCCAGGCGTACGGGCTTTCGGGCGAATTCCTGGCGAAAGTACTGCAGCAGCTGGCTCGCTCCGGCATTGTCGGCTCACACCATGGCGTCTACGGCGGCTACTTCCTCATGCACCATCCCCGAGCGCTGACGCTCGGAGCTATCATTGACGCCGTAGAAGCCCCGTGGACCGGGCTTGTAGAATGCCGCACCGGTGAGGAGCGCTGTGCACTCTTCCTCCACTGCACTATCCGCCATCCCCTTACCGTCTTAGAGCAGCGATTCCGCTCCATTCTGGATTCTACAACTCTTGCGGAGCTTGTCGAACACCCTGCAGTCCAGCCACTCCCATGACGACTGTCAACGACGTGCATCTCCGCCTGGCTATCGAAGGCGCCGACGAGAGTGACACAATCACCATCACTGCCCGAGCGGTGGAGGAACTGCGGCGCATCCGCCACGAGCAGAACATCCCAGACCACTACGGGCTGCGGATGGGCATCCGCGGGGGCGGATGCTCCGGCTTCTCCTACGTCTTGGGGTTCGATCCCCAGCCCCGTGCCGATGACTTCGTGCTCGATGCCGATGGCATCCCCGTCTTCATTGACCAGCGTAGCGCCTTCTATTTGATGGGCGTGACGCTGGACTTCGCCGATGGACTCCTCCAGCGTGGCTTTACCTTCCGCAACCCCAACGCCGTCCGTACCTGCGGTTGCGGACATTCCTTCGCAGTGTAATGTCGGACAATCCAGCGCAGGGACAATGCCGTACCAGTGGACATTCAATCCGCGCCCATACTCCGACGAGGAAGCCCGAGAACTGCTCAAAGACGTCATCTCGCCAGAGACAGCTGACTGGCACTACAACACCCATCACAAAGGCTACGTGACAGCGCTCAATCGGATCGAAGAGGAGCTGGAAAAAGCCGATCGCTCCGCTGCCAACGGGAATTGGTCGCACATCGGCGAGCTGAAGCGCCGCTTTACGTGGAACCACGCCGGAGCGCTCCTCCACGACATTTACTGGAAAGTGCTCGGCGGCGATGGCGACCCAAGCAAGGGTCCGGACATCGTTGCTGCTCTCGAGCGTGAGTTCGGCAGCCTCGATGCTTGGAAAGCCGACTTCAAAGCCACGGCGCTCTCGGCGAAACTCTCCGGGTGGGCACTCTTGGTCTACGACCAGCTCTATAGCGGTCGGCTCCTCAACGTCCTTGTCGACGAGCATCACTACGGCGCTATCTGGGGCGGTATCCCTCTGATTGCCTGCGACGTCTTCGAGCACGCTTACTATCACAAGGACGGTCCCGCCCGTGCCCGCTACGTTGACAACTTCCTCGCCCATCTCCACTGGGGACGGATCAACGAGCTATACCGCACCTACGTCCTGCGCTAACCGTAGGGACTCTGTCCCACGGCACCATGCTCGGCTCCCCGACTATCCTGCTGGTGGACGACGAACGGGATATCGTCGAACTGCTTGCCCACGCTTTCCGCCAGCAGGGATGGCAGACGCTGGCAGCTTTCTCCGGGGAAGAAGCTCTCGAGCGTGCCTCCACAGAGCGTCCCGATTTAATCGTGCTCGACATCCTCATGCCCGGGATGGACGGCTTTGAGGTCTACCGCCGATTGCGTCAGATGCCGCAGACAGCCTCCATCCCAGTGCTGTTCCTCACCGCCCGCTCCGAAGACATCGATCAGATCGTCGGGCTGGAACTCGGAGCAGACGATTACATCGTCAAGCCCATCAGCCCGCGGGTGCTCGTGGCTCGGATCAATGCTCTCCTGCGGCGACTGCGGGAACGAGCACAGAGTCAGCTCGTGGCAGCCCCAGCTACCCTCCACATTGCCGGTCTGGAACTCCGCCGGACAAGCTACAGTGCTATCGTGGACGGGCGTGAAGTCTTCTTTGCTCGGAAGGAATTCGAGCTCCTGGCACTGCTGGCAGCAAATCCCGGACGGATCTTCTCCCGACAGGAACTCCTGCGCCTCATCTGGGGCGAAACTCAGGTGGTCACTCCCCGGACGGTGGATGTGCACGTTGCGAAGATCCGCGCCAAGCTCCGCCGCTTTGCGGAGCTTATCGAGACGGTCAAAAACGTCGGCTACCGCTTCCGTGTCGTGCCCGACACGGTCCAACCGGCGCGCTCTGCCGATGGCTAAGCTCGCTGCTCCCGCTGCGGGGACTCCCGAAACGCCCACCCCTGAGGAGCTCCTCACCTTCCTGACCGACCCGCGCTCGTACCCTCACCGCCCACCACAGGTCCGTCTGGTGCAAACCCACGCCTCGTACGTGGCGCTCGTTCCCCCGTGGGTGTACAAGGTCAAAAAGCCCGTCTCCCTTGGCTTTCTGGACTACTCTACCCTGGAGCGGCGGCGGTACTTCATCGAACGGGAATACGTGCTCAACCGTCGCCTGGCACCGGGCATCTACCGGCGTATTCTGCCCATCACTCGCGGGGCAGGAGGCGCTCTCCGGTTTGGTGGACGCGGGACACCGGTGGAGTATGCGCTCCAGATGCGGTACATCCCCGAGGAATGGGTGCTGCGCTTTCGGCTCCAGCAGGGACGCCACTCCGTCCGGCGTTCTGATATCCGGCGTATTGTCCGCCATTTGGTCACCCACCTCTACCAAGGGCAGAGCCCGGGTCCAGAGGTCAGTGCCTGGGGAACCCCAGAGCGACTGCGCATCAGCACTGATGAGAATTTCGAGCAGACCCGCCCTTTCCTTGGGCTGACCATCTCGCCTTTGGCGTACCAGATCATCTCCGCCTATACCGAGGCGTTCTACCGGCACGCCGCCGCGCTGCTGGTCCGTCGCGTTGCTGAAAATCGCATTCTGGAGTGCCACGGTGACCTCCACAGCGAACACATCGCCTACACAGAGCGCCGCATCCTCATCTACGACTGCATCGAATTCAACGAGCGTTTCCGCTGCATTGACGTTGCCAACGACATCGCCTTCCTCGCAATGGACTTGGACTACTACGGTTACCCTGAGCTCGGGGCAATCGCCGTTGAGACCGCCGCAACCCTGCTGCAGGACCCTGAGCTGCGCTTCCTTGCGGACTTCTACAAGTGCTACCGTGCCTACGTCCGGGGCAAAGTCGAGAGCATGCGTGCCCGTGCCCCGGGGATCCCTGAAGCGGAACGTACCCAGGCACAGGAGCGAGCACGCCGGTACTTCCAGCTTGCTCTGCGGTACGCCACCATTGGTTCACAGCCCACTATGCTCATCATCATGGGACCGATCGGCTCGGGCAAGACCACCCTTGCCCGGCACCTCGGAGAGGAGCTCGGGTGGCACGTTCTGAGCTCCGACGTCGTGCGGAAAACCCTGGCAGGTCTGCCCCCCTTCGAGCCCAGCCCGGAATGGCTCCGCCCGTGGCTGTACTCACCGGAGATGACCCGACGCACCTACCGTCAACTCTGGGAAAGCGCCTTGCAGCTCTTGCAGACCCATGCCGGCGCCATTGTGGACGCAACCTTTGCCCGACGAGACCTGCGGGACTTCTTCCGGCACATGGCCGCACGCGCGAACGCTCGCCTCCTCTTCGTTGAGCTCTCTGCACCGATGGAAGTCTTGCGGCAGCGGGTTGCGGGACGACGGGGCAAAGCCGTAGACTCCGACGCCGGAATCCGGGAATTCGAACGTCTTGCCCCGCGCTATGAACCGCCCGAAGAGCTCCCATCTGAACAGCTCCTCACCTGCCAGGCGACGGTACCGAGTGAGGAACTCTGCGCAACCATCCTCTCCGAGCTGAGCCATCGCCAGCTCCAGGCGCTCACTGCCCTGCTTTCCTAACCCCCTTTCTTCACGCCGTTTCTCGTATTTTTCTCCCGAAACAATGCAAGGAGGTGCACATGCGTGGTCGCGTGGTCCTGTTGGTGGCGTTTTCCCTCGGTGCCCTGGCGCAGCAGTGGCAGCCTGTCACCACAATTCCGGCACCGTACACCACAAACTACTGGCTCGATGTCTTCTTCCTGCCCTCTGATCCTCGCTACGGCTGGATTTGTGGCTTCAACGGGATGGTCATCCGCACTACCGACGGCGGGCGTACATGGCAAGGGACGCAAATTCCGGGTGCCTACCAGTTGGAGAGCATCCACTTCGTGAATCCCTTGGTCGGGTACACCTCCGGACCCGATGGCATCTGGCGCAGCACTGACGGTGGGGCGACTTGGACGGAAATCACCCCCGACAGTGCCCTTGCCCTGTGGGGCTGCTACTTCCTGAGCCCAACCGTGGGCGTTGTGCTCGGCGGTGGCTGTGGTAGCACTCCACAGCGTTTCTTCCGTACCACCGATGGTGGTGCCAGTTGGAGCTTCTTCACTGGCAATGAACCCAACAGTGGCTTGACCGACGCCATCCTCTATCCTGATGGAACCGGCTTTGCCGTCAGCAGCGGACGCCTCTGGCGCACAACCGACAGCGGGCAGACCTGGAGCGTTTTTGCCACGACAGGGTCAAACGTGTGGCAGGAAGAGATTACCCGCTTTGGCAACTCTTTCCTCTTGCCCTTTGCCGGGACAAGCTGCAGCGGACAGGGGAATACCGGCGGGATGCGCTTCTCCACCGACGGCGGGGGAACCTGGCGCGAGTTCGTTACCGGACGCCCGATGTTCGGGGCCTTCCTGCTATCGCCTACCACAGGCTGGGCATGCGGCTACAACGGTGCTGTCTACTTCACCTCCGACGGTGGACAGACATGGCAGCTGCGCAATTGTGGCATTGATACCACGCTCCATCTGGACGACATCTGGTTTGTCCACGACACCCTCGGCTGGGTTGTCGGTCAGGGTGTCTGGCGATACGGACCGGCAGATCGCCGCTTCGAGCGTGATACGCTCCTTTTCCCCGAAGTCTGCATTCCGGGTAGTGTGGACATCACCGTGCGACTGCAGAACCGCTCGGTCGCTCCGAGCCAAGTGACGCTGAGCATTGCTGGACCCGATGCCGCAGCGTTCCGCTTGGTGAGCTTTCCTCTCACTGCGATCTTGCAGCCCTGTTCCTGGACTCCGCTGACGGTGCGCTTCGAGCCGAGCCGCACAGGGTCCCATCGAGCGCAGCTGATAGCACGCTTCGCCGATGGCATGGTGCGCCGTGTGGAACTGGTCGGGACAGCACGGAACAAAGACGGCTTCCCCGAACGCGACACCCTGCTCATGCTCTCTGTGCCATGCGGTGTACGGACCTTGGCACAGCTGACGTGGTACAGTCGCGACAGTGCCGTCATCACTCGCATTGACTGGGCTGGGGGAAGTGCGGCAATCCGTCCGGAAAGCCCCCTGCCGCTTTCTATCCCTCCTCAGGGCACGGCAGTCACCTTCAGCGCTCTGCTTCTCGATACCGGCTGGGTGGAGAGCCGCTTCCGGGTCTTTCTGGAGCCATGTCGGCGGGAGACCCTCATTGTTGTGCGCGCCTACGGTGTCTCGCCGATTCTCACCGCTCCCGGCAGCCGGACCTTTTCCCTCCAGTGTCAGATGAGCCGCCTAGACTCGCTGCCGATTGCGAACACGGGCAACGACACCTTGCGCATCAGCCGCGCATGGCTGACAGAGTCCCCGTCGGGCACGGTCACACTCCTGGGCTGGACCAGTGGGCAGAGCTTCCCCGTCCGCATTGCTCCCGGACGGACTGATACGCTGCTGCTGCTCCTGCAGCCCCCGACGGAAGGACCGTTTACAGCAACGCTGTGGTTGGAAAACAACGACTCCACGGCTGTCCGCGGGCGCAAAAATCCTTTCCGGATAGAGCTCGCCGGAGAAGCCCGGCGGAGCCAGCTCACCGCTGAGCTGACAGCGTACGACTTCGGTCGCGTCTGCCTAGGGGTGACTCGCGAACTGCGCCTTCGGCTGGAAAACCGCGGGACGCTGACGGCATTCCTCACACAGCCGCGCGTATCCCCGCCGTTCGCCGCCGAGCTGGAAGACCGACGCAATCCTCCGCTCGTCCTGGGAGGCGACTCCGTCGGGCTCCGCATCCGTTTCACCCCAGTCTGGGAAGGCAGCTTCGTAGATAGCGTCGTGGTGACTGCAGCCCCGTGCGGGGAACGCCTGGTGATCCTGGTCCGCGGGGAGGGGATTCGTCCTGCGGTGGAAGCTGCCCCACAACGCTTGGTGGCTGTTGTGCGTGCTGGCAGCCGAAAAACGATTCCCATCGTGCTGACCGCCACCGGCTCCGCCCACGTTCGGCTTGACCGCATCCGGTGGAATCCTCCCGCTCCGCCGTGGGTTACCCTCGTAGAACCTGCGCCCGGCACCTGGCTCCCGAGCGGTTCCTCTGATACCCTCCTCATCGAGCTTGCCCCAGGGAACGAGCAACGCTATACTGGGACGCTCTGCCTGGAAAGCGACGCCGAGTGCCCCTTCTCCCTCTGCATCCCTGTTGACTTCCAAGCCATCGCAAGGGTTGATGGCAGCCGAACCTTCTCCCGAGCGTGCACACCGCTGGATACGGTCGTTGTCTTGACGTGGATAGTTGACCCGAACCCGGACCACACAACTCCTCTGGTGCTAGAATCTGTCTTCCTTGAGCCGCCCACACCTGTCTTTGAGCCTCTGTTCCCACCGACGCCGTACCGACTCCCGCCGTTGCAGGCACTCCCGGTTCGGGTCCATGTGCGCCAGAGCCAGGAAGGGAGTGTCGAAGCGGTTCTCGTCCTGCGGTTCGTCGCATCGACGCCCATCCCTGGGTACTTGGATACCATTGAGTACCGCTACCTCCTGCGTTCGGAGTTTGCTCGCTCCACCCTCGAGAGCGTCGAGAGCGTTGAGCTCGGGAGCGTCGAGGTCTGCCAGACCGAGCGTGCCTTTGCCATCCCCGTCTCGAACACCGGGACTCTGCCCGACACTGTCATTGCCGAGCTCGTACCTCCGGCAGCCGGATTCCGACTCCAGACGCCCGCTGTCAGAGTACCGGCAAAGGGCTCGGATTCGGTGCGTCTGCTCCTCATCCCTTCGGAGCTGCCGGAAGGTCCTACAACGGTTACCGTCCGCCTGCGGACCGCACTCTGCGGACAGCAGCGGGAAGTACAGCTCCGCGTTCTGGGGCTCCATCCTCGGCTGCTGCTCGAGCCGGCTCCGGTGGATTTCGGCTCGGTCTGGAACGGAGAGACCGCGACGAACGATATTCTGCTGCGCAATCCATCGAGCTTGGACATCCGGGTGGAGAGCATTCGGATTGAGCCTCCTGTGGCGGGCTTTGCTGTCGAGGGACCGCCGCTCCCGTTCACCCTGCCGGCGGGAGGACAGGTACCTCTGCGCGTTCGGTTTACGGCAAGCGATTCTGGTGTTTTCCAGGGGACACTCTCCATCGAAGGGCGCTCGCCTCATTGCCTGGTCACGGTTGGGGCAGAGCTTCACGCACGGGTACCAATGGAGCTTTACCCCTTCCGACTCTGGATTGCGCACCACGTTGCTCGCCCGGGAGATACGGTCCGGATTCCGCTCTGGCTCCAAGGGGCAAGCCCGCGTGCGGGATTGGAGCAGATCAGCATCGAGCTGCATTTCGACCCCGCGTTGCTCCTGCCGCTGGAGATGCGGGGGACCACTGTCCCGGTACCCTTTACCTACGATGGGAACGGGCACCTTCGCTGCACCCTCCCTGTGATTCCCAAGCTGGACACGACGCTCCCACAGCTGGTTGGGACATTGGTTGGGGTTGCGCTCGCATCCCTTCCGTCTGAAACACCGCTCCACTTCGCTGAAGCCCAGCTCGTAGCGCAGAAACACACAGTGCTAGTCACAACCGATGGGCGCCTCACGGTGCTCTTCTGTGGCGTGAGCCGTTTCGGAATTCGTCTCGGCAGTTGGGCACGCGTTGATCTTCAGGATGATGGTATCGCCGTCCACGTGAGGAGTCCCATCCGGCAACAGTGGACACTCCACCTGCTGACGCTCGAAGGGCGCCAGTGCTGGCAATGGCAGGGCATCCTTGAAGGAGACCATACGCTCGTGCTACCCTCTTGGAGGCTGGCGGCTGGTCTCTACCTGCTCTCGGTGAGCACGGAACAGGAAGGCGAGCTCATGCGGCTTCTCGTTCCACTGGTGCGATAGGGTATGGAGGGAGTCCCTCAGCCATGGTGGAGGGTCTCTGTTGCCGAGGCTCTCCGCCTTCAACGGGAATGGGCGCAGCGTGTTTGCCGGGAGCTGCAGCTGCCTTACCCGCCACAGACGGTTGCCGGAGTTGATGCAGCGTACGGTCGGGGCATGGTCTGGGGAACTGCGATTGTGCTGGAGCTACCCAGTCTCCGTGTACGGGACATCGCTATCGCCGCCCGGAAGGAGGAATTCCCGTACATTCCAGGTTTGCTGAGCTTCCGCGAAGCTCCGGCAATCCTGCAGGCGTTGGAATCGCTCTCCACTGCCCCGGACATTCTCCTCTGCGACGGGCAGGGCATTGCCCATCCCCGGCGGCTTGGGATTGCATCCCACCTCGGAGTTCTGACCGGGCTGCCCAGCATCGGGTGCGCAAAATCGCTCCTCTGCGGGCGCCTGGAAGGTGAGCTGGCAGCACACGTCGGCAGTACTGCCCCAGTGTGGGATCGGGGAGAAATCATCGCGATGGCTCTCCGAACGCGAGCCAATGTCAAACCTGTCTACGTTTCCATTGGGCACCGGGTGGATATGGCGTTCGCCGTCGAGTTTGTCCTGCACTGTTGCCGAGGATACCGTCTGCCGGAGCCGGTCCGGCTTGCCGATGCCGTCAGCCGGAAAGCCGCGCGGGGCGAGAGCGTCGAACACCTCCTTCTGAAAACCCGCACGGCTTCATAATTTTGCACGCTGTTGGATGGCTCCGGTTAGGTCAATGCCCCATCATCGCTCTGCAAAGAAGCGGGTTCGGCAATCGGAACGGCGGCGGGCGTACAACCGCCGGAACAAGCGTCTGCTGAAGGAAGCAATCAAAGCCGTCTACCAGTCGACAACGGTAGAGCAGGCAGAGGAGCTTCTACGCCGAGCTTACAGTGTCATTGACAAGGTGGCTGCCCGCGGAGTCATCCACGACAACGCCGCTGCGAACAGAAAATCGCGGCTGGCGCACTTCGTCGAAACACTCCGCCAACGCCTTGCTGCGCAGAGCAGCACGGCATAGCGCACCCGTAGCTCAATTGGATAGAGCGTCTGGCTACGGACCAGAAGGTTCGGGGTTCGAGTCCCTGCGGGTGCGCAACTCCGATGACGTAGCCAACCAATGGGACGGTGGGCGCTGGGAGCTGGGAGCTTTCTCTGCTTTGTGACACTGGCATTTGCTGCCACGGTTGTGATCGATAGCTTTACCGCCCGCCCGCAGCGTTCGAGTATTCTCCTGGAATGGCGCGTCAGCCGGGAAGAAGGCGTTGCCCGTTACGAAGTGCAGCGTTCCAGCTCGAGCCTGCCGGAATTCCGGACTCTGGCGTCTGTCGAACCGCAGGGAGCACCGGCAACGTACACGTACGAAGACCGCGATGTCCTGCGTCCCGCCACGCCAGAACAGAGCCTCTACACGTACCGCATCAAAATCGTGGGCAAAGACGGGAGCACGTCGTATAGCGCCACCGTCACCGTTGCCTACAACGTCAGTGCTGTTCGCCGCACGTGGGGCATGATCAAGGAAATGTTCCGCTGATGCCGATTCTCCAGGGGAGCACGCTGGAGGCTCTCTGGGAGCGTGCCGAGCATGCCTATACAGAGAGTCGCTACGCAGAAGCAGCACGGCTCTATGCCCAGCTTTCTCGCTTGCTTCCGCCAGAAAGCCCCGACTGGTACACCTGTCAGCTCCACCGAGCCCACTGTCTCCGGTTGGCAGGATCGTTCCGTCGAGCGCTCCAGCTCTACCGTACGCTCTCCCAGTGCACTCCTGGGGAGGGCACCGCGACCGACGCCCTCGTTGGGCAAGCCCTTGCTCTCCGTGCCCTGGGGCAACTGCAGCCAGCACGGCAGTTGCTGGAGGAAGCCCTCCAGACATACCGCCAGCAGCACGACACAGAGGGCGTCCTGCACACCCTATGGGCACTGGGAACTACACTACGCTTTGCTGGGGATTTCCGTACCGCCTCTGCATACCTGAAAGAGGCTCTCCGCCTCCAGAGAGACTCCAAGCTCAGTAGCCCAACGTACATCCTCTGTGCCCTCGGCGGGCTCTCCCGCATGCAAGGCGCGCCGCAACGCTCCCTTTCCTACTACCGCCGGGCTCACGCCTGGGCACTCCGCCACGAGGATACCTTTGCCATTGCCTACTCCGCTTGCGGCATCGCCAATGCATATCGTCTGCTCGGCAACTGGGAAACGGCGCACCACTACTTCGATATTGCCCGCTTGCACTACGAAGCAATCGGCGACCGGGTCAGCTATGCCTATACCCTTTGGGGCGAAGCCATGGCGTACCTGCTGCAGCGCCGCTTGGACCTCGCAGAAGCCCGCTGCGCAGCAGCCGAGACCTTATTCCGCCAAACTGAAGATCGCCGAGGGATCCTCCATCTGGCGCTTGTACGCCTCCAGGTAGAAGCTCTCGACCCGGCGCGCCCGGGAGAGAGGCTCTACCACACCCTTCGGCAGTCCTTGCACTGGAGCCGCCGCTACGGCTACCGCTTCGAGGAGCTCCACTTTCGGCTCTTGGGGAACGTGCTCGGGCTGCTGACCGAGCCTCTCAGCTCCCTGCGCCGTGCCTATCGCCAGTGCGGCTCGCTCTGGCTGCAACGGCTCCGAACCATCCAGCTCCCACTCAACTTCCCATAGTGTGCTTCGTGGAAAGCACCGTAAGTTTGTGCGGTTCTCTCAGCCTCTCGTATCCCAGATGAGCATTCTGGTCAACCGACACACACGCGTCCTGGTCCAGGGCATTACGGGAACGGAAGGCACCTTCCACACAGCGCAAATGCTGCAGTATGGCACCCAGGTAGTCGGTGGTGTCACTCCGGGAAAAGGAGGGACGCTCTACACCGGAAAAGGCTCTGACATCTTCCCGCAACCGGTCCCGGTCTTCGATACCGTCCGGGAAGCTGTCCAGGCAACAGGAGCGAATGCCACGGTTATCTTTGTCCCCGCGCCTTTCGCCCTGGACGCTTTGCTGGAAGCTATCGAGGCAGAAATCCCGCTGATTGTCTGCATCACCGAAGGCATCCCCACTCGGGACATGGTGATCGTCAGCGAAGCTCTGCGGGGAAGCCGCTCGCGGCTCATCGGACCGAACTGCCCTGGGATTATCACACCGGGGGAGTGCAAAATCGGCATCATGCCAGGCTTTATCCACCGTCCCGGACGCGTCGGCGTTATCTCCCGCAGTGGGACATTGACATACGAAGCGGTCAAGCAGATGAGCGATCTCGGGATAGGGCAATCCACATGCATCGGCATCGGAGGCGATCCCATTGTCGGCTCCAGCTTCGTTGACCTTCTGGCGCTGTTCAACGACGATCCCGAGACGGAGGCTGTCCTGCTCATCGGGGAAATTGGGGGGACAGCAGAAGAGGAAGCTGCTGAGTACGTGCGGCACTCCATGACGAAGCCTGTTATCGGCTTCATTGCTGGGCGGACAGCGCCACCCGGACGCCGCATGGGGCATGCAGGCGCTATCATCAGCGGCGGGCGAGGAACGGCGGCGGAGAAAATTGCTGCCTTCGAAGCCGCCGGAATTACCGTTGTGGAATCCCCTGCTCACATCGGCAAAACTGTCGCTACCGTAGTAGCGCAGCGTGATCGCCAACCCACCGGAGCGGTCAAACAGCAGAAGAGTCGTCGGCGAAAATCGTCATGAGAACCCGCACACTTGCGATCATCAAGCCGGACGCCGTTCGGCGGAATGTCGTCGGAGAAATCATCAGCGCTATCACGCATGCCGGTTTCCGCATCATCGGCATGAAGCTTGTGCAGATGACCAAAGCCCAAGCTGAGAGTTTCTACGAAGTCCACCGCGGACGCCCGTTCTTCGAGGAGCTGACGCGCTTTATGAGCAGTGGTCCCATCGTCGTCATGGTGCTGGAAAAGGAGCGGGCAGTTGAAGACTTCCGGGCACTCATCGGCGCTACCGATCCACGACAGGCTGCCCCAGGAACGATCCGCCATCGGTTTGGAACCTCCATTGGAGAAAACGCCATTCATGGGTCTGACTCACCGGAGAACGCTGAACGGGAAATTGCCTTCTTCTTCAGCCTCACTGAGCTGGTGGACCACGCGCTGTAGGGCGCCCAGAGGGCGAGAGAGTACCGTGCTGTGGTTAGCCCTCTGGCTCCTGCTGCCGAGCTGTCCGCTGCAGCTACACGCACAGATCGCCGGTGAGTCCCCTGCCGTCCGGGAGCCCCTGCGCCCACGGCTGCTGGCATCCTTCCCCGTGGGGCGTATCCGTTACTACGAGCTGAGTGAATCCACCCGGGTCGAACGGCACCTCCCCGACGGCACCCTACAGCGATGGCAGCGTCAGGCACGGTACTTGCTCCGCTTCTACGCTTTTACCGAACGGGACAACCAGATGACCGAGGTTGCCTGCCGGGTCGAGCGACTTACTTACCGTCTGCAGCAGGACACGCTCACCGTTGCCTTCGACAGTGAGCACCCTGAACAGCTCTCCCGCCGCATCCCCGATGTGGAGTTCACCAGCATGCTGCTGGGCACTGAGCCGGAGATTCTCTTTTCCCCCTACGGCGACATTGCCCGCATCGGTGGCGAGCAGCTCCAGTGGTTGCGGGACTATCTCCGCAATGAGCTCGGCACCGACACTCTGCTGCTGGCATCGAAACTGGCTGCTGTCTCGGATGCTCGGTGGGCAGCTCTCTTTGACATGCACAAGGGGATTATCCCTGGTACCCGCATCCGGGAGGATTCCACCTGGCAGCGTCTGGTCACGCTCTGGATCGAAGGTGTGGAATGGCGCGATACGGCACACATCCATATCGCTCGTCCCGGCGATACCAGCCGCCTCATCGTTGGCGTCCTGCCGGCATTACAGAGCGTCTCTGCCACCGCGTGGCTTCCGGATATGCCCCGGACCCCAGTGCAGATCGATCACGCAACTGGACACGCTCAGATTGCTGTCGAGCTGGCTCCCCGAGGGCTCATCACCAGCTCGGAACTTCACGCTCACACCGAATATACCGCTACCCCTCTGAGGGGCAGCACCCCCTTCCGTCAAACTGTCCAGGTTACCTTCTCATGGCGTTTCCTGCGCGAAGAGTAATTGTCCTCTGCCTGAGCTTCCTCGTCTCCCCTCTCGCCTGCGGTCCGCACCGGTATAGCTCCCAGAGCACTGCAGAGGTTGGAGCAGAGACTACAGCCGCGTTCCTCACAGCCGACACTCTCATGCCTCCAACTGCTGGGGAGATTCCACAACTGCCCCGCTACGCCGTCCAGCCCACGGAGTGGTATGCCTACTGGATGACCCGGATAGACACCGTGCGCCAAGACACACTGGAGCAGACCAGCTTCGTCCGGCAATACTACCTCAAGACCATCCGTTCCTTGCACCCTGACGGGCGTATTGAATGCACTCTCCGCATCGACTCTCTGCAAGCTCGCTTCGCGGCGTCGGGAAGCAGTGGCGTGTTGGAGCGGTTCAGCTACGATTCCCGCGACTCCTCCGACCGTGCAAACCCGAATTACGCCCATCTGACAGCGCTCCTGGGCACGGAGGTGCGGATGCTCGTTACCCGCGACGGGCAGATTGATTCCATCTTTGGGCTCGAAGCACTGCTGCGGCGGATTCGGCAGCTTTCCCCGGATACACTCCCGGAGAGCCTCGACGAGCTGATGAAGCAGCGGCTCGAAGAGCAGATGTACCGTCCATTGCAGCAGGAATACTTAGCCTTCCCTCCCGAACCGCTCGACAGCACCTGGAGCTGGCGTCATGAGTACCCTGATATGCTTGCCTCTGCCTTCCCCATGCGTAACGTCGCCGAATACCGCATCCTCGGCGTACGCCCGGCAGGGGATAGGAAGTTGGTCGAGATCCAAGCAACTCTGCGCTCGCGTCCTCTGCAACGGCGCCTCCGACAGGGCGATATGGAAGCCACCCTGCGGGATGAAGCCTTGAGTGGCAGCGGACTCATCCTCATTGATGCGCAGCAAGGCTACACCGTTGCGAAAGACATCCAGCTCCAGACCCGCTTTGAAGTCTTGCTCCGTGACACCGTACAGAAGCACAGCGAGCGCTTTCGGCAGGAGGCACGCACCCGAGTCCAATTCCAGCTTGTCCGACGAGGATGGTCGAAGAAGTAAAGCGGCTCTTGCGCCTGCTTACCCCCATTGACTGGCTGGCTGCCGGGGTTGTGCTCGTGGGTCTGCTGATTGCTCTTGTTCTTGACGATGCCGCCGTTCGCCTCATCGGTGTCTCCATCGCCCTCCTGGGAGCGCTCGCTTTCTTCCTGCTCATCTCCCAGCGGCTCAGCGAAGAGAGCCTGTATTCCCCCACCCTCCGCTCGCAAGCAGAACAGCTGAAGACAACCATCCGGCAGGAGCCGCGCAGCACCCGGCTGATCTTCGATGACTTTGCCGAAACCTTCGCCAGCACAGACCCCACCAGCGCTCCTCCCACGGCGTCTGAGACCCCGCCATTGGAGGAATTCGTGGAGGACACCTCCAGCGTCCGTATCGTTGGACGTCGTCCCCGGCGTTCAACGCCAGCTCCGCCAGCAGCACCATCAGCGCCGACTACCTCACCGGCAGCCGAACCCCCAGCAGCACGTCTGCGCGCCGTGACTCTGCCGGAATTCGTGCTCACCCCTTCCTCTGCACCACCGAGCGAACCGCGTCACGCTTTCCACGCCCTGCTGGACCGCATCCTCACGTTTGTCCGCGCCATTGTCCCTTCGCAGACTGCTGCTCTCTTCTGGCTTGACAGCGAACGGGGACTCCTCGTGCTGGAGTGCTGGCAGTCGGAGCATCCGGAGCTCTTCCGCTCTGAACAGCGTACCTTCCCACTCGGGCGCGACGTTGTCAGCCAGATCGTTCTCGACGGACGAGCCGAGATTGTGACAGAACTCCAACCCAGCGCCGAAGTGGAGCTGCTGCCCTACTACCGCCAAAGCGCCGGCACGAGCTCCTTTGTCGGTGTCCCCATCCTCCTGCATGCCCGCCCTGTGGGGGTTCTCTGCCTGGACAGTCCCCACGCGCAAGCATATACGGCAATGACGGTAAGCCTGCTCGGGCACGTCGTGCTCCTCATCAGCGGTTTGCTGCAGAGCTATATCCAGCACTACGAGCTTTTCCAGCAGAGTCGGCTCTGGGAGTACGCCCGGAGCCTCTGGAAGCTGAGCACCGAGCCAGAGGAAACCTTCCCCGAGCAGCTGCTCTCCCTGTGGGCAGAACTCCTCCCTGCGCCCGTCCTCGTGCTCTGCCTCTATAGCCAACACCAGCGGCAATGGCGTATCACCGCACTGCGAGCTCCCCACAGCTGGCATCATCTCCGGTCGGTTCCCTGCCGGCTCGAGCAGACGCTGCTCGGCGAGGCACTCTATAGCGGGCACGTCCAGCAGTGGGATGGGCGCTCGCAACCCCATCGCCTCCATCCCCAGGAACCCCCAGCACTGGAAGCCCACACTGCGTATGTCATCCCCCTGTGCTCCGCGACCCATGCCTACGGTGCCCTCTACTGCGAGACCCCTGAGCCGCTCCTGCCGAAGGAGTTGGAACTGGCAGAAACCTTCGGTCTCTGGAGCGGGAGCCTGCTGGAACACCGCTACTGGGACGAGCTACTCCGTGGAGGGCTATGGTTTCAGTCCACCTCCGGGATCTGGACTCAAGAGGGCTTCCGCTACCGGATCGCAGAAGAGCTCGAACGTGCTCACCTCCTCGGTACCGATGCCACGCTCTGCGCCCTCCGCCTTGACCGCTACGGCGTTCTCTCTACGATTGCCCTTCCCCGCCTGCGCGAGCTCCTCCTCACGCACGTTCTGCCCATCCTCCGGACACACCTGCGGGGCTGCGACGTCGTGGGCTATCTCAGCGAAGATACCCTCGGGATTCTCTTGCCCGGCACAGAGCTGACGCAGTCCCACCTCTGGGCAGAGAAGGTCCGCAAGCAGATTGCCACCACCTTGTTTGTCTTCGAGCAGCACCGGATGAGCACAACGGTGAGCATTGGGCTGACCACTCTGCGGCAGCACCGCAGCCGAGAAGAGGTGCTCCGCGCCGTTTTGACAGCCCTGGAGAAAGCCGCCCAGAAAGGAAACACCGTCATCCCTTACGCCTGACAACCGATGGAGCGCCCTGTTTACCCGAAGCTCGTCGAAGACATCCTCCGCCTGCTCCGTCGGCGTCCCCTCCGGCTCTACGAGCTTGCCCGCCAACTGGGCATTGCGCGGGAAGACCCGCGCTATGAAGAACTGCTCGGCACGCTCGAGTGGCTTCAGGCACAAGGCATCATCGAACGCGGGGCACGTCGCCGCTACCGCCTCCGCTCGCTTCCGGAGCAAACGCTCCTGGAAGGGGTGCTCAGCATTGAGCACGGAATCGGCGTAGTGCGCAGTCCCCACCCAGAGTATCCGGAAGTTATCGTTCGACGCCACCACCTCAATACCGCTCTCCCCGGCGATCGCGTCCTGGTCCGCCCCCTACAGGAAAGCTCTCGCCGAAAGCCCCGGGGAGAGGTAGTCTCCATCCTGGAACGCTCCCGGGAGCTTATCAGCGGAACGGTCGAGTATGACGGCAGCTTCTTCTTCCTGGTCCCCGATGAGGAGGCCTACTACGTGGACTTCCTCTTGCCAGCAGAGAAGCTCCACGGAGCACGGCACGGCGACAAGGTGCTTGCCCGCTTGACGCGCTGGACCGATCCGCTGAAGAGTCCGGAAGCGGAAGTTGTGGAAATCCTCGGACGAGCCGGCGATCCGAGAGCTGAATTTGCCAGCATCTTGAAGGAATTCCAGCTTCCCTTCCGCTTCCCTGCAGCGGTGGAAGACGAAGCCCATCGCCTTGCGCACCCTCCGACTGCCGAGGAAATCGCCCGGCGCCGAGACCTCCGCCAGCAGATTACCTTCACCATAGATCCCGAGGATGCCAAAGATTTCGACGATGCGCTCTCTATCGAACGCCTCCCCAATGGGAACCTCCTGCTCGGTGTCCACATTGCCGATGTCAGCTTCTACGTACCCGAAGGGAGCCTGACCGACCGCGAAGCTTTCCAGCGCGGCACGAGCGTGTATCTGGTAGACCGCGTCGTGCCGATGCTTCCGGAGGTGCTCTCTACCAACATCTGCTCCTTGATGCCGGGGCAGGACCGGCTGACCTACTCAGTGCTGATGGAATTCACACCTGCCGGTGTCCTCCGGCGGTACGAGCTGTGTGAATCGGTCATCTGTAGCCGGCGCCGCTTCACCTATGAGGAGGTTCAGCACATCCTCCAGAGCAGGCAGGGAGATTACGCCGAGCAGCTCCTGCTTCTCCATGAACTGGCACAAACTCTCCGGAGGCGCCGTTTCCGCGAAGGCGGGATTGACTTCGAGACACTGGAGCTCAAATTCCGCCTCGATGCCGATGGCTTCCCCGTGGAGGTCCTCCCGAAGATGCGCACGGACTCCACCAGCCTTGTCGAAGAGTGCATGCTGGCAGCCAACCGCACGGTGGCGCAGTTTGTACAAGACCGCTCTCGCCGCTGGGGGTTGTCCGAGCCGCTGCCCTTCCTCTATCGCATCCACGATGTTCCCGACCCTGCGAAGGTCAAGGAAGTGATCGAACTCTTACGCGCTCTGGGCTTGCCTGTCCGTCGGCAGCCGGAGACTTCCCACGAGTGGATGGAGCTGTTGCAGCATCTGGAGAAGCGTCCCGAGAAGCTCATCATCCACCAATTTCTCCTGCGCGCTATGGCGAAGGCGGTCTACTCGCCCTACAACATTGGGCATTACGGGCTGGGATTTGCCGCGTATGCGCACTTTACCTCGCCAATCCGACGTTATCCCGATCTGATTGCTCACCGGCTCTTGAAGGAATACTCCCGCCCTCGCAAACCCTCTGCCCACCGACTCCGCTCCCTGCGAGAATACTTGGAACATGCCGGCGAGCACTGCTCGGCTCGGGAGCAGCTCGCGGTAGAAGCCGAGCGGGCCTCGACGAAAGTGGCGCAGGTCCTCTTGGCCAGCCGCCTGCTTGGACGCAAATTCTGGGGAACAGTGACGGGGATTGCCTCCTTTGGGCTCTTCCTGCTGCTGGACAAGGTCTACCTGGAAGGGCTGCTGCCGCTTCGGGAGATGCCCGAGGATTTCTACGTCTTCGACGAACGCCGCTACCGCTTCGTTGGCAAGCGGACACGGACGGTCTTCACGCTCGGCTCCCGGCTCAAGGTGCAGCTCCTCGACGTTGACCTCAAGCGGCGGCACATCAACTTCCGCTACGTCGGCACAGCTCAGGGCGCGGGCAAAAAGCCCGGCGGCGGGGGCACGTCGTAGATGCCGTTGTAACTGAAGCACACCACGAAAATCCCCAGCGCGAGCCACCCCAGCAGACGCCGTCCCGGTGTCAAGGGTTCAGGGTCCGGCACCGGCGGATGCTCCAGGCGGATCAATAACCGTGTGAACACCGCCCAGAACAGCCAACCCTCCCACGCCCGATAGTACCACGGAGCAATCTGCTCTATACCACGCAGCACAGGCAACAGCGTCTGCTGAAGCAGCTGCACCACCGCGTTCGGTGAATCCCCACTCAAGGCACCCATTACCCAGCCGAAGACCGGACCCATCCCGAGCAGGACAAGCCCCCACCAGACCACCCGGGCAATGACCCGATGCGCTTCCCCGAAGAGCGCATAGGTGATGTGCCCGCCATCGAGCTGCCCCAGCGGCAGCAAATTCAGCATCGTCACAAATAGCCCGAACCACCCCACGCACAGGAAGGGGTAGTGGTACATCTCGTTCATCGGCGGCAGAAAGCCCGACGACGTTGCAAACACAGCTGCCAGCCAATGGTAAAGCGGAATATCTCCGAAGTGCAGCCCCCACGGAGGAATGGAACCCAGCTGCACGTATTCCGGATGGACAGCGTAGATGTAGCTCTGCGGCGGCAGCGTCTGGAAGCCGATCACGAGAATCACGACGCTGACGACAAAACCCGCCAGAGGACCAGCAATGCCGATATCAAAGAGCGCCTGCCGGGAGAGAATCGGAGAACGTGTCCGGATCACCGCTCCGAGTGTCCCAAAGGGGAAGAAGAAGGGGAGCGGCACGGGCAGAAAGTACGGCAGTGTCACATCCACCCGATGGAAGCGCGCAGCAAAGTAGTGCCCAAACTCATGCGCGCTGAGGAAACAGAGGATCAGCACCGCATAGGTCACACCGTAGTGGAGGTTTGAAAGCTCCAGCGGGTCTTTCCCCATCCACTGAACGCCGGCCAGCAAGACGGAGAAAAAGGTTGCCCCGAACAGGAGCGCATGGACCCAGAGGTGTTGCCGGACAGGGCGCTGGACAGGGATCACCGAGCGAGGTAAGGGCGTGTATCCCATCGGTCATGAGGTCTCTTCTGAGACATCCATCGGCACCTCTTCCTCTGGACGCATGTGGGGGAAGAGAATCACATCGCGAATGGTCGGCTGCTCGGTGAGAATCATCACCAGGCGGTCAATGCCAATCCCCAAGCCCGCCGTCGGCGGCATGCCGACCTCGAGAGCCGCCAGGAAATCTTCGTCAAGCGGCATCGCTTCCAAATCTCCTTTCTCCCGCCACCGGGCTTGCTGGAGGAAGCGCTGGCGCTGCTCCAGCGGGTCGGTCAGCTCGGAGAAGGCATTGGCAATTTCCATCCCGAAGAGGAACAACTCGAAGCGCTCAGCAACGTCCGGGTCGCTGCGATGTCGTTTCGCCAGCGGCGAGAGACTGAGGGGATAGTCCAGCACGAAGGTGGGCTCAATGAGCCGAGGTTGGACGAAGGTGGTGAAGAGCTCATCGAGCAGCTTGGGTTCTGACGCCGTTGGGGGCAACTCCAGCCCAAGCTGACGGCTTACCTGAGAGAGCTCCTCTGCCGTACGCCCTCGGAGTTCCAATCCAGTTGCTTCCCGCACAGCGTCATACCAGCGCACCCGGCGGAAAGGACGTCGCAGCTCAACGCGATGCTCCCCCCGCCGCAGCTCCACTGTCCCGTTCACCTCCTGGGCAACGTAGACGAGCAACTCCTCGACCAGCTCCATCATCCAGACGTAATCCCGGTAGGCAACGTAGAGCTCCAGCGCGGTGAACTCCGGATTGTGGAGCCGATCCATCCCTTCGTTCCGGAAGTTCTTGCCGATTTCGTAAACCCCTTCGAATCCGCCCACGATCAGCCGCTTGAGGTAGAGCTCCGTCGCAATGCGAAGATAGAAATGCCGGTCCAGCGCGTTGTAGTAGGTTGTAAACGGGCGTGCATGTGCTCCACCGTAGAGTGGCTGCAGAATTGGGGTTTCCACCTCCAACCAGCCACGGGCATCGAAGAAGGCACGCAGAGCCCGCAGCAGACGCGCTCGCTTGCGGAAAACGTCGCGCACCTCAGGGTTGACAATCAGGTCAACATACCGCCGCCGATACCGCTGCTCTTTGTCTGTGAAGGCATCATGCCGGATTCGCCGTCCTTGCTCATCGATCTCCTCCTTCGGAACCGGGATAGGACGCAGAGCCTTGCAGAGCAGCTGGTAGGAAAGGACATGGAGCGTGAGCTCGCCAGTTCGGGTGTAGAAGAGGAAGCCCCGGGCACCGATGATATCGCCGATATCGAGCAAACGCAGCAACTCGTAGCGTTCCCCGAGAGTATCGGCACGGAAGTAGAGCTGCAGCCGCCCACTTTCATCTTGGACGTCAGCGAAGGTTGCCTTTCCCATGCGGCGGAAGACCATGATGCGCCCGGCCAGCGACACATCCGCAAAGGTCTCCACCGAGGCTTCGGCAACTCCTCGGCGAAGTTGCTCGATGGTGTGCGTCCGCTCGTAGCTATAAGGGTATGGCTCGACGCCTGCCTGCCGGAGGAGCTCCAATTCCTCCCGTCGCCGGCGTTCCTGATCGGTAAGGGACGCCTTCATGGTGCCATCCCCTGCATATGCCAACCTCTGACGGCACGGATATCTCGGAGCGCTGCCACCAGCTGTTCCAGCTCCGCCGCGGTATTGTACCAGTGCGGCGAGAAGCGAACGTATTCCAGCCGGGCAGAGCAGTAGATCCGGCGCTGCGCTAGCTCTTTGACCAGGGCTGCCGCTCTTTCCGGACTGCCCACGCGGAGCGTCACAATACCGGCACGCCGTTCCGCCTGGGCAGGGGTCAAGAGAGGGAGCTCCGGGAACTCCGCCCGGAGACGTTCCCAGAGATAGGTACTCAGCGCCCGGAGACGCTGCTCAGCACGGTCAGGACCATAGGTGTGGAGCAGCTCCAGAGCGGCACAGAGTCCAACAATAGCACCGACGTCTAGCGAGCCGCCCTCGAAGCGGCGCGCTGTGGCTGCCAGCGGCTGCTCGAAAGCGAAGAAGTCCCAGGGATTCTCCGCTGCGAGCCATCCCAGAATACCTGGAGTGAGGCGCTCGACAAGCTCCGGAGCAAGGTAGAGGAACCCCGAGCCGTGCGGTGCCATCAGCCACTTGGCCCCCCCACACGCCAGCGCTGCAATCTGCGCCCGCCGAACATCGAGCCGAACCGCCCCCACAGCCTGCATGCCATCTACCACGAGGAGCACACCCCGCTGCCGGCATAGCTGTCCGAGCTCTTCGAGGTCCACCCGGTAGCCGGAGAGAAACTGCACAGCGCTGACAACAACGACCCGGACACTCGCATCGAGCGCCTCAGCAACGCGTTCTGCTGTGAGCCCGCCATCCGGCATAGGGAGCAACCGGAGGCGAACCCCAAAGCGCTGCAACGCCCGCCAGGGATACACCGCCGCCGGGAACTCCCACTCCCCGACTAGGACACTCTCCCCTGAGGACCAGGGAAGAGCAAGTGCCACAGCAGCTAGCCCCGTTGTGGTATTCGGCATCAGCGCAATCGTTGCCTCCGAGGGAGCGCCGATGAGGTCGGCAATAAGCTTCCGGGCTCGCGCTGCACGTTCCCACTCCCACTCGAGCCCAGGCTTCCCGTAATGGCGCCGCCGCACGTATCGTTCAACTGCTTCCACCACCGGCACGGGAAGGGGGCTGACCGCCGCATGGTCCACATACACCACACCGTCCCGGCAGTGCGGGAAAAGCTCCCGGTATGGCTGCGTTTCTGCCTCTGCGGGGATCCTCTCGACCATGCTACGGAGACCACTGGAACACAACACTGGCAGCCGGCTGTGTATCCATCCAGAGCCGTACCGCATAGACTCCAGCTGCAGAAGATTCCATCCGGAGCGGGAAGTGGTATACCCCCGCCGAGAGAAAGCCTTGGTAAAGCACTCTCGAAGCTCCGGTAAGCGTAACCACTTCCAGCTTCACAGATCCCGCCTCCGACAGCTGGAATTCCAGCACACCTTCCCCCTGGACCGGTTGCGGCACTACTCGCAGCTGGACCGCGCGAGGCTGCGTTGCTGGTGCAACCGAGACCGGAGCCACGGTGTACTCGCAGAGCACATCTTCCGCATTGAGCTGCACAGAGGAGGGGAAAAACGGGAGCTCCACCTCCACCAGTTGCTCGCGCGCGGTACTGACAAACCGGTGCTCGGCATAGCTGCCATCGCTGCCGCGGAATTTCAGCACCCAGGGCATCACGAACACCGCCGGGACAGCACTTCCAGACTGTGTCTGCCGCACCAGGCAGCGGACCCAGTAGCGCCCATTCGGCAGCGGCGACACCGACGGGAGAATTTCCAGCACCGGATGCCCGGCAGCATAGACCCACTGATCGAAGAAGGTACGCCACGGCACCGGTGGATTGGGGATATCCGCTTGCAGCGACGCCAGGAGATCTTCTGTTTCTGCCGAGCCAAAGCGGTGACGTGCCAGATATGCCCGCAGAGCAGGGAAAAAGAGGCTATCACCCACCATACGACGCATCATGTGATAGACCCATGCCGCCTTGGCGTACGTGGTAGCATAGAAGAAGATGAGCGAGCGCGGCGGCGCATAGAGCGGGAGTTGCATGACTGTGGGGCGCTGCTCAAGGTAGTCAGTGCGTGCACGTTCCATCCGCTGCTGGTAGGCTTCTGCCCCGAAGAGCCATTCCAGCCACAGTGCCTCTGACCAGGTTGCGCCACCCTCGTTGAGCCAGATGTCGTTCCAGGTCGCACAGCTGACCAAATTGCCCAGCCACTGGTGTGCCAGCTCATGGGCAATGCCCAGCTCTGCCATCCCTCGCAGCCAGGAGCGATTGACGGTGGTCATCGTCTGATGTTCCATCCCACCGTAGGCAAAGGGCTGTACTGCTGCCATGCCGTACTTGACGAAGGGATAGCGCCCGAAGAAGCTCTCGTACGCCCGCATCATCTGCGGCACGTTCCGGAAGGCATACCGCGCATTGTAGCGTCGCCCTGTCGTGTCAGAGCTTTCCACATCGGAGGACCAAACGTAATAGAGCAGCGGTACCCGGCTGCCATCCGGACGCACGTACTCATCGGCGATGTGGGCATATCGGGAAGCATGCACCACCATGAGGTAGGTCGGGATAGGCACCGTATCGGTCCACCGATACACCCATACGGCACGCACACCAGGCACCGTGCTCGGGAGCTGCATCACTGTATCGAGCCAGCCATTCGAGGCAACCGAGACACTCTCCGGTACTGCAACCGAGAGAGTCGCCAGCGCCTTATCGTGCGGAGCATCGTTACAGGGCATCCAGTAGCGGGCATCCTCCGGCTCGCTCATCGTGTACGCAATGCGTTCCTCCACAAAGACCGAATCCCCACCCGGACCGAGCCCGACAAACTGCCCCTTCGGGTAGAGGTACAACCCGAGATTTCGCCCGGTGCGGGACGTATAGGCAATCTCTACTACCACGGTATCACCTGCAGCCACGGAGAAAGGAAGCTGCACCGTGATACTGTCCCCCACAGGCTGAGAGGCTACGACCGGAATCCCATTGACCGCCACGCTGTCAATGCTCATAGCTGCTGCATCGAAGGCGAGCTGCTGAATACCGGCGCTGTCAACCCGCAGTGTGATGCGGTTGAGCCCACGGAAGACGCGGTCAGCAGCCCCGACGCCCGTGCGCGCCATGAGCTGCACCCAATCGAGGAAGAGCTCGTAGCGTAGTACGTTGTACGGACGCCAGCGAATCGCCGAAGGACGGCGTTCGAGCACCGCCGTGGGGGGAACCGAGCACCACTGCAGCGGCTCTCTCGGAGCTTCCAGGGCAACCGAGCGCGGGAGCCACCACGCGCCGCTCCCGCCCAAGGCAAATGCCGGCAGCACAAGGCAGAATCCTCCCCCGAGCGTCCAGACATAGCTCCTCATTGCTGCGCCGTATCAGAGACTGACATGTGCTCCCTCATCCACTGGGCAATCGTACGCAGAGCTTCCCGATCGCTGAAAGGAACAACACGGTCACCGAGCACTTGGTACTCCTCATGTCCCTTCCCCGCTACCAGGAGAATGTCCCCTGCCGCGCTCATCTGCGCTGCTGTCCAGAGAGCCTCCGAGCGCTCCGGGATTACCAAAACCCGAGCTGCGGCTTCCGGAGGAATCCCCGAACGGATGTCCTCCAGGATGCGCTCTGGCGGCTCATGACGGGGGTTGTCGTTGGTCAGCACCACGATATCTGCCCACTGGGCAGCAATGGCACCCATCGGCGGGCGCTTCGCGCGGTCACGCTCGCCCCCGCAGCCGAAGACGCAGATAAGGCGCCCTCCTGCCGAGAGAAGGCACCGTGCCGCCTGCAGCACTCGCTGCAAGGCATCGGGCGTATGGGCATAGTCAACAAGAGCCAGTGCTCCGTTAGGTAAGGCGATTGGCTCCATCCGCCCCGGCGGTGGCTCTGCCTCCGCAATGGCTTCTTGCAGAAGCCGGAGTTCCACACCCCAGGACCATCCAAGCGCAACAGCAAGCGCTGCATTGAAGGCGTTGTACTCGCCCAGCAGTCGGCTCTGGAAAGGTATCCACTCGGCACAGTTCGGCAGACACATTTCCCAGCGAATCCCCGTCCGGCTCGCCTGGAGATGTCGGAGCGGAATATCTGCCTCGGTCCCGATTCCGACCCGATACCGCATGCGGCAGCGGGCAGCCGCGAGCATGAATGTTCCCCAGCCATCACCACTGTCGCAGGCAAAAGCTACGGCATCCGGGGGCAGAAGCTCGAAGAGGTGCCGCTTCGCCTGTGCATACGCTTCCAGTGTCCCGTGGTAGTCCAGATGGTCGTGCGAGAGATTGGTGAACAGCCCTGCTGCGAAGTGGATAGCCTCAACCCGGCGCTGGTCGAGCGCATGGGAGCTCACTTCCACAACGACAGCGTGGCTGCCCCGTTCGCGCATCCAGGCAAGCAGCGAGCAGAACTCGATCGGGGTTGGCGTTGTGTGCCGAAGCGCCCGACGCTCATCTCCACAGTACGCCCCCGTGGTGCCAATGACCCCCGTTGGAATGCCCGCCTTCTCCAGAACACGGCGCACGAAGAAGGTGGTGGTTGTCTTCCCGTTCGTCCCCGTCACCCCGATGATCCGGAGTGCTCGGCTGGGTTCCCCGAAGAAGCGATGGGCAACCACAGCCAGAGCCGTTCGAGTATCCGGTGTGCATACCACCGTACACCCATCCGGCACCTGTGTTGGAGGCTCTTCACAGAGCACGCCGCGCGCGCCGTTCCGAATAGCCTCTGCAATGAACCGATGTCCATCATGTGCATGCCCTCGGACGGCAACGAATAACGCCCCGGGACGGCACTGCCGCGAGTCGTCGCAGAGTGCGTCAATCCCTATCTCCATGCTCCCGCAGAGGCACTCGTACGGCAGCCCCTGCAGGAGGAGAGCCAGCGGAACGGGAACGCTCACCACGGTTCCTCCTCTTCAGGCTTCTCCGGCGGTTGAGGCAGAACAACAGCTTCGGGCAACCCGAGGAGCTCGCCGATGCGCCGGAGCAGTTGCCGCTCCAGAATGCCGTTCGATGCCCAGAAGTGCACCCGGTTGGTAATATACCCCTCCATCCCGCTTAGCTCGGCGCTCAGGCGCAGCTCTACACCGCTGGTGTCGAGTTCACGCAGGCGCACCGTATACTGCACGCGCCCATTCATCCAGCGGGCACCGCGAATGCGCGGCAACTGCACGCTATAGCGTTCCATGACCGCCCGGGTGGAATCTTCTCCCTGGACCAGGACACAGTACTCCGACCGGAGAATACCCGAGAGAGTACCCGCGGTATCCTCCAGGTAGCGCTCGTACTCCAGCTGGCATCCTCGCTCGGTGATTGCGTGCTTAACAGCACGCCACACCTCGGGAAAGCGTTTCGGGAGGGTCAGACGAAATTCCTCTTGCGCGACCGCCACACTTAGACACAGACTCACACCCAGAAGCCATCGGAGCATGACTGCGCCCATTACGGACTGACCTGCTCGGGAGGGCGTAGACGAACGGCAACAACTTTTGAGACGCCGTCTGGCTGCAGAGTGACACCGTAGAGCGTGTCCACCGCCTCCATCGTGCGCTTGTTGTGGGTGATGAGCAGGAACTGCGTCGTATCGGCAAATCCACGCAGCAGGCGCAGGAAGCGGTCAATGTTGGCATCGTCGAGCGGCGCGTCAATCTCGTCCAGAACGCAGAAGGGGCTCGGCTTGACCAGGTAGAGAGCGAACAGGAAGGCAATCGCCACCAGGGTTTTCTCACCCCCGGAGAGCTGTTCGAGCAGCTGTGGGCGCTTGCCCCGAGGCTTTGCCACGATGTCCACCGATGCCTCCAGGGGGTCTTCTCCACTCAGGCGAAGATCGGCTTCATCGCCCTCATCGAAGAGGAGCCGGAAGAGGCGCTGGAAGTTGCGGCGCACCCGCTCGAAGGTCTCGGTAAAACGCTGGACCGCAACGCGATGGGTCTCCTCAGCGATCTGCTCTAAGGAGAGTGCTGCCTGCTGCAGATCCGCATGCTGGGACTCAAGGAAGCGCAAGCGCTCGCAGAGCTGTTCATACTCCTGGAGAGCTCGGAAGTTGACCGGACCGAGAGCCTCCAGTTGCTGAGTTGCTTGCCGTATTTGCTGCTGGAGACGTGAAAGCGGCGGCAGAGGCTGTGGGAGCTCCACTGCAGCGGGCTCCTCGCCGAAGAGCTCGCGGAAGCGTTCGCAGAGCTCTTGCCGCTGTGTTCGAAGTTGCTCGCAGCGCAGCTCAGCGGCATGGAGGCGGTCAAACGCCTCGTCACGCTGCTGCTGGAGAGATTGCAGCTGTGCGGCAATGTCCGTATAACGCTGCCGGTGCTGCTGAAGACGCTGCCGATACTGCTCCTGCTGCTGCCGGAGCTCCTGGAGCTTGGCTTCCCACGCCTGGCGCTGCTCGGTGGTCGTATCCAACTCACGCTGGAGGCGGTTCAGGAGAGCTTCCGCTTCCGTGCGTTCCTGCTGGAGCTGGGTTTCCCGGTGACGGAGTTGCTCAAGGCGGCGGTTCAGCTCCTGGAGCGTGCGCTCGAGCTGAGAGCGTTCATGGTGTGCCGCAAGGGCGTGGCGTTCCGTCTGGTGCCATTCCTCCGAGACCTCCTCCAACGCGGTGCGGAGCCGCTCTTCCTCGGCAAGTTCAGCAGCAAGGCGCTCCTCGGCAGCACGCAACGCTTCTTCTGCCTGCTGGAGCTCCTGTGTGAGGTGCCCAATGCGCTCGACAAGCTGCGCCTGCTCTGCTTGGAGCTGCTGGAGCTGCTGCTGGAGTTCGCTCCAGACCTGCTCAAGCCGCTCCATCTGCTGCTGCAGCTGCCCGAGCTGTGCCTGGAGACGATGCAGATGACGTTCCGCCTCGGCATACGCCTGGCGGGCTGGTTCGGGATCGACCTGCTGCATCTGCTGGCGAAGCTCTGCTTGCTGTAGCTCAATGCTCTCCAGCTCACTATGCAACTGCTCAAGTCGCCGCTGTAGCTCCTGCTGTTCGTGGCGGCGTCCGATCCACGGGGTCACTGCGCGCTGCCAGCGGAATAGCCCACTGCGGTGGAGGAAGAGCCCGTCACAGGTCACCACCGCATCGGCAAGCCCATGCTCCAGGAAGGGCATACCCACCGCAAGGGAATCTACCACGAGCACCCGCCCGAGCAAGGCATAGAGCGCTGCCGCCAGAGGGGATGGGAGCACGACCAGCTCCCAAAGCCATCCATGGACACCGGGCTGTTTCTCCAGCGGCGGGAGTCTCCCCGGCTCAGCCTCTGAAGGAAAGAGCACCGCGCCGCTCGGCACCGAGTCCGGGAGGCGGTGCAGGAGGCTATCTCCAACGTGCTCCACACGGTCTGCCAGCGGGAGCTCTCCGAGTCCAGCAACTGTTGCCGCAAAGGCTCGCCGGAAAGGCTCCGGCACGAGAGCATGCTCTGCCAGGAGCGAAAACTCCAGTTCAGGAAAGGCTGTCCGGAGAGCCGGTAACAGCTCGTGTTCGCTGGCAAGGCTTTCCAGCCATTCACGACGGGCAGAGAGGGTGAGGATCTCCCGGCGCAGCTGCTCACCATGCTGGTGAAGCTTTCCGAGACGCTCGCCGAGCTCCGCGGCACGCTCTTGACACTGGTGCAGCTGTTGCTGCCGAACCCTGCTCTGCTGTTCCCAATGCTGGAGTTCCGCCTCCGTCCGGTGGAGAGCTCCGCGGAGTTCTTCCTGCCGCTGCCGGAGACGCTCCCTTTCCTGGTGGCTCTGCTGAATGTGCCGGAGCACGAGCTCCCGCCGTGCCTGCAGGCGTTCGAGCTCCAGGCGGCAATGGAACACCCGCTGGCGTTGCATCTCGATATGCTGTCGCTGGGGCTGTAGCAAACGCTGGCAGCGTTGCAATGCCTGGCGCAGTTCTTCTTGGCGATGCTGGATCTGGTTGAGGCGTTCGCGCCAGTGCTGTTCCTGCTGATGGACTTCATCGAAGCGGCAGCGCACCTCTTCCCGTTGCTGGGTGAGTTTCAGGAGCTCTTGCCGAATTCGTTCCTGTTCCCGGACAAGCCGGGTTGCGGATTCCTGAGCTATCCGCTGGCGTTCGCGCACGGTCTCGCAGCGGACCTGCAGGGGGTGCAGTTCCTCGGTGAGCTGGCGCAGGTGGGCGTCGAGCTGGCTGAGAGCGTGTTCCACAGCAGCGGAGGCTTCCTCCTCAGCACGGAGTGCTGCGCGGAGTTCTTCGGCGCGCTGTTCGACTTGCTGGAGCTGGTGCCGATGGTGCTGTGCTCTCTGCTCGCTTTCCTGCAGCTGTTCACCGAGGCGGTGCCAGTGGCAAGCCAGGAGGAGGCGTTCGGCATGCCGCCGCTGCATATCCCACTGCTGCCACTGCCGGGCTTGCTCTGCCTGCTGACCGAGCGCGGCAGCCTGCTGCCGAAGTTCTGCCAGCAGGGTTTCAATCCGTTCGAGGTCGTGCCGGACACTTTCCAGCTTACGCTGCGCTTCACGCCGGCGCAGTTTGTACTTGCCTATTCCTGCCGCTTCTTCCAGGAGGCGGCGCCGCTCTTCCGGGCGCCCATTGAGGAGCTCCTCGACCATCCGTAGCTCGATCACCGAGTAGCTGTGCGCAGCAAAGCCGGAATCCAGGAAGAGCTCCTGGATGTCTCGCAGCCGGCATGGTGTTCCATTGAGCCGGTACTCGCTCTCCCCGTTGCGGTACACGCGGCGTGTCACAACCACGTGCGTGAACTCTACCGGCAGCACCCCAGAGGTGTTCTCCACCGTCAGCGTCACTTCCGCCATCCCCGAGGGCTTGAGTGCCCGGCTCCCATTGAAGATGAGCTGTTCGAGCGTCTCGCAGCGCAGCACCGACAAGCGCTGCTCTCCGAGCACCCACCGAAGAGCGTCCACAATGTTGCTCTTGCCGCATCCGTTCGGTCCGACAATCGCCGTCAGCCCTTCGGGGAAGATCAAGACCGTCCGCTGTGCAAAGGATTTGAACCCGAGCAATTCCAGCCGGGAGACGAACATCGGCGTTGTCCGAACTGACTGCGCGACTCCACCCGCCACCAATTGGTGCGGCTTCCCGAAGCGTGGTGCGAAAATAGCGTAATTTTGCCCGTGGTTCGGTCCTGCCGCAGGGAGCTGAAAGGTGAACAGTGCAATCACGCTGGTGACCGGAGCCAGTGGGGAGCTTGGACAGAGCTTGATTGAGGCACTTGCCGAGCGCGGCATTCCTGTTCTGGCTACCGACATCCGTCCGCTCCCGCCCGCTCTGTCCCGGCGGTGCTATCGGGCGGTGCTCGGCGATATCAGCGATCCGGAGCTGCACACACAGCTGCTACAGGTCGGCTTCGAGCGTGTTTTCCACCTTGCAGCAATCCTCTCCTCGCAAGCCGAGCGGGAACCCGAGCTGGCTCACCGGGTCAATGTCGAGGGGACCTTTCGGCTGCTGCAGACAACCTACCGCATGGCCAAGCGGCTCGGCAAGCCCATCCGGTTCCTCTTCCCCAGCTCGATTGCCGTCTACGGGCTGCCGAGTCTAGAGGAGAAGCGCCGCGCTCGGAAAGTCCGGGAAGACCAGTATCTGACTCCGATGACCATTTACGGCGCTACGAAGCTCTACGGGGAGCTGCTGGGGTTGTACTACGCACGGTTCTATCGCCGACTTGCTCCAGAGCCGGAAGCCGGCTGGATTGAATTCTGTGCCCTCCGTTTCCCAGGGCTTCTCTCGGCGTTCACGCTCCCTCAGGGCGGCACAAGCGATTACGGACCGGAGATGATCCACGCGGCTGCTCAGGGAAAGCCCTACCGCTGCTTTGTCCGCCCTGACACCCGCATCCCCTTCATGGCAATGCCGGACGCCGTCCGCGCACTCTTGCTCCTGACAGAGGCTGAGCCTTCCGCACTCCGACGCCACGCCTACAACGTGGGCGCCTTCTCCCTGAGCGCGGAGGAAATCGCTGCCGAGGTCCGCCACCTCTTTCCCGAAGCACAGATCTCCTTCGAACCGGATCTCCAGCGGCAGGCAATCGTGGACACCTGGCCAGAGGATGTGGACGACACTGCTGCCCGTCAGGACTGGGGCTGGCATCCCGACTACGACCGCCACCGCACCTTCCACGAATACCTGGCAGTCAACATTCGCCGCCGCTACCGGAGCCCCGTCCCCTAGCGGAGCTTGCGCGCCTCTTCGAGCAACTCATTGACCATCGCCAGCGAATGCCCCTCAGCGTAGTAGCGCACCAGCGGCTCGGTCCCTGAGGGGCGCACCAAAAGCCAGCCTCCGGGGACGAAGAACTTGTAGCCGTCCGTGGTATCGACGTGCTCGACGGGATACCGTCCAATGCGCGCCGGTCGCTTGGCACAGGCCCGCAGAATTGCTGCCTTCTCCCGGTCGGTGACCACCACGTCCACACGGCGGTAGCGGTGCGGACCGAACTCCTCATCGAGTTCCTGACTCAGCTGCTTGAGCGATTTCTGCCGCCGTACGAGCATCTCCAGCAGGAGCAGTCCGCAGAAAATGCCATCCCGCTCCGGAATGTGAATGACACTGGCGAAGCCCCCCGACTCCTCTCCACCCAACAGAACACGCTGCTCCTGCATGATACGCGCAATGTGCTTGAAGCCCACAGGGGTAACCACCAGCGGGATATCGTTACGCTGGCAGTAGAGGTCCACCATTGAGGTCACCGAAACGGTTTTCACAACCGTGCCGCGCCGCCGCTTGTCTTCGTAGAGGTACTTGAGCAGCAGCATGAATAAGCGCTGGGAATCCACATACGTGCCTTCGTGGTCGAGCGCTGCCAGCCGGTCAGCGTCCCCGTCGGTAATCAGGCAGATGTCATAGCGCTTTGCACGGCGGACATGCTCCATTGTGGCACGGAGGCGCTCCGGGATCGGCTCCGGCTGCCCGACTTCCCCGAAGTTCGGGTTGAGCTCGGCATGGATTTCCTCCACGTTCGGCAATATGCTGCGCAGGAATCCAATTCCCGCCCCGTACATCGGGTCGTGCAGAACCCGGAGATGTGCTTGCCCGATGAGCTCCAGATCCACCTTCTTGCGGACATGCCGCAGGTACGATTCCCGTGGGTCAAAGGGGCGGACCAGGTTGGCATCGACGTACTCTTCGAGCTGCTTGAGTTTCCAGCGCTTCGGCGGCTTGCGCAGGAGTGGTTGCAAGTGCTTCTCTATCTCTGCGATCTGCTCCGGGGTTGCCGGTCCACCGAAACTGCCCCGTACCTTGAAGCCGTTGTAGTACGGCGGATTGTGGCTCGCAGTGATGACTACCCCGACGGCTGCCCCTTTCTGCTTGGTGTGAAACGATACCAGCGGGGTCGGCGCGAAGCTCTCCATCAGGTGCACAACGATGTTCTCCTCGGAGAAAACCCGGGCAACCTCGTGGGCGAACTCGCGGGAGAGAAACCGCGTATCGTATCCGATGACGACCGCCGGGTATTTGAGCTGGAGCGAGTGGACATAGTGTGCAGTTGCGAGACTCACCAGGCGGAGATTCTCCACAGTGAAGTCGTACGCGATCACGCCGCGCCATCCATCGGTACCGAACCGAATCATCCACTTCTCCCTGCCTGTGGGACGTGCTGCCGAAACAGCCCCAGAGTTCCAGCAAAGACCGCTGAGGCACCCAGCTCCTGCTCAATCCGCAGCAGCTCGTTGTACTTCGCTGTCCGCTCTCCCCGGCAGGGCGCCCCGGTCTTGATTTGCCCAATGCTCAGCCCAACCGCCAGGTGAGCAATCGTAGTATCTTCCGTCTCCCCCGAGCGGTGCGAGACAATGGTCCGGTAGCCTGAGCGATGCGCCAATTGTACGGTTTCCAGCGTCTCTGTCAATGTCCCAACTTGGTTGGGCTTGATGAGAACGGCATTAGCAATCCCGTCAGCAATGCCACGGCGTAGGAGCTCCGCATGTGTCACGAAGAGGTCATCCCCGACGAGCTGAAGGCGGCTGCCGAGCCGTTGTGTAAGCTGGCGCCATCCTTCCCAATCCTCCTCGCCCAGCCCGTCTTCGAGGGAGAGCAACGGATAGCGCTCGGCAAGTTTCTCATACCAGGCGATGAGCTCCGCTGCCGTCCGCGGCGGAGTCCCAGAGCGTGGGAATTCGTAGAACTGTCCCCGGGCAAGCTCGCTGGCGGCCACATCCAGCCCCAGCGCGATATCAGCGCCGGCTCGATACCCCGCATGCTCGATTGCTGCAACCAGGATCTCCAGCGCCTCTTCGTGCGAGCGAAGCTCCCGTGGGGCAAAGCCACCCTCGTCTCCAACGGCAACACCATAGCCCCGCTTCCGCAGCAGCTCCCGGAGTACGGCGTACACTTCTGCCCCTGCTCGGAGCGCTTCGGCAAAGCTCGGCGCTCCATGGGGAATGAGGAGAAACTCCTGGATGTCGAGGGCATTGTCAGCGTGACGTCCGCCGTTGAGTACATTGAGGAGCGGTACCGGTAAATACCGCGCTGTCATCCCACCCAAGTAGGCAAAGAGCGGGAGTCCGCATGCCGCCGCTGCCGCTTTGGCAACGGCAAGTGAAACACCCAGGATAGCATTGGCACCGAGCGCTGACTTCGTCGGGGTCCCATCCAGCTGGCACAGACAGGCATCAATTGCCTGCTGCTCGGTAGCATCCATGCCGAGCAACGCTGGAGCAATCTGCTGGTGAATGCGCTCAATGGCCCGCTGCACCCCACGCCCTCTGTAGCGTTGCCCTCCATCGCGAAGCTCCACCGCTTCGCGTGCACCGGTGCTTGCTCCCGAAGGAACCGAAGCTCGCCCCCATGCTCCACCGGCTAAGACCACCTCAACCTCAATTGTCGGCTGTCCGCGCGAATCCAAAATCTCCCGCGCTCGAAGGCGCTCAATGCAGGTGCGTCCACTTCCCATCGAGCAACCCTGCTCGCTAGAAGAAGCGTAGCTCCTCTATCTTTTTTGCCAGCGTAATGTCCAGCTCCGTGATGCCCCCACGATCGTGCGTGGAGAGTATCACCCGGAGCTTGTTCCAGCCGTAGAGGAACAGGTCAGGGTGATGATCCATCGCCTCGGCAACGACTGCGATGGCGGTGAGCAAACCGACGGCAGCAGCGAAATTCGGGGCGACAAACTCCCTGACCAGCGTATTCCCTTCCCGCTGCCATAGTGGCAATTCCTGCAGCGCCTGCTGGAGCTCTTCCTCACTGAGTAGCGGAGGACGTGCCATTCCCCACTTCTGCCAGTAGCGCTTCCAGGCGCTCAACTAAGTATCCCTTCGGGACAGCACCGATGACTGTATCCACGTGTTCCCCTCCCCGGAAAAAGAGCAGCGACGGGATTGCCCGAATGCCATACTGCATCGCCACGCGGGGATTCCGATCCACATCGACTTTTGCCACCTTGACGCCACGGTCGGCGTACTCACGGGCAATCTCCTCCACCACTGGGGCAATGACGCGACACGGACCACACCAGACCGCCCAGAAATCCACCAGCACAATGCCCGGATACTGCAACACCTCCTGGGCAAATGTCTGGTCAGAAACCTCAACGGGCTTCATACGAGACTCCTCGGGATTGAACCACGCGACAGCGACAAAATTAGCAAAAACACAGGGCGCCGTCTTGGGCGCCCCCTGCACGCCTACTCTCGACTGCCTTTCAATCCTCACCCTGAGCTTTTGTAAAGCCCGGACTGCCGTCAATTTCAGAGAGCTTTTCTAAGTGCATCCACCGATAGCGGCTCCCGACACGGCGTACCAGCTCCAAGATATCCGCATCGGTTGCCTCCCCCGCGCCATCCCGCAGCATAAACCGGCAGCGGTAATGGTCTACGTAATCCGGCATTGCTCCCGTCGGAGGATACACTTTCGTGCCGCGGTTCGACACCATCTTGAGCCGAAACACTGTGCCCTCTGCCAGCCGCTCCAGCTCTGGTCCCAACTCCTCGGGGAGCTGCTCGGTCTCCACGAACACATCCACCCCGACAACCCGGCGGGAAGCAGGGCGGGTCCAGACCAGCTCTCGACTCAGCTTGGGAACCTGCAACGGTCTGTACTGGCGCACCTGCACCGTCTGCGGCGTGCGCCCCAGATTGGCAATGATCGCCTCTGCATACGCGGTCGTGGAGGCTCCCCGGTCATACCCGACAACATCCCCGGTCAGTACTTTCCCGTCCTCCAGTGTGACCAGGAGAGCATTCTCGATGAGGGCTGCCGCTTGGAACTCTCCCAAGTAGCGCAACATCATGATGGCAGAACCGAGCACCGCTGTCGGATTGGCCACGTTCTTCCCCGCATACTTCGGCGCCGAGCCGTGCACTGCCTCGAAGATAGCCACCTCATCCCCAATGTTCGCCGACGGAGCAAATCCCAAACCGCCAATGAGCGCCGAAGTCAGATCGCTCAGAATATCCCCGTTCATGTTCGTGGTAACGATGACCTCGAACTGCTCTGGACGCTTGACCAGCTGATGGGCACAATTGTCCACGATGATATGGTGCGCCTCGATATCGGGGTACTCCCGCGCCACCTCCTCGAAGACCCGCTTCATCATGCCCTCGGTCAACTTCAAGATGTTCGCCTTCGTGGCGCAGTGGACGCTCCGGCGCCCTTCTGCCCGCGCCAGTTCAAACGCCAATCGGATAACCTTCTCGCAACCCTTCCGCGAGATGAGCTTCAAAGCCTGGGCAACCCCAGGCGTCTGCATGTGCTCAATTGCCGCATAGAGGTCCTCGACATTCTCCCGCACCACTACCAGGTCAATACCCCGTCCGCTATACGGCGTCTTGACATTCGGATACTCCCGCACCGGGCGAATATTCGCATACGTCTCGAAGAGCTTCCGCAACGTCACGTTCGCGCTCTTCTCCCCGTACCCCACCGGCGTCTCGAGTGGTCCTTTGAGCACAACCCGCGTCCGCCGAATGGATTCAATCGTCTCCGGCGGCACTCCTGACTCAATCCCCTTGCGGAACACGCTCGCCCCTGCTTCACAGACCTCCCACTCGATCGCAACTCCCGCAGCATCCAAAATCCGCCGCGTTGCCTCGATGACCTCGGGACCAATCCCATCACCAGGAATCAGGGTAACACGATGCCTGGACATCAATGCATCCCAGCTCTTGTCTCACCAGTGCCTGCCACGACCCGGCAAAAATAGGGAGAACTCCCTACCAGCCACCTGCTACTCACCCCCTCCTTCGGGATTTCCCGAAAGCTTCGGAAAATTCCCCACGAACGCCTCCTTCTCCTCTGGCGACCCTGCCTCCCTTTCCTCTCTTCCCCTCCCCAAAACAAAAAACCCCCGCCGAGGAGGCGGGGGAATCGAGCCTTCACAGCGTCAGTAGCCGATGTTTATTGCGTCCTCCCACACTCCCGGCTGGGTGGGATCGCCCGGCTTATCGCAGCAGTAGGGGCAGCCAGGAGTTCCGCAGGGCTCTGTTCCCCGCCCTTTCGCCGTGCTCATCTCCATCTCCTCCAGGAAGCGCTGGACAGCACGCAACTGCTCAACGAATTCCATGAAGTCCTTCATGATTCCTCCGTGTTTGCGTGTAGTTCAACATACAAAACACCACCAACGCTCAGCCGGAATCACAACAATCACCGTGCCAGACACGCTCTTCAGCCGTCCTCCGAAGCTGCTCCATCTGGTCTGCCTTCCCCTGACTCTGCCTCATCGGAGGCGAGGAGACGGTCTTCGTCCGGGAAGTACGCCACCCATCCCGGACGGGGACGATACCCGCGTTCCCCCTCCTCCAGGGTTGGATAGTCTGCTCGCAGGTGTTTCCACTCCTCCGGTTCAGGGTCGGAGTCAAAGTAGGGGCCTTCGCTCGCGCGGAAAGGAATCTGCACGTAGAAAATCGAGCCCTTACTCGGGCAAGATTCGCACCAGACGCGGTACCGCATGCGATTGGCGAGCCACTTCACGATGTAGAGCCCTAGTCCAATGCTGGGTTCGCCTGCTGTCGGATAGACGTTGCGCGCACGCCCCAACCGCTTGAAGAGCCTGGGGAGCTCGGTGGCAGGAATGCCAACACCCTGATCCTCGAAAGCAACTCGTGCTCCGCCGTTGGTAGTGCGGCGGACCCGGATCCAAATGCGTGACTTCTTCGGAGAGTACTTGATGGCGTTGAGCAGGTAGTTGCTGAAAATCTCGTACGTGTGCTTCCAATCCAGCGGGACGATGAAGGGGTCTTCTTCGCTGTCTATGAGGACTTCAATCTGCTTCTCTTCGCTCTCCCGTCGGTGGTAGTGGATGACGTTCCGGAGGAGCTCCAGGAGATTCTCCTTCTGGAAGTAGAGCTTCGTGCCCTCCACCTCCAACACCTGCGAGCGGGAAAGCAGCTGGAGCTCATCGCGGAGGTGCTCCGATGCCCGCAGGATGGTCTCCGCCGCCTGGATCAAGGCAGAGCGCTCCAAGCGGTCGAAGCCGTAGAGGATCAACTCTGCGTTGGTCATCACACCGCTGACGAGGTTGCGGAGCTCGTGCGAGAGGATTGCGCTCAAGTTGAGGCGCTCCTCGACAGCGCGACGGTATTCTGCGTAGGCACGTTCGGTCTCTGCACGCTGGCGCTCCACCTCTGCCAGGAGCTGAGCCAATTCTTCATTGCGCAGTCGAAGGAGTTCCCGCTCATAGCGCAACTGTTCCAGCTCTAAGCGTTTTTCCACAATTGCGATTGCCTGCTGCCGGCGCCGTCCCAAGAAGCGCTCGTAGAGTGCCCAGTACTGCTTGTAGTACTCGAGCGCTTCGGCGTAATTCTCGCGCTCCTCATAGAAGCGTGCGAAGATGCGGGTGAATTCCATCTCCCAAGGCAGCATGTGGTGCTGCCGCGCTAGCTCCAGCCCAATGTGGTAGTGCTGGAGCGCCAGCCCCACATCGTTGATGGCAATGTGGATATCCCCCAATTCCCGGCGGAGTTTGACCTCCAGGTTGATATCCCGGAGTTGCTGGAAATTCCGCAGTACGTCGCGAAGCTCGTGGATGGCATCGAGCACCTGCCCGCGGTGGAAGCGGACGATCGCAAGGGTGGAGAGCGTTACCGCTTCACCTCGCTTGTCCTTGAGCTTCTGGCGCAGTGCCAGCGATTCCTCCAAGTACTGCTGCGCCTCCTCCCACCGGTGCTCCAGCGCTGCCAGATGCCCTCGATTGGAGAGCGCAACCGCAAGCATGTACCAGGTCTCTGTCTCCCGCAGCAGCTCGCAGGCTTGCGCGAGGAACTTCGCTGCCTCCTCCCGACGCCCGAGCTGCAAATATGCCCCTGCAATTCCGATACTCGTAATCCCCAGTCCTCGCCTATCCTGGAGCTCGATCTGGCGCCGGTAGGCTTCCAGCAGGTGGCGCATGCCTTCGTCAATGCTCCCGAGAGCAATGTAGACATTGCCGACATTCCCGTAAGCGGCTGCCCAGTTCTTCTGTAGTCGGTCGTTCTCCGGCTGTTCGCGGAGCCCTTCCTCGCACAGCGCAAGAGCATGGGCAAAGCATTCGTAGGCTCTATCGAGTTCGGCCAGGCGGAGCCAGATGCCACCCAGAGTCAGCAATGTGGTGACTTTGCCTACAAGGTCTTTCCGTTCCTCGAAGACCTGGAGGGCTTTTTGGGCAGCCTCGAGGGCTTCGGTAGCGTCACCGGTGAAGAAGTTGAGGGCTGCCCGAGCGCGTAGGCACAACGCCAGCCCGTACGCATCCTTGAGCGTTTCCGCCAACGGCTGGGCGTAGGACAGGGCCTGGAGAGCATCGTGGGGCACTTCGTAGCACCGTTCCCAAGCAAATTCGGCAGCGATAGCGATGCGTTCCTGATCGCTGCGGGCGTGCTGGAGTTGCTCCTGCAGGTCGGGATGCAAGCGCTCTATGCCATTGGCGTGCGGGGGCATCCCTCGGGGCATTGGCGTTTTCGGAGCGTGCGGCATGGACACAACACCTCATCATCCCTAAGCAACTACCGTGCCGAAGCTGAGCCCGCGGACTCCATCCGCAGGGGCGCCTGGTCGAGCAGCCGGATTTGCTGCTGCAGGGGGAAACTTGCCATGAGCCGGAGCCGCACCACCGAGGGTGTTTCGCCCTGCTGAATTGCCAGGACTCCTTCGGTCATCATCCGCCACAGCTGCACCTCTTCCTGGTGCAGCGTGCGCAGCTTATCGGCAAGGGGAAGCCAGACAATGTTCGCCATGAAGATGCCCCACATTGTGGCAATGAAGGCGGTAGCAATATGCCGGATGAGCACGGTGGGGTCTTCCCCGGCGGAAGCCAAAGTAGCAATCAGCCCCATGACCGTGCCGATGATGCCCATCGTCGGGGAGTAGCCGCCCATGCGAACGAAGAGATTGATGTTCGCCTGATGGCGGGCAGTGAGCGCTTCCAGCTCCGCTTCGCTTGCCTGCCGGAGCGTCTCCGGCTCCATGCCATCAATGCTGTGCAAGAGCAGCTTGCGGAGGTATGGATGCCCCACCTCCGGCAGGCGGCGCTCTAACCCTAGGACCCCCTCCCGGCGGGCAATTGCCGCAAACTCAACGATCTGCTCCAGAATGCGCCGTGCGTCGTATTGCGGCGGAGACAAAGCGAGCGCGATCAGGCGTGGGATCCGCTTGACCTGCTCCCAGGTGCTGCCGGCAATGGTGGCAGCGAATGTTCCCCCGAAGACAATCAAGAGCGCGGGCAGCAGAATGAGCATCCCCAGTGTTCCCCCCTCCAGCACGAAGGCACCGAAGATAGTGAGCACCCCGAGGAGAATGCCGAGCAACGTCGTCCCACGCATGTACCTAATAAGAGCCGTGTTACCGCAGGAAGTCGAAGAGGCTCATCGTGAGGATCCGTGAGCTGGTCTGGAGCACCGCGTGGTAGGTCGTCTGGGCATTTTGCAATTCCAACGCCAGTCGGGCAATGTCGGCATCTTCAGCCTCGGAGAGGAACTCCCGGAGCTGCACGGTGTACGCCTGCAGGTGTTCTGCCAGAAGCTCCCAGCGGGCTTGACGGGAGCCAATCCGGGCAATTGCCCGTTCGAGCATTTCCCGCAGCGCTGCCAGCTGCGGCAAGAGCGCCTGAACCTGAGTCCGCTCTGCAGCCGAAAGGCTCTCCTCTGGTGGGCGCTGGCTCCCATCGGCACGGTATGCCAAGAGGTTGTATGCAGCGATGAGCACTGTGAAGAGCTCCGTCCCGCCGGCACCGAAGAGCTCATCGGCACGCAGTGAGAGCACTTCCTCCTGTCCTGGGGCAAGCATCACCCGGCGCTCAGCGAGATTGCCTCGGAAGAGGATCTCCAGTCCTGATGGGTTTTCTGGAGTCGGGGCACCGCGCCGGAGCTCGAACGGGCGCTCACCGCCGGGGAGAACGGTCGCCGTCCCGGCGAAGAGATACCGTCCGTCGAAGTCAGCATTTGCGCTTCTGAGCACATCCTCGAGTCGCTGGCGGAGCTGTTCGGCAAGCAGCGCTGGCTTGTCGAGGTTCTTCGGGTCGAGAGCCGCTGCGAGAAGCGCTTCCATATCCTGCACTGCAGCGACGAGCTCCTCTACCTGGCTCTGGGCACTGCGGACTTCTTCCACCATCCCGTGGAGCAACGCCTGCTGCCGCTCAACGAGCTGGAGCGCTTCTTCCAGGCGCCGGGCGCGCCCGAAGGCAACGGGGTCTTCGGCAAGCGAGATCAACCGCTTCCCGGTCGCCAGCTGCTGCTGCAGACGGGTCAGTTGCTGCTGCGAGCGCTCAATGGCTGTCTGCGCCAGCCGAAAGCGAGTTTCCCAAGCAACGCGCATCGTGCCTCCCTCAGGTTCCAATACGGATCAGCGTGTCCAGAAGCGATGCGGCAACGGACAGGACGCGGGCAGAGGCTTCGTACGCCTTCTGGTAGCGGATCAAGTTCGTGGCTTCCTCATCGAGATTGACCCCAGAGAGTGCCTGCCGCTGGGCTTCCAGCTGCTGGAGACTTGCCTGAAGCCACTCCTCTTGGGAGCTCGACCGTGCGTGGAGTTCGCCCAGACGGGAGAGCACGGCTGCGGAGAATCCCTGCGGAGTCATACCGTCAGCAAAGGAGCGATCCTCCGCCAGCGCCAGAAGGCGTTGTGCAATGGTGCTATTGCCCGGCTGCGCTGGAGCCTCGGAAAGCGGCAGTGCCCGAGGATTGCCCACAACGTCTCCAGACAGCCGGAGCGTCTGCATTGTTTCCCCTTCGAAGAGCCGCCGTCCCGGTGGCGGACCAGCCCCATCATCCAGCCCATAGCCTTGGGCAAGAATGCCATTGACCCGCTCGACCCACCGAGCAACGAAGCGGTTGAGTTCACGCGGCAGCGAGAATTCCCCGCTCTGCTCCTCTGGGTCCAGCGTCACATTGACGTGCCAGAGGAGGCTGCCGAGCTCGCCTCCGGTAGGGGAAAGCTCCGCGAGCACCTTACCCGATGCCTCTACCAGCTGCAGCACCGTGTGCTGTTCGTCCGACAAACCCGCACGGCGCGTCTGCAGCTGCACGCGGAGAGCCACTTCACCTTCCACGACGACATGACCAGCAAGGGAGACGGTGAGCATCCCGCGGGAATCCTGCGCGACGGTCACCGGGACGAGGCGGGATAGCTCTTCGAGCACCCGTGCCTGTTCATCCGCAAGGGCAAGCGCCTGTTCACTGCCTTCCGGAGCCAGTGCCCGCTGCCGGTTGAGTTCAGCAAGGCGCTCCAGAAGCGGATTGAGATGCTCAACCTGCTGTTGGAGGTGCTGGACGAGCTCCGTCCGCTGCCTCTGCAGCTGCTCTCCGAGCCGCCGGAAGGCGGCGGCAATGTCCTCTGCTCGTTGCAGGAAGAGCTCTCGGAGGGCGATATCCTCCGGTCGCAGCACCAGCTGCTGGAGGGCATCGAAGAAGCGCCCCAGCAGGGCATTGAGCCCGGTCTCACTCTGCGGCTCGCCGAGCACGGCACTGAGCTGCTGGAAGACCAGCGCATCTGTCTGACTCCGCGCATGCCGACTTGTGAAATCTCGGACAGCGGCATCCAGGTACTGGCTCCGGAAGCTTACCACGCGGTCGGCACGGACGCCCGTTCCGAGGTGTCCACGCTCAGGCACAATGGGAGTGATGGTAATCCGGCGGCGAGCATAGCCCGGAGTGTTGACGTTTGCAACATTCCCGCTGGTGACGTCGAGGGCACGCTGCTGTGCGAGCAGACCGCTACGAGCAGTGTGCAGCGCGCGAAGGCTCATCACCCTACGCCTGCTGGTTGTAAAGGTATCCGTGAGGCACGAGGATCTCCAGCAGTGCTGCTGTATGCTGCTGCGCCCGCTGTGCTAGGAAGCGGTTCAATTGGAGTAGGCGGCGGAGCTCGGCAGCCTGGACCTTGAGCCGCTCCCAGCGCCGGCGCAGTTCCGCTTCGTGCTCGATATGCTCCAGGCACTCGCGCATCTGCTCTTGCCACCGGTGGAGCTCTTGCAGCAAGAGCTGTTGCCGTGCTGTCATCGCCTCAACTGCCCCAACCCGCAGAGCGACCAGCGCCGCCCGTTGCTGCCACGCTATCTGCTGCAGCTCCACCAGGAGCGCTTCAAGATGGCTGAGGATCTCGTGTGCATGTCCCATTGAGGAGCCCTCCACGTCTGGACATCCTGCAGCGGAAATATCGGCAGCTTCCTCGGAGGCTTGAGCGGTCTCAACCCATGCCGGCACAGCACGGCGATGCCCCTGCCTTTTGTGTATTTTCGCGCTTGCCTCTGGCTTAGGTTCGGAAATGTCTCAGAGAGTTCTGCTGTGTGCAGCCTGATGTCTCCTACCGCAGCTGTGAAGAGCTCAGCGTCCTCCCATCCCGCTGCAGAGGGCAGGAGAATCACCGACCGTGCTACCTTCCCGAGTCTGAAGCACGGGCTTCACCACTGCCACAGGCGGGGGGAACGGAGTGTGAGGGAGCTGGACGTTTTCCAGAACGGATGAAGAAGCCACCTCTGCGCACCGCACGGGGCATTGCTCAACTCTGTGCCCGGATTGCCTGGCAGAAGAAAGCCGAAGACATTCTGGTGCTCCGGCTCGGTGTGCTGGAGAATGCACCAGCCGACTACTTCGTGCTTGCAACCTGCAGTACGGAAACCCATCTACGTGCCGTCGCCGAAGCCATTGAGGAAGCAACGCGGCAGCGTGGCGTTGCCAACCCCCGCCGGGAAGGATGGGAGGCTCTGCAGTGGGTTCTGCTCGATTACATCGACGTCGTCGTCCACCTATTCCGCCCGGAGACCCGCGCTTACTACCGGCTGGAGCGCCTCTGGGGCGATGTCCCACAGTTACGGCTCTCGGAGCGCACGCACCGACTCTATACCGTCAGTCTCTCCGTCCCGCAGGCGTCTGAGGATGCTCCTGGAACAGTACCTTGAAGTCCCGCTGCGCCGGGCTCTGGACGCGATAGGCGCTCCGGAGGTCACACCGGAGTTCGAGGTCCCCAGAGTGCCCGAACACGGCGATATCGCCACACCGGTTGCTCTCCACCTGGCTCGTCCCCTGCGGCGCCCTCCGCGTCAGATTGCCGAAGAGCTCGTCCGGCATCTTGAGCTGTCGCCGGAAGATGTCCGCGCCGAAATCGCCGGTCCGGGCTTCATCAACTTCCACTTCACGGCGGACTTCTTCACCCGCCTCCTCCGCCGCATTGCCGACTTGGGCGACGCATTCGGACGGCTCTCTCTCGGGGCAGGCAAACGGGCAAACGTTGAATACGTCTCCGCCAACCCAACAGGTCCCCTCCATCTTGGACACGGGCGTAACGCCGCTCTCGGCGATACGATTGCCACCCTGCTCGAATGGCTCGGCTATGAGGTGACACGGGAGTACTACTTCAACAACGCCGGCACTCAGATGGCACTGCTAGGGCAGAGTGTCTACGCCCGCTACCGCCAACTGCTCGGCGATGCGTCCTATCCCTTCCCGGAAAACGGCTACCACGGCGACTACATCTGGGAGATAGCCCGGCAGATTCTGCAGCAGTACGGCGATTCCCTCCGGGAGGAAACCCCGGAAGCGCTCGCCCTCTGCCGCCGAGAAGCAGAAGCCTGGTGCTTTGCCCGTATCCGACACACGCTCGAGCGCATGGGTATCCGACACGACCTCTACTTCAACGAGGACTCGCTCTACCGCGACGGCAAAGTTCAGGCAGTGCTCAACGCCCTGCGAGAGCGTGGACTGCTCTACGAACGCGATGGTGCCCTCTGGATTGCCCTGAGCCGTTTCGGACGCCAGGACCGCGTTCTGGTCAAATCTACCGGCGAAGGAACGTATCGCCTCCCCGACATTGCCTATCACCGAGATAAACTCGAACGGGGCTACGACCTCATCGTTGACGTGCTCGGCGCTGACCACATCACGACAATTGAGGACGTGATAACTGCTGTCGGAGCACTTGGCTACGATACCTCACGCATCAAGGTTGTGCTGCACCAGTTCGTGACTCTCACCGAAGGTGGGCAGCAGGTCAAGATGTCCAAGCGTTCAGGGAAAAGCTACACCCTCGATGAACTGCTCGACGAGCTCGGTCCCGATGTGGTTCGCTTCTTCTTCCTGATGCGCGCTCCGTCCACCCACCTGGAGTTCGAACTTGAGCTGGCACGGCAGCAGACGGAGGCAAACCCGGTTTTCTACCTGCAGTACGCTCACGCCCGCATCTGCTCTATCTTCCGCCATGCCGAACGGCAGGGCATTGTGCCCAAGGAGAGCGCCGAGGTGAGCTGCCTGACCCTCCCGCCGGAGCAGGCACTCATCAAGCTTCTGGTTCGCTTCCCCGAACGCATCCGGAAAGCGGCGCAGCTCTACGAGCCACAACTCCTGGTGGAGTACCTCCGGGAAGTCGCGCAGGCATTCCACACCTTCTACCACGAATGCCGTATCGTCGGGGCGGAGACTCCGGCACAGATGCACGCCCGCTTCGTTCTGGCGCGCGTAACCCAGAGGGTGCTGCGCAATGGATTGCGCATCCTCGGAGTGAGTGCCCCGGAGCGGATGGAGCGCGTGGAGGAGATTCCCTCACACTGAGCAGGGCTGTTCTCTCGTTTCCTATCGCGCCACTCTGGAAGCCCGTGCGATGCCGGCAGCGTTGTCCATAGAGCTCTTCCTGCAAGCAGGCGCAGACCCAGAAGGCGCTCGGTACCGTATTCTGGCAGCCTTCCAAGAGCACCGAAGGGCTCTCCAACAACGACGCCTGTTTCCCACGTGGCACGAGGTACAACGCTTGCGAGATGCCCTGCAGGAACTGCTCCGCCAGCGCTCGCTCTTGGAGCAGGCATTTCCCCATACAGTTGTCGGCATCGCCTGGGACACCTTGCAGTTGATCACGGTCCCCACCTACACGCCGCAAGAACGCGAGCGTGCGCTCCAACAGCTCTTCCTCCTGGTGGAATGGGCACTCCCGCTGGTCGATGAGCTCCACCAGCACAGCCAGGAGCTCTACGACTTTGCGTATGAACACATCGCCATACACGAAGTTGGCTTACTCTCCCTCCGGCGCCAGGAAGGGTTCCTGCTCGTTCCGGATCGTTCACAGCAGCGTGTCTTGGTCTGGCACTACCGCGTGCGACCAGTCTTCGGGGCAGACCACCGTCCTTTGCTCCAACTGGCGCTCGTGACGAGGCTTCCGATGGGGAGCATCTGGGCACCGGATGTCTGGCGCAGCGCCGCGCAACACCACGTTCCAACCAGCACCGGTCCGACTTACATCTGCGAGGCTGACGAAGACTTCCCCCTGCAGGAAACTCTCCTGCCAATCGCTGAACAGAAGCTCGCCCAGCGTGTCGGGCTCGCGTAGACTATTGCCACCTCCTTCCACGTCTTTACGCCCGGCATGCGGGGATGGATCGGTCTCGACGGGATGGGAGAATCCAAGAGCTGCATGCCGTGCTTCGCCGGTGCTGCACGTAAATTCAACCGGCGGACAAAAAGTGCCGATGCGGTTGCATACCGCATGGCTGCCTAATCCGAGGGATTAGGCGCCATCGTCTGCTCGGGATTGCGTGCCCATCCGCCCCAGAGCAGGCGTGGACTCCCGATGGGCAGCATCTCCGGAGCTGTCGCCGGGCGCCGGAGATGCTCAGAGAAAGCGGCGATAGCTTCGGTTGTCCTGCCACTCGGAGCCGCCGAAGCGAACCTGGAAAGAGTGGCTGAGCATGGAGAAGCTCTTGGGTTCACATCTCGGACGTGGGTTCGACTCCCACCATCTCCACGACAGTCCCTGCCCTCCCATTTCACCACCACAAACGCCCTGCCGTACATGCCTCCACCCACCCAAACACGACGCCCCCGGTCACCCGGGGGCGTCGGCGTTTCCAGAGCGCTGGACCTGTACTCCCCGCAGGCTCAGCGCAGGCGGCAAAGGGGATGTATGATGGTTCCTCCCTGCGTCCGCACCCGAACCAGATACAGTCCCGAGCCCAACCCGCCACACGGCACACGGCGTTCGTAAATGCCCTGGCTCTGATACCCGAGCACTTCCCGCCAAATAACCTGCCCGAGCGTGCCGACAAGCTCTAGCTCCACCGGGGAATCGTGCGGTACCTCGTACCGAATCCACACCCACTCGCCCATGGCTGGGTTCGGAAAAACCTCCAGCCGCAACCGCCACACATGCCACGGCTGCCCAACGGAGACAGTGTAATCCGTACGGACCGGGTCGTAGTTCGCCCAGGGCAAATCCCACCGGCGTTCCCCGAAGGCGCCGCGATAAGGCACCCGCTCAAACCACGGGTCATCGATTGGGACAACTCCACTGCGCTCGAAGGATGCTGTGTTCAGGTACGGTGCTCCCGGACGTGGGCGCGGGTCAAAGAGCGCATTGTCATCGTAGGCAAACGGATTCTCCAGCTGCGCCAGCAACGGCGAGGCTTTGAAGAGTTCATTGCGGAACGCCGGCGTTGCAATCCAGTCGGTCGTCATCCCCGGCGGCGGAGTCCCACCGGCGAAGTTGAGCCACGTCCCTTTGATTCCGAAAAAGGAGCAGGAGCGAATCTGGAGTGAGTCGGCATAGGCAGCTGCCATCGTGTTCGCATTGGCAATCTCAACACCGCGGGGCCAGCCCAGAAAGACGGAGTTAAACACGCTCGTGCGGGCGTTGCGCCGAATCTGGACAGCGGCACCGTAGTACCGGCTGAAGTCCCTGCCGGCAACCCACGCCGTATCCTGGAGCGGACCAATCGAGGTCACATTCGAAAAAACGGGAGCCGTATACGGCTGGTTGGAAGAAGCAGTAGCATCGTTGTCCATCTCAAACGTCTGGCTGGTCGAGACATCAGCTACTTGCGGCTTCCGGACCGCCAGGGCGAATTGCACCCGTCCCCGCCAGCCATTGTCCCCGTCGAAGTCATCGTCCAGACCGGCGTAGGCAATGAGGTACCTGCCGTTGACCGTGCCGCCGAACCACTCGAAGGAATCGTCATTGCTGTACGAGACCTGGACGTGCTCGATAACGGTCCGACGCCCAACACCGCCGAGTGTCAGCCCATTGAGCTCTTGATTCGGGAAAGCAGCGATCCCGGCGAACTCAATGCGGACGTAGCGCAGCACGCCGGAGCTGTCGTCATCATCCCTGCCGCCGAACCAGCCACGGACACGCTGGGCATCCGCGATTCCCCCCTCGAGGGCAGCCTCCCCGCCCGGGTTGTTGATGCGGGCACGCCCGCAAATCTGGATTCCGCCCCAATCACCGGCGGCTCGCTGCCCCGGCGGAGCCGAGCTGGTAAAGACAATCGGGGCATCCGGACGCCCTTCAGCGTAGATAATCCCCCCGCGGTTGATACATAGCGCCGAATTCTGCCCGACGGTATCGCCCACGATGATAGTCCCCGGTTCAATGCGCAGGACTCCACCGCTATCCACGAAGACGTAGCCATCAAGCCCGTAGATTTTGTTCCGCGAAAGCGTCACCGTTGTCCGAATCGGGTCGCGCAGGACGGAGTCAATCCGAATCGGCTCCGGCTGGTCAATGGCGAAAGGAACATCGTTGATGTCAGAAACTGCCTCGTTGAGGCTCCCATCAGGATTGACCAACACGATGCGAACGTACCCACTGTTGGTGCGGATAGCTGGCACGCGGAAGCCTCCTGCATAGCGCAGCCGAGTTCGCCCACTGTCCTTGACTGCTGTTGCTCCCGGAAGGTCTTGCCAGGGACCGCTCGGAGAGAGAGCAAATTGGAAGCGCCAGACTGGAAAGACGGTGCCCCGCCCGGTTGTATCCCAGTACCACTCCAGGTCTTGAGAGGTCCCGGCTCGGTATACTTTCCCCCCCTCGGGCTTGCGGAGCTCGACACTGGTTGGAAGCTGCCCGAGAGCCACTACCCCCGCCAGTACTGTTCCCACGAAGGTTCGCGCCACAAGGCTCATTTGGAGGGTGCCTGCGTTGTTGTACATACCCACCCGCTTACGGGCTACGATAGCCAATGCTGAGATTGAGTGTCCGAGGTTCCAGGCGCCGGAAGACTTCCACGCCGCCCTGCTCCCAGCGGACAGGAAGTCCCAGCAGATTTTTCGCCGACAGGCTTACCGTAAGTCCTGCCAGTAAGGGCTGCCGGTAGACGAGGTCCAGTAGATCGCGAGGCTGCTCGTACACGTGGGGGTCCGGGAAACTGTATTGCTCGACCTGTGCGACTTTGACAATCCGACTCCCGATGCGGTTCCACACAAGGCTCAGCTCCCCTTTCCAGGGAGTCTGCCATAGCACGCCGAGGTTGATCCCGTAAGGGGATTGCCCCCAGAGCGGGCGCTCGACGATGAGTCCACCGCTGCGAACACCAACACGCCCGTGAACCAGACTGAGGTTGCCGAAGAGCACCACACCCTGTGCCCATGTGCCGAGCATGACCAGCCTTTTACGCACCTCCAGCTCAATGCCCCAGAGCTGCGCTGGCTCAACGGCATTGGCAAAGGTGCGCGTCAGCTCACTTTGCTGAGGGAAGATGGTCTCCTCGAGCGCGTTAGCAATGCGCTTGGTAAAGACTCCGACGCTGAGAAGCTCGCCGACCGTGGGATACCACTCCCACCGCAGTTCGGCATTCCAAGCATCGGCAGGCGTCAGCAGAGGATTGCCCTGGACGAGCTCCTGCTCTGCCACATCGAAGAAGGCAAAGGGCGCCAGTTCTCGGAACACCGGTCGGGTAACCGAGCGGTAGAGCCCTCCGCGCAGGAACATCTCTTCCCGTCTCAGCTGGAGGCTTGCCGTCACTGTCGGCAGCCAGGAGAGCCAGCGTCGGTTTGTTTCCACCGGCTGCTCGTTGACCAGGTGGCTCGATAAGCCCTGCTGCGCCAGCTCCGCCCGCACCCCGAAAGCAATCCGTGCCGGAAGCGCTCCCAGCTCAAGAGGCAGCTCTACGGTAGCAAACGTTGACCACACCTGCTCCGTTGCCCGGTAAGAGTCGCTGAGCTTCGTGTCCTCGGAGATCCCCAGACCATCTGCCCGGAAGTTTTCCGGACGCAGTAATTCCTCCGGAGGCAGCGTGAAATCAACGTTGTAAGCCCCACCACGAGCTTGGATCAGGGCGAAGGAACGCGCCGTGAAACGCCGCCACCGTTGTTCCGCAGTGAAGCCAACCCGGAGAGTTCCGAAGGCGAGGGGGAGCCGTCCGGCAAGCCGAGCGGAAAAGGTCTTCTCGAGCAGGTCCGTAAAGAGACGTCCGGCGCGTGTACCATCTCCCTGCTGTGTTGCCGGGATTTCGGCGATGAAGGGCTCGGCAGGATCGCCGTAGAGCTGGCGCTGATACCGGAGGCGGCGGAAGTCAGGCTGCTGCTGCCGTCCTTCGCTCCGCCCGAGCGCCCATTCGAAGGCGTAGCCGTCGAGTGCATGGTGACCGCTAAGCTGGAGGTTCCAGAGCTGGTACTGCTCGGGGTGGTAGACGTAGTGGCGCATCTGCAAGAACTGATATCCCAGGTCAGCTCCCTGGAGGAAGAGGAAGCGATCCGTAAAGCTGCGGCTCAACAGGCTCTGGACTCGCAGCTGGTGCTCGCCGGAGAAGCGGTAGCCGAGGTTGAGCAAGGCTCCGAGGGTGGTCTTCCGCACGCTCTCAATCCCCTCGTGGCTGGAGAGCAGCGAACGGTCGTAGAGGAGCCCGCGCCAGAGCACATCGTTGACAGTTGCCGAGCGGCTGTAGGTAAGGACACCGACACCGCCAAACTCGCTCTGCTCCCCTGTCTGCATGCGCCATCCGCCGGCAAGGTGGAAATCCGGCAGGAGGTTGACCATCCCGGTATCCCGGCGCCATATCTCCGAATTGAATGCCCGCCCGAGCGCAACCCAGCGCTGGCGCGCCCCAGTGGTGTCATAAGGATTCCACACCGCCTGGAGAAGGGCATTCATTTCCTGCCGTGAGTTCGGCGCCTGAGCTGGAAGGCGCCGCCAGCGGTCATCCCATCCCAGCCAATCCCGAGGACCACCGGGATAGTGGACATACCCCTGCCGGTGGAAACTCAGCCCAACAATGTACGGGCTGCCAATGCTGAGGCGCCAGAACGAGCGCTCGGGGAGCTCCGTCGTCTGGAATCCGACAACCGCTCCTGTAGCAGCCGGGAGCTCTGCTGTAGGAGCCTTGGTGACTGCAACCTGTTCGAGAATCTCCGTCGGGAAAAGCTCCAGGAGGAGCGCCCGCCGATCCGGCTCCGTCATCGCAACTGCTGCTCCATCGAGCAGCACTGTGCTGTAGCGCTCATTTGTCCCACGGACCATGAGGTACTTGCCTTCCATGACCGCCACGCTGCTAATGCGGCGCAGGACCTGCCCGGCATCGGCATCGCCGGAGATGCGCATCTGTTCTGCCGCAGTAACATCCATCACCGCTGTTGCCGACCTCCGGACGCTCAGCGCTGCCTCTACACTGCCCATCTGCCGGCGTGCTTCCACCACCACGCCGTGCATCTGGCGGACTGCAGGGTAGAGGCGAACAACAAGCTGGAGTGTGTCCCCACCGTGCACCATCAGCTGCTGCTCAGCCGCCGCATAGCCTACCATAGAGACCCGTACGCGGTAACTCCCAGGTCCGAGCTTCAAGCGGAATTCTCCCCGCAGGTCTGCAATTACCCCGACCGTATCGTGAGAAAGTGCCACAATGGTTGCTCGCCCGAGGCGCTCACCCGTTTCGGCATCCAGCACAGTCCCACGCACCAGCCCTGGCTGTGCTTGGGCAACCACACCGGTCCAACTCAGCCAACCGAGTAGACAATAGACACTGCGCATCGGGAGACCCCACGGACATTGCTCTTCCCCTTTACCGGGTGCGAAACTCCCCCAGCAATGCAACGCACGTGTTACGCCGACTTTACGACTTGATAACCGAGGGCGGTATCGCTCCGGGTGAATACGGACAGCGATGGCACTGCCACGTGTGGACAAACTCCGGCGGCTCCACTTGCAGCGAAACATGGGCAATTCCGAAGCGCTCCTCCAGCAGCGCCCGTGCCTGCGCAAGCAGCTCATCCCGATCCGCGCCAGGTCGGGCAACCAGATGGGCGCTCAGGAGCGACTCCACCGGCGTGATACACCAGACATGGAGGTCATGCACATCCTGGACTCCCGGAAGTTGCCGCAGCACCGCTTCAAGTTCCAGCACGGGGACCGTCTTCGGGGACATCTCCAGGACAACCGACAGAGCTTCCCAGAGGAGGAGGAGCGCCTGCCGGGCAATAAAGCCGACGAGCACCAGCGATAGCACCGGATCGAGCCAGAGCGCTCCCGTCCACCACACCCCCAACGCAGCCCCAATCACAGCCACTGAGGAGACGGCATCGCTCAGCGCATGCAAGTATGCTGCCCGAACGCTCAGACTCTCACCATGGTGCAGAAGCAGCGCAACAGCCACATTCCCCAGCAATCCCAGGAGCGCTACGCCAAGCATCGGTTCGACTAATACCTGGCGGGGCACAAAGAGCCGATGCACTGCTTGCCAGACAATCCAGCCACACACTCCCAACAGCAGCAAGGCGCTGCCGAGCGCGACGACAACCTCAATCCGGTGCAAGCCGTACGTGAAGCGAGAACCCGGCCGGAGCGGACGCGCAGCGATGTGCAGAGCTAGCAGAGCCGCTCCAATGGCGAGGGAATCCGTCAGCACATGTCCGGTATCTGAGAGTAATGCCAGGCTGCCGGAGTACCATGCCCCAAGCGCCTGCCCCACAACAATCACCACCGTCAACGCGAGGGCTTGCCGCAGACGAGCTTGATCGGCACGGTATCGCGGGACGCTCATCGCATCGCACCAGAGACCCAACGCAGAGACGAACACCTCCGCTCTTCCGGCATAACTGCTAACTTCGTGCAGCGAAACCCGTACACTCTGCTGCTGGTATAACGGCACGCTACGGAAGGGGAGGGGCAGCCCTCACGACATGTCCGAGAGTACGGAAGGGGACACCGATGCGGTGGATCATTGCCGTGGTAGCTACCTCCTCGAGCCTGCTGGCGCAGCTCAACGTAACTGTTTTGCTTCGCGACCCACTCCCAGCAGCAATCTCCAGCTGGCAGGAAGACCCGAGCATTGTCCGCTTGGTCATCACAGCCTCGGGTCCAACCCCGCCGTACCCGAATGCCGTCGTCGGCTTTGAACTCCGCGATGCTCGGACTCGCCGCCTCCTTGCCCGCTCTAAGGATGGGCACCCACGACAACCCCGAGTTTCACTGCCTGCCGGTCCGATGAGCCTGACCCTCACAGGTCCGGATATCGTTGCTCAGGAAGCCGTCGAAATTGACCCAAGCATCGAGACGCAGGTGGCTGCAACAGGCTTCCTGCCTGAGGGAACCTACGAGTTCTGCGTCCGGCTGCTGGACGAGCGCCTCCAGCCAATTGCTGCTACAGGACAACTCTGCGCCACCGCCCGTTCCATTGTTCCAGACCCACCCGTGCTTCTAACCCCTCCGGATACCACCCGCCTGAGCACCCCAACCCCAGTGTTCAGCTGGACTCCCATCAATCCGGCACTCGGTCCGGTCCTCTATCGCCTACGGATCGTTCCGGTCTATCCGACACAGGACCGGCGCAGTGCCATAGACCGCAATACCCCCGTATACGAGCAGCTTACTCCCACCACTTCCCTCCCGTATCCGACGACGGCTCCCGCATTTTCTCTCTACCCTGACGCCATTGCCTTTGCCTGGCAAGTCCAGGCACTGACTCCTGACGGGCGCCCGGCGGCTCGCAACGAAGGCAAGAGCAGCATCTTCCTCTTCTACCCGCCAGCACTCGGTCCGACCCTCCGCACAGGAGGCGCACAAGGCGAAGGCACCCGCACGATGGGTACTCCCAGCGCTCCTGGTGTCGGTGATACTGTCACCGTCTCGCTTGTCCGGCTCCCGGGCGGCTACCGAATGTGGCTAATAACCCCCGTGCAGTGCCGGGTTGGTTCTCCGTGCACGATCGGACCAGGTGAGGCACTCATCTGGATCCCGTGGCTCAAAGACACGCTGCGGGTAAGCTTTTCCACCATCACCCTGACGGTCCCTGCCGGCGACACCGTCGCTCAGCTCAGTGGAGGAAGTATCCTCTCGAACTCCATCCGGGAACGCTTTCTGCGGACGGGAGCTGCTGCCGTAAGCCACCTCCTCCGGGTCTTGCAGTGGGAATTTACCTCTGGGACGGCTCGGGTCCGCGCCCGGGTTGTGGTAGACTGGTCCAGTGCGCATTTCTCCTGCCGCAGCCGAGATTCTGTTGAATTCTGGGCGAATCTGACACTCTCCGGACCCTCTGCGGTAGGCATCAAACTGCCTACCCAATGGGATTGCAGCGGCAGCGGGATGCTCCTCGGCGATTGCTTCTCCATCCGCTTTGACTCCGTTCTGGTCCATGCTCGCTTCGACACCACCTCGAACACCTTCACCGGGCACCTAACAGTGGGCGGAAGGCTTACCCTGAGCTGCCTGAATCCAGCAGTAACCGCATACTTCTACCTCCGGCTCGATCGCGGTGGAGCGGACTTCTTGCTCACCCTCGTTGTCCCCGTCCGCTCTCAGCTCCTGGGGAGCCCGATTCGCCTTCACACCGACACGCTCGTGCTGGACCTGGCACAGGACATCAACCCGGCGGGTTTCCCGCCTCCCGGGCTCTGCTCGCAGCCTGATTGGAGCTCGCCGACATGGCGCGGGATGTGGCTGCCTGGAGTGCGTCTCTTCGTGCCCATCGGGGACAATGACACGGTGGACTTCCGCGCCCGCAACGTGATCGCTGAGGACATCGGCGGGCAGCTCAAGCTCAGCCTCTCTGCCACTATGTCCACAACGGACACGATCGGCTTTGCCGGCTTTCGCGTCCGGATTGACACGGTGCGCGCTCGTTGGTGCCGCGGAGCCTTCCAGGAATTTGCCCTGCGAGGGCTTCTCATCCTGCCCCCTGGATTCCAGCGTCCCGCAAGCTGGGCACAGCTCGATAGCCTCTACCTCCGCTTCACCGCCGATGCAGCGTGGAACTGGACAGCAACCCTGGACATCTACGGGCAGATCCAGCTCGACTTCGGCCCCTATGCCCGGCTGTTGCTGCAAAACGGGCGTCTCGCCCGCCTCGGTCCCGGCTCCGGGTACGTTGAATTCACCCTCATTCGCCTCCAGGCGCCCCCGACGAACCCCACGGCCTCGGTTGAATTCGGCGGACTGCGCATCTGGAACGACGGGCGCGTCGAGCTGGAAAGCGCAGAGGGCTGGATCAATCTCAGCCGTTGGGGGAATCTGACCATCGCTGGCATCACCATCCAGGTCCAGGAAGTTGGGCTCGGCTACCACCAGCCCAGCGGAGCATGTAGCAGCAGCCAGAAACACTGGTGGGTAGGGCTAACCGGCGGTATCAGCATTGACGCTGCCTCCGGGCTGCCTGGGGGCGAGAACGGTGCCCGCGTCCGCCGACTCCGCATCTACGATAACCTCTGCATGACCAGTGAGGGTGCCGGTGTAGACATCTCTATCTCCGGGGTCTTCTCCCTCCGGGGCGACCTCCAGTGGGGCAACATCACCTACGGCTCTGGTTCCGGAAGCGTGACGGCGAACGGATTGCGGGGGAACCTCAGCGGGAGCTTCACCTGCCTCGGTGGACTGGAAGCCCAAGTCGACTTCGCTCTCGGCTCGGTAGGCAGCCCGCCGTACACTTTCTGGTTCATCCAAGGAGCCGCCGTTGTTCCTGGAGGAGTTCCCATTGTCCCGGGAGTCTTCCACCTGGTTGGCGGCATCGTTGGGGCAGGCTGGCATGTCCGACTCGACAACGTCAACCGGAACCAAATCAGCGAGACCTCCGGCATTGTCCCGCCCCCGCCGATTATACCCGACGCCAGCGCTGGACTGCTCCTGCGTGGCGGACTCGTCTTTGCCGACGCCTCTCTGCAGTTCTACCGCTTGACAGCTACCGGAACAGTCGCCCTCGGTTCTTCTCTGCAGCTGGGGCTTGACGCTGGCCTGGTCATTCTGCCGACTCTCCGCCTGGCAGAAGGAAATGCCTGGGCAACCGTTGCCATCTCCGGTGGGCGCCTTCAGCCGCCGATTTCCCTTGGAGGGAGCGCCTCTGTTCGGATCATCGGGATCAATGTTTTCTCTGCCAGCTTCTCCTCCAACTTCCAGCCCGGTAACCCCTGTTTCCAGCTGGGTCCCTTCCCATCGCGGCGCTGGACTCTGGCAGACTTAGACGCCACCATTGGGAACAACCTCATTGGTGCTGACGTCGTTGTCAAAGCATACGTCCAGCTCGGAGGACTTCAGCTCCGGGTCTGCCCGACCTCTGGGCAGTTTGCCGGGAGCTTCAGCGGTGCCGGCGTCGTCGGGGTCAAGCTCAATGTTGCTGGCTCGAGCGTTCCGTTCCACTTTGGGCTGGGCTTTTCCAGTGGCTTCTGTGGCTACTACCTCTTCCAATTCCAGCGGAGTGGGAACTCCTATGTCGGACGGGCCAAACTCGGCGGTGGACTCGATCTTTCGCTGACCTTCGACCAATCAGGCTGGTTTAGCTGGGGCTGGAAGGGAACCCAAGCGTACGACCACCTCCAGGGGTCCTACTGTGGCTCCTCAGGCGAGTGGGTAGACCTCACCAAGCACTGGCGCCATTGCCGAAAGAATGACAACTGTAACAACGGTGTCCAGGACTGCCGCCAGCAATCCATCACCGTCCGGGCTCGGGGTGTCTTCGAGGGAAGCCTCTCCATCTCGCAGACCTGTTTCACTGTTGCTGGGCGCCAGATCTGCCTGCCCCAACTGCACTCTGCAAGTATCTCTGCTTCGTACGGCTACTACGGCTACGGGAGATACAACGACCGGGAAGGAGCAAAGAAAGGCGGACCTCTGGCAGATGTTGCCCAATCTCTGAGCTGCAGTGGGCTCTCGAGTGAGCAGAGCAGCTGGGCATCTCAGAATGCCAGCCAACAGCAGCCGCCGGCTTTGGTTGTGACGTCTTCCCCTGGTCGCGGGCAGTCAGGCTTCTCTGTCACCAAGCCGCTCCTCCTCGAACTGGGAGCCCCCGCCGATGGGACGTGGAGTCCGGGTGGGAGCGGACTCCGCCAGTGGCAGATCCGTAACCTTCAGCTCGAGCTCTGGGACATGGGCACTACCCCGCCGCGCCGGCTCTCGGTGAGTCAGGCGGTTACCGGTTCGCGGGTAACTCTTTATCCCACACGACAGACGGGCTCTTGGGTTGTCCGGGTTCCTCTGCTGCCCAATACATCGTACCGGCTGATCGTGCGTGGGGACTTCTACGCCCAAAATCCGAGTGGTGGTCCCTGGAGCGTGAGCGATACCATTGCCTTCACCACCGGTCCGATCGAAGACTGGAACGTCCGTGTGTTGACGTACCCGGGCGCTGCTCCCTTCCGAGACACTTCCACGCCCTTCACACCTTCTGGCATCCAGCTCCAGGTCTTCGATACGCTGCTACTGCCTCTGGAGTTTGGGCGCGACCTCTGGCTGCGCATCCGCGACGGCAGCGGGCGGACGTACGAGTGGCGCGGTCCGACAACGCCGCTTATCCGGAATGTAGTGAACCTGACCGCTCCCTTCTACTACGGCACTGCCCTGCTCTGGGATACGCTCCAGCTGCAGCCCCGAGTCATCGTCACGCCTTGGGAAGGAGCACTGTTCCTCCCCAACCTGTTTACCTTCACGGTTATCAACGCCAAGAAGGCAGGCTCCACCGCTGTCCGTCCCGATACTGCTGATCGGCTCCTGCAGGGGATGCCTCTGGAGATTGACTCCTGGACATGGGCGCGTGTGCCCTCGGCGGATGAGCGATCCGTGCAGCTTTCTACAAGAGTTGAGCAATTGCAGCTGAGCACAGAGATCGTCGGGGAAGTCCAGTACCTGGTTCGCTTGCGGAATACCGGCTCGCGGACCATCCTTGCGGGGACACCGTTCGAGGTGCGGGTTCGGAAAAACATCGGCGGTCATGTGACGGAAACTCGTCAGCTCTGGGTGCTGCCGCAACCGCTCCCCGCTGGAGGGACAGTGGTGGCAAGCTTTACCCAACCGCAGGAGCCAGGTCTCCAAGGCGCCAGTGTCCGGATGATGCCGAAAGCTCCGTTCGTGGAGCTCACTCCGGAGGACAATTGCGCAGAGACCGGGAGTGCTGGCTGCGCTAGATGCGTTCCTCCCCCTCCGTGCGGTGTCCCAGTGGCAGAAGAGGGTGAATGAAGAACGCCGCCATGGGAAGGGCATCGTTCGCAGGACTGCTCTGCGGGATTACGTTGATGTCTGCGGGTACACTTCCTGCCCAGCCTCCCCGGCTCCTGTTCTGGGCGAAGGGCGATAGTCTCGGGGTCCGGCTGGCATGGACACTCCCGCGGTCACTTCTGCCCCAGGAGTACCGTCTCCTGCGCCGGGAGAGCCGGAAGAATGTCTACGAGTTGCTGGCAATCGTGCGCCGCCTCCCACGCCCGCAGTGGGGACCTCTGCTCCCTGAGGATGTCTCCCCAGGCGCGGTCGACACGGTAGAGCTCCTGCTCCGGACGGCGGAGGATCCGCAGCAGCCCGATAGCATCCGCCGAGAAGTTATCGGACTACTCCGGGAGATGCTCCTCGATGACTTCCCGCGGGTTGCCCCCATCTTCGGGACAACGTACACAGACACCACAGCACGGGCAGGGCGCCGCTACGACTATGCTCTCGCCATCGGCGAAGAAGTTCTTGCCGAAGTCCTGGATGTTCGCGCCGGGGTAGTAGAACTTCCTGAGCCGCCGCAGAACCTGCGGGGAAAGGCAGCCGACAGCCTCCGCATCCAGCTCCTCTGGGACTTCAAAGGCGGGCAGCGGCGCGGAATCTGGGGCTACCATGTCTGGCGTCAGGCTCCGGGCGATACGGGCTTTACCCGCATGACCAGCCGTCCGCTCATCACGCTCTGGCTCGATGAAGAGGTACCCGCCGAGTACCTCTACGCCGAGGGAGAGGGGCTGCAGAAAGGAGCCACCTACCGCTACCGAGTCAGTGCCGTTGACGTCTTCGGACGCGAAGGTCCCTGGAGCGAGCCCATCGCCGTCGTTGCCCGTGACGTGCGACCTATTCTGCCTCCACTGGGCGTTGTTGCTCGCCCGGAAGGAGATAGCGTGCTCATCTCTTGGGAACCTTCGCCTGATTCCCGGGCAGCAGGGTACCACGTCTACCGCTGGCCTTTCGGGATGGACACCGCCCGGGTACGCCTCACCCCAACTCCCCTGCCGGCAACAGCGCGCTCGTTTGTGGATCGCCCGGGGGAACTCCCCACGGAGTATGTCGCCTATGCTGTCAGCACAGTGACCGAGGATGGCGAGGAGGGGGAGACGTCGTTGCCGCACATTGTTCCAATCCCAGACCTCATCCCGCCGCCACCGCCTCGGTATCTCTTGGGATTCGGCGAGGTGGGGAAAGCCCGCCTGCGCTGGACGCGTAGCGCCGCTCCGGACGTCTGGGGCTATGAGGTTGCCCGAGCGCTCTCCCCGACCGATGTCTTCACGCTGGTCAATCCTCGCCTTGTAGAAGACACCAGCTTCACCGACGTGCTGACCCCAGAAGCAGGGCGAACCTCGTTCTGGTACAAGGTCCGAGCTGTTGATCGGCGGGGCAATCGCAGTCAGTGGACCCCCGCTGTCCTGGTCTTACTGCCAGACATCGTCCCTCCACCGGCACCGTACTTCACAGAAGCCTCGGCTGAAGACGGTGCCGTTCGCCTTCGGTGGGAGATCGGCGCGGCGGGCGATGTGCTCGGTTTCTGGCTGAATCGCTACGAGGACACCTTACAGAGCCCGATAACGCTCAACGGCGGTGCCCCCCTCCCTGCCGAGGCGCGGGAGTTCCGCGATTCCCTCCTGGAACCCGGGCGAGTATACTGGTACGAGCTCGTCGCCATCGACAGTGCCTTCAACCTCTCACCCCCATCTGCACGCATTGCCGGGCAAGCGTATAGCACCCGACCGCCGGTCGTTCCGACAATTGACTCCGTCTACGCCGCCGCCGAGGGCATTGTTATCGTCTGGCGCCTGCCCGCTGCAGAAAACGCTGCCATCGTCGTCGAACGGAGCAGTGATGGAGAGCGCTTTGTCCCAATTTCTCCCCTGCTGCCGGTCTCCGAACGCCGCTTCGTGGATACTGCGGTCCGTGTTGGGCAGACGTACTACTATCGCCTCCGGCTCCGTAGCCTGCAGACAGGGAATTGGAGCACTCCTTCGGCTGTGGCTGCCATCACGCGGTGAGAGTCCCGGCAATTTCCCCGAGCCACGGACTTTTCGGAATTTTGCCTTCCCTCAAGCTGTCCCATCAGCCTAAGTGCCGATGCCCATGCGCTTCCCCCAAATGGCTTTCCTGTTCTGTCTCTGCGGTATTTTCCTGGGTGCTGCGGTACAGAAACCGAGCACCTCTTCCTCGAAGAAGCGGGCTGCAGCAGGCTCACAGCGGGAGCAGCTCGTGCTGGCAACGGTCGGACCGGAGAAAATCACTTACGGCGAGCTGGAACGAGCCTACCAGAAGAACATCAACCGCCAGGGTACGAAACTGACAGAGGCACCCCGTGACAGCGTCGAAGCCTTCTTGCAGCTCTACATCAACTACCGGCTCAAAGTGCTCGATGCCCTCTCGCGAGGGCTGGACAAAGACTCTGCCGTACTGGCCGATATCCGCACAAACCGCCGCCTGCTGGCAGAAACGTTCTTCTTCGACAAGGTCCTCACGGAGCCTGCTGTCCAGGAGCTGCTGCGCCGTCGGCAGTGGGAACTCAAGCTGGCGATCCTCCTGTTTTCCCGGGATTTTGCCCAGGACACGCTCCCTGCCTACCAACGGGCACAGAGGGCACTGGCACTGCTGAAGCAGGGCGCTTCCTTCGAAGAGCTTGCTCGGGATTCCTCCGACGACCGAGAAACAGCGCGCAATGGCGGCGTTCTGCCCTACATCACCGGTGGGATGATCCTGCGCCCGCTAGAGGACGTTGCCTACCGCCTCCGCCCGGGAGAGATTTACCCAGAGCCGATTCGCACCCAGCACGGCTACTTCGTGCTCAAGCTGCTGGATCGCCAACCCCGCGTCGCCGTCTGGGCACGCCACATCCTCTTGCCGATTGCCAATGGGGATACTGCTGCAGCACTGGCGAAAGCGGACTCTCTTCTGACCCTGCTGCGCAACGGCGCCGACTTTGCCGAGCTCGCGCGACAACATTCCCGCGACAACATCACCGCCGAGCGTGGAGGAGCTTTCGGCAGCTGGTATAGCCGCTCTCTGGGCTTTGAGAACATTCCAAGCCGCCTGCTGCCAGAGTTCGAAGAAGCGCTCTTCTCCATCCGCGACGGAGAGCTGACCACCGCCATAACTGCCTTCGGGGTCCATATCATCCGACGGGACTCCACGAAACGCTACACCGCGGAGGATGAACGCGAAACCCTCCGCCGGCTCTACCGCCGCCTCTACTACGAGGAAGACCGTCGGCGCTTCCTGGACTCCGTGCGCGCCAGGCTCGAATGCCGGTGGAATACGCCCGTTTACCAGGCACTGTTGAGCCACCTGGATACCACGAAGACCACCGCTGACACCGCATGGGCTGCAGCAATCCCAGCAGCTCTCCGGGAACAGCCCCTCTACATCTGCGCTCAACTCCCGGGGTTGACCGTCGGGCAGCTGCTCGATACACTCTCTACCCCAGCGTATCGAGCCTATCCCCTCCGTGCCTCAAGCCTGAAGCAGGCTGCCGAACGCGCTACTACCCCCGCGCTCATCGAGTACCTGACCCGTGACCTCGAGCGCCAGTATCCCGAATTTGCCCACCTGATGCAGGAATTCCGTGACGGACTCCTCCTCTTCCGTGTCGAGCAGCTGGAGGTGTGGAACAAGCTCGCCCGCTTCGATACTGCCGCTGCCCGGGCGTACTATGACTCAACCAAGCATCGCTACTTCACCGAGCCGGTCTACGACCTGAGTGAGATCTACCTCATGTCCGACTCGCTTGCCCGCGAACTCCGGCATCAGCTCGATAGCGGCGCCGACTTTGCCACCCTTGCCGAGCAGTATACGCAACGCCCTGGCTACCGTGAGAAGAAGGGACACTGGGGTAAGCTTACCCCAAAGCAGAGCCAACTGGCAGCCCTGGCAGAGCAACAGCAAGCCAAGAAAGGCGATATCCTTGGCCCCCTGCCGTACGAGAACGGATACGTCATACTTCGGGTCAATGACTACGAGCCCCCCCGGCAGAAGAGCTTTGAAGAAGCCATTCCGGACTTTGCCGCCGCTTTCCAGGACCAGCAGCAGAAGCTCCTCACCGAACGTTGGCTCCAGCAGCTGCGGCAGCGTTTCCCCGTCCGCATCAACACCGCAGTCTTGGACCGACTCTTCCGGAGCGGCAAGCGGCACTAATTCTGCCGCGCCTGGATACGGCGCAGAATCTCAGTGAAATCCTGCTCATCGAGCCGGTAGCGCTCGCCGCAGTACTGGCAGACCAGCTCGTTGTGCCCTAAGCGCTGCATTTCGCGAATCTCCTCAGCGCTGAGCGTCGTTAGCAGCTCTTTGAAACGTTCCCGAGAACAGCGGCAGAAGAAATCCACCGGCGTGTTGTTCAAAACGGTGAATGGTCCGGGCAGGACACGCTGGAGAATCTCCTCGGGTCCACATCCAGCCGCCAGCAGCTCGGTCAAGGAAGGCAGCTCTTGCAAGCGCTTCTCCACCTGCTGCATCCCCGAGGGATCTGCCCCCGGCATGGGTTGTACCAGAAACCCCGCCGCCGACGTGATGAGCCCATCAGGACTGAAATCGACATCGAAGCGCAGCGCAGTCGGAATCTGCTCCGATTGCTCAAAGTAGTACTCCAGATTCGTCACCACATCCCCCGGTTGGAGCTCGACAACGCTGACGAGAGGCTCGACGTGATTGTAGAGAATCCGCACCACCCGGAACAATCCCCGACTGCCAAGCGGAAAGGGATGCGCGCCTAAGGGAAGCCCATCGGTGCGCCCCAGCGCGTAGTGAACGTACCCGCGCACCTCCCCGACCTGGAGTGCTTCAGCCGCAACGGTGTCAATAGGACCATCACCATCGGCCTCAACCACGATGCGCTCTTCCCCCTTGAGGAATGATGCCAGCAGCGAAGCACTCCCAAGTGCCTGTGCTAGGAGGCGAGCCCCCACCGGCTCTAAGCCATGACGTTGCTGTGCCGTCTGCGCCGTTACCGTGTTCCTGACCACCACAGCGCGAAAAGCACCATCGAGCGTGAGAACACGAATGACACGATCCCGCTGCCGGAAGCGCTCTTTGAGTTCCGCCAATGTTGGCATCGTCAATCACATCTCCTGTGCCACACACGGGCATAAGACGGCTGCCTAGGAAGTGACGTGTCCCGAACCGGCATGGATGTACCCTCCGTGCAACAGTGTTACACTCCCGTGATCCCGAAGCGAGCGGAGCCTTCCCCTATTTTCGCGCCCGCGTTTCACAGCCCTGGTCTGTCCATGCTCAAACAGGCTGCTTTCCTCCTCTGCTGGGCATTTCCTGCCTTCGCACAGCTCAGCTTTGCTGGAGCTGGTGCCGCTGTCTGGCTGCCGTTTCGGGAAATTGCCACACCGGTGCGCATCGGCTACGGCTCGAGCTTCATTCTCGGGTCTCGGCAGTACTGCCAACTCTGGGTCTTGCTCGGGCTTCACCACTATCAGCTCCGCATGCGCGACACGGCTTCGATTCCCCAGCGCCCACTTCCCCCACCGTACCGGACCGCTTCTGCGCTGGAAGTTGCTGCTCGGCTCTTCCCATGGCACCCAACGCGCATCCCATTCTACGCTCAGTTCGGCATGCTGGTCAGTGCTGTCAGTGCTGAGGATGCAAACTCACCCCTAGGGGCTGGCACATCTCTCGGAATTGGAGCGGTCTTCCCGTACTCACATGCGTGCTGCTCGTGGTTCTTGGAGGCATCGGCGCAGTACGCCCTCTGGAACGTGCTCCTGCGCGGGGAGACCCGTCCCATTATCCGCAGCTGGCTTGTTGGACTGCACCTGCGGCTTGGACTATGAGGAAGCTCCTGTGGCTTGTGCCCGTTTTGCTCCTCCCTGGCTGTGTGCGACCGCCACAGTACAACGATATCGTGCGGATTCGCCCAGAGGCGGTCCCGCAGTGGCAAAACGCGCTGCAGGACACCCTCTACGGTGGGCACTTCCTGCGCGGAACCGCTCTGGAGCTCCAGATTCGCCCAAACGAGCGCGGCAGCTTCGACACTGTGCTGCTCTTCCGCCCGGCGGTCTCCCGAGAGGAGCGTTCCCCGGTATGGCAAATTCCGATTGCGCAGCTGCAAAACATTGCCCAGCGGTTCGGGCTGGACACCACGGCGTATGGTGGGTGGAACGTTGTTGAAACATACGGCGTGACGGAGCACATCCCGACCGTGCGCTCCATCCCGGTCCGCTTCCTGGCGTGTGACTGCCTCCCGCTCGGGATAGGGCTCCCCGGCTTTGCGCTACGCTGTCCGGAACGGAGACTGCCGTGGTACTTCATCGAGCTGCGCGGGGTTGCTGGTGGATACACGGACCTGCCCACCCGTACCAGCCGCCAGGGATGGATCCGGTATTCGGGAGAGCTCGCCGTCGGAATGCGCTTTGGCACACACCGTCAATGGGGAATCGGGCTCGTTGCCAGCCCCGGCATGCCGCTATATAATTCGTTCCGCACTGAGCTCCTGCGGCGCCCTTTGACGCTGCTGCACCTACGCTACCAGTTCGGGAGCGAACGGGTCATCCGACGCCGAGAACGGCTCTTCCACATTGATCCGACATGCGGTCCGGTCCGCACTGAACCAGTGCTTGAAGAAGAGGAGCTCAGCTCCCCTGCGACCGGCTGTATCCGCCCGTTTCTCTATGGGCAACTCGGGCTCAGCGTTGATCGGCTCACACTGCGCATGGCGCGCTTCTGGCTTGCACAGAAGCAGCAGTGCAGCGACTGTGTTCGCTTCCTCAAGGACCTGGAGGCATCAGGGCAGCTGCCCGAGGTAGATTTCAGCGCTCCCCTCAGCTACGGGCTCGGGATCGGCGTGGAGGTAGCAGCTACCTCGTGGATGGATCTCGCACTCGATCTCGGCTGGCGCTCGCTGGCAATCGGGGAGGAAACTGCTCTTCTGGGCTTCCAGAATGTTCCCTCAACCCGGCGCCTGCATATGCTCCTGTTTCGTGCCGGAGTAACGTTCTGAGTCAGACACTGGACGGAGGTCTCATGCGACTCTCTCTTCTGCTTTGGAGCCTCCTGCTCTGCATGGGCTGGAGCTGCAGCTGCCCGGAGCTGCAACCAGACCCACTAGCTGATGTTCGCGTACGCGAAGCCACCATCACGCAATTCGATCCTCGCTGGGATGCAGCGCAGAATACTCCCGCGCCGACGTACTCCATTCACACGTTCCTCTTCCCCAGCACCCCGAACAGCTCCGGCTCCTTGCCTAACGACGACCGCGTTGCCTTTGGGCGCACCCTCGTGCTGGGACAGCAGACATTCGTCGCCAATGGGGTCGAATACACAGCGCAAGCAATTACCGTCCGCCCGCCCAACTGGGCAATGCAGGGTGACTGGATGGTCGTCGAAGTTGACCCGACAGCGAATCCACCGCAAGCCTGGATTCGGGTTGCTGGCTCACTGGCGCTTCTCCCCGATCGGCTGCTTTCTGCCAGTGCGGAAGACTTCGTCACCTACCTGCGGGCACGGCTAGGACAGCTCAACACTGCAGCCCAGTCGGCTTCACTCTATGGGCAAGCTCTTGTCCCCCGGCGACAGCTGCCCGATGTGGTCACCCGCGTGCTGGATCCTCAGGGCGCCGACGTTACGGGCGCTGTACCGGTACCACCGGACATCCTGCAGGCGCTGGCATCGCTCCTCCAGCCGGCGGTGGATGTCCGAGTAGAAATCGGGCAAGTGTACTACTACCGGGCAAAGAGTGGGGCGGAATTCGCCGTCCTCATTGAGGACATCCGTCCCGGAACACTCCCACCCAACCTCAACCGGGTCACTCTCAAGTTCGCACAGGTTCTCACAACCGAAGGATGCCAGACACCATGAGGACCTCTCTGCTGTACCTTTGCCTCCTCTGCTGTACATGCTGCCTGTGGCATGGCTGCACATCTCCCCGCGGTGTGGAACGCCCGCGGGGCAATCTGGAACCGCTCAACTCCTCCGCTGACGACTTCGCCCCGAGCTTCCATCCCAATGCCCCCGAAGAGCTCTTCTTTACCTCAAGCCGCCGAGGCTCGGAAGATCTCTGGAGCGCCCGATTCCAGACCCAAGCCGGCACCCTCACCGTGCACCCCCCTCTTTTGGACAGCTCTGGCTTCGGACGCTGGCTCAGCAGCTTCCTGGCAAACGAAGGAACCGTCGCCTTCATCTCCCCCACGGAGGGTATCGCGGCAGCGCAACGTATCCAGACACCACAGCTCCAGATGACAGGCGGGATGGACCTGTTCGGCTTCCTCTTCCGGGACGGCGCCTGGCATGCCTTCCCACTGGGGGAAACTCTCAATTCCCCCGCGTGGGATGCCCAGCCAACGGTGGGAAGGCGCGGAGATACTGTGCTGCTCATCTTCGCCTCCGATCGCATGGTCCCTTTGCCTGGACCCGAGCATGGCTGGAGCCGTCCGTTTGCCAATGCCTCAACACTCCTCCCGCAGGGAGACACACTCTGGGGCAATGCGGATCTCTACTACGCCTTTCGCGTCGGCGGGCGCTGGAGTCCGGCTCGCAATCTCGCCGAAGTTCCCGGCGGGCAGCTGGTCAACACTCCGGCACACGAGTACTTCCCCTTCCTCTTCTGCCCAGAGTATCGTCCTCGGCTCCTGTTTGCCAGTAACCGGAGCGGAGATTTCGACCTTTACCTTGCGGAACTCGATGTGGATTTCGCCCACCAACGTTTGGCTGTGCGTTCTGTCCGGGCACTTCCCAAAGGGGTAGATACGATCAACTCCAGCTTTGCTGAGCTTTCGCCGGCAATACCTCCGCCGCACGCACGCCCGGATTCGCTTCGCTGGCTTTTCTTCGCCTCCAATCGTGACACGCTTCCGCGCCCGGGCACGGACCCGCGGCGGGTGCTCCGAAACGTCGGCGGTCTTGATCTGTATGCCTTTCCCATCGAGCTGGAGTGCCGCCCTCCGCGAATTACTTACACAGTCGTCGTCCTGGACCAGGAGAACCCTGCCCGTCCTCTGCGCCAGCCGGTCATCGAGCTGCGCGACGCCCAGGGAACCGTGCGGGAACGCCGCACCGCACAGCAGACAAGCTTTGAGCTGCGCCCCGGAGAGTTCTATACCGTAGCCGGTGGCTCGCTCTATGACTCGCTCAGCTGTCACAGTCCCGAGCTACAGCTCATCTTCTACGCCACCCCTGAAGGTATTCCCAACCGGCAGCAACTGAGCCTCTCGGAGCGGAGCCGGACCGGCGCTTTTGCCTTCACCGGTGTAACGGCAGATACCACCGTCTGGGATACCATCTGGATTCGTCCCGTCTGGTATGCCCCGCCGCAGTGCCGCTGGATGTTCTCCGAGATGCTCAGAGACCCCCTACGGCGCAGTGTCCCATACTACCAGACGGCGTTCTGGGAGGTCAATACCTCAGCGAATCTGCAGCGTCATCTCTGGCTTTTTCGAACCTCTGTGTACCGCGACGCTGGCTTCATTGAGCTCCATCCGGATAACCAGTACTTCGGGTACCGCTCCGTTGAACCAGCCGCCCTGCGGGAGCGCCGGCGGCAGCGCTATGACCGCCGCGTTAGCGAGTACAGAGCCTTCGCCCGTATTGTAGACCAAAACCTGCAACTCCTCGCCGATAGCATCACCCACATCATCCTGCCCCGCTTCCTGGAGTACAATGCTCGCCGCGGAGGACAAGCGAAGCTCATCATCACGCTGGCTGCCTACAGCGATGTGCGCCCTATCCTGCGCGGTGACTACCGAGGCAGTGACACTATCGCCTACATTAGCGGTTCGTACGACAGCACAGCCTCGCACTTGCGCCTGACCTCCGTCATCATCCGTCCCGGTGCTAGCCTTGTCGGAGCCGACAACGACACGCTCTCCAAGCTGCGTGCCTACTTCGGTTTCCGAGAACTCCTGCAGTACCTCCAGCGCGATAGCCTCTTTGCTGCTCTCCGCCGGCAGGGACAGATCCTGCTACCGACCGATGTCACAACCCCGGCGGAATTTCTCCGCCGCTCCCAGCAGACACCGATTCTCGTGCTAGCGGAGGGACGGCAGTACGACCCAACCGTCGTCCCCCGAAAGTGGGGCTACATTGACCGGGAGGACGACTTCTACGAGCTAGACATCGTACGCCGACTGGATGTCTTCGTCGACCTTGTCGAGGCACAGGGATCTCTCCTGCGCAAGCCGCCATGCTGCATGCCGTAGGGATCAGCGCAAGAGCAGGAACCAGAGGGAACGCCGAACATCGCCCTGTCGGAGCACCGCCCCGTAGACTCCCGCGGCTAGATGGGCACACGGCACGCGCAGTTCCACACGCCGTCCGCTCTGAGCCGGATCCCCACGCCAGGCGAAGACCTCGTGTCCGCGAAGGTCCATGAGCCGAAGCTCGACCTCCTCATCACTACCGAGCTCCACGATGAGCCGCGGACACTCTCCCGGCTCCAGCCAAAGGGCAGTTGCCTTTCCGGTCCCAAAACGGCGCTCCCATGCCAGGCAGGCACTATCCACTTGGAGGCTCCCCGGCTGTATTACCAGCTCTAGCGGGATACGACTCTCAACACTATCCACGCGCAGCTCCAGAGGCGTTTGCATCTGCGGATGCCAGAGCGCCCGCCCGGAGAGGCGGAAGAGTTCACCTGACACGGGGAGTCCATCGGCAGCACTCCCCTCCAGCAGAAGCTCTCCTGCGGTCAACTCTTGCCAGCGGAAAGGAAGAGGGCTTTCGAGCTGCTGAACTTGGAAAAGGCGCCAGTCGTACCGGAATCGAAGCCGCACCGCACGCACCGCGCCCGCAATTCTGTCCTCTTCGGCAGAGACCAGAACCGGGATAGCGAGCCGCTCCCCAGGGGCAGCCCGGACCGAGGAAACCTGTAGGGAGAGACGCGCCGTCCGCGTCGGGACTGGAACGGCTTCGCCAACGAAGAGCACGGCAAAAACCGTATCACACGGGGCAGACCAACGGAGCCGGAGCCGGAGCGTGTCCCGGCGCGGTGCCTGCAGAGGAGCATAGAGAATCCCAACAGCGCGCTCGGCACCAGGTTCGAGCGTATCAGGGACCACCAATGGCTGCGCCAGTGCAAACGGCGGAGCGATCCCCTGGAGGGCTTCGAGCACCAGCGGGAAAGCATTGGGATTACGCACGTATAGCACCCGCTGTGCCTGCTGCCCGACGGGAACAGCGCCGAAATCCCAGCTGTCGGCGCTGGAGGTGTATCCAGGAACCGAAGCCTCCCCGGTGAGCACTAAGCGTTGCTCTAGCGTACAGGTATCAACCCGGAGCGTGTAAACAACCTCTGCCCGGTGCCTTCCCGGCTGTGTCGGGTGAAAGCGCACGCGAATGGTGTACCCATCGGCGAGCTGCTCCCCAGGACTCCAGCTCAAGGAGAAGCTCCCCGTATCGCCCTCCAGACGGAAGCTGAGAAGCTCTGCTACCGAAGCCGTCGTGGTAAACTCAAGGAGCTGCTCCAGAGTATCGGGACGACCACACCAGATGCTGGTTCCGAAATCCCACGCGCTGAGTACAAACCCTGCACGCACACCTTCGACTAGCGCCCGAACAGGTACCCGGAGTGTGTCCCCACACGGCTCGAGCCGGAGGAGTGCTTCTGCTGTGAACATCCCACCGCTGCTCGGGGCTATCCGCAGGGGAAGCGCTCGACTCTCGAATGGCTGCAGTTCAAGTGGTGTTCCTCCAATGGTGACACCCGGAACGGGCAACGCACGCAGACGGAGCGGAAGCACGCCCGTATTGCGGACCACAAGGCTGGTCTCCGCCGCTGTGGTACAGCCCCGCAGCGGAGGGAATACAACCTCGGACGGAACCAATGCAACCTGCGGCAGCACTGCCGCAGCACTCACCGTTGCCCGCACAGTATCGCGGCACGTCCCAGCCTGGAGCGCGATCTGGAGCTCTTGCTGGAAGCTGCCCCCCTGCGGCAAGTACCGAATTCGAAGACGGAGGCTATCTCCGGGAGCAAGCACAACGCGGGGAGATACCGGCTCCACAAGTTGGAACGGCGGTGCCAGCGGGAGTGCCTCCGTCTCCAGCATCGTCCCACTCTGGTTGAAGAGCCAAAGCGTTGTATCGCGCGGACCAGCCTCGCAGAGAGCCTCCACCCCGAAGTCAAGCTCTGTCTGGCTCAAGGTGGCAACCCCTGCCTGCTTCTCCCCTCGAACGGGGAGGACCAGTGTATCCGAGCACGGCTGGACTGGGAAACGTACCCCTCCTGCGAAGCCTCCGCTACGCGTCGGTGTGAAGCGAAGGCGGAGAGTCACCACCTCTCCCTCTGCCAAGACCCGTGGGAAGCTCTGTCCAACGAGAGCAAATCCCGATGGCAGAAGGGGGCGGAAGAGGAAGACTGCTGTATTGCTCGCATTGCGGAGGTGGACGGTTCGCTCCCGTGTACTCTCGCAAGCTCCCAAGACTCCAAAGTCGAGGGTATCTGGCTCTGCTGCTACCTCAATCCGGCGCTCCCGCAGCTCCACCACCGGTGAGGTTGCCCCGCAGCCGAATTCATTCCACCCCATCACCCAGTACCGTCCAGGCTGGCTGACACGGAGCACTGCGCCGGAATCAACCGGTACGCCATCCCGATACCAGCGATAGCGCCAGGCTCCCGAAGCCCGCAGGAGCACTGTATCGCCGGGACAGAAGAGCGTATCGCCATCGGCTGCCACCCAGACTTGTGGCAGCGGATGGACCTGTACCTCGAGCTCTGGCGAGCGTGCCATGCACCCCAGTTCCGTTTCCACGCGAACACTGTAGCGCCCGCTGCTCCGGACAACCAGCCGCGGTGTTGTCTCCCCACCGAGCTGCTGCCCATCCCGGAACCACTGATATCGATAGCGCACCGTATCGGGATTCTCAACCCAGAGTACGGCACTGTCGCCAGCACAGAGTTCACGAGCCGACGCAAATACCTGCGGCACTGGAGGTAGAGGCTTCTCCAGAGTGGCTTCCGAGTAGACCTCTTCTGCATAGGAGCGACCCCTTGCTAGAGTCGGTCCCGGGGCATTCCCGAGGCGATTATCCGTCCAATAGCGAAAGGCATAGACCCGATAGACCATCCGAGCGCCGCAGGGGAAAGGAAACGTATCGAGTGCACGCCGCACCGAGCTGAGCGTCTGTGCTACCACTAACCCAGTGCCCAGACGCTCTCCGACCCCGTAAGTTCGCCCATCCTCTGGGACACTGCGCTGACCGACCGTATCCCGCACGACGATGTAGCCCTGGAGGCTATCGTCGGGGAGAGGGTCTGCAGCAGCAGACCATTCCAGGAGGACACCTGTTGGCGTAAGTTCCGCCCGCGTCATCTGCGGTGCATTCCATCGGGGCTGCCGAAGCTGCCGCCAGAGAAGCTGGTTACGGTCACGGTGCTGCGGGCTTTGATTCGGCAGACCTTTCGTCACATCGGTCGAGAGGGCAGCCGTTGAGTCCGTACCTGCTCCCGCCGCATACGCCGCCAGCGAAAGCCCAGGCACAACCCGAATACTGCCCGGATTGGGACACTGCCCATTGTGGTGCACCTTCGGCGGTGGCAGCGTATCGTAGAACGGACCTGGCACATCCCGATGCCCCAGTGCATGGACGTGGCGCCCTTGGGGATCGAGAATCTGCACTAAATCGCCCTGCAGCGCAATGTTGAGCGCCACATCCTCCCAGGTCAAGCCAGGATTGGAGTCGAAGCGAACCTGCTCGAAGTACGTCGTGTTCTGCGCCCCGACTTCAATGTAGCCATCCCGGGGATCATCATCCACCACTTGCGAGCCCCGGTGATTGATGACGAGGATCGTGCCCGCCCGCAGACGGCTCCAGAGCGGGACATCCCGGAAGCGAACCCCACCTTGCCGTTGTGTCTGGGTTTGGTTGTTGTCCGTCAGCACGTATCCCCGAAGGTCCAGCGTATCAGCCACAACCAGAAGCTCGGTCCATTCCTCCACAGGCAGCGGACTGGTGTTGAAGTACTCACTGACAACCACAGGGGGTACTTGTGCCCCGGCAATCGCTGCCGAGAGGACCCATAGAAGGCACTGCCGCCCCATTTGGCTCACCGCAGGATGAGAAGCGGAAGACGCTGGCGCCCAGAGGAGCTCTGCACTACCAGCCAGTAGACACCAGCAGCGTAGGAGCCGAGCTCAAGCTCAACAGTGGGCTGCGACGGCTGAATTTCCCGCTGCCAGAGCCGCTTGCCCTGCGGGGAATAGAGGCTCACTTGCAGGGTGACAGTGCTCGCGCGCAGCTCAATCCACACCCGGTCACCCGCTGGCTGCGGGACAACGCGTAGCAGTGGCGCATCCACTCGCGCGTCCTCTACACCGACGCCTTCGACACGCACCAGCGTTGCCTCGGAATCAAGGCTATCGCATAGCCCATAGACACGGCAGAAGTAGCTCCCCGAGTCGCTCAGGCGGACCGAAGGAATGGACAGTGTCGGCTGCGTCGCCCCGGGAAGTGGCTCTCCATTGCGGAACCACTGGTAGCGCCTGCCCTCGCGGGCAACAACCACGAGCTCCAGCGGACTCCCTTCCCGGACTGTCAACTGCCGCGGTGGCTGCTGGAGAATTTCCACGCGGGGGATCCGCAGGGTGGCGATCAGTACTGTGTCCGCCCCGCAGGCATTTGCAACTACCAGCCAATACTGTCCCGCAGCCGAGGAGTCGGTCACGGTAAACTGCAGTACGCTGTCTTGTCCGACCACCCTACCCGTGTGGAGCCATTGGAAGCGGAGCTTTTTCCCTTCAACGACCGCAGCACTGCCGGAGAGTCTGACATCCATTCCCGGGCAAACATCATAGTCGGAGCTGGACGGCTGCGTGACCGGGGGCTGGAGGACATCTACCAACGCAGGCTGGGAACGTGCCGTCTGACCCACCTCAACCACCGTTACCTGGAGCTCATAGATGCCGGAATCACTCGGCAGAACCGGGGAGATAACCAGCTCCTCCGATTCTGCCCCACTGATCCGTCCTCCCGAGCTCAGCGGGATCCCATCTCGGAGCCACCGATACTGGAGCGTCAGCGCTGGAGAGGTAGCAACTGCCAGTCCTCGAAGCCGCAGCACTCCTCCGGCGCAGATATCCTGGCTCTGCGGGTGCTCCAGGAATGCCACTTGGAGCAATCGCAGCCGCGCCGGCTGTGAGACTTCTTCCCCACAGCGCCCACGGACGAGCACATCGTAGACGCCGAGCGTATCTTCCGGCTGTACCGCGCGAATCGTAAGGAGCGAGGAAGTCGTCCCGAACATGCGCTCTCCATCTTGCAGCGGCACTCCATTGCGGCGCCATTGGTAGCTGGCATCGAGCACTTCTGCTTCGACCCGAAAGTACGCCGTCCCGCCGAGCGGCACTACCTGGTCTATCGGATGCTGGACAATCCGGGTTGGACCGACGACGTAGATGTGCGCGACAGCGGAGGTCTCCGGCGGACAGGTTCCCACACCGGAGACGACGCAGGTATAGGCACCGCTGTGTTCATAGCCGACTTCAGAGATGCGCAGGAGAGGCTCTCTGGCTGCCTCGATGGGGACGCCGTTGCGGTACCACTGGTAGCTCAATCCCGTCCCTGTGGCACGGAGACGCAGCTCGAGCGGCTCACCCACGCAGACGAATGCCGACTGTGGCTGCTCGTGGATTCGGGGCGGGGCATTGAGGGTAAACACGGCACTGGTCTCGGCAAACCAGGGGCGAGCTTCATCAACGAGGCGGAGCCGATAGAGCGTCCCTGCCGGAAAGGTATCGGGCACCTGCCAGGCAAAGCTTCCCACAGAGGCAGGGATATCGGTGGCAAGAGGCACATACGTACGCCCACTATCGGCGGAGAGCTCAATCCGGAGTCTCTGTACTCCCCGGGCATCCCAGCGGATGGTATGGAGGTTCGCCATGCACCACGCAGCACCGGCAGCCGGTTCGAGCAGTCTGATACAGGGCGTCTCGATATACACCGGGGCAATTGCACCGCCACTGGGATTGACCGTTGAAACACCTCCCCAATTCCCATCAGGCGAGGTCCAGTACTGCACTAGCTCCCCATCCTCGAAACGCCGCTCCTCGATCCGTCGGATGCCTGCCGGAAGCGCATTCGGGATCAGTGTTGCCCACCCCCCGGAGACAGAATCCAGTGCAGCGTAGAATGCCGCCCCACCCGGCAGCTGGATCCCCTCATCCTGGACCATTGCAGTAGCAATCGGACGCCCCGTCCCTTGGGGATTGTCGTAGAAACAGAGAATCCGGCGTGGAGGAAGACAACTGCGCCGGTCTGCCAGCCCGGTTGCCCGCATCGGTTCGCTTCCGAAATCCAGTGTCTGCATCGCTAGCGAGCCGCTGAAACGCCGGATAAGATTGCCTACGCTATCACCCAGGAAGAGCAGCCAGTAAATGCGGTTCCCCTCGGTGAAACGGATATTCGTGCTCGGGATGAGATTGAGCCAGAGCCGGACTCTGGTCTGTCCAGGACCGGTGCGGAAAACCGAGTACTGTCCAGGAGTTGTCAGCGAGCGGAGACTGTTGTAGAAGAAGGAGTCGCGCAGAGCATCGTAGAAGAGCGTGATTCCCGCACCAATCCCTGATGTTGTTGCAGACGTGTCGCCACCGGCAAAGTAGCGGTAGGTCGTGTTGGGTTGCAAATCCGTCAACTCCACCAGCGCCCAGACAGGGACGCGCAAGGTTGAGCTGAGTGACTTCATGTACTGCGGCACAATCAGCTCGCTCATCTGCGGCACAGGCAATACGGTAAAGGGTGCCGTCTGCACTGGCGGCAAATCAGGGGTAGAGACCCGCAAGACGTACGTCCCAGGCTGGTCAACGCTCAAATCCGTAAAGCTGACAACACCATTTGTAGGCGTTCGCGAGAGCGTCCCGCTGAGTGTTCCAGGACCGGAGACTTTCGTCACTGTGAACACCTCGGGGTAGTTCGGGTCAACTGTACCATCAGGACGGCGCGCTTCCACTGTCAATGGAGGCAATGGGATAAGGGTGTAGCCCGCTGTCGGCGCTGCTGTAATCGCCAGCGAACTTGCCCGGGGAAGAACGGTGAAAGGTGTGCTCAGAGCATCGCTCAAGCTCATGCCCGAGGTTGTCCGCGCGCGGAGGCGAACCCCGGACTCGGCTACACTGTAGCGCACCCCGCTGATCGTGACCGTATTGGTTCCCGCAGCGATGACTCCGGAAACCGTCCCGCTGAGCACCCCGGTACCGGCAGCCACAGAGAGCGTCACCGTAGTGGTCTGCGTCACGTTGCGCGGGATGCCGCTACTATCTTCTGCGCGCACGGTGACGGAAAACGGGGTATTTGCCGAAGGCGCCGTGGGCAGAATTTCCGTAATCGAAAGCCGTGTTGGCAGTCCAGCGGCTGGGATGCTAGTCACGATGATGTCGTCAACCCGCAGCTGCGGACGAGTCCCTGTTGCCGGCGGAACGTAGTAGTACTTCCAGCGCAGCTGCACTACTGGCTGGTTCTCCAGGGCTGCCGGCAGCGTAATGGGACCGAACGTCTGCGCGTGCCCTGCCGTTGAGCTGGCAACGTACTCCACCGGCTGCCCGCCGACGAGCACATCAGTAAAGCTCCCTGTGGTTCCAATCCGGTACTGGAGCCGAATCCGGTACTCCCGTGCCCCTGTTGCAACAGTCCCACCAGTCCACGTCACTTGGATGTTGACACGCCCAGTCGTATTGAGCGCTAGCACAGCCGCCCCGAGATTCCCGTTGGTCGCAGTGTTGAGGAAGGAGAAGCCGTCTGTCCCCAGCCCATTGATGCGTGTACCACTGGTCAGGTTGTATGCCCCGGTGTAATCCGTTACCATTTCATCGGCAAGTTGCGGATCCTGCACGTTCGAGCGATGGAAGAGCATGTTCGGTGGGTATGTACCTGCCGGATTCGCTGCATCCCAGGCCGTCATTGCGTAAGTGCCCGAGGAGAGATTGAAGGGCGTCGGATTGGTCTGTCCGAGTCCCTTCCCTACCAGAACACCGAGAGCCAGAGCAATAGGGAACAAGCGCATCAGGGGTCTCCGCCTTGTGAAACCGTTTGCACGGCAAAAATAGCTGTTCACCGGGCACCGCATCCCTGCCACCGATGTTACGGGATGACAACCTTTTAGCTCACCCCGAGCAGGAGCGAGAGCACTGCCATGCGGATTGCAACGCCATGCGTTACTTGTTGCCGGATATGGGCGTTTGGTCCTAACGCGACCTCTGGGGTGAGTTCTATGCCGTAGTTGACCGGACCGGGGTGGAGAATCCGCACGCGGGGATTCCAGGCAAGCACCTGCGGTGTGATGCCGAAGAAGCGATGGTATTCCTCCAGGCTCGGGATTAGCCCGCTTTCCATCCGCTCTCGCTGCAGTCGGAGGACATTGAGGGCATCTGCCCACCGGACAGCATCCTGCAGAGAAGTAAAGAGGCGCACCCCCCAGACCTGTTCAGCTTCCCGAGGGACAAGGGTGAGCGGACCGCAGAGTCCTACTTCCGCCCCGAACAAGCGCAAGAGCGCAATGTTGGACCGCGCCACACGGCTATGGAGAACATCCCCCACAATGCAGACCCGCAGTCCTTCCAGCCGCCCGAAATGCTTCCAGAGCGTAAAACCATCCAGGAGCGCTTGTGTGGGATGCTCATGGTGTCCATCGCCAGCATTGACAATGCTGCAGCGGAGAAAGCGCCGCAGAAACCAAGGGACACCAGAGGCATGATGCCGAATCACAAGCGCATCGATGCCCATCGCCTCGAGAGTCTGCACTGTGTCGAGCAACGATTCCCCTTTGGCAAGACTACTACCCGCTGCCTGGAAGGAGACCACATCAGCAGAAAGTCGCCGGGCAGCTAGTTCGAAGCTCACCCGCGTCCGGGTGGAAGGTTCGAAAAAGGCAAGCACCACTGACTTGCCCCGCAGGTCTGGCAGCCGATGGAGCGCCGAGCGGCAATACGGCAGATATGCCTCAGCACGGTGGAAAATGAGCTCAATGTCTTCTCGACTCAGCTCCGCAATGCCCAGAAGATGTTGGTGCCGGAAGGACCCCATGGCGAGCACGAAAATAAGTACCGCTGGAGCTTTCATAAAAAAGCCGCCCGCCTCATCGGCGGGCGGCATCACGCGCGCTCGTCGGACGCCTCACTTCTTTTTCGCCTTCGCCGCCTTTGCTTTCGTCCCACCTGCTGGCTTCTTCTGCCCTGCAACGATGTCCCGCAGCGTCTTCCCAGGGGTAAACTTCGGAACCTTCCGTGCAGGAATGGTAATGCGTGCACCCGTGCGCGGATTCCGTCCTTTCCGAGACGAGCGCTGCTGCACGGAGAAAGTCCCGAAGCCCACCAGCGAGACCGACTCGCCCTTGGACAGGGCTTCTGTAATGGCGTCCACGGCGCCCTTGAGCGCCTTCTCGGCAACCGCCTTGGAAATCCCTGCTTTCTGGGCGATTGCCGCAACCAACCCAGCCTTGTTCATGGAACCACCCCATAAATTGTGGAACATCACCCAACGGCGGCGCTAAAATACAACAAATCCGCCACAGATGCAACCTCTTTGTCCGCCGCAGAGCGCACTATCACTGGGTTTTCCCTATCCCCCTTTCCATCCACGCCGTATCTACGGCGGGTTTCCGGCTACTCCACTGGCACGAAGAGCTCGACAATCACCGTCCGGCTGTATGCCCGTCCTTCGGGCAGCTCATTGGGATATAGCAGCACATCGCTCCCGATTGCCCGAATTTCGGGTGTGCCCTGAAGCCTGAGAGCTTGCCAGACGTTACGGCAGCGCCGCTCGGCAAGCTGCTTGTTGTAGACGGGGTCTCCTGTCCGGTCTGTATAGCCGCTGATGACAATGCGCGTGGAAGCGGTACTGCGCTGCCGAATGAGCGCCAGGAGGCGCTGATGTTCCGGGGTGAGAGTAGCCTTATCGTACTCGAAGAGCGTCAGGGCAAAGCGTTCTCGCCGCTCGCTGCCGACCCGTTCGGCACGCTTCTGCCGAAGGCTAAGTCGGCGGAAAGGCAGCACAGCCTCCGCTGTCTGTTCCGTCCCCAGAGCATCACGGAGGAAGAGCTCTGCTCGCAGCAGGCTATCACCGCGGGCGAGCTTCTCCGAGGGCACCTCGAGGAGCATGCTGGCAGGAGGATTCCCAGTGCCCTCTCGGGACAGCACGGGGATGCCATCATGGGAAAGCTGCAGCCGCCACCGTACTACGGTCGTCTCCGCACGCACCGTTGCCCGAGCAACAACAGCACTCGGTGTTGCCACATAGCTCACTTCCGAGAGGAAGACCGGGGCAAGGATCTCCGGCAACGTTGCCGAGAGCTCAACCCGGCGATTCTCCTCCTGCCCTTCTGGCACCTGGGGATTGGACGGCACCGCCGGCAGCAGCCGAGCCCGAACGTGTATCCGACGCGGCTCAATGTTCCAAACCTTCACAAGGTACTCCCGCACCGCTTCTGCCCGACGCCGGGCAAGCTCGTGATTGTTCAATTCAACCCCTACATTGCTGACACAGCCCGTCACGGTCAGTTCTGCTGTAGGGAATTGCCGCAGGCGCTTGCCTACAATGTTGAGCAGATGGTAGTAAACCTGCAGCGTGTTCATCGGGAGCCGCTTCTCCTCGAACTGGTCTGCCTCCGAAGTGGTCAACAGCTCCATGCGGGTCTGCTCCAGCTGCGCTGACCCTTCGGGGAAGAACACATAGGGCAACAAGGGGAACGCCTCCTCCTGTTCCAGCTCCTCCAACACGAGTGCAGATGCCGTATCGGGCAGCTGCAGAGCGAGCTCCGATACCAGCACAGGCTGCCGGGGAAGACGATGGTGCCACACCTCCACAATCGTCGTTCGATACCACGGGAGCCCGTCTACCTGAAGCGTATCCACCCACTCCCGACGGCTCTGCAGCACGAGCTCCTCTCGGGGTAATCCCAGAACGCTGACCACGACCGTATCCCGCCGGTAGATTGTGTCCCGCAGCGGCGCCGGTGGCGGATAGAGCGTGTAGAGCAGAGAAACGCCAAAGCGTAATGCCGAGGGCTTCCAGGAAACGCTGCTGAGGTTGTTGAGGAAAGTCACATAGTGGAGCATCGGCACAAGTTCCCATGTGCCTCCGACCGGGAGCACGTACCCAACTGAAAAACTCGCCCCGACTAACCCACGGGGAGCCTCCGGGATCGGACCACGATACTCATTGCGCCGACGGCTCCCCTCGGCAGCAAAGACGAATCCTTCGGGAGCAATGAGCTGCTCGTATTGGTGGAAGTCTCGCCGCAGCAATACACCCAGCGCCACCCCTAACCGGGTCATGAAATGCCCGAAGAAGCGGGAGCTTATCCCCGCATCGAGTATCCCCACACTCAGGGAGGCTCTCAACGTGTGTCCCACTTCCGCTGCGCGGATGACCGTATCGCCCTGCGCGCCGAGCAGAGCAACGTTACCGATGCGTTCCTGCTTCCAGAGGTCCCCGGATAACGTCCAGTAGCCAAGCTGCCCTGAGAACCATGCGTACGGCAGCCACGGGTATTCTCCCAGCAGATTTACAGCAATCCCCGTTCCACGTCCCCCATCGAATCCCGGGCAGCAGTTCGGCACCCCTGGCAACTGCCGGAACTGCGCCGTATAGAGATTCGCCCCGTATCCTGCAGCAATCCCGAGCCGTGCAATTGGCTGCCGTGCTGGCTGCCCGCAGAGGCTGACGATTCCTCCCACCAGCAGCCCCAGAATCCATACCCCCATGGGAACTCTCCCGAAACTTCCGCAGCGCAACAAAAATACCGGATTCAGGCTGCCGAGACAAGCCCGACGCTGCGCGGCATCGGGAGCGTGAAAACGGCAACTACAGTTTTCTCAACACACTCCACCTGGAGCTCTCCTCGGAGACGCCGCAGAAGAGCTTGTGCCAAGAGCAGGGAGAAGCTCATCCCGCTGTCATCGGCAGCGAGAACTTCCAACGGCGGACGCTCTGCCACGAGCGAGACGGCACGGCAGAGCTCCTCGGTTGCGGGAGCACTCACACTCCACTCCGATCCCCCCTCCCACGGATTCAGCTCGACGCGCAGAGCCATCACCACAGCCTCTCCAGCACTCCGGAGGGCTTGGAGCAGCGTACGGAGGGCTTCCCGGAGCAGGTTTTCATCCGCCAGGACAGAGGCATCTTCAGGAAGCGACTGCAGCTGTAGCTCTATACCCTGTGCTTGCGCCCACTTGTGGAGCTCGTCCAGGAGCGGTCCAAGTAACACAGGCTGACGCTTCAGTCCCGCTGCCCCAACAGCTTCCGGTGTCTCTGCCACAAGGCTCAACAGATACTCTGCACTCTCCTGGATGGCGGTGGCATACTCCCGCAGCTCTGCGTCGGAGCCATACTGTTTCTGCGCAATCAGCTCGGCAAAGCCCATCAGCCCTGTCAAACCATTGCGGAGCTGGAAGCTCAGCCGAGCCAGGAACTCTGCCTTGAATTCATTGGCTTCCTGTGCCCACTGTTCTGCCAGCAGGAGCTGGCGTCGGGTCAGCTCTTGGTGCCGCTCGATTTCCTTCTGCGCTGTGATATCTCGCCCGATGGCGTAGATGACCCCGTCACGGGTGGAGCGAGTCAGGTTCCATCCAATCCAGCGCTGCTGCCCAGAGACGCCCTGCATGGGGACCTCGATGACGGTTGCCTCCTCCTCCGGTGCCGCAGCAAGGTGCCGCAGGAACGTTTCCCGAAAGCTCGGAGCAACGAGCTCGACGACTTTCCGCCCACTCAGCGCCTCGGGGGATATCCCCAGGATACTCTGAACAGCTGGGTTTGCCGCCCGCCAACGACCATCGAGCTCCCAGACAGCGATAATGTCGCGCGAGGCTTCCAGAATCCGCCGCTGCGCCCGCGTCATACGGTCTGCCAACTCTAACGCCCGAGCCCGTGTAGTCAGAAGCGAGAAAACGAACCCAAAAGCGACGAAACTCGTTGCTATCCCACCGGCGAGCACCAACCAGGGCATCCAACTCTGGAAGGTGCGTTCAAGCTGCGGCGTTGCAGCGAAGACAAAGCGCAGCCTGCGGTCGCCGATCTGCACCTCACGTGTTGTCGCCAGGGCTGAGCGGTAGGACGCCGGGAACTGAGAGCGATTCGGCGATTCCGCAATCTTGATTTGCCGCGCCCCACCGGTGGGAAGTGGCTGAATATCGAACCCTTCGAAGACAATGAGCGAATCTGTCGGTGCCGGCGTTGCCAGCGCTTGCTGCAACAGGCGTTCCCCGGCAAGCTCGAGGAACACAACGCCTTCCACGAAGCGCTCGCCAACCCGCAACTGACTGAACGGATGAGGGTGTGCACGGTATACCGGCGCGATAAGGGCGAACCCCCACACCGTATCCTGCCCCACCCGCAGGGGAATCCATGGCGTGGCACACAGCATCCCGGTCAGATACGCCCGCTCAATGACCTCCCGCCAGACCGGGTCGGAAAAGGCGTTCCATCCAGTACGCTCCGGTGCGCTCTCCACCGGCACAACGTAGAACACCGGGAACACGTACGGCTCCGTTGCCGAAGGGAAAATCCGGTAATCCCAATAGCGTTCGGAACGAGCATAGTGGAGATATGCACCCAGCTGCCGGGCATCCACGCAGGGGGCGTAGGCAATAGAGAGCACTGCAGCATGGCTTCGAGCCGGCACCGTAGCATAGAGCTCGAATACATCCCGGACCACCTGCACGAAGTTGCTATAGAGTCCTTGCACGGAGGAGAGCACCTGCTCGTGCTCAGCAATCTGTCGCTCCAACCGGTTGACGACCGAAGAGACGGCGCGCTCAAACGTCGCGTGCTGTTCGGCGCGGAGCTGTGCCCGGACTAACCACCAGAGTAGCCCACTGATTCCCAGGAGCAAGAATAAAACGATGAAAGCTGGGTATGTCACCCGCAGCTGGACGAGCCGAACTCGGGTCGGACCGCGAGCGAAGAGCGCCTTGTAGGACACGCTTTCCCCCTGCATAGCCTTCTGCAGATTACGTTGGCACAGCACGGGAGTTTTTTCGGCACAGGAGCGAAAAAGTTTAGACTCCCGATGGGATGCGGGCATATGGCAGAGGATCCTCCACCCCAGCCTCCCGAAAGCCACGGAGCCGCAGCAGGCACGAATCACATTCCCCACAGGCGAGATCTTCCCGCTGGTAACACGACCACGTCAACTGGAAAGGTACACCCAGCTCCACTCCCCGCCGAACAATGTCCCGCTTACGCAGCTGGATGACCGGGGTAAGCAGTTTAATCCGTGTCTCCGGACGCGTGCCCAGCTCAATGACCCGCTGGAAGGCTTCATAGAAGACCTTCCGGCAATCGGGATATCCGCTGGAATCCTCCTCAACAGCCCCAATGACGACGGCGGAGGCTCCCAGAACCTCTGCCCAGCTTACCGCAATCGCCAGCAGGTTCGCGTTGCGAAACGGGACATACGTCGGCGGGATGCCTTGCCGGGAGAGTTCCCCCTCGGGCACCGGAATTGCCGGATCCGTCAACGCACTGCCCCCGATGAGCCGCAGGTGCTCCAGAGAGACAACGAGCCGCCGCACAATGCCCCAGGCATCACAGAGCGCCTCGAAAGCTCGGCGTTCACGCGCCGCTGTGCGGTGCCCATAACTAATGTGCAGCCCTGCCAGTTCATAGCCCGCTTGGCGGACCAGCGCTGCCGCAACGGCGGAGTCCATCCCACCACTCATGAGGGCAACCGCCAGCCTAGCCTGAGCTGCCATGGCACGGTTTCCGCCCCAGCTCCGGATAGACATCGGCAAGTAACTCGGGACGACGCTCTAAGGTCTTGCGCAGCGCCTGCTCGTACCGCCACTGCTCAATTGCCTTGTGATCGCCGCTCAGGAGCACTTCCGGCACCTTGTATCCCCGGAAGTCTGCCGGACGCGTGTAGACCGGTGGCTCCAGAAGCCCTGCCTGGAAGGAGTCTTCCAGAGCCGACTCCGGGTCATTGAGGACCCCAGGCAGCAGTCGCACAATGGCATCGATGAGAACTAACGCCGGCAGCTCCCCACCGGTGAGGACGTAGTCGCCGATGGAAATCTCCTTTGTGACCAGCACGTCCCGGATGCGCTGATCCACCCCCTTGTAGTGCCCCGCTAGGATGATGAGGTTACGGCACAGCGAGAGCTGATTGACCAACGACTGCGTCAACCGTTCCCCGTCAGCGGTCATGTAAATGACCTCATCGTAGCGCCGCTCGGCTTGCAGTTTCTCAATACAGGCAAAGACAGGCTCACAGCGAATCACCATCCCTGCCCCTCCCCCGTAGGGGACATCGTCAATGTGTCCATGACGATCTACCCCGTACTGGTGCAGATCGTGCACGACAATCTGCACCACACCCTTCCGCTGTGCCCGCCCGAGAATACTCTGCCCGAGAACCGGCTCGATGATCTGCGGCACAGCTGTGACGACGTCAATCCGCATCAACTCCTTCCTCCGCCAACTCTCGGTCATCGGCGCGCTTTGGCTCGGCAATCTCCAACAATCCCGGGAGGAGCCGGACCTCGATGCGCCGCCCTTCGGGATCGACTCGGCGCACAACCTCGGAGACGACCGGCAGCGGTAGGTACGAGGTCTCCGTCTCAACTACCCACACATCGTTTGCCGGAAGTAGCCAGATATCTACCACGGTGCCCAGCACGCGTCCGGATTCCTCCTCCACCACCCAACAGCCCAGAATCTCCTCCAGCGCCCATCCGCCGGCATCCTGCAGGGCGGCAACTCGCTCTTCTTCGACGAAGACCCCATATTCGAGCAGCAGCTCCGCCTGTGCCCGCGTTGTCACCTCTTCCAACCCGATGAGCATTCCCCGGGGTACACGCTGAGACCAGCGCACCGTATATGAGCGCGCAAACTGGGCGGAATAGCCCACGTAAATGCGCTCGCCTTGCCGGAACTCAACCTCCGGAGCATCGGGGGACCATCGCAGGAGCAATCCCCCACGCAGCCCGTGTGCCCGCACGAATGCCCCGATGTAGCGCAGTGCTCTACTCCCCATGGCGCAGCTGCGGCAGAAGACGGTCAACAATGAGCCGCGACAGCTCGTCGGCTCGTTCTTCCGAACGGTAGAGGTTGCGCGCACCGCCTTCCTCGCGCTTGGTGCGCACGTCATAGATGTAAGCGTTGACCAAAATCTTCCCAGGCAGCAAGTTGAAGTTGCCCGTGACGACTTTGTCTGCATGCAAAAGCTGGGCTGCCTTCCAGATATCGGAGTCATACTGCGGCGTGGTAGGGTCCAGGTTGAGCTCACCGAGAACCATCTCGAGCGAGTCCCGCGGGATAATCCGGTAGTGCTGCTGGGCTGTATCGGCACGGGTCAAGAGGACAGCTACGGTGTCAGCGAAGCGGTAACACCACAAGTTGTAGCGCAGATCGCCATCCATATTGCGGAATGGCAGCACAGCCACGCGAACCTGAGCCCACAGGAGAACGTGTCCGAAAAGGCAAATCAGCAGGGGCAGTCTCACACGGCGCATCAGTGTTTCTCCGCAGAGTTCCTCAGAAGCTGCTCTACTGCACGGAAGCCCGAGAGGATCTGCTCGTAGAGAGAAGCGACCTCATCCCAGGCGCGGGTGCGGGCACATTCCATAAGCTGGATGCCCAGCTCTGCCAGTTCGGTCAGACCGAACTGGAGGCAGGTTCCCTTGAGCGTATGCCCCAGGCGATAGAGCTCTGCCTCGTTGTGGGATTGCGCTGCTTCTAAGATGCGCACCGCATCGTGCTGCCAGGTCTGGAGAAACTCTGGCAGGAGTTCACGCAAGACCGGATCGTCGGGCAGCTGCATGGAACGCCGCGTCGGAGCAGCACTTGCGGGAGCAAATATAGGAACCCTGGGATGATACCTGCGCAGGCACAAGCGGGGAATGCTGTAAGCCGAATTCTGTCTGCCCAGTTCTGGGGAGGCAGTCATGAATCTGGGAGCACGGTCTCCCGTGCTCTCCGGCGACCTACCCGGATGCGGGGGGTGAGGAACCCACACAGGCGAGCCACCTGTCACCCCTGGGACGGGGTCCGCATCCCTATTTGGTCTTGCTCCGCGTGGGGTTTGCCAAGCCACCCCGGTTACCCGAGGTGCTGGTGGGCTCTTACCCCACCCTTTCACCCTTGCCTCCATGACCTCGTGGAGGAGCTCTCCACGAGCGGATCGGCGGTCTGGTCTCTGTGGCACTTTCCGTCGGGACACCCTTACGGGAGCCCGCCCGGCTGTTAGCCGGCACGCTGCTCTGCGGAGTTCGGACTTTCCTCAGGAGCCCGCTAAAGGGTCTCCCGCGACTGCCCGCATTCCCCGCCAGCCTGCAGAGCAGGAGACGAAGAAGCCCCCTCCGCGGTGCGTGAACCGCTGGCAGCCATCTGCGCCCCAAGCCGCGCCAGCCGGTCTGCTTCCCGGTTGAGCTCTCGGGGAACATGTTCGATATGGACTGGAGCAGCAAGCTCACGCAGCCCTCGCTGGACTGCCTCCCAGAGTGGCAGCAAGTGCGCCGCCGTCACCCGGTACTCACCGCTGAGCTGGCGCACCAGGAGCTGGCTATCGCTGCGGATCGTGACCTGCGTAATCGGTCTTTCCCAGTGCCGCAGCAAGTCCAGCGCTCGCAGCAGCGCTCGGTACTCTGCCACGTTGTTTGTCGTCTGCCCGATGGGTTCAGCACACTGGATCAGCGGAACCCCGTCTTCGGTGGCAATGACCACTCCAATGCCCGCAGGTCCGGGATTACCTGCTGCCGCTCCATCCACGGAGACGACGAGCTTCATGCAATTGCCTCAGCCACCTCCTCCAACTCCGGCAGGCGCTCCTCCGGGTAGAGAATGCGCCCGCAGTGTTCACACCGGAAAATCCGATCTCGGTGCATGCGAATCTCAACCAAGCGCTGGGGCGTAATACGATTGTAGCAGCCCGAGCAGCTCTCCCGCCGCACAGGCACGAGGGCGTCGGGATGGAAGGTGCGAATCCGCTCATATTCTGCCAGGAGCTCGCCGCGGAGCTTCTCACTCAAGCGCTGTCGCCACTGTTGGAGTTGCATGAGCTCCTCATTCTGATCCGAGCTCAAAAGCTGCAGAGCGTGCTCCAGTTCCGCCAGCTCCTGCTGGGCTCGGGCTAGTTCTTCTTCCTGACGCTGGAGGATTGCTTCCAGGTTCTCCAGCTTGGTTACTGAGTTGCGCAGTTCCTGTTCAACCCGTTCCCGTTCGGCTCGAACGGTCTGGATTTCGCGGGTCAGTGCATCGAATTCCCGGTTGTTCCGGACGCGGAACTGCTGTTCAGAGAGGCGCTGTTCCCGATCGCGCAGCTCTTGAATTGTCACATGTGCGCGGGCGCGGAAGGCGCGAATCTCCTCAATAATGCTCCGTGTCTCGGTGACCAGTGCTTGATGGTGTTCCACGGCCAGCCGTGCCCGGTGGACCTGCTCGGGGAGCTCTCCGACGTCTTCGTGGAGCTCATCGAGCCGCCGGTCAATTACGGCAATGAGCGCCAAGTAGTACAATGCGGGTTTCATCACGGACGAAGGTTCATGGGACCAACCCGAAGAGGATACCACTGTACCGGACTTCGCCATGCCTGCGCAATCGCCACCGGCACTGGCAGGCGCTGGCGTAGCCGGTCAGCAATTGCCTGCGGCACAAATCGCTCTGTCTCTGCATGCCCAGCATCAATGAGCCAGAGCTTCCCCCACGCCTGATGGAAAGCATGGTACTTGACATCACCCGTCACGAAGGCATCGACGCCGTGCAAGAACACCTCTGGGAGGAACCCAGCTCCGCTGCCTCCAACAATAGCAACAGTCCGTATCTGCGGCGCTCTGCCCGGGACATACCGCAAGGGCTGCTCCACCCATGTGAAGATCCGCTCCAGGAACTCTTCTGCCCTCAGCGGGGGCTCTGCTTCTGCGATGACCCCCATGCCATAGCCCGGGTAGCGCGGGTTGGGAATCAGAGGCTCCCGGACCCGCAATCCCAACGCCTGAGCAAAACGGGCGTTGGTCCCCTGCGGGTGCGCATCGACTCGAGTGTGGAGAGCAATCAGCGCAATCCCGCTCTGGATAAGGCGAGTGCTCAAGCGCCCGACTCTCTCCGATTCCGTCAGTGCCCGGAGTGGCTGGAAAAGCAGCGGATGGAAGCTGACCACAACATCGTAAGCCCCTTGCTGCGCTTCGCTGACAACCTCGTCGGTTACCTCCAGCGAGACCAATACCGAGTCCACCTCCGTCCGTCCTGCCTGGAGCTGTAGCCCTGTTACATCACCATCAACCGCCGTTGCCGGGGGGAATTCCTCATCGAGCAGCTCCAGAAGCTGTGCAAGGGCTATGCCCATGGAGATGTCGGTCGCTTCACAGCACACAAACTTACAAAATCCCTATCTGCTCATTGGCACCAGCGTTGCGATAATGGAGCCCTCTTTCCTTCGTCTCCCCAGTTGCCCCACGAACCGAGAGACCGACCATGACCAACCCACGCGGGAGAATTCTCTGGGCAGATGATGAGATCGAGCTCCTCCAGCCCCATCTGCTGCTCCTCCAGCAGCACGGCTACCAGGTCGATACCGCTACCTCCGGAGAGGATGCCCTTGAGCTGGTCCGGCAACACGCCTACAACCTCATCTTCCTCGACGAAATGATGATGGGGATGACTGGGCTGGAGACGCTGGAAGTCCTCAAGGAAATCGCTCCACACGTCCCCGTCGTCATGGTGACCAAAAACGAAGCCGAGACGCTGATGGAAGAAGCCATCGGGCGGAAGATTGACGACTACTTGACCAAGCCTGTCAACCCTACGCAAATCTTGGCTGCCTGCAAGAAGTTCGTGGAAGCTCGCCGCATTACAGGACAGCGGCTCACGCAGGAGTACCTCCACGGCTTCTACACCATCAGCCGCCGTCTCCAGGAACCGCTCTCCTGGTACGATTGGCTCGATATCTACCTGAAGCTGACCACCTGGAGCATGGAAATCGAGCAGCATCCCGAGCTGGGGCTCCAGGAGACGCTGGCAGCGCAGTGGCGGGAGTGCAACGCTGCCTTCGGTGCTTTCATCGAGCAAGTCTACCAGTCATGGGTCCACACTCCGCACGGGGACGATACCCCAACCCTTTCCCCCTTCATCCTCGACCGCTTCGTCGCTCCCCGCATCTCCCCGGAACGTCCCGTGGTGTTCATTCTCATTGACTGCCTCCGGCTGGACCAGTGGTTGGTCATCGAAGAAATGCTCCACCCGCTTTACACCATTGAACGCCACTACGCCTGCTCGATTCTGCCGACAGCAACGATGTACGCGCGCAATGCCGTCTTCTCAGGGCTCTTCCCCCTGCAGATTCAGCAGCACTATCCGCAGTGGTGGACCGAAAGCGCAGATGAGCAAAGCCAGAACGCCTACGAACCGCAGCTACTGGAGGCCTATTTCCACCGCCGCCGCATGACCGTCCCTGGCGGCATCGGCTACATCAAAATCATCGATCCGGGCTACGGGCGGAAGATCGAGCAGGAGATCCGCCGCTACCTCCGGCACGGGCTGTTGGCAATCGTGGTCAACGCCGTGGATATGATCGTCCACTCCCGCTCCGAATCCCCTGTCCTGCGAGAGATCGTTCCTGACGAGGCTGCTTACCGCGCCCTGACTCGCTCCTGGTTCCGCCACTCCAGCCTCTTCAGCCTTCTGCAAACGCTGGCAACAGTTGAGCCCCCTCCGATTGTCATCATCACAACCGACCATGGCTCCATTCGCTGCCTGCGTCCAATGAAAGCCTACGGCGATCGCGAAACCACAACGAACCTGCGCTTCAAGCTCGGGCGTAACGTCCGAGCTGAGTACGAGCGGGGGGTCGTCTGGCTCCGCGATCCGCACCAGTGGAAGCTCCCGCGCAGCAGTGCTGTGACCACCATGCTGGTGGCAAAGGAAGACTTCTACTTCGTCTACCCCACAGATTACCACCACTACGCCCAGCGCTATCGGGATAGCTTCCAACACGGAGGCATCTCGCTCGAGGAGATGGTGCTCCCGGTGGCACTCCTAGAACCCCGGCGATGAGCATTGCACAGTCCCGTATTTTCGCGCTTTGCAAGAGCTCTGCTCAACTGTGAGAACCTCTCCCATGGGTAGCCCAGCACCGAGGTCACGCATCGAAGAGTACATCTCCCGCAGTGAGAACGACACTCTGCGGATAGCCCGCTCCTTCGCCCAGCGACTGCGTCCCGGGGATGTCATTGCATTCTACGGAGAGCTGGGTGCTGGGAAGACAGAATTCGTCAAAGGGATCTGCCAGTACTTCCAGGTCGAAGAGCTTGTCAGCAGCCCAACCTTCACCATCATCAACCAGTACGTGGGAAGCTTCCCCGATGGGGAACACGTCGTGCTATACCACGTTGACCTCTACCGGGTCAAGTCCCCGCAAGACCTGGCAGAAATCGGCTTCGGAGAGTGCATGGCAACGCCTGACTCTATCAAGATGGTGGAATGGTCTGAGAACGCCGACAACTACCTGGCAACAGTGCCTCACTACACGGTCAGCATCGAGTTCTCGCCCGAATCGGAGACGGCCCGTATTATCCGCATTGCGCACGTTCAACCGGTGGAGGTATTCTGAATGCACATCGCCAGCCGCATTGCCCGCTTGGGGACGGAGACCGCCTTTGAAGTGCTCGCCCGTGCCCGCCAGCTGGAAGCCCAAGGGCGCCACATCATCCACTTGGAAATCGGCGAACCGGACTTCGATACCCCGGAGAATATCCGCGAGGCGGCAAAACGCGCCCTGGACCAGGGATACACGCACTACGGTCCCTCTGCCGGTCTACCCGAGGCACGGGAGGCTGTCGCTGAGTACTTCAACCGCACCCGCGGCGTACAGCTCTACTCGGGCAAAGAGGTTGTCATCACCCCAGGGGCTAAGCCCATTATCTTCTTCGGCATGATGGCGGTGCTGGAGGAAGGCGACGAGGTCATCTATCCAAACCCTGGCTTCCCGATCTACGAATCCGTTATCCGCTTCCTCAATGCTGTCCCCGTTCCGCTCCCACTCCGCCAGGAGAAGGGGTTCCGCATTGATGTTGCCGACATCGAAGCGCGCATTTCCCCGCGGACACGCCTGCTCGTCCTCAATAGCCCGCATAACCCTACCGGCAGCGTCCTGGATGCCACGCAGCTGGAGCAAATTGCCGAACTGGCTCAGCAGCACAACCTCATCGTCATGAGCGATGAGATTTACTCGCAAATCACTTACGACGGCGTGCGCCACGTCAGCATCGTCCAGTTCGAAGGCATGAAGGAGCGGACTATCGTTGTGGATGGATTCTCGAAAACCTTTGCCATGACGGGCTGGCGTATTGGCTACGGACTGATGCCCGAACACATCGCTGAGGTCGTTGCCCGACTCCAGACGAACTGCACCAGTTGCACGGCAACGTTTACCCAGATTGCCGGCATGGAAGCTCTCCAGGATCGGACTCTCCCCGCCGTGCAGTCCTTTGTAGAGGAATTCCGCCGTCGGCGTGATGTCCTCGTTGAGGGGCTCAACCGTTTGCCTGGCATTACCTGTATACGCCCTCAGGGCGCCTTCTACGCTTTCCCCAGTATTGAGGGCACAGGGATGGACTCTCGGGAGTTTGCCGATGCGCTCCTGCTGGAAGCTGGTGTAGCGTGCCTGAGTGGGACTTCCTTCGGTGCCTATGGCGAAGGCTTCGTTCGCTTCTCATACGCCAACTCTGTGGAAAACATCGAGCGTGCACTCGAGCGCATTGCGGAGTTCCTGGAGCGCCGTGGTGTCGGGGTTTCCACACTCCACAGAGAGCGTCCATGAGGTGCGGGCTTCTGTCCCTGGTCCTGGCGATGCTCATCGCAGGGGGTCCTGAAGCACAGAGCTGGACCCGGCTTACCGGACGCCTTGAAGCTGGGACGCCTGTAGCACTGGTCCAATCTGCCCGGAGTGGGCGCCTGTGGGTAAGCACGGGCGAAGCACTCTACAGTGCTCCAACTGTTGGGGCAGCCTGGAGTCTGATTGCTTCCCTGCCTTTCCGAACCGCAGCGCTGGCACTGGCTCTGGAGGGAACAACGGAAGCTCTGCTGGTCAGCACGCCGTACGGTCTATGGCGCAGCACGGATGAGGGCACTACGTGGGCACAGGTTCATCCCGCCCTCACCGACCGAGGAACGCAGCTGCGCGTCCATCCAGCCTACCCGCACGTCGTGCTGGGCATCCGGGGTCAGATGCTCTGGCGCAGTACCGATGCCGGTGCAACGTGGCAGCAACTTTCCCTGCCCCCGGGCATTCTCTACGATGCTTGCCCCTTCGGGGCACTCAATGACCTCCTTGCCTGGACCAGTCAGGGTGCCTTTCGAAGCTCCGACGGTGGTGCCTCGTGGGAAGCTCTCTCGACACCTTTCTCTCCGCAGCCGGTCCGCAGCCTCGCTGTCACTGCCGGCGTTGAACCCCAGCTCTGCCTCCTGCTGCCCGACGGGGTATACTGGAGCACCGATGGGGTCAACTGGAGAGCAACGACGCTCCCGGGTTCGCTCCCCCGCGCACTGTTCGCCTCCGTCAACGCCATTGCTGCCATTGCTCCTGGCGGGCTGCTCGTGCTACGGGCAGATGGAACATGGCAGACAGTCTACAGCGGATATACGGACCACATCACCGTGCTCTTGCCTCTGGGTCCGGACCGCATCCTTGTTGGCTCAGAAGGGCGAGGGATAGAGCTCTACCGCTGGACTCCCCAACCTCAATGGCAGGCGCTGCGCACAGGGATGGATGCCCCACCGATCCGCTGGCTCCTCTCCCCGGGAAGTCAGCTGGTTGTGGCAGGTCCCAGCGGCATTTTCTGGTCTTCAACGGACCTCTTCGGATTGGATAACATCTCGCTCGCTTTGCCCACACCCGGTACTATCACCGCCGTCGCTGCGTCCAGCGATGGAATTGTGGTTGCTACCTCCCGAGGGCTTTACCGCTACGTGCGCTCCACAGGGCAATGGCAAACCCTCACCGAGAGCCTTCCTGCCGTGGGGACCATCATCGCGATCGGCGTAACCCCTGGCGGTGACACCCTCCTGCTCTCTTCCGATCTTGGTGAACTTCTCCGCTCGCTCGATGGTGGTGTGACGTGGGAGGAGTTGTCACCCTCGTTCCGGTTCGGGCAGCTACGTGCCGTGCGGCATACTTTCTACGCCTTCGGCGAGGATGGCATCTTCCGCAGCACAGATGCTGGACAACACTGGGAAGCTCTCACCAGCTATCCCGGGCGAGGATGCTACCGGCTGCTCATCCACCCTGCTGACGAGCGGGTGCTTCTTGCCAGTTCGGCGTTGCCTGGCTCCCGGAGCGGCAAGCTCTACCGTAGCACTGATGGCGGACAGTCCTGGCAAGAACTTCCCGCAGCCGACCTTCTCAACCGAGGACTGAGCACCATCGCCGGAGGAGCACCCTCGATATGGTATGCGGGGACTCTCGAGGGGGAAGTCTTCCGCTCCACTGACGGCGGGCTGACATGGCACTCGCTGGGCATTGTCGGGGATGGGCTCCCGGTTGAAGCACTGCTGGAGTTCGGTTCCTTGGTGCTCGCCGGCACCTCTCGTGGTCTATGGTGGCAGCAGCAAGTCTCCGTCTCTGCCGAGAGCTCATCGCCTCTCGTCCAGCTCCGGCGCGGTGAATCGGAACTCGTGCTAGGAGCTCCTGATGGGACACCCCTGAGCGCGGAGCTCTACGACCTGCTCGGACGCTGCCTCGGGCGCTGGGCAGCTCTGCCGCCCCTCTGCCAGATACGCATCCCGACGCTCGGCATGGCCAGCGGTATCTACGTGCTCCGCGTTCGGACAGGGAACCTCCGAGAGCACTTCGTGCTGAGCCTTCCCTGAGATGCTGCTCTCCGTCTGTATGATTGCCCGCAATGAAGCTTCCCGCATTGCCGCTGCTCTCGAAAGCGTTGCCTGGGCAGATGAGCGGATCGTTCTGGACTGCGGCAGTCAGGATACCACTGCGGATATTGCCGCAGCCTGCGGGGCACGCGTCTACCGGGCAGAGCATACGCCGAATTTGAATGTCAACAAAAACCGGTGTCTGCGCCTGGCCTGCGGGGAGTGGATTCTGCTCTTGGATGCCGACGAGCGTGTCTCGCCACAGCTGGCAGCAGAAATCCAAGAACGCATCAGCGGCGCTCCCCGCGAGCAAGCCTTCTGGATTCCTCGACGCAACTGGTACTTTGGACATCCTCTCCGCTACGGGCGGCAGTATCCCGATTACCAGCTCCGGCTCTTCCGCCGTGGGGCAGCGTACTTCCCCGAGCGCCACATCCACGAATACCCTACGGTGCACGGAGCCGTAGGGTACCTGCACACGCCGCTGGAGCACTTCCCCTACGAGACCCTTTCCCACTACCTGCAGAAGCTGGACCGGGATACGGACTTCCAGGCGCGGTGGCTCCAGCAGCGGTACGGGGCTATCTCCCTTGGGAAGTTCTTCCGACACGGACTCTGGCGTGCAGCTAAGCGCTTTATCGAACGCTACATCATCTGGGGTGGCTTCCGCGATGGCTTTGCTGGATTCTGGGCAGCATGGCTCGATGGGGTCAATACCTTCGTGACGTTGGCGAAGTGGTGGCATCTATCCCAATACGAGCACGGCTATGCGCTTTCCGAAACGAACTCTCTACTGCGGTGAAGTCCGTCCCGTCCATGTCGGGCATCGGGTAACGCTCAACGGCTGGCTCGCCCGGGTACGCGACCTCGGTGGCGTCCTCTTCCTGGATATTCGGGACCACACGGGCATCTGCCAGGTTGTGATCCGCCCCTCGGAACAGCCCGAGCTCGCCTCACTGACGCGCTCACTCAATCCGGAAAGTGTTCTGTGGGTGCACGGCACCGTCCGACTGCGGGAAAATCCGAATCCCGCCCTGCCCACGGGCGAGGTCGAGCTACTGGTTGAAGCCCTCGGGGTGCTCAACCCCTCGCTGCTGCCCCCGTTTCCCCTCAGCGATGAGGCAACGCTGACGGAAGAGACACGGCTGCGCTACCGCTACCTGGATTTGCGCCGTCCGCGCATGCAGCGCTACCTACGGCTGCGCCACCGAGCTTATCAAGTCATCCACCGCTACTTTGATCGGCATGGATTCGTGGAGGTAGAGACTCCCATGCTGACTCGCTCCACTCCAGAGGGCGCCCGCGATTTCCTGGTGCCAAGCCGTCTCCATCCGGGACGGTTCTATGCCCTACCGCAATCTCCGCAGCTCTTCAAGCAGCTGCTCATGGTCGCCGGCTTTGACCGCTACGTCCAGATTGTCAAATGCTTCCGCGATGAGGACCTGCGCGCTGACCGCCAGCCGGAATTCACCCAGGTGGATGTCGAGATGTCCTTCGTCGAGCGGGAGGATATCTTCCAGCTCATCGAAGGGCTCTTCTGTGAGCTCTGGCAGGAGCTTCTGGACACCGAGCTGCCGGTTCCCTTCCCCCGCCTGACTTACACCGAGGCAATGACCCGCTACGGGAGCGACAAACCCGACCTGCGCTACGGGCTGGAGCTGACAACTGTCACAGACCTCTTCACCAATTCTGCGTTTGCCCTCCTCCGGAACGCGGCTGCCGCGGGGGACACTATTGCTGGCCTTCGGATCGAGGGTGGGGCAGCGCTTTCCCGTAGAGAACTCGACGAGCTTGCCGAGGTGGTGCGCCCATATGGACTGCCCGGCATCCTCTGGCTCAAGTACGATGCCTCTGGCTGGCACTCTCCCATCGCCAAACATCTCTCCGACACCGAGCAGGAAGCGCTCCGCGAGCGTTTCCGGGTGCAGGTCGGTGACCTCGTGCTTCTGGCAGCAGCTCCCTGGGAACCGTGCTACACCGCTCTTGGAGCCCTCCGCCACCACGTTGCCCGGCGTCTGGGGCTACTGCAAAGCGCTCTCCCGACATGGCGCTTCGTCTGGATCACGGACTTTCCGCTCCTGGAATACTCCGCCACTGAAGGACGCTACGTTGCCCGCCACCACCCCTTTACCGCCCCCGTTGAGGAGGACATTCCACTGCTGGAGACAACGCCCGAGCGCGTCCGCGCCCAAGCCTACGACCTTGTCCTCAATGGAGAGGAAATCGGTGGCGGGAGCATTCGCATCCACACGGCAGAGCTTCAGCAGAAGGTCTTCACCGTGCTGCACATCCCTCCCGAGCGTGCCGAGGCACAGTTTGGCTTCCTGCTGGAAGCGCTCCGCTACGGTGCCCCACCCCATGGTGGGATTGCTCTCGGCTTAGATCGCATCGTCATGCTCATGACCGGGGCAGAAAGCCTACGCGACGTCATTGCCTTCCCGAAAACCACCAGCGGGCTTTCGCTCGTGGATGGCGCCCCCGCGCCGGTGGAACCAGAGCAGCTCGAAGAACTGGGCATTTGTCTGCGCATGCCGGAAAATTCTCCATGAGACGCCGCCATTTCCTGGGCTTGCTCTGTGCTGTCCCCTTACTGTGGAGCCAGCAGCGGCAGCGCGATGATGCCGAAGGCACCATTACCCACTTCATCGTCTCGCGCATGATGCGGAAGGCGCTCGCTGAAGGCTGGGCAGCGCTCCCGATCGGCGTGGTCATGTGCCGCTTCGGAGAACTCTTGCTCGGGACACTCTACGACGTCGGAACCTTGGAAAGCCCGACAGGCGAGGAACTCTGCCGGGTGGACTTCACCGGCATGGACTGCTTCACCTTCGTAGAGGCAACACTCTGCCTGGCGCGCGCCCTCAAGAGCGGGAAACCAACCTTCGAGGGCTTTCTGGAGCAAGTCCGCTGGACACGCTACCGCAACGGGCAACTGGGTGACTACAGCTCCCGTCTCCACTACACCGCTGACTGGCTCTCCGACAACGAGCGCCGAGGCGTGCTCCGGAACATTACCCGGGAGCTCGGCGGAGAGCCGCTCGTGCTCTCTGTCTCCTACATGTCGCAGAATCCGCAGCACTATCCTGCCCTGCGGGCTCGTCCGGAACTGGTGCCGATCATTGCGGCGATTGAGCACCAGATCAATGCCCGACAGCATTGGTACATTCCGCGTTCTACCGTCGGGACCATAACCGCTCTGCTCCAGCCCGGCGATATCCTTGCCTTCACGACCAACCGCCGCGGCTTAGACTACGGACACCTTGGTCTAGCCTATCCCATCGAAGGGCGGGTCCACCTGCTCCACGCCTCGCAAAGTGCCCGGAAGGTGCTCGTCGATAAGCCCGTGGAGCAATACATTGCCTCCGTCCCGACCCACACCGGGATAACGGTTGCCCGAGCACTGGAACCTGTCTGAGGCGGCATGCGCATCTTCTACTCAGACCACTACACGTTGGAGCTTCCCCCGGGACATCGTTTCCCGATGCACAAATACCGCATGGTCCGCCGTGCTCTCGTTGCCGAAGGGGTGGTCCCGGGGACGTGTTTCCGGGAAGCCCCGCTGGCAGATCCCGGGGCACTCCTGCGAGCACATACACCGGAGTACGTTCAGGCAATCCTCACCGGCACCGCTCCTCCTGCCGTTATGCGGCGCATTGGCTTTCCGTGGAGTCCAGCGCTGGTCCGACGTTCGCTCGCAACAGTCGGCGGAACCCTGGCGGCTGCTGAAGCGGCATTAGAAGACGGCATTGCTGGGAACCTCGCCGGAGGCACTCACCACGCCCTGCCCACCCACGGGGAAGGCTTCTGTGTCTTCAACGACTTGGCAATTACGGCATTGACGCTCCTGGAAGGTCGCCGCGTGCGCCGTGTGGCGATCATCGACCTCGACGTCCACCAGGGCAATGGGACAGCTGCTATTCTCGGTACCCGCCCGGAAGTGTTCACCTTCAGCATGCACGGCGCCCGGAATTACCCCTTCCGCAAGGTACCCTCCACACTCGATGTTCACCTTCCTGACAATACAGACGACGACACCTACCTGCTGCTCCTGGAACAGCTCCTGCCCCGCGTCCTTGCCTTCAAACCAGACATCGTGCTGTACCAGGCTGGGGTAGACCCCCTGCGCGAGGACACGCTCGGTCGCTTGGCGCTGAGCCCTTTGGGTCTCATGGAGCGGGACTTCCTGGTACTCTCCGCGTGTGCGCGCCACGGCATCCCCGTGGTGATGACCCTCGGTGGGGGATACGCCGAGCCGCTCGAGCTGAGCGTCGCTGCTTACGTCAACACCTACCGCGTCGCCGTCGAGCTCTTCGGTACCGAGGAGCACCGGTCAGCTCAGAGAGGAGCCCGTCATGAAGCTCCATAAGCACCTCCGATGGGGCATCACCCTCGGCGCGGTTCTTCTCTGCCACGCTGGGATAGTTGACGCCATGCCCCATCGCTGGCTCCAGCGCTGGCTCATCCCCCTGGAAGGCACCTGGGAGATGTCCACCGACGGAGGCGAAACCTGGGCTACCGTTCGCCTACCACATATCGCCTCCGGCTCCCAGGTCCGCTACCGCCGGGTGATCACGATGGAGAGCGCCGCTCTAGCGTATCGCTGGCATCTGTCCACATTCGGGCTCGGAGATATTGCTGACATCTACCTCAACGGCACCCACGCCGGGCAGCTCATCAGCTACGGTCTACCGACAAGCGTGGTGCTCCCGACGAGCCTCTGGAGAGTTGGCACGAACGTACTCGAACTGCGCATCACTCGAGCTTCGCTCCCGGTTTCCTTCTTCGGTCCCCGCCGTCCTCTGGGATGCTTCCGTGAGCTGACACTGATGGGGACAGACCCGAGAAGCTGGCTCCATGGAATTGAGGCATCGGCAACTGTAGACCCTGGCGGACGTCAAGGACGGCTGACCCTGCTTGTTGGCATCAGCGGTCAGGCGGATACCCACACTCCGTATGTCCTCCGGGTACGTCTGGTGCGTGCCCGCGATAGCTTACCCGTTGCCGATCAGCTCATCCCCATTGCGCGGCTGCCGCAGCGGATTCGGACACAGCTGGAGGTACTAGCACCAGAGCTGTGGTCGCCGGAGGCTCCCGCGCTCTACACGCTCCGAATCGAGCTCGTGCAGGGTTCAACGCTCCTGGACGGTGCACTCCTCAGCGTCGGCTTCCGGAGCGTGGAGGTTATCCGCTCTGGCGAGGCTCTCAGCCTGGCATGGAACGGGAAGCCGGTGCCACTGTACGGGGTAGAATACTCCACCGTCTCCTCCTCAGCAGAGCTTGACAGGGAGCTTTCCCGCCTGATAGCGCTGGGCATCCGCGCTGTCCGCTTCCGGGGGCTTCCTCCTCATCCCCTCTGGCTCCAAGCATGCTCCCGGACAGGGATCAGCGTCATCCTCGATATGCCCGCTACGGAGATCCCCCCTTCGCAGCTATGGAGTCCCGCTTTCCGCTTTGCTCTGCAGCACTACCGCCAGCTCCTCACGCCACTGCTGACCTACCCTGCCGTGACCGCTATTACGGCATGGCAAGGACTCTACCCGCACCCTGCAACAACGGCATATGTGGACGAACTACAGCGGTGGCTTCGAGGACGCAACCTCCTGCTCGCTGCTGAGCTCTATGGGAATCCGCCTCAGGCTGAATTCCCTCAGCTGCCGCTCCTCTTCCTGCGCTTCCATCCCCCGCTGACGAACTCCCCACCGGAAGCAGAGCAAGAGCGCTGGAAAACCTATGCTCGCTCGCATGCCCTCATCCCCGTCGGCGGCATGCCCGTTGTAGCAACCGCTCCTCGGGGATACCTCAATCCGTACTCGGAGGAAGCCCGAGCACAATGGCTGTGGAGGTTCTTGACCACATGCGCAGCTGCTCGAACCGCAGGGGCTCTTCTGTGGAGCTGGCAGGACTACCCGACGGAGTATCCGCTGATCAGCTTTTCCTTCCCCGCCACTGAGTTCTGCCCGACAGGAATCAGCAGCTTGCGGGACGAAGTCCGTCCCGCCTACGCTGTAGTGGATGCGTTTCTCCACGGCGAACCAGAGCCAATTCTAGCACCCGGCAATCCAGGGTGGGGACCGTTTCCCATGTGGATTGCCCTCGGCAGTGGTGTACTCCTCCTTTTCGGCTGGATCCTGAACCGTTCTCCCAACCTCCGGCAGCAGCTGGGACGAGCTCTCTGGCGGAGCACCGCTTTCTTTACCGACCTGCGCGAGAGGCGTGCTGCTGACGAACGGACAACGCTCCTGTGCGGCGGAGCCCTTGCCGCGGTCGTTGCGATATTCGGTGCTCTCCTCCACGAATGGCTGCGAACTCAACCGCCGTGGGTTATCCTCCTGTGGCATTTCCTCCCCTTCGACGAGCTTCGGCAACTGGTTGCATGGGTGCTGACTCGGCGGTGGGCGCTGCTCATCGGGTGTGCCCTGGTGTGGGGTATTTCCCTCAGCATTGGGGCTGGAGTGCTCAGTATTGGCGCTCGTCTTGTTCGGCGGCATCTTGCCTGGAGCGTAGGACTCCAGGCGCTGGTATGGGCATCGCTCCCTCTGCTCTTTCTGCTCCCGCTGCTGTTGCTCGGAGAACGGCTGGTGGAGCTGCATGTCCTGCGAGCAGTGACCCTCACCCTTGTGGGGCTCGCTCTGGGATGGAGCTTTTGGCGTGTTCTCTCAGCGCTCCGCAGCCTTTTGCAGCTCCGGCTTCGCTCTCTTTTCCTGGCTGTGCTCTGGATAGGTCTCCTGGCGGGCACTCTGCTGTTCGGGGTTGCCGAACTGACGTTCTCGCTGAGCGCGTATCTGCGGTACGCTGCAACCCTTTGGGGCATACCCTAAGCGCAAGCAGGAATTCGTCGCAATATGCAGGACTGTCTCGACAACCGGGATGGCACCGAGGAGCGCCATATTGACTGAGCGGCAGCGGTGTGTGTTGCAGGCCATCGTCCGCCTCTACATCCGCACTGGGCAGCCGATTAGCTCACGGCTCCTGGCGCGGCATCTCCGGAACCGGCTCCGCGTCAGTGCTGCCACACTCCGCACCGTCATGGCAGAGCTGGAAGAAATGGGGTACCTCCAGCAACCTCACACCTCTGCCGGGCGCATCCCGACGGACCGGGGATATCGGGCCTATATCGACAGCTTGGTCGGCTTCGAACCCCTACGTGACGAGGAACAGAGCCTGATTACCCGTGAACTGCAGGCAGGCGATGATTACGACACCCTCCTGCAGGGCGCCTCTCGCGTCCTGAGCATGCTTGCCTCCGCTGTCGGTATTACCCGCTCGCCGGCACCACAGCAGCTCATCTTGCACCGCTTCGAGATCATTTCCCTCAGCTCAACGCATGTCCTGGTCATTCTGGTCTTCCAGCCTGCCGTGGTGCGAACGCTCCTGCTGGAAAGCTCATGGGACCTGCCGCCGAACACTGCTGAGCAACTCACCCAGCTCCTCAACGAGCGGTTTGCCGGGCTTCCCTTCGCCACCGTGCTCAGAGCCCCGGCACTGACGGATGTGCTCTCTGCTCTTGCCTGGCCAGCGGCGCGTTTTGTCGAATCCCTCTGGGAGCAGCTGCCGTCGTTGCTCCATCCACAGGGGCGCCTCTACGTGAGCGGCACCTGGCAGCTTCTGCGCTATCCGGAGTACGCCTCAGCAGAGCGACTGCGGACCCTGACGCTCCTCCTGGAGGAAAGCTCCGGGCTGCTGCAGCTGCTCTCTCAGTACGAGGAATTGCTCCAGCATCAGCCCCTCTTCATTGGCATTGGGCGTGAGCTACGGATGGCTGCCCTCTACGATTCTGCCCTCATCTTGCACCGCTATCCGCTCGGCTCCTCGTACGGCGTGGTGGGCATCATTGGTCCGAAACGGATGCCCTACGCGAGAGTCATTCCCGCTGTTCACTCCGTTGCTCAGCGCTTGGCTGAGCTGTGCGCATAAAAACAGCTACCCTTTCGTCTAATCCGGACGCAGATGTCTACCAATGCGTGGGGACGCAATGAGTGGAGAGATCCCCGAGGAACTCAAGCCCTCACCAGACCTGACCGAGAAGCTGCGCCAGACATATCTCCAGCACGAAAGCGCTTCCCCCGGCATGGAATCCACCCCAGAGCCGGAAGCGGAGGAACCCGCGGCACAGCACACGGCACTGGAGGAGGAATTGGCGCAGCTTCGCCAACAGTATGAGGAGCTGCGGGAACAGCACCTCCGGCTCGCCGCCGACTTCGACAACTACCGGAAGCGCATGCTTCGAGAGCGGGAAGCCTGGGCAGAAACACTCACCGAACATCTCCTCCGACAGCTCCTCCCGATTGCCGACCAGCTGGAAATGGCGCTGCAGTTAGAATCCTCCGAAGAGGCGCTCCGGCGTGGGGTAGAGCTTATCTACCGCAACCTGATGAAGCTCCTGGAAACACTCGGCGTCAAGCCCATTGACGTCAGCCCGGGGCAGCCCTTCGATGTCTACTACCACGAAGCGGTCCTGCGCCTCCCCTCGGAACTTCCCGAAGGCACCATCGTCAAAGAGCTCCAGCGGGGTTACCTCTTCCGCGAACGCGTCCTCCGTCATGCCCGAGTGGCAGTCTCAACGGGAGCCCAGGACGATCACCACGCCTCACAGCAGGACCAGCACGACTCAGCCTCTGCCACACCTGAGGCATCCTCGTAAGCAATGCGAGACTACTACGACATTCTGGGCGTACCTCGCACGGCAACCCTGGAAGAAATCAAAGCCGCGTACCGAAAGCTGGCGCTCCAGTACCATCCAGACCGGAATCCAGGCAATAAGGAAGCCGAGGAGCGCTTCAAGGAAATCGCAGAAGCATATGCCGTTCTCAGCGATCCGGAGAAGCGAGCACTCTACGACCGCTACGGTCACGCCGGTCTCCAAGCCGGTGGTACTCCAGCCCCGCACTTTACGACGTTGGAGGATGTCTTCCGCTACTTCGCCGATTTCTTCGCCGATGATTTCTTCCGGGACCTCTTCGGCACTTCCGGGCACGGGGTCGTTTCCGAAGCAGAGCAGCGCGGCAGCGATCTCCGGGTGCGACTGCGCTTGACCCTAGAAGAAATCGCCCACGGCGCGCGGAAGACGCTGGAGCTGACGCGCTGGAATCGCTGCCCCGACTGTGGTGGTAGCGGCAGCCGCAGCGGAGCACCGCAGACCTGCCCCCAGTGCCATGGACGCGGGGAAGTCCAGCATGTGAGCCGCTCGTTCTTCGGGCATGTCCTGCAGATCACGACGTGCCCGAGATGCAATGGGAACGGCTATATCCTCCGGGACCCGTGTCCGCGCTGTGCTGGCGAAGGACGTATCCGCTCAACCGTTAGCCTCACCGTGGATATCCCACCCGGGCTCAGCCAGGGCGATGTGCTGTCTCTCCGTGGCGAGGGGAATGCCGGACGACGCGGAGCCCCAGCAGGTGATCTCTTGCTGGTCGTAGAAGAAGCCGAGCATCCTCTCTTCGAGCGGGATGGTGCCGATATCCATGCTCCACTCCTGGTGAGCTTCCCCGAGGCAGTGCTGGGTGCCTCCCTGGAAATCCCAACCGTCTGGGGGACCACTTCCATCGAGCTGAAACCCGGGACTCAGCCAGGCACTGTGCTGCGCGTGCCCGGACATGGGTTACCCGTACCCCATAGCGGACGACGCGGAGACCACTACGTCCACGTGTTCCTCTACGTGCCCGAGCACCTCTCCCCGGAAGAGCAAAAGCTGGTCGAGCAGCTTGCCCAGAGCCCAAATCTCCAGCCGCCAACCCGCCAGCCACACTCGCAGCCGTCCCGGCGCCGGGAAAGCCTCTGGAAGAAGGTCCGGAAAGCATGGTCGTCGCGATGAATCCCCTCGCTGCCCTCCAGCGCCTCTTCGGCATCAACCGCCGCGAAGCCATTGCGGTCTGCGCTCTCGTCGGGTTGCTCGCCGGTGGCGCTCTCTACCGCTGGCTCTCCGAGCCGAATGAGGTTGTGCTGCCACTGGAGCTAGAGCGCCTGCTCGATAGCCTTGCCCTGGCATCGATGGCACCTCCCGCTGCGGAAGCTTTTGCCGATACCACCCACCGCACGCTGCCGAAACGTGCCCCGAGCAAGCTGCCCCGCGAGGTAGTCAACCTCAACACCGCTACGAAAGCCGAGCTGATGAGCTTGCCCGGCGTTGGGGAAGTGATCGCCGAACGCATCCTCGAATACCGTCGGCAGAAGCGCTTCGAAACTCCGGAAGAACTCATGGAAGTCAAAGGCATCGGTCCGAAGAAATTCGAGCGCATCCGTCCCTACATCCGTGTTGACTGAGCTGCCGTGCTCGTCGCCGCTGCCCATATCACCTCGACCGCGCTCTGGATGCTCGCGGCAGAGTACACGACCCGCGGACCTCGCCTCCGACAGGCAAGCTGTGTCCAGGACGATCGCGGGGAAGACCTCATAGGATGGGCTTGCCAGCGTCTGCGCAGCTGGCTTGCAGCGCTCGACCCACCACCGGCTGCCCTCCGACTGGCACTCTCACCAGAGCTAGCCGTCCTGGTCCATAGCTTCCCCTTGGAGGAATCCCCGCAGGGAGCAGAGCAACTCGCCACGGCTCTGGCATTTGAGCTCGGGCAATTCCTCACAGACTACGACCGCCGGCACTACAGCACTTTCGCCCTCGTTTTGCCTCCTGGAAATGACGCCTTCCGGCAAGTGGTTGCCATCACCTACACGCGAAGTGAGCTGGAACAGCTCCAGACAGTAGGTGCGCCTGGCACCCGGACGGAGCTGATCATCCCTGACCTCTTCGCTGTTGCCCCGCTTTGGCGGTACAACTACCCAGAACGGTGCGGGCACTCTGTCGTAGCCCTCCACGTTGCACCGCCGTACCTGGATATCCTCACCCTACATGGTGGCAATCTTGTTTCCCTCTCCACACGGAGCCTGCCTAGCGAGACCATGCCAGAGCTGCTCGCCGCCTGTCTTCAGAGCATCACTGCTGCAAGGGAAACCGGTGCAGTAGAGGAAGTCGTCGCCTTCGGGACAGCGGTTCGCCGAGAGTTCCTCGACGCCCTCTCGGCGGAGCTCGCTGCGGCAACGGGGGGACAACTTGCCTGCCGCCGTCTCAATGCTTTCCGCTTCTGGCTCCCGCCCGAGCAGGAGCGAGTACGGCGCTACGCTATTCGGACAGCGCACCTGTTCTGGGCATGCAGCGCTGTGTGTCTGCCAGTCGAGGAAGAGGTTTCCGTGCTGTGATGCGCATCACTGCGGGGATCTGGCGAGGTCGCCGCCTTCCGGTCCAAGCTCCAGCCTGGGTGCGTCCGACGATGGACCGCGTACGCCAAGCACTCTTCGACCGCCTGCAGGCACACTCTGCCCTCGAAGGGAAGACGGTTGCCGATCTCTTCGCCGGGACAGGGGCACTGGGGTTGGAGGCTCTGAGCCGCGGAGCAGGCTTCTGCCTGTTTGTCGAACGCGACCGGCACCTGACCACCGCACTGCGGCAAACACTCCAGCTGTTCGGGGCGGCTCCCAGCCTGTATCGCATCATCACTGCTGATGCCTTCCGTGTAGTGCCCCGCTGGCAGGTGCTCGGTCTGCCGCGTCCGGAACTGGTGCTGGCAGACCCGCCCTACGGCACGGGGCTGGCAGCGCACTTGCTGCGTGTTCTGGCACTCTCCGGCTGGCTCCCCTCTGGCAGCCTTCTCTGCCTAGAGGTCAGCCGGTGGGAGCACATCCCCTCCCCCCATCCAGGCTGGGAGCTGCAAGAGGAACGTCTCTTCGGGGAAACCCGGCTCCTGTGGTGGTACTGGCATGGAATAGCAGATGCGACGGGCACTCTACCCAGGCACTTTTGACCCGATCACGAACGGGCACGTTGACGTCATCGAACGCGCGGCTCAGCTCTTCGACCACATCATCGTGCTCATCGGCGAAAACCCCGCCAAAACTCCCCTCTTCAGCGAGGAAGAGCGGCGGCACATGGCCGAGGAAGCGCTGCGCCACGTGCCGAACGTCAGCGTTGAGGTCTACCACGGACTTATCGTTGACTACGCCCGACACTGCGGAGCGGTGGCGATCATCCGAGGGCTGCGTGCCATTTCGGACTTCGAGTATGAGCTCCAGCTGGCGCTCACAAACCGCCGCCTGGCACCGGAGATCTGCACTCTGTTCCTGGCGCCCAGTGAGCGGTACGTCTACGTCAATTCCAGCATCGTGCGAGAGCTTGTCCGTTTCGGTCATGTGCCCGCAGAGCTCGTTCCTGAGCCGGTTGCCCGCCGTCTGGAGCAACTCGTCCGCCAGGGACGCACGCCTCACTGACGAGCCTGCTGGCAGAGCTCTGCCAGAATCTGCAGTGCCTGCAGCGGGGTAAGAGTGTCGGGATCGAGCTGGCGCAGCCGTTCCCGCAGGGGGTCGTCCACGAGGGTAAACATGCTCAGCTGGATTGGCTCAGGAGGAGCTGGGGCACGCAAGGCACGGGTTGCAGCGTGCCCGTGCTCTTGCTCCAACGCCGCCATAATCTCCCATGCCCGTTTCACAACCCACTGCGGCAAGCCCGCCATCTGGGCCACGTGGATTCCAAAGGAATGGTCGGTTCCTCCAGGCAGGATCCGGTGCGTGAAGACCAGCTGCCCATCCACTTCGCGAACTTCGGCATGGTAGGCTCGAATGCGTGGGTAGCGCTCAGCCAAGGCGTTGAGCTCATGGTAGTGCGTAGCGAAGAGGGTGCGTGCGCGGATGACCTCATGGATGTACTCCGCAATTGCCCAAGCGATGGAGAGTCCATCGAAGGTTGCCGTGCCGCGCCCGACTTCGTCGAGCAGGATGAGGCTACGCCGCGTGGCATTGTGGAGAATTGCTGCTGCCTCGTGCATCTCCACCAGGAAGGTGCTCTCTCCCCCGGTGATGTTGTCGTGCGCCCCGACCCGGGTGAAGATGCGGTCCACGACCCCGATCCGTGCCCGCTGTGCCGGGACGAAGCTGCCGATTTGCGCCAGCAATACGATCAGCCCGACCTGCCGGAGGTAACAGGACTTGCCCGACATGTTCGGACCGGTCAAAAGGCAGAGCTGCTCCCGTTCGGTGTCCAGGTACGTGTCGTTGGGGACGTAGCGCTCCCCAGCAGGCAAGAGGCGTTCAACAACGGGATGGCGTCCTGCCCGGATCTCGAGAACGTCGGAGTCGTCCACCTCTGGCTCGCAGTAGCCATACTCTGCGGCAACCTCCGCAAGGCTCTGCAGGCAATCCGTGAGGGCAAGCGCCTGCGCCAGCTGCTGCAGTGTAGGAATGCGCTCCAGGATTGCCTGCCGAAGCTCTCCGAGCAATTCCTGCTCCAGCGCGGCGATGCGCTCCCCGGCATGGAGCAGTTTGAGTTCCATCTCTTTGAGGACCGGCGTCGTGTACCGCTCGGCATTGGTCAGCGTCTGCTTCCGTTCGTAGTCCGGTGGGACTTTCGCCCGGTGCGCGTGCGTCACCTCGATGTAGTAGCCGAAGACCGCATTGTAGCCAACTTTGAGCGAAGGAATGCCCGTTCGGCGGCGTTCACTTTCCTGGTAGTGCTCCAGCCACTCCCTGCTCGACTCCAGCAGCTGCCGCAGCTCATCGAGCTCGGCGGAGAATCCGTGCCGGAAAATTGCTCCATTCCCGAACCCCGAGGAAGGATTCTCCTGCAATGCCCGGCAGAGCTGCTCTCCGAGCGGCACCGCTTCCTGCAGCAGTTCCTCCCAGGCAATCCCTGCCAGAACGCCGTGTGCCGGCAGCTGCCGCAGTAGTGCAGCAACCCGCTGGGCACTGAGGATGCTCTGTCCCAGAGCAAGGTACTCCCGCGGCAGTGCTCGTCCTGTAGCAATGCGGGAGAGCATCCGCTCCAGGTCTCCGACCGATGGGAGGAGCTGACGGAGAGAGTGCCGTTGCGGCGCGTGCTCAACCAATACCCGAATGGCTGCCAACCGTTCACGGATCGCCTCCGGACGGCGCAGGGGATGGTGGAGCCAGAACTTGAGCAAGCGTCCGCCCATGGGGGTGAGGGTTTTGTCCAGAATCCGCCATAGGCTCCCGTCTGCCCGTCCGTCGGCAACGGTGGCCAGCAGCTCCAGATTGCGCCGCGTTGCGGCATCCAGCTCCATGTACTCCGACGAGTTGTACGAGCGGATGCTGCGGATGTGGTGGGCGTGCTCCTGCTGCGTCTCCCGGATGTAGTGCAGAATAGCTCCTGCCGCTGCAATGCCTTGCCCGAGGTGGTCGATCCCAAACCCTTTCAAGCTTTCCACCCCGAAGTGACGTTGCAAGAGCTGTCGCGCAAAACTTTCCTCAACGAGCCAGTCCTCCAGCCGCGTCAGCACCGGACGCCACGCCCAACGGCTGCTCCACTCCTGCACGGTCCGGTAGTCGCGCTTTGCAACCAGCAACTCCGCAGGGGCAAAACCTTCCAACAGATCGCTCACGTTCTCAGGTGGCACCTCCATTGTGAAGAACTCTCCCGTTGAGGCATCGGCGAGGGCAACCCCGACGAGCTGCCCCGAACGCACGGGCAATGCGAGCGCCGCAACATAGCGGCTCTGTTTCGCCTCCAGCAGCTTCTCCGAGAGGGCAACCCCCGGAGTGACAACCTCGACAACGCCTCGACGCACGATACCCCGAGCGAATTTGGGATCTTCCAGCTGCTCGCAGACCGCAACGCGATACCCCGCCCGGACAAGCTTCGCCAAATAGGTGTCCAGCTGATGGTGGGGAAAGCCCGCCATCGGGACATCGCCAGCAGCGCCGTTGTTGCGCCGTGTGAGCGCGATCCCGCACACCCGCGCCGTGATGGCGGCATCCTCCTCGAAGGTCTCGTAGAAATCCCCCAGCCGAAAAAGCACAATGGTGTCCGGATACCGCTGCTTGATCTGGCGATACTGCCGCATCAAGGGTGTCTCTGCCGCCCGTGTCATTACCGGCGCCGCAACCCGGAAGACCGCCGCGCGAAATTACCACGCGCCACCCCCGCACCACCCCTCGCCGGACTGACACATCCCCGAGGATGACATACATCACCACCGACACTTACCTCGCTCATTTGCCATCCAAAGTATCCGGTCGAAGTTTGTGCCAGCGTGAGTGGCTGTCTCACAAGCTGGAGTGCTCTCCCATGACTACCCGCACTCTCCTTCGCTCTGCCATGTGGCTGGTGCCTGCCAGCGTACTCGTCGTCATCCTCGCCCTCAGCGGTTGCCCTGGTCCCAAACAGGCGGTGGCAACGGGGGATGCCGCCTCGCGAGTCTACATCCCACCGGGACAGTACGACGAGTTCTATGGCTTCTTCTCCGGCGGCTTCAGCGGACAGGTCACCGTGTATGGTCTACCTAGCGGGCGGCTCTTCAAGATTATCCCGGTCTTCTCCGTCAACCCCGAAAACGGCTATGGCTATACGCCCGAGACCCAACCACTGCTGATGACCTCCCACGGCTTTATCCCGTGGGACGATGCACACCACCCCGAGCTCTCGCAAACCGACGGTGTTCCCGACGGACGATGGCTCTTCGTCAATGCGAACAATACGCCCCGGGTTGCCCGCATTGACCTGCGCACCTTCGAGACGGTGGAAATCCTGGAGATTCCCAACTCCGCGGGGAATCACTCTTCCCCGTTCGTGACGCAGAACACCGAGTACGTCGTCGCCGGGACGCGCTTTAGCGTGCCTATCCCCCAGCAGGATGTGCCCATTCGCGGGGAGAACTTCCGCGGCACACTCAACTTCATCAAGGTTGATCCTCAGAGCGGGCGGATGGAGCTGGCTTTCCAGATCCTGGTGCCGGGCTACGATTACGACTTAGCCCACGCTGGCAAAGGTCCCTCGCACGGCTGGGTCTTCTTCACCTGCTACAACAGCGAGCAGGCGCACACGCTGCTGGAGGTCAATGCCTCAAAGCGCGACAAAGACTTCATTGCTGCCGTCAACTGGAAGAAAGCTGAGGAATACCTGGCACAGGGCAAATACCATGAGATGACGGCAGACTACTTCCACAACATCTACGATGAACGCAAGCACATGGCGACCTCCGAGCGCCTCACCAAAGTCCGTGTCCTCATCCCCTCGGAGTGCCCTGGACTGATCTACTATCTGCCTACCCCCAAGTCCCCCCACGGAGTGGATGTGGACCCGACGGGCGAATACATCGTCGCCGGAGGAAAGCTGGCGACAGTTATCCCCGTGCACTCCTTCTCCAAAATGCTCAAAGCCATTGAAAATCGGGACTTCGACACCGTCATCGACGGCATCCCGGTTCTGAGGTACGATGCCGTCCTTGCCGGCGAGGTCCAAAACCCCGGGCTGGGACCGCTCCACACGGAGTTCGACGGCAAGGGCTACGCCTACACCTCCTGCTTCGTATCCTCGGAAATCGTCAAGTGGAAGCTGGGGACCTGGGAAGTGGTAGACCGTATCCCGACGTACTACAGCATCGGGCACCTCCTGATCCCCGGCGGGGATAGCCGCAAGCCTTGGGGCAAGTACGTCGTTGCTCTCAACAAAATCACCAAGGACCGTTACCTGCCCACAGGTCCAGAGCTGGTGCAATCAGCGCAGCTTATCGACATCACAGGCGAGAAAATGCGGCTGCTGCTGGACTTCCCCACCCTGGGCGAACCTCATTACGCCCAGGCAATCCCGGCCGAAATCCTGATGAAGAACTCGCTCAAAGTCTATCCACTCCAGGAAAATCAGCACCCCTACGCGGTGAAAACGCCGGAGCAAGCCCGGGTAGAGCGCAAAGGCAACGAGGTCCATGTCTACATGACCGCCCTCCGAAGCCACTTCCGTCCTGATAACATCGAGGGCATTCAGGTGGGGGACAGAGTATACTTCCACGTCACGAACCTGGAGCAGGATTGGGACATCCCCCACGGCTTCGCTATCCTGGGCGCGAATACTGCGGAAATCCTCATCATGCCAGGACAGACTAAGACGCTGGTCTGGGAGCCGAAGAAGCCCGGCGTCTACCCCTTCTACTGTACAGACTTCTGCTCGGCTCTCCACCAGGAGATGCAGGGCTATGTCCGTGTCTCGCCACGCGGGACAAATGTCCCGCTGACTTACGGCACGGGTCAGGAGTAACGCTGCGTACTTTCGGGCGGGGAAGGGGGGAATGTTTTTTCCCTTTCCCCGCCCAGCGTTTGTCAAACCTCCAGGCAGACAATCCCCATGCGAGCGCTGCCACGCATACTCACTCTCGGCGCCATCCTCTCCCTCGGCTTGCTCTTCGTCCTGCCGCTATGGCGCATCACGTTGACAGCACCGCAGTACCCAGAGGGTGTCGTGATGCTGATTTGGCTGAACCGATTGAGCGGACAGCTCGACCTCATCAACGGACTGAATCACTACATCGGTATGCGCCCGATCCGGGAGGAAAACTTCCCCGAATTCTCCTTCATGCCCTGGCTCATCGGCGGACTCATTCTCCTGGGCATCCTCGCTGTGGTAGTCAACCGCCGGTGGCTCTACGCTACCTGGTTGGCGCTCTTTGCCGCACTCACCATTGTCGGACTGGCGGACTTCTACCGCTGGGGCTATGAGTATGGACACAATCTCGACCCAAATGCTCCCATCAAAGTCCCGGGGATGGCGTACCAGCCACCTCTGATCGGCTCGAAGCAGCTTCTGAACTTCACGGCGTACTCCTACCCCGATGCCGGTGGGTGTATCGCCTTCGGTTCGTTCCTGCTGGTTGCTGCAACCTTTACCGGCGAGTGCATTGTCGCTCGGCGGCGTGGGAAAGCATGCACCGCGCACATAGTCAGGGAAGCTGCTCCTGTGGCATGAGGAGCGCCAGACTCATCCTCGTACTCAGCACCACGGCAGGGCTTCTCTCCTGCCAGCCCAGACCCGAACCTCTCCGCTTCGGCGAGGAAATCTGTGCCTACTGCCAGATGGGTATCTCCGACCCGCGCTTTGGCGCCGAGCTGGTCACCCGTCAAGGACGGGTCATCAAGTTTGACGCCATCGAGTGCATGGTCGAATTCGAACACTCCGGGACCGTCTCTGCCGAGCGCATCCACTCCCGCTGGGTCATTGACTTCAGCGCGCCAGGGCAGCTCATCCGCGTAGAGGAGGCTGAGTTCGTCTCCACACCCGAGGTTCGCAGTCCCATGGGATTCAACGTCTACGCCGTCTCCCGCGGGGCATACGAGTCTGACCCTACGCTGCCACGCGGGCAGAAGCTGAGCTGGGCAGAAGTCCAGGAGCTCGTCCGAAGGCAGTGGCGGGAAGGACCTCCGCTCGGCGCGCCGCAACAGCACTAACCCGACCACACCCGCAGGCAGCATGGAGCTACGATTCCTCGGCATCGGGCTCTTCCTGAGCGTGCTAAGCCTTCCGGGCTGGGCGCGGCTCCTTACGGTTGGAACCGACGGGAGCTTCGCGACACTGCGAGAAGCCCTTGCCCGAGCACATCCCGGGGATACCGTTCGCCTCCAGCCGGGCATCTACCGGGAGCGCGAGCTGGAGATCCAGGTGCCGCTCCTGCTGGAGGGACTCCCCGGCGCCGTGCTCGACGCGGAAGGAACAGGCGAAATCCTGCGCATCCACGCCTCCGGAACCACCGTCCGGGGACTCATCCTGCGCCGCTCCGGAATAAGCTTCCTGCGGGATAACGCCGCAATTCGCGTTGAGAACGCCACAGATTGCCGCATCGAAAGGAATCAGGTGCAGGAATGCTTCTTCGGCATCTACCTGGCAAACGCTGCGCGCTGTACTGTCACCTCCAACTCCATCCTCGGCAATGCCCGGCGAGAGGCGACCTCCGGCAATGGCATCCACCTGTGGCACTGCCGCGACATTCTCATCCGCGCAAACTCCATTGCCCGCCACCGGGATGGCATCTACTTTGAGTTCGTCCGGCACGCAACGGTTGACTCCAACCACTCAGAACACAACCTGCGGTACGGACTCCACTTCATGTTCTCCGACAGCTGCCTCTATCGGGCAAACCTCTTCCGGCATAACGGTGCCGGCGTTGCCGTCATGTACTCCCGCACAATCCTGATGGAGCAGAACCACTTCGAACACAACTGGGGCGCTGCCTCTTTCGGACTCTTGCTGAAAGACATCGCACGCAGCCGGATCCGCCGCAATGTCTTCCTGAGCAACACCGTCGCCCTCTACATGGAGGGCTGCTCCGCCACGCTCGTGGACAGCAACCGCTTCCTCTCCAACGGCTGGGCACTCCGCTTACTGGCAAGCTCGGTGGACAATACCCTGACGGCGAACAGCTTTGTGGCAAATACCATTGACGTTGCCACCAATAGCACTACCTCTGCCAACACGTTCCGGCACAACTACTGGAGTCGCTACCGCGGCTACGACCTCGACCGCAATGGGCATGGCGATGTTCCGTTCTACCCGGTTAGCGCCTTTGCCCTGGTCAGCGAGCGTTACCCTGCCGTCTTGGTGCTCTTGCGGAGCTTTCTGGTCGAACTCTGGGACCTTGCCGAGCGCGTCTTCCCCGTCTTGACACCGAAAGCACTCGTCGATCCTGCCCCGCTCATGGAGCCGCCGGGATGATTGAGCTTACCAACGTGACAAAGCGCTTCGGCGCAACCGAAGTCCTCCGCGGCATTTCTCTGAGCATCGCACCGGGCAGTGCGCTTGCCATCCTCGGACCCAATGCGTCGGGGAAAACAACGCTCCTGAAATGCATGCTGGGGCTGACCCGCCCGGACAGCGGCGAGATTCGCATCAATGGCACTCCGATTGGCGCCTCCGCTGAATACCGCCGCTGGATTGGCTACATGCCGCAACACCCGCACTTCCCCGAAAATCTGCGGGCTGCCGAAGTCATTGAGCTGGTCAAGCAGATCCGGGGGCTCTCTGCTCCTGTGGAAGCACCCTACATTGAGCAGTTCCGGCTCACCAGCGAGCTGCACAAGCCCATCCGCGCTCTGTCCGGCGGGACACGGCAGAAGCTCAGCGCAGTCCTGGCGCTGATGAGTTCCCCGACCATCCTCATCCTGGATGAGCCCACAGCAGGTTTAGACCCGCTGGCAGCACATACCCTCAAGACAGAGCTCCAGCACTGCCGGCAGCGAGGCTGTACACTCGTGCTCACCACGCACGTGCTCAACGACATCCCCGAGCTCGTCACCGAAGTTGTCTTCCTGCTGGAAGGGCGCATTGTCTTCCGGGAAAGTGTTCCCCAACTCTTCGCCGAGAGCAACAGCCGTCACTTCAGTGAAGCCCTCGTCCACCGGCTCCAGCGGTCATGAGAGGTACACTCTGGGTCCTCTGGGAATTCCAGCTCCGGAACGCTCTCCGCAGCCGCTGGGTGCTCCTCTACGGAGGCGGCTTGCTGCTCTTGACGGCGCTTCTGTTTCGCTTCGGAGGCACAGCGGAACAGGTTGTAGTCAGTCTCCTCAATGTCGTGCTGCTCCTGGTACCGCTGGTTGCCCTGCTCTACGGCGTGCTTGGAATCAGTTCAGCACGGGAATTCCTCGAACTCATGCTCGCCCAGCCTCTGCAGCGCCAGGAGCTGTTCTGGGGAACGTTCGGCGGAATGGCACTGCCACTCCTCTTGCTGCCGCCCTTGAGCATTGGGATACCGTGGCTTGTGTTCGCTGGCGGGCGGTGGGAGCTTCTCCTGACCCTGTCGCTGGGTAGCATGGTGCTGAGCCTCATCGGGGCTGCTGCCGGGGTTGCCTTCGCCCTCCGCTGGGAAGAGCGCCTCTACGCCATTGGGGTCGCTTTCGGCTTCTGGTTTGCCCTGACGATTCTCTACGACGGCTTCATCCTCTGGGCAGGCATCGCCTTGCGGGATTACCCCATTGAACACGGCTTGCTGCTTGCCTTGGTGCTCAATCCGGTGGACCTGGTACGCGTTGCCACCCTGTTGCAGCTCGATGCGGCGGCACTCTTGGGCTATACTGGTGCCGCGCTCGAGCGTTTCGCCGGGAGCACGCTGGGGATTCTCCTCGCGGCTGGTGCACTCGCACTCTGGTGTGTCCTGCCACTGTGGCTTGCCCTTCGCGGCTTCCTGCGGAAGGACTTCTGAAGCCCGGGACACGCAGCTTCCCCCTGTGGGGAGCCGAGAGCACGCACACCTGCGGCTGCCTGCTGTGTCAGCTTTTTTTTTTTTTTTTTAACTTTGCCTCGGTTTCAGAACTGCGGGAGAGCCGCCTATGCTGAGGCACTGTCTTGCCTTCCTGTGTGTTGCTCCACTCCTTCTGGCACAGCCACTTGTGCGCATCGAGTTTCCCCACGACGGGGAGGAAGAGGTCCCTCTGCTGGTCCCGGTTGTGCTCACCACGCGGTATCCCGTCCTGGAGACACTCCTTGTTACACGGGCACCACTGCCAGACAGCCTGCAGGGAACCAGCGTCCTCCCTTCCGTTGTGCTCCTGCCGGAGCCTCTTGCTGACACAGCTTTCCGCCCTCTCTGGGGGCGGATAGCTCTGGCGGGCACTCTCCGGCGTATCAGCGATACCGTCCTGCACTTCACGCCTGACACCGGCGCCCTCGAGTACGGTCGCCGGTATGCTGTGTGGGTGCTCGGAGTTGCCATGGTCCGCGACTCTGCTGGACAACGGGACACGCTGCGGGTCTCTGCTGGACCGGTGCGTTTTACCACTGTCCGTCCGCCCCACCATGTGGTGTGGACTTCTCTGACGGCGCGTTCCTCCACGCTGTGGTGCACGGATACCGTGTGCCTGCAGCTCAATCGTCCGTTCCCAGCCGCCCTGGCCGACAGTCTGGTGCAGCTGCTGCGCCTTCAGGGCATCAGCAGCACGGAGCTTCCGCGCTCGCTCTACCGTGCCTGGCGGTCGGCAGAGGATAGTTCGCGGCTCTGTGTTGCCTTCTCTGGGCTTCCGCCTGGGGGCTATGCACTGCTTGTGCAGCTGCAGCGGCTGACCGGGGACACAAGCTCCTGGAGCTTGTTTCCCTTCGTCATTCCAGAGCGGGCATTCTTCCGGTTGCGGGTGACCCGCGCCGACGGAGGCGATACACTGGTGCTGCAATCACGGCTTGCACCTGTGCTGCCACCAGGGAAACGTCTGGGACGCGCCTTGGGACAGGAACTCCGACTGGAAGCCCCAGCCTTCGCGGACACCTTCTGCTTCCGGCGCTGGCTCCTGGTCTCTGAAGACATTGCCGTGGTGGTGGATACGCCGTTGTTGCGCCTTCGGATAGACTCCTGCCCACAGCTGCGAGAGTGGGAGCTGATTGCCGAATATGCCCTGGTTGACAAAGACACCGTGCGTCTGGAGCCGGGCTGCCTTATCGGGCAGGATGAAAGGGTCTACTACGACCGTGTGGACGTCTACGGCTATGCTGATTCGCTGGACATGTTCACCTACACCGTCTGGAAGCTCCCTTGGGCGCATCTGCGGATTGCCGCCTGGGTTAGTGACACCAGCAGAGGGTACTACCGCACAGTGCTCTGGCGCGGCAACGCTCCTGGGTATGGAGAAGTCCCGGGGCGCTGGCTGCAGTACTATCCCGCTGCCGACTGCCAGCCCGGACGCCTGTGGCACTTCTTCCCCTGCTTCGACCTCCTCCAGTCCTGCCCACCGCCTTTCACAGTGTGCGTGCGCTACATCCAGGAACCACCAGCCGAGCTGCCTGGACTGTCGTCCTCGTTCCTCCCTCCCTTCGACACCTGTGGGGTCATTGAGTGGTCCAGCCCTTTGGGATGTCCCGTTTTTCAAAACCGCTGTCGCACCAGCTACTATGTAGGCTTGGGAGATACAGTAATCGTAGCAGCATATGCATACCCCTGCACTATCTTGGACACGGTGCCTCGCCCCACTGACTGCTGGGAATTCGTCGCATGGGAAGAAAGCAGTCGTTCCGGCAGAATCCGGCATATTCTCTCGCCACCACTATGTGGCTTCCGCGACACAACTCGAGTAAAGGATTGCGAAATGGAGATTCTCTTCCACGTGCGTCCGCACTTGGACACGCTATGGGTGGAGCTGCGGGCGGAAGACTGGAGCACCATTCGGGATGCATATGAGCAGAAGTTTCTCGGGGTTGAGTTGACACCGGAGCCGCTTGTTGACATTCCGCTCGTGCAGGTGAGTGATTCGCTCATTCGCCTGGGCTACCTCTACCGCTGTGGGGATACTGTGCGGGTGGCTCCGATTGCCTTGTCCGGGAGTGGGCTGGCGGTTGGCTACTGGAACATCTACGTCGGGCGCTGGAAGCGGATTGAACCACCGCCGGATAGCACTGTATGGGTCCTCGTAACTCCGGGTGGGGATACTGTACAACACATCTTCTGCTCCAACTTCCGCCTGGTAGAGGTTGAGCTTCTCCGCCCCGATGGGAGCTTCGAACGCATCCCAAGTGACGAATTTGCCAGCTCGTACGAGCCCACCCTGGGCATGGTTGCCCTCGGTGGGCATTCCCGGACAACACCTTTACACGACCGTACCACCCAGATTCTCTTCCGCTTCAACGTCCCTGTGGACAGCTCTAGCCTTCGCCAGGGTCTTCTGCTGCGCGATGCCTACCCGGACTCCGTGGTCTTTCGCATCTCTGGACGCCGCTACAGTTTTCGCCTCACCCGCCCACAGGATGGGGAGTTCACAACTGTCTACAACTGCCGCTTCGGTCCGGAAGGGAACGTGACGCTGACCGAGGGCGGGAAGGCGGTCATTGTCAAGCTCGTGGACTCCACGGGACTGTTTGCTGCCCACTATCTGCCGATTCAGATAAGCCTGCGGGAGGAGCTGCGGAGTCGGAGTGGGCAGAAGCTCGCCAATCCCAGGACGGTCTACCGCCGTACGCAGTTGCCTTCCTTTGAGCTACGGCTCGACGAGCTCAGACTCTACGGCTGTTGGGAAGGCTGGCTCATGGGCGATCAGGAGGTTGTACTCTTCCACACTTTCGCTGCCGGGCAGGACAGCCTGCGCTCGACTCGCGCCGAGGCAGTGCGTCTGCCCAGCAACGACGCTGCGTACGACATGCCGTGTGGGGGTTCTTCCGTCTCGATCGGGAGAATTCTCGCAGTGGAAAGCCACCTCAGTGAACGGCAGCTCTTCGCAGTGGGCTGGGATGCGTGGGAGGAGGATGATGATTGGCTCAAAAGCCTGGCGCAAGCCGTCGAGAACGAACTCGTGAGAGTTTTGACAGCAGTTTTGAACCGTTTTGTGCTCGATAGCCTCCTGCGCAGCATCGATCTTGGACCCTTGCTAGCGAGGACGATTGCCAACTTGCTCCAACAAACCACTCAGGAGAACGACCACATTTGCACGGGCAGCGAAGTCTTTCGGGCAGAGAACTGGTGGCATGGGCGGCTGGCGTACGAGAATCCGGCGAAGGGCTTTGAGCTCTACTGGTGGGACCCTGCTGGCTCGCGGGGCTACTTCTATGCCCGGCATCGGATAGCAGTCTCTCCCTATCCGTTCCCACCAGGATTTCCAGCAGCCCGAGTGTACTACTCTGTGCTGCTCCGGTAAGCCGAACATACGGCATGTCTATTCTGCGGGTGTCCCAACCATGACAATCGCTGCTTTCCTGCTGACCGTGTGTGCTGCAGCACTGCCTCTCAGGGCACAATGTGCCGATGGGGAGGTCTTTCCCTGCGGTGGAGAGCGTGTGCAGGCTGGTGGTCTCGTGCAGATTCGCTGGGCAGCTCAGCCTGTGGCAGACCAGCGCGTTGACCTCTGGCTCTGGGATGGGGAGTCGGGGGTGTACCGTGAAATTGCCCGCGGTTTCCCTGGTGCTGCCGGGAAGTATTCCTGGAGTGTCCCGGAAGGGCTCCGCGGGAAGCTCTTCCGCATTCGGCTTCAGGCAGGGCAGCGCTCGTGGATGAGCCCGAGCTACTTCTGGATTGTCGGCGCAGCAGAGGTTCCTCCTGCACCACCGCCATTCCCATTGCCGAGTAGCGTCTCCATCCGTCCCAACCCGAGCACGGGGGAAGTGCTGCTGGAATGGGGGCTCCGTGAAGCCCGGCTGGTCTCGCTGTGGAACGTTCTGGGACAGCGCGTCAAGACGGTCGGTCCGGGGAAGCTGCTCTCACCCCTTCTCCTTCAGATGCCTGAGCTGGCAAGCGGGCTGTATCGGGTGGAAGTGGAGTTCACCACCGCAGAGAAAGCCATCGGCTGGCTTGTCCTCCTCCATTGAGTGCTGGCTCCGGGTGCGGATTGCCGAGTACCGGAGCTGGCGAGGGTAAAGGCAGTGCACATGGTGCACGGGAGGTGGATTTTACGTAAGTTTGTATTAGCCCTTTTCCAGAGGGAGGAAGCCCATGGGTAGTAGAAGCATTCTGCTATGGCTTTTGGTAGTGGGGGGGGTAGTAGGCTGGGGTCAAAGGAGCAATTCCTGTGACAGTGGTGATTGCCGTCCTGGTGCCCGCTGCCGCGGGGATTTGCGAGTCCCTCTTCACTACTGCCGTGGACAATCATGGCAGCGATGTGTGCACGTTGATTCCATTCGGAGAGCATTGTTGCCGTTGCCAATCTGCTTGGAGCTCGACTCGGCATCTCTACCGCCCGCAGAGCTGCGGACTGTGTACTTTCCTGTTGACCCAGCTAATCCGGAGGGTGAGAGGGTTTTGGTCTTTTCCCTGGATAGTGTTTGGCAAGATCTCTGCTGTGCCCAGCGCAGCTGGGCATGTATATGTGGGAAGCAGGATTTACCCTGCGCCTGCAAGGTGAAAGTCCGGTTTATAACCGACTCTTCCGTTTTTCGCCCAGGTTCCCGCGCTGCAGCCAGCACATGGGGTGGCATGTGTGATAGCTGTCGCCCAGATTTCGACATACTTCTTAATGTTACTCGGTGGTTTATAACGAGCTATCCGAGCTACCGGTCAAATTCAACCAGCAAAGTACACCGTTTTTTCGTCAATCGATCTCTGATAGAGAATTATCGTCGGGTTCGGTATGACCCGGATTCGGGCTATGTTGCATACGACTTGTGCCTTATCCTCATTCACGAGCTGGGGCACGTCTATGGGCTGAACCATATGGACTTATGCGATAGTTCTTATACTGGTGGTGTCATGCATCATGCAGGTCCGGCATATTGGTGGAACATCAGCGAAGACGAGCGGTGTGCCTTTGCGAAACTCTACTGTCCAGAAATGGTTGGTATTATCGAAGATAGGCGCGAATACCTCGTGGGTGGATTCAATAAGGTGTGCTTTTCGCCTTCAAGTTTTCTTCCAATAATTGTGCGGGTCTATACCCTCGAAGGGCGACTTGTTTACTCTCGTTTTCTGCCTCCCCATAGGGCATACATCTGTGAAGATCTTTCCACCGAAGGACTTGCTAGAGGTGTCTATGTAGTTCAGATTACCGAGAATAACAATGTTCGTTGTATATTACTTTATTTGATTCCTTAAGTCTCTCAAGCAGGAGGTGGAGCGATGAAGCCGATGCGTATTGCTTTCGCACTCAGCCTGTTGCTGTACAGTGAGGGCTTCGCCCAGCGGTGGTGGTATACCGCGCCTCGTCCTTCTCGTGTACCGCTGTCGGTCTACATGCCCTACGACGTGCTGCTCGGTTACGTTGCTCTGGACTCGGTCTGGAGAGGACCCCTTTACTGGGACCCTGCGGACAGCTGCTGGAGGACGAATTTCGAGCTGGTCAAACAGGTGCAGAACTTCCTGCGCCGGCAGACGTGGAACGACACCCTGCGCAAGATTGTGCGCTGTCTTTTCGCCATGGTGGACTACAACCCTATTTTGTTCTCCACCACGCTCGTGGGACTCGGCGTCCCAGAGCATCCCTACTGCTCGGCCGATGCCATCTCGCTCACGACTTACCACGACGATGTTCTCCGCTACGCGCTTATTGAGGCGAACCGAGGCAATCACGCAGCGTATGCTCGCGATATGATGCTGTTAGGGGCGTCGTACGTTGCCCACATCAAGATTGTCGACACGGTCCACCTTCCCCGGAGGAAGGAACTGATTGCCACAGCGGAGGTGCTGGATCTCCTCAAAGGGCAGGTCCTGCCTCCGTGTAAGCCAGAGTGGACACATAGACCGACGGCAACCCGTCCTTGGCAGGAGGGTCCTGTCCTTGCCCAGTCACGGATGTGGTTCATGGCGGACCAGATAGAAAGGGAATCGCAGCGACTATCCTCCTCCAACCCCTGCCTGCAGTTCCGGGTCTTTCCGATATCCTTGGAGGGACAGGAGGATGTGTTGTTGGCACGCTTTGAACCTGACTCTGTCGTTCCGGGACGTGAGTACCTTGCCGCCTTCGTGGTCAATGTCGATGACTACCTCACCTGTCCGGAGCGGATAGGTCCGGACAGTTTGTGGTACTTCACTGGGCTGCACTCGCTGGAGGCGCCCATGTCGCAGGACAGTCTGCAGCAGGGGTTCTGGCGGCGGAGTGTGACGCTCTTCCCCATCGAGCACCGGGGGACAGAGTCGGTGGTCAGCATTCCGAACGACGACTTCGGGCTGGGACAGGAGGTGGAATTGACACGCTTCAAGGCGTGGTTGCGGGAGCGGATTGCCGAGTACCGGAGCTGGTAGCCGCATGCAGGGCTTCTGCAAGGACGGAGGCTGCTCGGCGGGCAACTCCAGGCTGTCCCAGACGCTGTCGGAGTTCGGCGAAGGCTGTCCGCTGAGCCTCCGCAGCAGTCTCCGAGCACAGCAACCTTGCCAGCGCACGTGCCAGCTTCTGGGGGCGAGCCTGCCATTGGAGGAACTCCGGCACAACCGGGGCTGCGGGAGCCAGAATGTTGACCAATGTCGCGGCAGGCAGGCGTACCAGAAGCCGCGCAAGACCATACGAGAGGGCGGAGGTACGGTAGAATGCCACAAAGGGCGTTCCGCACAGCGCCGCCTCTAAAGTGGAAGTCCCGAGCTTGACGAGCGCAGCACGGCTAGACCGGAGAGCCTCGTAGACGTTAGCGTTGTGGTGCCACTGCGGTGGCGGGTCAATACCAGGCGGGGCGGTCGTCGCAATCCGCAGCTCGGGGAAATCACGCCGGAGTAGCTCCTCGGTCTGCCGCAAGACAGGGAGATGCCGCTGCCACTCCTGCCGGCGGCTCCCAGGGAGGAAGATCACCTGCGGCTCCCGCGCGGAGAGCGGTGGTGGTTCGCCGCATAGTATCGGCTCGTCCAGTAACGGATGCCCAACGAAAACGGTGCGAATCCCGTGGCGTTGGAAGAACTCTTCCTCAAACGGCAGGACCACCAGCAGGAGTGAGACTGTCTCAGCAAGCGTCCGAAGACGCCATCGCCCCCATGCCCACACCTGTGGGGCAATGTAGTAGTAGACCGGCACACCGTGCCGGCGTGCCGCTTTCGCCAGCTGGAGATTGAAGCCGGGATAGTCTACCAGCACGACCGCGGCGACCTCCGGGAGGAGCGCCTGGCAGCGCCGCAGGAGGCGCCGGAAGAAGCCGTAGCGCTGGGCAACCTCCCAGAAACCCACCACCGCAAGCTCCTCAAACGGGACCAGGGAGTGCAACCCCTGCTGCTGCATCCGCGGTCCACCGATACCGACAAACTCCAGCTCCGGCTGGAGACGGCGCCACTCTGCCATGAGCCGTGCCGCATGGCGGTCCCCCGAAGGATCGCCAGCTGAAATCAGAACCCGCATCAGGACTCCAGCCCGACCAGTTTGCGGAGCGCAGTGATTTCCTGTCGCGTCAAATGCCGCGCCTGCCCCCGCCCTAAGCCCTGACAGGTGAGAAAGGCAAACGCCCGCCGATGGAGCTTGACAACCCGATAGCCCAACTTCGCAAACGCCCGATGGAGAAGCCGATCGTGCCCGCGCACCTCCACGTAGAGGCGCCGCCGCAACTCCGGCTCGGGCTCGACCGCGGTTGCCCGAAAAACCCCGTCGCGGAGCCGGACACCGCGGAGCAACTGCCGCAGATCCTCCGGACGGACCACCCGATCGAGTGTCACTGTGTACACGCGGGGAACCTGGTAGCGCGGATGCAGCAGCCGATTGGCTAGCTCCCCGTCGTTGGTCAGCAGGAGCGCCCCGGTAGCGTTCCGATCCAGGCGCCCGACCGGATAGACACGCTCTTTCGTCCGGAGCAGTTGCAGCACAGTCTTCCGCCCTTTCTCGTCGTGGACGGTGCACAAGTAGTCCTTCGGTTTGTGCAGCAGAATGTAGAGCAGGCTGCGGTGCGAGCGAACTCGGTTCCCGTCAACCGTCACCTCATCCCAGGGGAAGACCCGCATGCCGAGTACGGCCGGCTTTCCATTGACCTTGACACGACCTTGCCGGATGAGCTCATCGGCTTTCCGCCGCGAGGCAATCCCGGCGTCAGCCAAAAACTTGTTGAGGCGAATCCCTTGCTGAGACGTCTCCCGACGTTCCATCCTGCCATCTGGCTCTTTTGGGAAACCGCAGGGAAAGACGCAGAGCGCAAGGCGGCATTATCGCAGCAGGGGTCGGATTTGCCGGAGAACCTCCACCGGCTCGATCCCGTCCAGACACGCATGATGCCGCAGCGGACAGCGCCGCCCGCCGTGGAGCGAACACGGACGGCAGGGCAGAGCCCGCTCCAGAACAGATGACCGCGGCAGCCGCGGGGCAAAGCCAAACTGGGGAATCGTCGGACCGAAGAGCGCAACAACCGGAGTCCCGACGAGCTCTGCCAGATGGACGGGGGCGCTATCATTGCACACTACACACCGAGCCCGCCGCAGAAGCGCCAGCAGCCGCGGGATGTCGAGCTCACCGGACAGGCAAATGGCTCCACTCCGGTCGGCAATAGCACGGCAGAGAGCGACCTCCGCGGGGCTGCCGACGACCACCACAGGGTATCCCTCTGCACCAAGGAGCTGAGCCAACTGGGCATATCGGGCAGGGCTCCAGCGCTTTGTTGCCCAGACTGAACCGGGCGCCACCACGACGAACCCTCTCCCGCTCTCGATTCCTCGCTCCCTGAGGCGCTGCTCAACCCAGCTATCGGCTTCCGGCGTGGGGCGCATTTTCACCGGCAGCGTTGCCAATGCCCGCCACTCCACTCCTTCGGCAAAGGGGCTTAGGAAGGCAAGATTGCGTTCCACCTCGTGCAGATGCCATCCATACGGGATCCGGGCGCGGTAGACCCACGGCAGCGCACTCCGGGCACTACCGACGCTATAGCGTGGAGCAACCAGTAGCGTCAGCAGTGCTGTCCGGAGGGAGCGATGTGGCACCAGGAGCAGCTCTGCTCCCCAGTGGCGCAGGCGCTGGGCACAGTGCCGCAGCCCTTGCAGTCCCGCGTCGTTGCCATGCTTGTCGTAGACAATGACCTCGTCGACCGCCTCGGCGCACGCTGCCAGTGATGCCGTTGCGGGAATGACGACCAGCGCCCGCTGTGCTGCCGGATGGAGTTGCCGCAGGGCTTCCATCAGGGGCAGCACCAACGCAACATCGCCCAGATAGGCTGTCTGCAGTACCGCGATTCGGGAAAACTCACTCAGCCTCGGCAAGCTGGGCGGCATGGGGGGACGGTCGGGTGTACTTCCACCGCCGGTGCTGCCAGAGCCATAGCTCAGGACATTTGCGGATGTGTGCCTCTACCCGCTGCAGGTAGCGCCGAGCCAGCTCCTGCACGCCTTCGGGACTCTCGGGGAGGTCCCCATGGGAGAGCTCTTCGAGCCAGACCCGATAGCGCCCATCGGGCTGCCGCTGAGCAAAACCGACAATGACGGGCATGCGGAAGCGCAGCGCCACTGCTGCCGGGAAAGCGTGCACGGGGACTTCCACGCCGAAAAACGGCAGCCAGATGGCGTTCTCCGGTGCTGCTCTCTGGTCTGCCAGAAGCGCAAGCGCCTCCCCTCGGCGGAGTGCCCGCATCAGTGCCCAACTAGCCTGCGACAGCTCAACGACCTGATTCCCCCAGCGAGTCCGGTATCGGTTCAGCCACCGGTCCGCTGCTGGATTGCTCTGCCGCTTGACGAGCACTGTCACCGGTACCCCGAGCGGACGCATGGCAAGACCGGCAGCACATGCCAGCCATTCCCAGTTGCCATAGTGTGCCGAAAGCAGGAGCATCCCACGTCCACGCGCGGCGCATTCGGCAAAGAGCTCCGGATTGTCAAAAGTGATGCGTTCTGCTAGCTCTGTCTCCGACAACCACGCCAGAGAGAGGATTTCGGCAAGCACGATGCCGGCATTCGTGTAGCAGCGGCGGGCAACGCGAGCGTGTTCTCGCGGCAGCCACTCGGGGAATGCCCGGCGCAGATTCTCCAGCGTTACCCGCCGCCGCTGCGGGCTGGCGTACCACCACAGACGCCCCAGTAGCCAGCCCACCACCGGATAGGCTCGCCAGGGCACACCGCGCAACAGCAGACCCAAAGCCCGCAGCACCAGCACAAGCCCTGCTTGCCCAAGCTGCCGCAGTCTACTGCTGAGCCTGCTGCCGGTAGGCATCGTAGAGCCGCCGCAGAAGCTGCAAATCCTCCCACGCAGGGCGCTTCCACTGGGGATTGCGGAGGAGCGCTGCCGGGTGATAGGTCACCACCATGATCATCCCCTGCAGCGGAATGGGGCGTCCCCGGAGCTGGGAAATTCTCTCCTCCCGCTCCAGCAGTGCGGCTGCTGCCGTTGCTCCCAAAGCCAGGATGAAAGCAGGCTGAATCAGCTCTAGCTGTTTCCACAAGTACGGGCGGCAGGTGGCAACCTCCTGCGGGGTCGGACGCCGATTATTCGGCGGTCGGCACTTGAGAATGTTGCAGATGTAGACCTCCTCGCGCTGCAGTCCGATCGCCTGGAGCATGCGCGTCAGCAGCTGCCCAGCCGCACCCACGAACGGCTCGCCCCGAGCATCCTCTTCTGCGCCGGGGGCTTCACCGACGACCACGATCTCTGCCCGGGGATTGCCTGTGCCGAAGACAAAATTCGTCCGCGTCAGCCCCAGCGGGCAAGCTGTGCAAGTGTGGATGTGCTCGTAGAGCTCTTCCAGACTGCGACTCTGCTGCCATGCCGGGAGAGTGCTGAAAAGGTCTGCTTCCGCCCGGATCTCGGGCATGCGCACGCGCGGGAGGTCGCGCCGGGGCAGCAGGTGGTCAGCTCCGAGGGCGTGCGCTGGGGTCGGAGAAGAGCTCGGCATCCCCGGCTGCGGGGTCTCCTGCGGCACGGAGCTCTGCGGCATCTCCACGTACGCACGCGGACCTAGCAATTGACGCCGGAGAGTCAGCCACTGCTGAAGCTGCCGGAGTAGGACGCGTTCATCTGCCATGCCTACACATCCAGATGCTTGACGAAGAGGGCGTTGCGCTCGATGAACTCGCGCCGCGGCTCGACCTTATCGCCCATGAGCATATCGAAGATGCGGGTGGCTTCGGCAGCATTTTCAATCGTCACCTGGAGCAGTGTGCGCGTCTCCGGA
>BEHX01000006.1 GCA_002898295.1 bacterium HR21
TGTTCGAGGATGATGAGCGGCTCTATCCCTCTGAGTGCTGGCGTTGGGGAGCAAGGTGGAGATGGCTTGCCCGCCATCGCTATTGGGATCAGATACGCCACGAGGTAGACAGCGTATGGAAAGAGGTGCGGCAGCACTCGCTTTCTGGAGCGGCAGTGTGCTTTTATGGCTTTGTGCTTGCGCGCCGGTGGGACAAGGCTGCGGAGGCAGGGCAAGCTCTCCTCGAACGTATGGAGGAACGTGCTGATCTCCCGTGGAGCCTTCTCGCGGACCTCCTCTCCCACATCTGGCTCATCCTTCCAGCAGGCGATCCGCAGGCGGAACGGAGTGCCGCGCTAGTTGCTGCTCTCTGGGCTCGTTTTCCTCTGGAGCTGGGAGCTGAAAAGCGCCTGGGAGATCAAGATGTTGTCCCGGAGCTCTTCCGCCAAAAGAGTCTTCGGCATTACCGGACTATCCTGGATGGTTGGGCACGTTGGTTCCTGGCAGAAGGAGAAGAAGAGAAGAGGCGTGTCTGTGGGTATGCCTTGGTTGCAGCCAGGAGACTTCTTGAGTGGGAAGCTGATACGGTGCTGGCGGTCAGGCTTCTGAGGCGAGGGGGTGAATTAGTCGAAGGAATGCCCGAGGAGAGCGCTCCTGGATGCGGAGTAGAGCTTGCCCTCAGTGTGCTCGAGCCAGGACGGGAAAAGCTAGGGTGGACGAGCTCTCTCTGGCTAGAGTTGGGGAAAGTGCTTCTGGCGCAGAACTCACCGGAGGGAGAGCTATGGCTGCGGAGGGTAGCCGAGCTGCCCTTGAGAGACGAAACCAGAGGTGCCATTTTTCAGGCGTGTTATTGGCTTGGGCAGAGGTATGCTGAGAGGCAAGATAGGGATAGCGCCGTGAAGTACTGGGCATGGATGCAGCAGCTCAACGATAGGCATCCACTCGTGGATAGCCTCTGGCAGCAGCTTCGGGAGTCATTTTCGCTGCGGGCAGCATCGCGCACAACTCTTATCCGCCGCTACCCGTACGTCAGCAGCCGGCAGCCGGTTCCCCCCATTGTGACAGTGGATGGAAAGGTACTCGAGCCTGCGCGGATGTCCAAGCCTACCGTGTTGTTGTTCTCGTCCAGGGAGTGCGGCTTGTGCAAGCTATGGTATCCGGTGCTTTTGGCAGAACTGGCAAAGCGACGCCTGTCGCCGATGGTTGTGGTCGTCAGCCCGGACAGTGTACTGGAGCCGATTCCATCGGCTCTCCCACTTAAGCACGCCCTGCTCACACGCGAACTCTCTGCTGCCTACCAGGTCGTTGCGTTTCCTACGGTGGTGGTTGTGCAAGGCGAGAACGTCGTGTACAGAGGCTCGCTTGCCTCGTGGGGGCATGTGCAAGCGGTCATTGCCTCCGTTCGTTGAATCGGGGAAGAGGCAGTATGACAGGGTTACCACTGGTCATATTCGTATGGGAGCAGGGGCTCTGCTGGAGCAGCGGAAGCTGAGGGCGCTCTCCCGGCGCCGGTGCCGGAGGCGGACGCGCTCACGGCGGGGCGGCGCCGGTCCTGCTCTCAGTTAGGATGCCACCAAGTAGGGACTTGATGTTCTACTAGAGGACGGAGGGTACCGATGAAGGTGCTGCTTGTTGTGGCGGGGGTAGCTCTCGCTTCAGCTCTCGTCAGCGCCAGGACTATCATCATTGTGAAGGTGAATGGTGGGCCATCGGGCTTCAACCGGGTTTCCGAAGTCCACACAGAGAATGAGTCAAAGCTGACGTGTTACGGCTCTGGGAGTACGGCATGTGAGTGGACGGTCAAACCGCAGCTGGTTCGAGGATACCCACGGCTTATTGAGTACGCGGAGACCCAGATTGCTGAGGGTAACCTTGTCGGGACCTACACGGAGATGATTGACGGGGTCCCGTGCACCGTGCGGTGGGAAGCGCAGGATGTATACAACGCGGAAATTGTTCTGGAGGATTAGGCGAGTGGTAGCACCCCTGGGGGTAGCTCTGTTGGGGCTATCCCCAGGGTATGCACACACAGTATGCTCAGGAAAACAGCATTGGTGGTTGCCAGGAGAGGAGGTGTTTCTGGCTCCGCAGCTGGTATTGCTTTCCGAAGCGCGAACAGCGACTGTCGGGGTGGTAGATTCGCTTCTGTGGTGGTATCAGCCGAGCACGGATCGTCGAGGATTACACATCTACTGGTTTTCCCTCCCCTCCCGTACCTTGCTCCGGCGGGAGCTCCTTCCATTCCCTCGAGTGCAAGTCTCGCCATCGGTGGTCCGACGTATTCTCATTGGTATCTCCCCGCAGGAGCTCTTCCCTAGCTCTCCGCCGGAGCGGCAACGACAGTGGGAAAAGTGGAGGCGAGAGATTCTCCAGTGGAGCGACTCGGCGATCCGGCGGGCGTGGACAAAGGAGCGGTGGACAACAGATCCCGGAGGCATAGGTCGGTGCGCCGTGGATGTCACCGCAAGCCGTGCTGCTGCTGTTCTCCGGCGTGTTGTGGAATTCCTGGCGATATGGAAGCGTGTGGCGGGGAGATGGCATCTTGACACGGTGCTTCCGTGGGAAGGTGTTGTGGACGGAATCCGATTTCTCGACAGCGCAACCTTAGCCGTCTGGGGGACAGCCAAGGTGGGGCGGTATGTCCCGTACACTTCCCTGGCGCTTCTCTCCCGCACTCTCCAGGGATGGAGGGTACAAAGGCAGACGTTGAGGAATCCCGAAGGGCTGATTTTTACGGTGTTTTTGCCTCGCCAACTCATGGATGTGTCCAGGCGGTGGGTTGTCATTGCTGAGCCGATTCGGTATCGGCTTCGACTCTATCCGCTCCGTTCGGTAGAGGATTCTGTCGTTCTCGAACGTATGCCGGCTGAATGGCGCGCCGTCGGTGATACGGCATATGTGCTGTTGGACCGTGATCCTTACCGAGCCGACCTCAAGGACCTGATGGACCTGGTTCGGGGACAGGTGTATAGCGCCTCGTCCATTCAGTCGGTAATGTTTCTGGACGATACGACCTTGAGTGTTCGTTGGTATACTCGTCAGCCTCTCCCGCACGATTCCGGGACGCTCCTTGAGCGGACAAGCCGGCAAGGATTCCTCACAGCGATGGACATCTGGCAATATCGGTTGGGAAGATGGGAGCTTCTGGATAGTAATCTGTGCCCGCCGAATCCATCTCTACACCATCACTTCGTGCCTCTGCTACATCCGCTGGGATTGGAGAGTTACTGTGATGGACGGGGCAACTGCTTTACGCCCATACAGCTTGCTCCAGGCGTTCGACCACAAGATTACACCTATGGTGAGTTGAAGCGGCTGCTAGAGCACCATGCTCGCGAAAATGATTCCGTGCTCATCGGCATGGTCTGGCATCGGTGGCAGGGAAAAGCTGAGGTGCACGGGGGCACAGGGAGGCGACAAGATGCCGTTGGCGAGAAAATCTCCATCCACTATCCTGAGAATGATCGCCAGAATGATCGCCGATGGCGTGCGGTCACTCTTGCTGGGGATACTCTTGATGTGGCGACACTTGCCCGGGTTGTTGCTGTGGTTTTCCTTTCCGGCTCCGTGTGCCTTGAGTGTATTCCTGAAGTGGTACAGTTTCTGCGGTCTCGTACTGCTCAGGATCGGAAGGTGCGGTGGGTGGCACTGTGCTTGGCTGGTCCCGGAGCAGTAGAGCGGCGTAGCTATATCCAGAGCGTCCGAGAGTACCTTGGAACTTCTCTCCGGTGGGTTGTTGCCTTCGATTTATGCGAGGGAGGTTCCCTTGCGCGCCATGATCTGCCCGAAAGGTTGCCGTGCCGCTGGTGGGGCAAGCTCCGCATTCACCGGACTCCTGCTGCAGCTCTCTTCCGCAATGGACAGCTCGTGCACTTTTGGCGGTTTGAAGATTTGGGGCTGACGTCCTGGGCAAGGGGAGGAGGGGGCAAGCGGAGGTAATTGAGTCGCATCGGGCATGGCAGGCATAAGGGGTCGGCGTAGCGGCATTCAAATCACGTCAATGTGAGGTTGAAACGAGCAGTTGTGGAATGGCTTCAGCAGTGGGCGTGCCTCCCTGTCGGCAGGGAAGGTGAGCGTGCAGACAGAGTCAGTTACCACCGATCATATTCGTATGGGAGCAGGGGCTCTGCTGGGGCAGCGAAAGCCGCGGGCACTCTCCCGGCGCCGGTGCCAGAGGCGGACGCGCTCACGGTGGGGCGGCGCCGGTCCTGCTCGTGAGCCAAACGGGAATGTCCCACAGGAGCTTGGCAAAACCGTGCGGTGGTCCATTGTCGCAGCAGCTCTGCTGTTCGTTACCCTGCAGACTAAGGCACAGCATATTGCGCGGGGAAAGGAGGATGTGGAGTGCGTTCCTCCGGAGGACAGGATATGCCGGATAACGTATTTCGATGGCTGGCAACTTATCGAGCGCGGGCATCCGATCGTCGTTTCGCGACCTGGCAACATCACTGTCCCCGAAGGGTGCCCTTCCGAGACCTCCCAAGAGGCGACAGCAATGTTTGTCTTCACCAACCCCGATAACCCGGACGAGGGCGTCGGGTGGATCAATGCACACATATGCTCGGGAGAGCGGAAGGCTGTTGTCTATCTTCTCGACCAGACGCGGGAGTACCGTTCCTATGAGGAGTGGCAACAGGCTCTTCCACAGCGTTGAGGGAAGTCCTCTGGGGGAGGAGCATCCCGCTCCTCCCCCTTGTGTACGTACAGCAGGCGTGGAGGAGAAACCATGCAGGTGATTTTCCCTTTGGGTGTGCGAGTTCTCGCATGTGGTGCGGTCTTCACTATCGGGCAGGTATTCGCTCAGTCGGACACTGCCAGAGCTGTTGTGACGTGGCTCCACCGTGTGGCACAGCAGCTGGAGGATTTCGATCCCCGGCGTCCGACAGTGCTCTTCTGCGCAACTCTCTCCGATGCTGTGCAGTGTGGTGGGACCGGGATCAATGTTTCGCTTGAACGCATCAGGCGGCTCCGCCTGGAAGCGAATGTAGCTGTGGCTCTTGCCTGCGATGTCGAGGGTGAGGCAGGGGTTGTCCGCACGGAATTCGCCACCTCGAACATTATCGAGGTCACCGATGGGAGTCTCCAGCAGCTCTTCGGGAGGGTGATTTTTCCCTCAGCGCTGATCATCGCTCCTGATGGGAACATACTGCGGTACCACCCCGCTCCTTTCCACAATCCGCTCACGCCAGAACTCCTACTTCGGTACCTCCGGCCGTTGCCGAGAGAGCTGCGGGGTGGACGCCCGCTCCGGGCTTTGGGGAAGCGACCGTTATTGGAAGTGGGGAGTGCGCTAGAGAGAGCCTCGGGAGATGTCCTCCTCGTTGATGGGGTGCAGAAAGTGCTCTTCAGCCTTGACCCAGAGCAGGCAACCTGCCGTCTTCTCTGGAGCCCCTCTGATTCCCTGCGTTACCACCCGGCGCTGCAGCTCTCGGAGGTTCCTGAGACCTTTTGGCGCAGGATGCGACAGAACGATAGACGACCGCTCGTTGCTATCGAACACCTTCTCCGGAATTCTGCTGACACATTGGAGGCTTCAGCATACCTTCTGACCGCAGAGCACGTTGAGAAGGAGGGACAGTCTGGATGGAGCTTTTGGCGGCGTGCTGCCTTTGTCATGCTCCGGCTACGGGATGGGGATGCAGAAGTTCTTTCCGTCAACTTGAGTCCCCCGATAGCTCCCTCAGGGTACACAGTAGGGCATTGGGGAGGCGGCTATGAGAGGGAGGATACAGTCTGGTTCTTCTATGGCACTGAGCGGGGCTGGGAGCGGCTTCCTCTTCCGTGCAACTCGTCGGGAATCGCCAAGAAGGTCACAGCGGAAGTCTTCGTGATGGGGTTTTCTGCCGGGATGTTCAGCGTGTTTTCCCCGAAGCTACAAGCCATTCAGTGGTTCCAGCTCTCGGGAGAGACAGCGAGGATCCGTGCGGAAACCAAGCCGGGAGGTGCTCTTCTGCAGCTCCTCAGCCGTTTTGATAGCCTGGCGCAGGTGAGCTATGCTGAGGGAGTGCGTATTGCTCGTGAGATGGAAATTCACGAGGAGCCAACGGTTCTGGTAAAGCTGCCACTGCAGACCTTCGTATGGAAGGATTCCGTGCTCTGTATCTCCCTATCAGAGCTCAAGGCGAAGAAGCTGACCCTCCAGAGCTACGTGCCGAGAGGGCTCGAGGCAGAGCAGGTGCTCACTCTTGAGCCTCCGAATCCGGAGAGCGAACTCGTTGCCCTCCACGTTGTTCCAGTAACCGGGCGCAATGCGCTCGCCGTGCTGGGTAAGTGGAAGCCTGAGGGATGGTACGTGTACTGGCTGCCGATGGAGGATGACGAGAGATAAGGACCTCGGAGGGCATGGTGTTGAAGGCACCGGTGGTGACACTGTCCGGGACAGGTTCCCACTGGTTCGTGTGGGAGCGGGGGCTCTGCTGGGGCAGCGGGAGCCGAGGGCACTCTCCCGGCGCCGGTGCCGGAGGCGGACGCGCTCACAGCGGGGCGGCGCCGGTCCTGCTCATGAGCCAAACGGGAATGTTCCACAGGAGCTTGGCAAAACCATGCGGTGGTCCATCGGTGCGGTAGTCCTGGCAATGCTGGTGGTGCAGGGACCTGAGGCAGGTGCGTACTTCAAGCGGGTTGTCAATGACTGCGACTGGGATGCAAAGCGTGGGACTATTTGCAGTTACGTCAGGGTTCTCCGGACAGATAGAGACACGGACATTTGGTGCGAGAATCCAGGGCTAGAGCCTTGCCCGCAGAAAGCGGTCAAGCAGCGAGAGGACGGGAGCGAGGCTGTGGATGCAGATGAGCAGCGGTGTGTAGACTATGCGCTCTCCCAGATTGCTGCAGGGAACTTGCGTGGAGAGTGGCAAGATCCCGGCTCGGGAAAGCGGGTGGTGTGGACTGCAACAGCACCACAGGGCGGGAGCTCTACCATCAAAGTCTGGGGACCCGACGAGCAGGAACCGTGAAGTATCTCCCCGGGGGAGTGGAGCTCTCCCCCGGGGTAAAGCCTGCACAGGAGGGAGGATGATGCGGAGGACGCTGCGGCTTCTTTACGGGAGCGTGGGGATGCTTGCGAGCGTGGGTGCAGGGATAGCACAGGAACGGACTCCTGGGTGGATTGAGCGTGTCCACTTTGTACCGACCGGGATTGAGCGCAACGATATCCGGTTTGGGCGGCAGTGGTGGAATATGCTCGCGGTCAGTGGAGAGCATGCCTGGCTATACCTGCCCTCGTGGCGGGAGGATGTGGAGCGGTGGGAGGATGACACCTTGCGCTTCCTGCGCTTCCGGCTCTCTACCGGCGTGTGGGACACGGTGTATGGTATCGCTCCTGGACTCTCGCGCTGGCTAGTGCGCCCGGCACCGGCGTTTTTCGATATCCGGGATTCGCTGCTCATGCTTGGTTTTGTCGGTCCGGACAGGAGTCCGGAGCTCTTCGTAGTACAGGGCATCGTTGGGAGGGATTCGCTGCGGGGGATTCGCTGGAGGCAGGTGACGTTCCCCGAAGATCCGCGGAGGTACGAGTACGCCCGGATTGTGTCCGGGAGGGCAATTGTGTTCGGCAAGTGTTATCGCCACAATCCCGCTGCGGATTCGGGCAATGTCGGTTTCCTCCTGCTGGAGTGGGAGACACTTCGGAGCAGGGCGCGGCGGGAGGTGCGTGGGCTGCGAGGAATGGAACTGACACACTTTGGACCGTCCCGGCTCATTGATGCGCGCGGGGAGTGGATTGCGCTGGTTGAGCCGGGCACATACACGGTTGTGCTCTACGACACAGCGCTGCGGGAGCGTTATCGGATTCGTCGCACTCCGCCCCAATGGCGGCAGATTCCACTCGATACGCTGCGGAAGTATGCACAGCAGGGTGGGGTCAAGCAGCTCATTCGTGCAGTGGAGCCATACGTCTACGCCGGCAGCCGCATCGAGATGGTGTGCTTCCTCGATGAGCGGCACCTTCTGCTCCGATACACAGCGCCAGCAAGTACAGAGGGAGCTATGGCAGACGAGCGCTGGGGCTACGACATCTGGCGCTTAGAGGAAGACACCGCAGTGCTGGTGGCAGCAGATCTCGACGAGCGCGCCCCGGCAGAGGGTGAGATTCCGACTCCTCAGTGGCCATCCTTGCGGTGGACTCTCCCAGTGGCGGATTTTCCCTGGGTTGTTACTCTGCGGGCAGATGCCCCGATTGACTGGGTGGGGAAGCCATCGCAGGAATACTGGCGAGAGCGGGAAGAGTACGCCAGAGAGCACGAGGCAGAATATGTCGTGGAGATTGCTCGCCTGCGGGTACCTCTGCGGTAAGCTGGCGCTCCTCTTTGCGGGTACGGCTCCGAATGTGGGGCGGTGGCAAGTCTTGGACGTGCGCGGTGATACCGTGGAATTGCTCCCGGGTGGCGTTGAGCACGCGCTCGTGCTCACGCATACACGCTACACTTGCAGCGCGTGTTATCAGCACTTTGGGGATTCTCTCCGGGGCTGGATGCGGATGCTGGATACGGCAGCGCGGCTGCCGGTGCTCCTTGTAACAGGGGCTGCCACAAGCGGTTTTGGGCGTCGGACCGTTGCACGGTGGATGCGTGCCCTCTGCCCGGTGATTACAGAGGTGCGCTTCGCTTTCCCCGGCGGGACGCTTCCGGAAGCGCTCCGGGAAGCATTACAGCAGGATCGGTTTGTGATTGCCTACTGCCACCGTGGAGGCTGCGAATGGGTAGTCGCCTACGAGCGGCTGGAACGCTCGGCTGTTGAACGCCGGCGCTTCCTCGAGCGGCTTGCACAGGCTCTCAGAGGATTCTCAGCTAGGCGTGGACCGTGAGGGAGAAGGCACTCAGGGGAATCGGGGCGTCAGTGCGCCTCGTCCCAGTTATGTCCGATCCCAATCTCAACCACGATGGGGATCTCGCCCAAGGGGAGGGCATGTTGCATTTCGGTGCGGACCAACTCTTCGACGGTGGGGAGTTCTGCTTCCGGGACCTCGAAGAGTAGCTCGTCGTGGACCTGGAGTATCATCATGGTCTGGAGTCGTTCCTGTTTGAGGCGGCGGTGGATGGCGATCATGGCGCGTTTGATCATATCGGCAGCGGAGCCTTGGATGGGGGCGTTGATTGCAGCGCGTTCGGCGGCAGCGCGGACGGTGGCATTCTTGCTTGTGATGGTGGGGAAGTAGCGGCGACGTCCGCAGAGTGTCTCGACGTAGCCCAGTCGTCGGGCACGCTCGATGGTCTGCTCGATGTAGCGTCGGATTCCGGGATAGCGTTCGAAATACTGCTCGATGATGTGTCGGGCTTCGGTCTTGGAGAGACCCAGCCGCTGCGCCAGCCCAAAGGGCTGGAGACCGTACATGATGCCGAAGTTGACAATCTTGGCAGCACGGCGCATCTCTGGGGTGACGCTTTCGAGAGGTACATCGAAGAGGGCGGCTGCCGTTGCGGCATGGATATCGTGCCCGGCTTTGAAGGCGGCGCTCAGTGCCTCGTCGCCGCTCATGTATGCCATGATGCGGAGCTCAATCTGGGAGTAATCTGCCGAGAGGAGCACCCACCCTGGGCGTTGAGCGACGAAGGCTTTCCGAATTTCCCGCCCACGTTCGCCGCGGACAGGGATGTTTTGCAAGTTGGGGTTGCTCGAGGAGAGCCGTCCGGTGCTGGTCCCCGTCTGGTTGTACGTCGTGTGGATGCGTCCGGTGCGGGGGTTGATTAGCTCGGGGAGCGTCTCGATGTAGGTCGAGAGGAGCTTTCCCAGCTGACGGTACTCCAGGATGAGCGCGGCAATGGGGTAGCTTGCTGCGAGCTCGGTCAGGACAGATACGTCGGTGCTGTAGCCAGTTTTCGTCTTCTTCAGCGGCGGTAGATGGAGTTTTTCGAAGAGAACTTCCGCCAGCTGTTTGGGGGAGTCAATATTGAACTCCGTGCCTGCTTCGGCATAAATGCGTTGGCGCAGCTGATCTTGTTCCTGGCGGTAGAGTATCCCCAGCTCGTGGAGAATCGCCGGGTCAATGGCGATGCCGTTCCACTCCATCTCGGAGAGGACTTCCACGAGCGGGAATTCAATCTGTTCGGCAAGGCTGTGGAGGTTGTGCTGGTGGAGCTCAGTTTCCAAGCGCTCCCGGAGCCAGTGGAGGCGAACTGTATGCTCACAGAGCGGGGCAATTGCCGTATCAGGCTCGGAGACGAAGCGGATGCTCGGGGCAGAGGGAAGCCATTTCTGCACCACGATGTCGAAACTGTGCTGGTCATCGGGATTGAGGACATACGAGGCAAGCATTGTGTCGAAAGGAGAAGGCAGGCGAGCAGGTGTATGGTGCTTGAGGGCGAGCAGCAGGCGCTTGACATCGTGTCCGCACAGGCGCGGGGGTGGGTTCAAGAGCAGCGGGAGGAGCTGGTCGAGGACCCAATCGGTGGCAAAGCCATCGGGATGTCCTTGAGTGAAGAGATCGGGCTGCTGGTGCTGCAGCGTTCCGTGAGGGGAAACGGGAACAGCGTAGACCAGCTCTGGACGCGGCGAGAGGAAAAGCCAACGCAGCTGAGCATCAACGTGAGAGCCGACAACATCGATGTCGAAGCTCAGCCATTCCGAGTGGCGCAGCTCCTGGAGCATGGCGGAGAAAGCCTCTGGTGTGGTGACAACCTGGAGCGAAACAGCCAGCTCAGCCCGTTTGGGAGCTGGCAGGCTGGGAGACTCCAACAGCTGGCGCAGTTCGGGCACAAACTGGGAGAGGCGTTCCCGAAGAGTGCGCATGGCAAGGCGGTCAAGGAGTGCTGAGAGTTCCTCCACATCAGGAGAGCGACGGCGACAGAGCTCCGGGGAGAAGGTGACGGGGGCGTCTGTGCGTAAGCGAACCAGTTGTCGGGACAGAAAGGCATTGTGGTACCCTTCACGCAGGCGTTCGCGCAGGGAAGGTTTCTGCAGTGTGTCCAGCTTTGCGTAGAGCTCTTCCAGAGAGCCAAAGTGCTGGAGAAGTTGGAGGGCGGTTTTCTCCCCAACGCCACGAACCCCGGGAACATTGTCCACAGGGTCCCCGACTAGGGCAAGGAAGTCCACCACTTGCTCTGGAGTCAATCCCCACTGACTGCGGAGGCGCTGGAGATCCCAGCGTTCGTATTCGGTGCCTTCCCGCGTTGTGGGGCGCAGAACGACGATGCGCTCGCTGAGGAGCTGGAAGAAATCCTTGTCCGAGGTGACGCAGAAGACCGTGTAGCCCTGGTCGGCTGCTTGCCGAGCAAGGGTGGCAATGAGGTCATCGGCTTCATAGCCCGGGACTTCTAGGCGCGGGATGCCGAGGGCATCGAGGAACCCCTTGACATGCTCGATTTGGATAGCGAGGTCCTCCGGCGGGACCTGGCGGGTGGCTTTGTAGGGGGCGTAGTGTTCGTGGCGAAAGGTAGGCGCCGGGGTATCGAAAACGACCGCCACAAGCTCTGGCTGCTCGCTCCGCAGCAGTGCCAGAAGCATATTGGCAAAACCGAAGGTGGCAAATGTGGGTTCTCCGCTGGGTGCATGGAGCCCGGTGCGCATCAGCGCATGGTAGGCACGGAAGAGCAGCGACATGCCGTCGAGCAGGTAGACACGGTCTGCCATTGGTAGGATGGCGTCAGGGATTAAGCAAACTTCGCGAAAGTCTCGGGGACACTCTTCAGAGGAGGTTCCGCAAGCGGCGGACGAGGAGGTAGCTGGAGAGCCAGCTTTTGAGGGCGATCCAGAGCTTGTGTGGGAGCGACACCCGGTACCGACGCTGGAAGACGCGGAAGTCGTCCAGCTCCATCTTTTCCAGCAGGCGGTAGTAGATCAGGTCCATTGCTTCGGCGGGGAAGAGCGTGGCTCGGTCATCAGGGTGGAGGTGCATGCGAGCCGTGTGGTAGAGGGTGCGGGTACGCTGGGCTTCGAAGCGCATCAGTTCGAGGAAGCGTTCGTCGTAGCGCTCTGCGATGAGGTCCTCTTCCGTGTACCCGAAGCGCTCCAGGTCTTCCTGTGGCAGGTAGATGTAGCCCCGGTCCTTGTCTGGCTTGATGTCGCGGAGGATATTGGTCAGCTGCAGGGCGTATCCGAGGTAGATGGCGTATTGGCGTGCCTGCGGGTGCTTGTAGCCGAAGATTTCAATGCAGATCAACCCAATGCTGCTGGCAACGCAGTAGCAGTAGTCCTTCAGCTCGTCGAAAGTGCGGTATCGGCGTTGGAAGAGATCGCGCTCGAAGCCATCGAGCAGGAGCAGGAAGTACTGCTTCGGGAGCTGGAAGCGCTCGATGACGTGTGCCAGCGGGAGGAGCACGGGATGGAATGGTGTGCCGGCGTAGAGATTTTCAATCTGCTGGCGCCACCATCCCAGCCAGCGGCGCTTCTTCAGTAAGCCTTCCTCCGTGTCATGGGGTGAATCGATGAGCGTGTCAACGGTGGTGGCGAAGCGGTAGACTGTCTGGATTGCCGTGCGCTGAGCCGAGGGCAGGAGCAGGAAGGAGTAGTAGAAGCTGCTTCGGTGAGGTGCAGCAGTTTCGATGCCGGGCGGAAGCTCACCGGCGCCGGAGTTTCCATGCCTGTATGAGGAGCGGGATGCCATCACCGAGCCCGAGCTGAGGACGCCTGTAGAGAATGCGGGATCCAAGCTGCCGGAGGCGCTGCCGAAGACGATGTGCCGCTGCCAGTGTTACCAGCGTTTGGCATCGGAGCCGAGAGTGCCCGATGTCGTGCAGACCCCGCTCGGCTCGCTGCAAGAGATTGGCGACTACCGAATCGAACTCTGCCAGGCACAGCTGCAATTTAGTAGGATTCTCCCACAGTGCCAGCGCTTCCAGCTCAAGCCGCTTGAGAAGTTCTCGCGGCAGGTAGAGCCGTCCGCGTGGCAGGTCGAGCGAGAGATCCTGCCAGAAATTGAGAAGTTGCAACGCCGTACAGAGCGCATTTGAGGCGCAGAGGGCTTTCGGAGTACAGCTCCGATGGAGCCAGAGGAGTGCTTCCCCGATGGGATTTGCCGAGTGGTGGCAGTACCAGAAGAGCTCTTCCCAACTGGGGAAAGGGCGAAAGGCGGCGTCGTACCGGAAAGCGACCAGAAGGCGGCGGAGAAGTGCCTGCGGCAGGCGCGTTGCCTGGAGAGTATCAGCAAGGGCAAGGAGGATCGGATTGCCCGAAGAGGGCTGTCTGCGGAGGACCTGCTGGAGCGACTCTTCCAGAAGCTGCAACAGTGCAAGCTTCTCCTCGGCAGGTGCCTCGGGGTGATCGGCAATATCGTCGGCAAGGCGCGCGAAGGCATAGAGGTGAGTCACATGCGGGCGCGTCCGCCGAGGCAGTAGGAGAGAGGCAACGGGGAAGTTTTCCGCGTGACGACGTGTCCAGCGGCGGCAAAAGCGCGACGCCTCTGCTCGGCTCCGAACACGGAAGCTGCCACCATCGGGTTGGCAGAGGCTGGAGAGCTCCTCCCAGTGGAGACCCAAAGGCACAGCGCGGAGGGACCTGGAGTGCTACCACCGCATGAGATTGACTTCGTCAATGAAGACGGTCTGCCGATTCCGGAACAGTGCCAGCACGATCGCCAACCCGACTGCTGCTTCAGCAGCAGCCACCGCCATGACGAAAAAGACCAGCAACTGCCCTTCGACGTTGCCTACGTAAGCTGAGAAGGCAACCAGGGAGAGGTTGACGGCATTGAGCATGATCTCAATTGCCATCAGCACAACGATGGCGTTCCGGCGTGTGAGCACACCGACAACGCCAATGGTGAAGAGTGTGGCAGACAGGAGCAAATAAGCTTCCAGCGGGAGCCTCTCCATTGGACGCCCTCAGGGTTCCACTTTCCGCTTTGCCAGGATCACGGCACCGACAACTGCTGCCAGCAGCAGCAGGGAGACCGCCTCGAAGGGGAAGAGGTAATCCGTGAAGAGAACCTGTCCAATTGTCTGCGGTGAGCCAAGCTCGGCTGCTTTGGGCGAAGGAGCCTGGTAGCCTGTTGGGCGGCTCAGCAAGAAGACCAGAAACTGCAACACGAGCAAGGCACCTAAGGCACTTGCCAATCCGACTCGGGGGTTGAAGCGCTCGCGGAGCTGTTCTGGGTTGCCCAAATTGAGGAGCATGATGACAAAGATGACCAGCACCATGATAGCGCCGGCGTAGATGAGCACTTGCATGACGGCGATGAAAGGAGCGTACAACGTCAGATAGAGCCCTGCCAGCGTCAGGAAGTAGCCGACCATCCAGAGGGCAGAGGCAACGGGATTGCGCCGTGTGATGACTGCCAGAGCGGTCCCCACGGCAGCAGCACCGAACAGGAAGAAGAACAGCGTCTCTGCCGCCACGGTATGCTCCCTGAGAGAAAGCACATACTGCGGGCGCAAAATTACAGTGCCTTCAAACAGCGCTGGGTCAGGCTTCCTCGCTGACGTGCGCCCGGTGTTCTTCGACGAGCTTCTGCTGGATGTGTGGCGGCACAGGCACGTACTCGGCAAAGCGCTGCGTGTAGGTTGCGCGACCTTGAGTCAGCGAGCGCAGGGCTGCAGAGTATTTGTCCAGCTCAGCCAGCGGCATGTGGGCGCGGATGCGCTGGTAATGCCCATCGCTCTCAACGCCCAAGATAACCGCCCGCCGGGCAGGGAGGTCGCTCATGACAGCGCCGACAAACTCCTCGGGAACCGTGATGACAACCTCGTAGATCGGTTCGAGCACCTTCGGATCGGCTTCCAAGAAAGCGTTCTTGAACGCCATCATCCCGGCGATTTTGAAGGCGGCTTCGTTGGAGTCTACTGGATGCATTTTGCCATCGAAGACGCTGACGCGAATATCCCGAACGTAGGAGCCGGTGAGCGGACCGTCTTGCATCTTCTCCATGATGCCCTTCAGAATCGCCGGCATGAAACGGGCGTCAATGACGCCGCCGACGATGCAGTTGAGGAAGACCAACTTCCCGCCCCAGGGCAGATCGTATTCCTCTTTGCTGCGGACGGTCAATCCGGCAGGGTCGGGCATGCCTTCGCTGTATGGTTCGATGAGCAGGTGGACCTCCGCATACTGTCCAGCACCGCCGGTCTGTTTCTTGTGCTTGTAGTACCCTTTGGCTGGCTTCTGAATGGTTTCCCGGTAGGGAATGCGCGGCTCAGCAAATTCTGCCTCTACCCGGAACCGGTGTTGCAGGAGCCAGCGGGCAACAGCTAGGTGCAGTTCTCCTTGCCCGTGCAAGATAATCTGCCGCAGCTCCTGGGCGTGCTCGACGCGGTAGCTGGGGTCCTCTTCCTGCAGCTGATGGAGTGCTGCCCCGACTTTTTCCTCATCGCCTTTCTTGACCGGGACGACGGCAACGCGGACACGGGGAGGCGGGAATTCAATGGGGGGCAGCACCAAGCCGTCGGCACCTCTGTCGTGGAGGGTATTGTTCGTGTGCGTATTGCGCAGCTTGACCGTCGCTGCCAGATCACCGGCGGCAACAGGGGTGACCTCCGTCCGTTTCTTCCCCAACACGGTAAACAGCTGGGGCAGCCGCTCGACCGTCCCGGTTTGGGCATTGACGAGCTCCATACCGGCACGGAGAGTACCCGAATAGACACGCAGGAAGCTCATATCCCCCAGTGCCGGCTCAGAGAGTGTGCGGTAGACGAATGCGACGGTTGGTCCCGAGGGATCGCACGGGATGGGCTTTCCATCGATGCTCCGCGCTGGGGGCAGTTCCAGAGGGCTGGGCAGGATGTGCGTCAGAAACCAGAGGAGGCGGGAAATGCCCACGTCGGTCTGCGCACATACGCAGAGGATGGGGAAGAGCTCACGCCGTACCAATGCCTGCCGCAATCCGCGCTGGAGTTCGTCCGCGGTGAGCTCTCCATTGGCGAAGTAGGACTCCATGAGCGTTTCCTCAGAGGCGGCGACCATCTCCATGAGCTGCTCGCGGAAGTGCCGGAGACGCTCGCGTTCGCTGTCGGGAGCAGCAACGGGCTGCGCGGGAGTTCCCGGAGCATCAGCGCCGTAGAACTGTTGGGAGAGCACATCGATGATGCCCTGGAACTGGGCGCCTTCTCCCAGGGGATACTGGAGCACCACGGCGGAGGTACTCAAGCGCTGGCGAATCTGCTCGAGCGTTCGCTCAAAGCTTGCCTGGTCAACATCGGGCTTGGTCAGTACCAGCGCAAGCGGCAATCCTTCCCGTTCGGCGTACTTCCAGAGCAGTTCCGTCCCGACTTCTACTCCGCTTTGGAGGTTGACTAGCAGCAGACCGAGATCGGCAACCCGCAAAGCGGGGAGGACTTGTCCGATGAAGTCATCGTAGCCTGGGGTGTCGAGCACATTCACTTTGTACGGCTCCCACTCGAAGGTCAGCAGACTGGCGAAGACCGAGGTGCCTCGTTCGTGTTCGAGATCGTGATAGTCTGAGATGGTGTTCCGCTCCGGGACGCTCCCTTTGCGGGTGATTGCCTTTGCAATGAAGAGCAGCGATTCGGTAAGCGTTGTCTTCCCACACCCGGCGTGTCCCAGCAGGACAGCGGTGCGGACCTGCTGCGCATCGAAGACCCTCATTGTCGACTCTCGCTCCGGTGTGACATAGCGGTATGCGGAAGGCGTAAAAATACCGACTTCCGCCCAAAGGCAGCAAGAGGTGCCCGTCAGGCAGGCATTGGAAATCAGCAGTGGCGCAACACTCGAGCCTGCTGGTTGAGCACCAGAGGGTAGAGTTCGTGTTCGTACGGCAGCAGGCGTGCAGCAAGCTGTTCCGGGGTCTCACCGGGGAAGATGGGAATGCGGATTTGTGCCAGGACAGGACCAGTGTCGTATTCCTCCTCCACCAGGTGGATGCTGGCGCCGGTATAGAGTTCCCCGGCACGGAGGACAGCTTCGTGGACGTGGAGTCCGTACATGCCCGGACCCCCGAATTTGGGCAAGAGCGCCGGATGGATGTTGAGGATGCGCCCTCGGTATGCTTGGACAACTTCCGGGGGAACCTTCTTCAGATATCCTGCCAGAGCGATGAGCTCAACGGCGTACTCGGCGAGCGCTCGAAGCAGAGCAGCGCTATACAGAGCTGGCTCAGGATGGGTGTGACGACTGACGTGCACGAAGGGGATCCCGTACCGCTCGGCAACTTGGCGAACGCCAGCGGTGGAGAGGTTGCTGACGATGAGCACGACGCGATACCGCGCTTCCGGGCGCTGACTGAAGCAGATGAGAGCTTCAGCGTTGGTCCCGCGTCCGGAGGCGAAGATGGCAACGCGGACGGGCTCTATGGGGTTAGCGTTTCCCACGCTGACCGTGTTCCTCGTAGCTCAGAATCCAAGCGACGAGGTTGCCTTCATCCAAGGTGGACAGGTGCGCCCAGTGGAGCCGAGCTTCCCCGCTGGCGGAGCTAGTATCGGAGGCACTGTCGGTGCTGGTTTGTTGCATGCGCCGGAGGCGGTCGTGCCAGCGCGCCATGTTCGTGGGACGCAGGTCAATCCAGCCGGCTTCACACCAGCGCTCAAGGGCTTCTGGGGTGCAGCGCACGTCTTCCTCTGCGCGGGGGACTTTGACCTCTGCCCCGCGCAGGTAGTGCTGCCCATCGGGCAGCAGGATGACAAGCCCGATGGTCAGAATCTGTGAGCGCAGCTGGCTATCACGGCAGAGCACGTTCCAGAGGCTGACCGAGAGATCTTCGGGGGTGTGTTCCAGCACGGTCTGCAGTGACCCAAAGGCGCGCTTGAGCAGGTGGGCTTCGTAGAGGAGCTTGGTCAGGCGCGGGGGACCGAGCATTTCGAAGGCGACGCCTTCGGTGTGGTGTTCGGCTTCGAGCTGTCGCAGGAGCTCGCGGGCAACATGCCGCAGAGCGCCTCCGCGGTAGGTTGGTCCTAGGACGGCAGCATCGAGGGCAGCGACAATATCGTGCCCCGTGTTGCCCCCGAGGACTTCCCGAACAACGACTTCCGCAATCTCTTCCGGGGTGATGAGCTCCATTTGCCCGAGGGCGGTGACGGTTTCAAATTCCGCACGGGAAAACAGCCCGTTTTCCCCGGTGTCGATGAAGACAGACCGCAGGGGCTCAGAAAAGGAGCGCAGAGCAGCTGGAGGGTGGGATGGGAAGATGTCTGTCAATTCCAGAGCATGCTCCGGCGGGAGATCAACCCGCATCAGTGGGCGTCCACGGAAGCAGACCGTGTCGTACGCAATGCGTTTCCAGCCGATGATGGCTGCGGGTTTGACCTCTTTCACGATCGGGGCACCGGGTGTCCGTCCCATGAGGAAAAGCAGAAGGGAGTGAGCCCCAGCAATGGCGGATTTTGCCAGCAGCACCCGGGAAGGACGTTCCTCGCTGTGGGTGTACGGAATGTTGAGACCCATGCCACCGGTTCCGGTCGTGCCGACCTTCAGGTAGAGTCGGGTTCCGGCTGCCAGCAGGCTGTGGTAGAGAATCTGCACGTGCCGAATCAGTTGGGGAATGTAGAGGCTGCTCAGCAGGCGCTCGATCGGCTCAGAGGAGCTGCCGCCAAGCTGGAGCAGCTGCCGCACCGTGGTAGCAGCGCTATAGATGTCTTGGTAAGCGATTGCCGTTGCCGTATTGATGCAGTCAACAACGATGCTGGGGCGGACGTCGGTCAGGAGCTCATAGAGGGCAGATTGCCGCAGGCGTGTGTCATCGAGCTCGTCGAGAATGTCTTCGATCAGCGCGGAGCGAGCCTGGGGATCGCTGAGCAGCTCCGACCGTGGGCGCTCCTTCCAGGCACTTCGCACGAAGATGTCGCCCCAGCGTGCCTCCAAGTGGGTCTCGGCTGCAAGGGGGCGGAGTTCGGCAACGGCATGTTCGGCTTCCTCGCGACGGAGCGAGGTGATGACCAGACGCTGTGGGCGTTCCTGCAGCAGACGGCGGCAGACCGCAGAGCCGACCAATCCCCATCCGCCCAACACCACAACTGTTTCCGTTCGAAGGCTCATGGCGCAGTCACCCTTCAGCTGTTGGTAGAACTGGCATGGACCCGGTGGGCAACTCGGCGAGCTGCAGTGACCATGTTGCGGAGAGCCGGGATAACCTCTTCCCACCGGCGAGTCTTGAGTCCGCAGTCTGGGTTAACCCAGACCGCCTCTGGCGGAAGGACTTGGAGGACGCGCGCCAGAATGGCTTCAATGTCGCTCACCTCTGGAATAGCCGGGGAGTGGACGTCGTAGACGCCGACCCCGACATGGATGCTTCCTGGCGGCAGTGTTGCGAAGCGGTCTACGATTTCCCCTTTGCTCCGCGAGCCTTCGATGGAGAGCACATCGAAGTCCAGCTCGGCAATGAAGTGCACGATGTCGTTGAATTCGGAGTAGCACATGTGGGTGTGGATCTGCGTCTCCGGGCGTGCGCGGGCGTGGCAGAGGCGGAAGGCGCGGATTGCCCAGCGGAAGTAGCTATCCCAGTGGCGCCGTTTGAGCGGGGCACCCTCACGGAAGGCGGGTTCATCAATCTGGATGATGCGGATACCGGCGGCTTCCAGGTCTCGGACTTCATCGGCAATGGCCAGCGCCAGCTCGTAGGCAAGCTCCTCTGCCGGGATATCCTGGCGCCAGTAGCTCCACAGGAGCATGGTCACCGGACCGGTCAGCATCCCCTTGACGGGCTTTGAGGTCAGCGACTGGGCGTAGGTAATTTCCCGGACGGTCATTGGTGCCGGACGCCAGACATCCCCGTAGATGATTGGCGGACGGTAGACACGGGAGCCGTACGAGAGGACCCACCCATGTTCGGTAGTGGCGAAGCCTTCGAGACGCTGGGCGAAGTACTCAACCATATCGCTGCGCTCGAATTCCCCGTGGACGAGCACGTCCAATCCCAGCTCTTCCTGAACAGCGATGGCATGGCGGATATGCTGCTCAATGGCAGCAGCGTAAGCGCTGGCCGAGAGCTCGCCCCGCGCATATTGGCTCCGGAGGCGACGGATCTCTGCCGTCTGGGGAAAGGAACCGATAGTCGTTGTCGGCAAGAGAGGGAGCTGGAGCCGGTGCTGCTGGAGCTGACGCCGTAGAGGAGCCGGCGGCGTACGCTGGAAATCTCCCTCTCGCAGAGCACTCACACGCTGCCGTACGCGTTCATTCCGTGCAAAGGGGGTCTGGAGTAGCTGTGTCTGAGCCTGCGCCTCCCGTAACGCGCCAGGGTCGCCTTCCCAGGCAGCTTTCAGGAGTCGCAGCTCCGCGATGCGCTCGCGGGCAAACGCGAGGCGTTCCTGTAGCCCTTCGGGCAAGTTCCTCTCCAGTGAGACGGTAACGGGGAGGTGGAAGAGCGGGCACGATGGGGCAATGACGAGCTCCTCTACCCAGAGGTGAAGCCTCTCCAGGAAGCGGAGGCGCTCAATCAGGTCGGAGCGCCAAACCTGCCGTCCATTGAGGATACCGGCAATGAGGGTCTTTTCCCGGGGAAAGCCGTATCGCTGCAGCTCAGCCCAGTTTTCGTCGTTGGAGACGAAGTCCAGCCCGATACCGGCAACGGGAAGCTCGCTATAGCGGCGGTAGTCGGAGACGCTGTCGTAGTAACAGAGCACCCAGAGTTGCACACCACAGCGGGATAGTTCTCCATACCAGCTGGCGAGCAGTTCCCAGTGTGATTCGGGGACCTCCAGTGCCAGCGCCGGCTCGTGGACAACCGCCAGCTGCACTCCCTCAGTAGCCAAAGAGTGCAGGACAGCGCTGTAGGCAGCCACAGCAGCAGAACCAAACTCGACGAATTCCTCCTCCCGGAGGGGCGCCACACGCACAAGCCCATCCCCGGCGGGACGCACCCGCTTTGAGAGACGCAGGAAGGTGTATGGACCGATGAGCGTCGGCACGGTCTCGATCCCTTCATGGCGGTGAAAGCGGACGTCGTCCAGCGGGAAGTTCTGCACTAGCTCAAAGGTTGGCTCTTCCAGCTCAGGCACGAGGTAGTGGTAGTTCGTGTTGAACCACTTCGTCAGTTCCAGGGCGTGTTTGCCCCGTGCGAGGGCGAAGTAAGTTGAAAGCCCTGCGTACGGGCGGAAGCGGCTCGGGAGTGCGCCAAGCATGACAGCGGTGTCGAGCATCGGGTCGTAGAGGGAAAGCTCGTTCGAGGGAATCACATCCATGCCCTGGTACTCCTGCAGGCGCTCTCGCTTGAGCTCTGCGATGCCCTGCTGGAACGCCTCACTGCTCAGGGAGCCGTCCCAGAAGCGTTCCAGCAGTGTCTTGTACTGTCGGTGTACTCCGAGCCGGGGGAAGCCGAAGGCAAAGGTGCGCATTGTAGCAACTCCGCAAGCAGACGGAAGCGAGCACGCAAATTTAGGGAACGCTTGAGGGGGGAGTGCTGGGCGAAGCGTAGGTGCCGATCAGCACGCGTTCGATCCCAGCGTAATCCCGGCGGATGCGGAGGGTGGCGCCGGGGAAGAGCGCTGCCACATGCGTGGCCATCCCGTCGGCAACTTCCAGCAGGAAATGCCCCCCGGGTGCCAGCAGGGAAGGAAAAAGCTCGGCAAAGCGGCGGTAGAAGAGTAGCCCATCCGCACCATCGGTCAGGGCTTCGTGCGGCTCGAAGAGCCGAACTTCCGGCTGTAGCTGCGGGAGAAGGTCTATCGGGATGTACGGCGGATTGGCAACAATCAGCTGGAAAGGTGCCCCCGGCGGAGTGTCACGGAGGATATCGAGGGAGAGGAAGCGCACGTTCCGAAGCCCGAGCCGTCGGGCGTTGCGGCGGGCGCAGCGGAGCGCGGTTGTGGCGATATCAATCCCGAGCACAGTCGCAGCTGGACGATGGAAGGCAAGTGCCAGGGCAATACACCCAGAGCCAGTTCCAATGTCGAGTACTCGGAAGGGTGTGCCGCTCTCCGGGGGAATGTGCGCCAGGGCTTCTTCCACGAGTACTTCCGTTTCCGGGCGAGGGATGAAGACTCCACGCTGGAGCAACAGAGGCAGCCCGAAGAACTCCGTCTCCCCGAGGACATACTGCAGCGGCTCGCGACGTAGGCGGCGGCGGAGGAGTCGGAGCAGGGTGGGACGTGCAGTGTGGGGAAAAGGCTCGTGCTGACGGAGCAGCAGCTCCAGACGGCTCCAGCCCAGGACGTGACACAGCAGGAGTTCGGCGGTGCGCTGGGGACTGTCCAGCCCCTCTGTCTGCAGGAGACGGACAAGAGTGCGGCGGAGCTCGCCGATGCTCACGCCAGAGGGGAGGTTACTCGGCGTAGTATTCCTGCAGGGGCTTGATGGTGAACTCGGCATGGCGCAGTTCTACCAGACCACGCAACGACGCGGCAGCCGCTGCCAGTGTTGTGAAGAAGGGAATGCGGTGACGCATCGCAGTGCGCCCCATGATGTGTTCGTCGTATCGGGCGTTTTCGCCAAGCGGGGTGTTGATGAGGATATCCACTTTGCCGTCCGTGATGTAGTCGATGATGCTCGGTCGTCCTTCGTAGTGCTTGCGCACGGGCGTGACGGGTAGTCCGTGACGTTGGAGGAAGGCGGCAGTGCCCGTGGTTGCCCACAGTTCGAAGCCCAGCTCCAGGTACCCGCGGGCAATCTCCACAGCAAGGGGGGTTTTGTCGTAATCGGCCAGCGAGATGAAAACCCGTCCACCCTTCAGCGGGATGCGATTTCCAGCGGCAAGGTGCGCTTTGATGAGTGCCCGTCCAAAGGAGGTGTCCAGCCCCATGACCTCTCCGGTAGAGCGCATTTCGGGTCCGGGGAAGACGTGTACCTGGGGGAACTTCGTGAAGGGGAAGACGGATTCTTTGACCGCTACGCGCCCGATATCGAGCCGGAATTCCGGCAAGGGGAGCTGGCTCAACGACTCCCCGAGCATTGCCCGGACGGCAAGCTCAATGACCGGAATGCCGGTGGCTTTCGCCACGAAGGGCATCGTGCGGGAAGCACGGGGATTTGCCTCCAGGACATAGATGACACCGTCCTGCATCGCGTACTGGACATTGAGCGGTCCGATGACGCCGAGGGCACGGGCAATGCGGCGGGTGTAGTCGCAGAGCGTCTCCAGCTGCTCGTGTGTGATGTTGTACGGGGGCAGAACGCAGGTCGAATCGCCTGAGTGGATGCCTGCTTCCTCAATGTGCTGGAGTACCCCGGCGATCAGCACTGTTTCCCCATCGGCAACGGCATCGACGTCGAATTCGTAGGCGTGTTCCAAGAAGCGGTCGATCAGGACTGGGCGTTCCGGGAAGGCAGCGAAGGCGTTGTGGACGTAGCGGTGGAGGGTCTCTTCGCGGTAGCAAATCTGCATGGCACGTCCGCCCAAGACGTAGGAGGGGCGAACGAGGACCGGGTAGCCGATGCGGCGGGCGATGTCGAGAGCTTCTTCCACGGAGCGAGCAGCTCCCCAGGGAGGGCACGGGATGCGGAGTTCTGTCAGGAGTCGGGCGAAGCGCTCGCGGTCTTCAGCAATGTCAATCCCTTCGGAGGACGTTCCCAGAATGCGGAAGCCAGCGGCTTGCAGGCGATGGGCCAGTTTCAACGGTGTTTGCCCACCGAGGGTGACGATGACCCCGTCGGGGCGCTCCTGTTCGAGGACATTGAGCACATCTTCGGCTGTCAGCGGTTCGAAATAGAGCTTGTCCACGGTGTCGTAGTCCGTTGAGACGGTCTCCGGATTGCAGTTGATCATGATGGCTTCGTAGCCCATGCGGCGCAGGGTGAAGACGCCTTGCACACAGCAGTAGTCGAACTCGATCCCCTGCCCGATGCGGTTCGGACCGCTTCCCAGGATGACGACCTTTCGGCGTCGGGAAGGACGCGCCTCGTTTTCCCCCGGAGCGTAGGTGGAGTAATGGTACGGGGTTTCGGACTCAAACTCAGCCGCGCAGGTGTCCACGGTCTTGTAGACTGGGCGGAGAGCGAGTTTCCGGCGCAGCTCGGCAACTTCGGCTTCGGTGCAGCCTGCTAGCGTTGCTAGCTGGACGTCGGAGAAACCCAGTGCCTTGAGCGCTCGCAGCCGTTCAGAGCCAAGGTGTTCCAGGAGGTGGATGCCGTGCAATCCGCTGTGAGCACGCCACCGCACGAGCTCTTGGGCAGCACAGACAATCTCGCGGCACTGCTCAATGAACCAGGGGTCGTAGCCGGTCAGGGCGTGAATCTCCTCGCTACTCATGCCGAGACGGAGGGCATCGCAGAGATCGAAGAGCGAACGGGAGTGCCGGCGGCGCAAGCGGGCACGGATGACTTCCCGATCCTCTGGCGACACGGGCTGCAGGTATTCTGCCCGATCGAATCCAAAGCCATAGCGCCCCTGCTCAAGGCTGCGGATCGCCTTCTGGAGGGCTTCCTTGAACGTGCGTCCGAACGCCATAGCTTCCCCGACGGATTTCATCTGCGTGCCCAGCTCGTCGGGGACTTCGGGGAACTTCTCGAAGTCCCAGCGTGGGATTTTGACCACGACGTAATCGATCGAAGGCTCGAAGCATGCCGGTGTCTTGCCGGTGATGTCGTTGAGGATTTCATCGAGCGTGTAGCCGATAGCGAGCTTGGCGGCAATCTTGGCGATAGGGAACCCCGTTGCCTTCGATGCCAAGGCTGAGCTCCGGGACACGCGGGGATTCATCTCGATGACCAGCATCCGCCCGGTGCGGGGATGAACGGCAAACTGGATGTTGGAGCCACCGGTGTCTACCCCGATGGCACGCATGATACGAATGGCGGCATCCCGCATCTGCTGGTATTCCGCATCGGTCAGGGTCTGCGCCGGTGCAACAGTGATGGAATCACCTGTGTGCACCCCCATGGGGTCGAAGTTTTCAATCGAGCACACAATCACGACGTTGTCCTTGCGGTCGCGCATGACCTCCAGCTCGTACTCCTTCCAGCCCAGGACGGACTCTTCCACCAGAACGCGCTGGATCGGGCTGGCAATGAGGGCGGCGCTGAGCAGTTCGCGGTATTCCTCCATGTTGTAGGCAATCCCGCCACCGGTTCCCCCCAGGGTAAAGGAGGGACGCAGGATTGCCGGAAAGCCGATGTGCTCAATTGCTTCCAAGCCTTCGTGCAAGGAGTGGACGAAAACGCCGCGGGGAGTTTCCAGCCCACACTGTCGGACAACTTCCTGGAAGAGCTTGCGGTCTTCGGCTTTGCGGATTGCTTCCACCGAGCATCCGATGAGGCGGACACCGTAGCGTTCCAGCACACCGCGTTCGGCAAGCTCGACGGCAATATTGAGCCCGGTCTGTCCTCCAAGGGTTGGCAAGAGGGCATCCGGGCGCTCACGAGCGAGAACTTTCTCGACAAACTCTGCCGTGATAGGCTCAATGTAGGTTGCATCGGCAAGCCCTGGGTCGGTCATGATGGTGGCGGGATTGGAGTTGACCAGGATGACGCGGATGCCTTCCTGGCGGAGAGCTTTACACGCCTGGGTGCCGCTGTAGTCGAACTCACATGCCTGTCCGATAACGATCGGACCGGAGCCGATGATGAGGACGCTCTGTAATTCAGGCAGACGCGGCATGGCACTTAGGAGACCGTTCGGGGGACCTCGCTGAGGCGTCCTGCTTTGCGGAGCTGCTCTTCGATCCAGCGGTAGGTGCGGTCCAGCCCAACTTCGAGCGGGACTTGGGGTTCCCAGCCCAGGACCTGACGCAGGCGGGTGTTGTCGCTATTCCGTCCTCGGACACCTTGGGGTTTACTGGTATCGTATCGCTTCCGGATGTGTTTGCCGGCAATCCGGGCAATGAGGTCAACCAGGTCGTTGATTGTCACCAGGCGATCGCTGCCCAGGTTGAGCGGGTGGGGGTAATCGGAGAGCATCAGGCGATAGATGCCTTCGACACAGTCGTCAATGTAGAGGAACGAGCGTGTTTGGTTGCCATCGCCCCAGATTTCGATTTCGTCCCCGTCATGTGCCAGAGCGATTTTGCGGCAGAGGGCTGCCGGGGCTTTCTCCCGTCCGCCCTCGTATTCGCCCAGGGGACCGTAGACGTTGTGGAAGCGGGCAACGCGGATGTGCATGCCGTAGTCTTCGGCATAGTACTGGCAGAGCTTTTCCGTAAAGAGCTTCTCCCAGCCATAGCCCTCTTCTGGGTCGGCGGGGTAGGCATCTTCTTCCCGCAGCGGGGTAACCTCGGCAGTCCGTTGGCGGTACTGCGGGTAGATGCAGGCAGAGGAGGAGAAGAAGAAGCGCTCTACCCCATTGAGGCGGCTGGCTTCGAGCATGTGGGCGTTGATGAGAATGTTGTTGCGGGCAATATCAGCGTGGTTGTGGCTGATGTAGCCGATGCCACCCATGTCGGCAGCCAGGTTATAGACGTGTTCGATCCCCTCGGTGGCGCGCAGACAGTTTTCCCAGCGTCGGAGGTCGAGGAGGAGGAATTCATGAGCGGCGGTAGGCTCGTAGGCTGGGGGCTTGATATCAGCACCCCGAACCCAGTAGCCACGTTCGACCAGAAAGCGGACCAAGTGATGCCCGATGAATCCCCCGGCACCGGTGACAAGGACCCGCGTTGACATTGTTTCCCGACTCGCAGTGTGACGGCAGGCGCAATGACGTACGAAGGAGTGGAGTTGATGCCCGAAGGGTGAGCACTCCGGAGGTAGTAAGTTTGCATGCCCTGGAAGCAGCGTTGGGATGGGAAGCGGGGAAGAGCGCGGACGCAACCGTTTCTGGTGGCGCTTGTGGGTGAGCTGTGTTGTTGTCGGCGGAGCGCTCTTTCTGGGCGGAGGGGCGCTGCGAGCGGTGGCACTCTTCTCCGTCTTCGAACCGTTTACAGTGCAGCTGGCTGTAGAGCTACCCCCAGAGGTACGGCTGCAGAGCTACCGCATCGCAGTCAATGGGACACCGTACGTATGGGCAGGCGGGGTGGCGTTCTTCGTGGGAGTGATCGGGAGCGTGCTGATGCGGTGGCAGCAGTTGCGAGCCTGTGGTTGGCTATTCATGGCGCTGGTGCTGGCGGCATTGGCGCTGCCCGTTGAGCTCTGGATTGCTTTCAAGTACGACCTCGCGTTGGTCCGCCTTGTTGCTGCGGGGAATGTGGCAGTGGAGCGGGTCGAGACAGCCGTCCTCGAGCGGGTTACCCGAGCGGGTGTGGTGGCAACACTGGCAGCCTGCGCCGAGTGGACGATTCTGCTCTTGTTCCTCTGGCGTCCATTGGAGCGCGGAGAGCATGAAGCCGGAGCGTCTGGTCGAGGAACTGCTTGAGATTGCCCGGCGCAGTGGGATTCGCATCCGGCGGGAGCAGGGTCGCTTCCGCGGAGGCTACTGTATCGTGCGAGACCAGCGGCTGATTCTGCTGAATCGGAAGTTGCCGCCGGAGCAGATGAGCTTGGTTCTGGCAGAAGCACTCCGCTGTGTGCCGCTGGAGGATCTCCCGATGAAACCCGCCGTGCGTGCCTGGTTGGAGGAGGTGTTGGGGCAAAAGGTACATGTACCCCTTGTGCTGGACGTCTCTGCGCAGGAATCAACGGTGCGCACGAATCCATGATACGCTGGCTGTTCGGTGTGGGAATCCTCCCCGTCCTCCTCTGGGGACAGGTGCGCGAGGGGGAGGTCCTCGACCGCGTTGTCGCACTCGTCGGTGGGGAGGTGATTTTCGCTTCCGATGTCGAAGCTCAGGTGCACTTACTTCGGCAGCAGCTGCCCGCGGGGGTAGAACTTCCCGATAGTATCTTGCGGCGTCGAGCGCTGGAGGCACTGATTGATGAAAAGCTCATGCTGCTCAAGGCGCAGGAGGACAGCATCGTGGTTACCGATGAGGAGGTCACCCAGCGGCTCGAACTCCAGCTCCAGTTGGTGGTACAGCAGTTTGGTTCAGAGCGACGTGTGGCCGAAGTCTACGGCATGCCGCTGGAACAGTTGCGGCGAGAGTACCGCGAGGAGGTTCGGAAGCGCCTGCTGGTAGAGAAGCTCCAGCAGCAGCGCTTTGGTTCGCTCCGGTGTAGCCCCCGGGAGGTTGAGGAATTCTTCGCCCGATACCGGGATTCGCTGCCTCCGGTGCCTGCACAGGTTGAGCTGGCGCATCTGGTGCGGTATCTGCAGCCCGATTCTGCCCAGCGGTGGGAAGTCTGGCAGCTAGCGCAGCGGGTTCGGGATAGCCTCTTGCGCGGTGGGGATTTCACCGAGTTTGTGCGGCGCTACAGCGGGGACCAGGGAACCCTGTCCAGCGGCGGGGACATTGGCTGGGTAGAGCGGGGAAAACTCCTGCCCGAATATGAACGCGCAGCCTTTGCATTGCAGCCCGGCGAGATTTCCCCTCCGGTGGAAACGCCGATGGGATACTACCTCATCCAGCTTCTGGATCGCCGACAGGATGCCGTCCGTACGCGGCACATCCTCTTTCGCCTTCGGGGTGATGTCGAACAGGTTCGCTCTTTCTTGCTCCAGCTGCGTGAACAGCTCCAACAGGGTGCTTCCTTCGACTCGCTGGCGCGGCTCTACTCGGAGGAGATGGACACTCGCGGCTTTGGGGGCTCGCTTGGGCTGGTGCCACTGGAGACGCTCTCTCCGGAGCTACGCAGCATTGTCGAGAAGCTACCCGATGGGGGGATTTCCGAGCCGGTACCGTATCTGGCAGACCCTAATCGTCCGGGGTTGCAGCTGCTGTACCGCAAGCGTCTGGTGCCGCAGCATCTGCCGCGTCTTCCGGAGGATTCTCGCTATGTGGAGCGCTTCTGTGAGCAATGGAAGCGGGAACAGGAATACCGGCGCTGGATGGCGGAACTGCGGCGCCATTTCCCGTGGGAGGTCAGGCAGTAGTCCGATGCCGTCCGGTGCATGCCTCGGTGGGATTCTCAGCCTTGTGCTTGCCTGGACAGCGGTGGCACAGGTTCCGGCACCCCTGCAGCAGCCTCGCTCCCCGAAGGAAGCCCTCAGGCACGGGAGCACACAGCCGGATACGCTCCGTCCTGTGCCGCTGCCTACCGAGGAAGTCTTTGGGTTTACGCCAGAGCAGGATAGTGCCTACGTACGGGCACTGCGGCAGCCATTACCCCCGGCGGCGCGCTGGAGTGCAGAGTTGCGCCGCTCCTCGGCAATATGGCTCCAACTGCAGCAGCGTGAGCTGCCGACACCCTGGCAGAGCGCTCTCCGGAACTTGCAGCTCGATCCCACCGTCCTCCTCCCAACGGGGCAGGAGCTAGCACAGCACGCTTACCATCTGCAGCAGGCTCAGGCCTTACCCAACCCAACGCTGCCGCGGACTCCCGGAAGTACCATTGCTGTCCCTTTGGCAACGCTGGCTCGGGTCCTTGGGCTGAGTGAAGATCTCTCCCCGACCATCCGCTACGAAGTCCCGGAAGTAACCCGGGTCCAGGTCCTGGTGTTCTCTGCCCAAGCGCTTCTGGTGGCAACGCTCGTCGATGGGGTGCAGCGTCCAGGGCGGTATGTGGTGCGGTGGAACGGGCGGGACGATGCCGGGCGTGCCCTGCCTCCGGGCGATTACGTTGCAGAGGTCCGGCTCGGCAATGGACAGCGCTTCTACAAGCGAATCCGTCTTACAAGCTCGGATGTGCAATGAAGACCGTGCGGCGTGTTTTCCTGCTAGTCTGGCTGGTGAGCATCGGGATACAGGCAGAAGCGGTCCCGATCGTGCTCAAGCTGCGGGGTTTGAGCGCTGCAGCAGCGCAATGGAAGCGCAGTGGTCGAGCGGCACTCCCGGCACAGCTCTCTCCACTGGTGGGCATCGGAAAAGTCCGTCCGTACGTGCCCGATGCGCTGCTCCAGGCAATCCTCGGACGGGCACGGCAACTGCAAGCTCTCCAGAGCCTGGGAGCTCAGCGTTCGTTGGCGGAGCTGGAACGCATTCTCATCGTGGAAGTCCCCGAGGCGGTTGACACACTGCTGCTCATTGCGAAGCTCCGACGGCATCCTGAGGTTGAATACGCTGAGGTCTTGCCAGAGCGCTTCCTGTGCGGAGTTCCCAACGACCCGCTTGTCGTCGAACAGTACGCGCTCCGGCTCATCCGCGCCTTCGATGCCTGGGATGTTCTCCCGGTGGAGGCGTCGCCTCTGGTGGTCGGCGTGGTGGATACCGGGATCGACTTGACGCATCCTGACCTGGCAGCCAACATCTTCCTCAACCCTGGGGAAATCGGCACTGACGCCAACGGACAGGACAAGCGTTTCAACGGCGTTGATGACGATGGCAATGGCTTTGTGGACGACTGGCGGGGATGGGACTTCGCCGCTGGGACTGGGTCCGACCAGGATAACGATCCCAGCCCGGGCAATGGGCATGGGACACACGTTGCTGGCATTCTCGGTGCAGTGGTCAATAATGCTGTCGGGATTGCCGGCGTTGTGCCGCGGGTGCGGCTGCTGGCAGTCAAAATTGGACCTGATGCTCCGGGATCTTCCTCGGTGGTCAATTCTTACCAGGGCATTCTCTACGCTGCAGCGATGGGAGCAGCCGTGATCAATTGTAGCTGGGGAGGTCCGGGGCGCTCAGAAGCTGAGCACGAGATTGTGCGGGCAGCTGTTGCTCTGGGCTCCGTCGTTGTTGCCGCCGCCGGAAACGATTCCCGCAACATGCCCTTCTATCCCGCTGCCTATCCGGAGGTGCTCTCAGTCACGGCGACCGATTCCACCGATGGGAAGGCGTGGTACGCCAATTACCACAGCAGCGTTGATGTTTCCGCACCGGGCGATGAGATCCTCTCAACCATTCCGGGCGGTCTCTATCTCCGCATGAGCGGGACCTCGATGGCAGCTCCTGTTGCGAGCGGCGTAGTGGCTCTCGTGCGGCAGAAGTTCCCCACGTTGTCTCCACACCAAGCGATGGCGCGGGTCATGATGACGGCAGACCCGATAGACCGCTCCCAGCCTTGGCTTGCAGGGCTGATCGGCTGGGGACGGGTCAACGCCCTGTCGGCGCTGACGGTTGAGCGATTGATCGCCTGCCGGATTGATAGTCTGCAGATTACCGACAGCGACGGTGATGGATTCTTCGATGCCGGCGATACGCTCCTGATCACGTTCGGTGTAGAGAATGTCCTCGATCCTGCCGATAGCCTTGTGGTAAGCGTCTTTTCGCCCTTCGTCCCTGCTCCGGAGCTGCTTCGCGGACAGGTTTCTCTGCTCCAAATGGAGAGCGGCGAATGGCGCCGGCTGCCGCGTCCACTGATGCTCCGGATTCCCCTCGATGTTCCGGCCAATGCCGTCATGGAGCTCCGCTTCAGCGTTCGTTTCGGTCAGCGGCTGGTCGGGCGGGAGTGGACCTCGATTGTGCTGCGCCCGGTCTATCGAACGCTGGGGGCAAACAACATCACTGTGACCTTCAACAGCCGGGGCAATATCGCCTTCAACGACTACCCGGAAAACCTCCAGGGAGATGGCTTCCGGTGGAAGAGTAGCCCAAACTTGCTCTTTGAGGGAGCCTTGATGGCGGGGATTTCTCCGGAGCGCCTCTCCAATGTGGCTCGGGGTGCCGTGCAGAGTCAGCAGGATCAGTCATTCGTCATACAGAAGGTGATCTCCCTGGTTCTGACGGATATATCACTCGAAGCAGAGGCACTCTTTGCCGATCGGCAGCAGCCGGGTGATCTTGGAGTCGCGGTCCGCCAGCGGGTCTACCAGTTTCAAGTCCATGAATGGCGGGATTTTGTCCTGGTCGTCTACGAGCTGGTCAATCAGACGGCGGAGCCTTTCACCAATCTGCACGTTGGCTGGTACCTGGACTGGGACATCAGCCCTTCGGCACAGGGGGATGTGGCGCTCTACGACGATAGCTCCGGGGTGGGGTACACTGTCTGCCAGACCTGCTCTTCGCCGTTGCCGATCGCTGGGGCGGTCCTTCTGAGCAATGCCCAAGTCAACTTCTACGCCATCGACAACGACGGCAGCGGATCAGAGCTTGGCGTCTACGACGGGTTCACGCGGCAGGAGAAGTGGACGGCGCTCAGCAGTGGGATTGCCCGGAAGCGGTCGCGGGTGACCGATGCCTCGATGGTGCTGGCAGCCGGTCCGCTGCAAGTTGCACCAGGGGATACAGTTCGCGTTGCCTTCGCGCTGGTTGCGGGAATGACGCTGGAGGAAGTGCGCCGGGCAGCGTCGGCAGCTCGGCAGGCAGCGGCTTGGGTGGGGATTGATACCGTTCCCTGGGAGCCCCTCCCGAACCAGATGGCGGCTGGAGTGTATCCAAACCCGTGGGTGCCGGGCGCCCCGGTCCCGCAGTTAGTGGTGAAGCTGCCAGAGCAGCGATATGTGCGCATCCGCCTGGTGGACGCGCTTGGACGAGAGCTGGCTCCTGTGAGCGAAGGACTGATGCAGCCGGGAGAGCATGTGCTGCGTCTTCCTTCAGCCCTCCTCGGGAGCGGGGTGTACTTCCTCTACATCACGGCTGAGCGTGAAGGGATGGCTGTCCCGCTCCTGATTGTACGCTGAAATGGAGCGGTACGAGCAGTTGCTGCGCTTGGTCGAAAGCTGCCGAGCCGATTTCGAGCGCTTCTACCGGAAGCAGAACCGCCGTGCTGGTATTCGGCTGCGCAAGCGGATGCAGGAGCTGCGCCGCTTGGCAAAGGAAATTCGGGACGAGATTCAGCACCTGCGGCGGAGCTTCCCGCCAAAGCCGAAGCGGCGCTCGTCGGCTGCCCCACCGTCGCAATGAGGGCGCACACTCCCCGAGGGGAGGGAAAGAGGCTAAATTTGCCCCCCACGGTGGGTGTGTTCTGGAAGGAAGGACGCTAACCATGAGGTCGACACGCATCGAGACCGACACGATGGGACCGATTGAAGTCCCAGCGGACAAGTACTGGGGTGCGCAGACGGCACGCTCGCTCATCCACTTCGCGATCGGCACGGAAAAAATGCCGCGGGAGCTCATCCGTGCCCTGGGCATTGTCAAGAAAGCTGCCGCACTGGTCAACCGCGACCTGGGACTGTTGCCGCCGGAGAAAGCCGAGCTGATCATCCGTGCTGCCGACGAGGTCATCGAGGGAAAGCTCGATGACCACTTCCCGCTCTCGGTCTGGCAGACCGGCTCCGGAACGCAGACCAATATGAACGTCAACGAAGTCATTGCCAACCGTGCCATTGAACTGTCCGGCGGCGTTCTGGGGAGCAAGAACCCGATTCACCCGAACGACGATGTGAACAAGTCGCAGAGCTCAAACGATGTCTTCCCCACGGCGATGCACATTGCTGCGGCGGAGCAGCTTGTGCACCATCTGCTGCCGTCCGTCCGGGAGCTGCACCAGGCGTTGGCGCAGAAGGCGGAGGAATTCCGGGACATCATCAAAATCGGGCGCACGCACCTGATGGATGCTGTCCCGCTGACGCTCGGGCAGGAGTTCTCCGGGTACGTGCAGCAGCTCAGCAACGCTATCCGCCGGATTGAAGCGACACTCCCAGACCTCTATGAGCTGGCAATTGGTGGAACAGCGGTTGGCACTGGGCTCAATACCCATCCGGAATTCGCCGAGCGGATGGCACGAACGATTGCCCAGCTGACCGGGCTGCCCTTTGTCTCGGCGCCGAACAAGTTCGAAGCACTGGCAGCGCACGATGCCCTGGTGTGGGCACACGGGGCGGTGCGGACGCTGGCGGTCGCGCTCCACAAGATAGCCAACGACATTCGCTGGATGGCGTCGGGTCCCCGGGCGGGGCTGGCAGAGATTCGCATTCCAGAAAATGAACCCGGCTCCTCCATCATGCCGGGGAAGGTCAATCCGACGCAGTCGGAAGCGATGACAATGGTGGCAACGCAGGTCATTGGCAACGATGTCACCATCAGCATGGCAGGCGCGCTCGGGGCGTTCGAGCTCAACGTATACAAGCCCGTCATCATCTTCAACTTCCTGCAGAGCGTCCGCCTGCTCGGGGATGCATGCCGTTCGTTTACCCGCTACTGCGTTGTGGGTATCGAGCCGAACGTGGAGCGGCTGCGGGCGTACGTGGAGCACTCGCTCATGCTCGTTACGGCACTCAATCCCTACATTGGCTACGACAACGCTGCCCGGATTGCCAAGCACGCCTACCAAACCGGCAAGACCTTGCGGGAAGCTGCCATTGAACTGGGCTTGCTGACGGCTGAGGAGTTCGACCGTATCGTGCGACCGGAACTCATGCTCGGACCGAATCTACGCCGCAGGGACAACTGAGCCGATCACGACGGGCTGTTCCTCAGCGCAGAGAGCGAGCACTTCGCTGACTGTCTCCGGTGCGGTGACTACCACCATACCGATTCCGAGGTTGAAAACCCGGCGCATCTCCTCTTCGGGAATGTGCCCCGCGCGCTGGATGTAGCGGAACAAGGGCGGGACTTCCCAGGCGGACCACTCAATCTGGGCACGCACGGTCTTCGGGAGAATACGGGTGAGATTACCCAGAATGCCACCGCCGGTCACGTGTGCCAGCCCTTTGACCAGTCCCCGCTCCAGGAGCGGCAGGAGTGTGGCAGCGTACGAGCGGTGAATGGACAAGAGAGCCTCTGCCAAGGAGCTGCCCAGCTCTGGGCGGTAGGTTTCCAGGTCTTCGGAGCGGAGGGCTGCCAGGGCAAGCGAGTAGCCGTTTGTGTGCAAGCCCGTGGAGGCAAGCCCGATGAGGACATCGCCTGCCTGGATGCGGCTACCATCGAGGAGGCGTTCCCGTTCGACTACCCCGACGATGGTTCCGGCAAGGTCGTAATCGCCGGGAGCATAGAGCGAAGGCATCTCCGCCGTTTCCCCGCCCAGAAGAGCGCAGCCGTTTTCCCGACACGCCGTAATGATGCCCCCGATGACCTGTTCAGCAATGGCAGGGTCGAGCTTCCCGCAGGCGAAGTAGTCCAGAAAGAAGAGCGGGCGAGCTCCGCAGCAGAGAATGTCGTTGACGCAGTGATTGACCAAGTCCTGCCCAACGGTACTGTGGATACCCAGCCGGATTGCCAACTTGACCTTTGTGCCAACCCCGTCTGTGCTGGCAACCAGCACGGGGTGCGCGTAGCCGGTAAAGCGGGCGTCGTAGCAGCCGCCGAAGTGCCCGATGTCTGCAAGGACAGCAGGGGTAAAGGTGGAGCGGATTGCCGGTTTGAGCCGGCGCAGGAGTTCTTCGGCAGCATCTATGTCAACGCCAGCGTCTCGGTACGTTAGCATGTGTCCGGGGGCGGGACGTGGGACATCTCGCGGACGGGTTCCCACTTGCGGGAAATCGAGCGGCGGAGGAGGAGAACGGAGGCAGCATTGAGGGTCCACAGCCACAGCGTCCGTGCGTAGCCGTAGCGGCGGTATCGGCGAGGAGATTCGTAGATGAGCAGCTCCCATGCCATGCGGATTTTCCCCAGGCGCCGCAATCGCCGGTAGAGCTCGAAGTCTTCCCCCGCGGCGAGCCGTTCGTCGTATCCACCGACCTGCCAGAATGCCCATCGGCGTACGATGTGGCACTCTCCACGTCCCATGCCTAAGCCGCAGGTGTTGAGCAGCCCGATGTAGCGGTTGTACACAGCGTGGAAGAGACGGTCTTTCCACGTGGCGCACTCGGGGTGAACGGTAATCGGGCACGCTAGGGCAACTTCCTCAGCAGGTGCGGTGGCTGCCCAGCGCAGTACAGTCTGGGCAAAACGGTCGCTCTCGGCGGGGACGGAATCGGCATTGAGGAAGACGAGCACGTGCCCTTCTGCCACACGAGCCCCCCAGTTGCGCCCCTGGGCAATGGTCTGGCGCTCTGTGCCGGTGTACTCAATGACAACGTCGGCATGGGCATGGGCACAGGGCAGGGTGGCGTCAGTGCTCCCGCCATCGCTGATGATGAGTTCGATGCCGTAGCGTTCACGGAGCTCCAGCGGGAACTGTGCCAGCGTCTTTCCCAGGGTGCTCTCTTCCTGGAGGGTCGGGATGATGAGGCTCATCTGGACACTCTCCAGGGGTATACGGCGGTGCACCCACACGCGTGCCGCCGGCGGCAGGAGCTCAGTAGGCAGCGTCACCGGGGCAACGGGAGTGACCATCCTTACTCGACGAGTTCACGGACCTGGTCCACGAAGACAACGACGGTGGGGGCTTCGGGAATGGGGCGGACAATCGGCAGTGGCGGGATGTCGAGCGTGAACCGGATACGCTCCTCACCGTCCCGGACCCCCGGCAGCAGGTACTGCCGGAGTGCCTCCGCACGGGCATTTGCCAGCTTCTGCGCCTGCTCCAAGAGTGTCGGCGACGGTGGTAGCTCTGCCTGGGCACTCCCTCTCTTCTTGCGCTGACGGGGAGGATTCGGGCGCGACCCTCCCTCCATGATTCGAGTGTCCAGAATGGAGACCTGCACTGTTACCCGGAGCGAACGGTTCCGGTTGAGCAGCTGTTTGAGCTCCTCCAGAGTGGCGGAGGCAGAGGGGCGGAGCGTTGCTTTGCCCGGATCGAAGGCGTGGAGCCGAAACAGCTCCATACCCGGGCGCAGGAGGGTGACGGTGAAGGTTTTCGTGACCTCGCTGTACTCCTTGCTCGCGGGAAGCTCGATGGTGTCGCTTTGCCGCAAGACGTTGTAGCCGCGGAACGTCACCACATACCGCTGCCCGGGTTGGAGCACAGCTTCGAAGGTGCCACGGCGGCTGTCCGACCGTCCCTGCTGGAGAATCTTCCCCGTCGTCGCATCGCGGATGTCGAACTCTGTCCCGACCGGCGTTCCAGTCTGCCGGTCTACAACAGTACCGCGTACCAGGGTGACGACTTTCAGCTGCGCAGACGCACTCCAGAGTCCGCAGCACAGGAGCACCCAGACGAGCCACCGCATTCCCACGCTACCCTTCCTACTGTGACATACCCCGTTGGAGGAAGCTCTCAACACCGGCGCGGAATTCCGGCGTGGTTCGGGCTAGGACGTTGAGTCCGGCAGCATAGTGAAGAGCGCTTTCCGGAGACATGCTATGGACTGAGTTCAGCAGCGCTTTCGTCAGGCGCAGCGACGGCGCACTGTATGATGCCAGACGCTGTGCGAGCTCCTCCACGAAGCGGTCCAATTCCGCGTCCTCCACCACGTAGTTGACCAGACCGAGCCGTTCGGCTTCCTCAGCCGAGATGAGATCGGCTGTCAGCAGGAGGCGGCGTGCACGCTGGTCCCCGATTTTGTGCACGAGGAGTACCCCGACGAGCGCGGGCACAAATCCTAGACGCACCTCCGAGTACCCGAAGCGAGCACCCTGCCGAGCGGCAACAATAAGGTCGCAGGCGCTGGCTAGACCACACCCCCCAGCAATGGCGGGTCCGTGCACCTTCGCAATGACAGGCTTCGGGTACGTGTACACCTGCCACAGGACACGCAGGAGCAGCTCGGAGTCTTCCAGATTCTCCAGCGGAGAGAAGTGCGTCAGCTGGTGTAAGTACGCTAAGTCAGCCCCGGCGCAGAATGCCGGTCCTGCCCCTTCGAGGATGACCACACGCACCTCGGGCTGTGTCTCCAGCTGACGGAGAGCCTCTGACAGAGCCCGCAGCAATTCCGGGCTTAGCGCATTGCGCTTCTCCGGACGGTTGAGCCGGAGACGGGCATACCCATTGCCGGGAAGAATCTCTACAACGGACATCGAAGACCTTCGGCTGTGCTACGGATACACGGTCACAAGCTGTTGCCAGGAGCTATGCCCTGAGCGCAGACGCACCAGCACGACCCCGACCGGGAGAGCAGGAAGAGCAGCAGCGAAGCTCCCCGCAGGGAGCCAGCGCTCTCCATACCAGAGAAGCCGCCCCAGGAGGTCCCACAGCTCAATGCGCCACAGACCTTCATGAGGAAGCTCCCCGCGGAGGACTCCATCCTGCACGGTCACGCGCGGCAAGTCCCTCGGAGGGCTGGAAGCGATTGTCAGTGTCTTAGCGTAGCGGACGCATTCCCGGAAGCGCTCCGCTAGCTCCGAGCTGTTCTGGGCAGCACCGAAACAGAGCACGAACTGACGGACCTGTTCCGGGTGCCACGCCTCTGGGAAGCGGACTCCCACCACGAGTGCCACATCGCCGGTATCAGGCTCCTGCACGGAGGTCCCGGAGGTCAACAGGCGGATTTTCTCCGCCGCTGAGAAGCCATCCCCATCGTAGAGGAAGCGAGTGGAAAGTCCTGCGCACTGCACCTCTGCTGCTTGGGTCAGCGCTACGACACATCCGCCAACACTGGGCAAGCCCGGGTGTTCAACGACTTCCGCACCATGGGGGAGATCAAGGTCAGGAAGGCGGGCTTCGGGAAAGAATCGAGCACGATCCCCCCGTCCACCTCTGCCCAGGTCCCAGTCCATCAGGAAGCCTATGGAGACGCCATGCAGGGTGATCCCGGAGAGATTCCATGCGCTGACCAGCATTCGAATGACGCCCGAGCTTTCGGCGTCGAAGCCGAGAATATCCTGCCGGAGGAGCAACCCGATGCGGCGTTCGGGAGGTGCCTGAGCATCGCTGAGGAGATTGCTGTGCTCCTCCGGCTCGAGGAAAGGCTTCAAGACGGTAAAATCATGCTCGCGTGCGAATCCCGAAGGGGTGCTCCCGACGGCTTTCCCCCGCAGGCTGTCAGCGGCAAAGAGCCCGCCGCTGTAGAGCAGACCGCAGAAGTCCCGGTAGCGAAAGCCGATGCCGTGCGTATTGTTCGGATAGTCGGAAAAGCCCAGAGCGCCATCGTCTGCGATGCTCAAGGCAGCGACAGCACTGGTGAAGGTTGCCACATCCGGGGTCGGTGTGAGCGGCAGAAAGAGGCGTTGCCAGTAGATACTGCTGCTGTCGGAGCATTCGGCGCACAGGAGGATGGGGTCTGTTCCAGCGCGGCGGACACGAGCTCGGAATGGGCCGAGTTCAACGGCTGCGTCTGCTTCGATGAGCGGCACTGTCACGGTGGAGTCAAGGAGCTGGAGGGTTTCTGCGGTATCTACTGCGCGGATGAGCCGGCATGTCACCGCAGAGCCGGTACCGAGCACATTCTGTGCCCGGATCCAGAGCCACAGCGTGTCCCCGAGGCGCCAGCGGCGGCGTTCTCGCCCGTCAGGGGTGCGCACCACAAGCTCCGGTAGTGTCAGTCCCGGGGCTTCCTCTGGCGGGGAGGCAAGCAGCTTCCACAGGTTGAGCCGCCCGGGCAGAAGGGAAGCCCAATCTGGATTTGCAGCCTCCACCGGGTCTGCCGTTCGGGCAATGAGTGCCGCAGCCTGCAGCGGAGAAAGCTCCGGATGGAGAGCACGCACGAGAGCAGCGGCAGCAGAGACAATCGGTGCTGCCCCCGAAGTCCCTCCGAAGGTGGTGTAGGAAGAATCCCCGTCGTTGCCGGTTGTCCAGGCACCTTCGCCAGGAGCAAGAACCTGGGTGCCGAGTCCCCGTGCCGAGAGCGGGTGGAGCGCATCGTTTGGATACGTATTCCCAACCCCCAGGACTCCGGGATATCCTGCCGGATACCATGTTGTTGTGCTGACCGGCGAGTTTCCAGCCGCAGCTACCACAAGCGTTCCCCGTGCCAGAGCGTAAGCCACCACAGCCTGGTTGGTGCACGAGAAGGTCTGACTTCCCCAACTGCAGTTGACAACGGCGAAGCCCATGAGGGCGCAGTAGAGAATGCCCTGGTAGCCGTAGTAGATGGCAGGGACGCCCTCTGGGGCAGCCTTTACCGGGAAGAAGCGGCAGCGAAAGCCAATCCCGGCAATTCCTCTGCCGTTATTGAGCGTTGCAGCGGCAATGCCTGCTACTCCCGTGCCGTGCCCCTCGGTAAAGTTCCGCGGGTCACCTGGCGATGTTTGGTCCTCTGCCGCGGTGAAGTTGTAGCCGAGGTAATCATCGACGTAGCCGTTCCCGTCATCATCAATCCCATTGCCGGGGATCTCTGCTCGATTGAACCAGAGTGAGCCTGCCAGATCTTCGTGGGTGAAGCGGACGCCGGTATCCACAATGCCGACAACGACTGTGCTATCGCCCTGTCCGATATCCCAGGCAGCGAAGGCATTAATGGTCCAGAGCAGCTGCTGGCGTGGGAGCAACGGATCGTTGGGGGTGAAGAAAGGCGTTGCCAGCGTGTACGGTTCGGCATACTCCACAGCGGGGCAGCGAGTCTGGAGGAATTTGCACACGTACTCCGGCTCCCACGGTTCGGCGTATTCGAGCACGAAAGTGCGCAGGAGGGGTTCTTCCGCCTGGAGTGCAGCGCTCCGCTGAGCGGTGGACAGGGGAGAGCGCTGGACGCCACTGTGGAGGCTCTGTTCCCATCGCAGCAGAGGCTCTGCGCGGATGGAGCGCAGCGGCAGTGGCGGGGTATTCTGCAGACGGATCGAGACGTGGTCATTCCGGAAGCGCACGAGCACAACTCCCTGGAGCACGGGGTCAAGCCGTCCGATGGAAGGATTGGGGAAGAGCACAGCCTTCCTTGCCAGTGGGATAGCCGCATGGGCAAGCTGGAATCCCAGCAGACCGAGCAGGTACGTGTGCCACAAGCCTCTGCCCCCTTGCCGCCGGGCTTGGGGCATTTTTGTAGTTTGCATTTCCCTTCGCAGCCAGCTTGGCTGGGCAAAATTACAGGAAACCATGGCAGAGCAGCAATCAGCGGGGTTTGTGAGCCTGGCGCTCAAGTGGCGTCCCCAGACCTTTGCCGCAGTCGTTGGGCAGGAGCATGTCACAACTACCTTGCGGAATGCAGTCCGGCTCGGGCGCATCCACCAGGCATATCTCTTCTGCGGTCCGCGTGGGGTTGGGAAGACCACAACTGCCCGCGTTCTGGCTCGGGCGCTCAATTGCCAGCAGGTCACTCAGGAAGGGGAGCCCTGTAACCAGTGCCCGCCGTGCCGAGAAATCCTGCAGGGGCGCTCTCTGGATGTCTTGGAAATTGACGGCGCCTCCAACAACAGTGTTGAAGACGTTCGACGCTTGCGCGAGAGCGCGAAGTTCCCCCCGAGTTCGGGGCGGTACAAGCTCTACATCATCGACGAAGTGCACATGCTCTCGCTGTCGGCGTTCAACGCTTTGCTGAAAATTCTGGAGGAGCCGCCGGCACACATGGTCTTTGTCCTGGCAACGACCGAGCCGCAGAAAGTCCCGGCAACAGTGATCAGCCGCTGCCAACGCTTTGACTTCCGCCGGCTTTCTCTGGAACAGATTACCGCGCACCTCTGCTTCGTTGCCGAGCAGGAAGGTGTCCGACTCCCGGTAGATGCAGCCTACATGCTTGCCAAAAAAGCTGAAGGCTCCCTACGGGATGCCCTCTCGTTGCTCGACCAAGCAATCGCTTTTTGTGGGACGGAGATTCCGCCAGATGCCCTCACGCAAATGCTCCACGTCGTTGATACTGATACGCTCTTCCGCACAACGGCAGCGCTCCGGCAGCGGGACCTCCGGGGCATCCTGGAGTTGGTCCAGGGGATTGTGAACCGAGGCTACGACCTTCAGGAGTTCATCGAGGCACTCATCGAACACCTTCGTCATCTGGTTGCAGTCTGTGCCACTGGTTCAGTGCAGTTCCTGGACTTCCCACACGACATTGCCCGGCAGTATGCTGCCGAGGCGCAGCTCTTCCGTTTACCTGACCTCATGAACTGGCTTACTCTGGCGCATGCTACGCAGCAGGCCATGCGCTTCAGCCCTCATCCTCGGATCCGGCTGGAGGTGGGGCTGATCCAGATGGCATTGCTGGAGAATGCAGCGGAGTTCGGAGAGCTCCTGCAGCTCCTCTACCGGCTAGAACAGCGGGGCGGGATAGATCCGATTGCTCCAACGGTTTCGGAGGCGACTGCGCCGTACACGGTAACAGGTGGACGGGCACCGCACAGGACGCCGGAGCCAGCGCACGCGGAGGCTGCTCCCGAGCAGCTTCTCCAGGAACTGCTCGGCCAGGACCCGATGCTGCGTACACTGCTGCAGACCGGGGTACTCCAGGTGCTCCCGGTAGGCGACGTCCTCCTTTTGCGCACTCAGCAGTCGTACGTCAAGGACATACTCCAGCAGCGCCTACCGCAGCTTCAGGCAGAGATGCGTTCCCGCCTTGGCTCGACGGCGCCGGTAGTGCAGCTAGAGCTTTCCACCGCGGAATCCCCGAGGTCTTCTCCGGGGAACCTGGAGCGGCTCGAAGAGCGGCTCCAGACCTTGCTCGGGGCACAGAAGGTGCCCTCCACAACGGTGAAAGGTCGGTCATCGCTCTGAGCCGGAATGGTGCATGTTGGGATGCCTGCGCCAGACTTTGAGGCGCTCGATGACCAGGGGCGTCCCTTCCGTCTCTCCCAGCTTCGGGGACGGTGGGTGGTGCTGTACTTCTACCCGAAGGACAACACCCCAGGCTGTACCCGAGAAGCCTGTGCATTCCGGGATACCTCCGGGAGCTTCGCGCAGTATGGAGCCGTCATCGTTGGTATCAGCCCCGATAGCGTCCGCTCGCATCAGCGTTTCAAACAACGACATGGGCTGCCATTCCTGCTGGTCAGTGACCCCAATGGGCACATTGCCCAGCTCTACGGTGTCTGGCAGGAACGGCAGCTGTACGGACGCCGCTTCCTGGGAGTGGTGCGAAGCACATTCGTGATTGACCCTGAGGGCATTGTACGGGCGGTCTTCCCGCATGTCCGGGTGGAGGGACACGCTGAGGAAGTCCTTCAACATCTGAAGACACTCCAGGCATGATTGATACGCACGCCCATCTTGATTTACCCCACTTCGATGAGGACCGTGCTGAGGTCGTGCAGCGTGCCCGGGAGGCTGGTGTGGAAGCCATCATTATGCCCGCTATTTCCCCGGACGGCTTTCCGAAGGCGCGGCAGCTCGTAGAGGAGTATCCGGAACTCTACCGGGCGGTGGGCATCCATCCGCATGCTGCTGCTGATGTTGGTCCACAGCAATTGGCAGCGGTTGAAGCAGAAGTCGGGTGCCCGAAGGTGGTTGCCATCGGGGAAATCGGGCTCGATTACTTCTACGCTGAGCGTGCCTTGCCGGAACAGCAGCAGCGCGTTTTTCGCGAGCAGATCCGCTTGGCGAAACGCTGTGGATTGCCCATTATCGTGCACAATCGAAATGCCCATGCCGATGTGCTGCGGCTCCTGGAAGAGGAGCAAGATGGAACGCTGCAGGGCGTGCTCCACTGCTTCTCGGGTGATGCTGCTGTTCTGGAACGGGCGCTGGCGTTGGGCTTCCATGTGTCGTTTACCGGGAACATCACGTATCGCAAATCTGCTGTCGCAGAACTTGTCCCGCTGGTTCCGGAAGACCGCCTCATGGTAGAGACCGATGCTCCCTACATGACACCGCAGCCCTATCGGGGGAAACGCAACGAGCCAGCATTCGTGCGGTACGTCGTGGAGAGAATTGCCGAACTTACTGGACGAGCCCGCGAACGCGTTGTGGCGGATACCTCTCGGGTTGCTCGGGCACTCTTCCGACTCCCGCTGTTGCTTGGAGCCTTCTGCCTTTCTTGTCTCTGGGCACAGGGGCAGCAGGATTCCGCCTCAGGGCGTCATCTCTACGCGAAAGGGTTGGGCTTCGGACTCCATGGGGCAACGAACACCATCGTTGAACTCCGGCGCTTTGTCACGGGTGGAGATCAGACCTTCTCCTACGAGGGAGTACCCGCCTTTGGGCTGCACCTCTTCTACGAGTTCCACGACTATGTTGCTGCCGAGCTTGCGTATACGTATTCCCGCAACACGAAGGTGCTCAAAAGCCCGCAACGTCCGTGGGGGCAGGACAGACCGGACATTTACCAGGTCCTTGAGCTCTGCGCTCATGTGAGTCCGAATCCCTATGGGCGGGTCAACTTCTACGGGACCCTGGGGGGAGCGGCGCTGTTCAACCGCATCAATGACCAACCGGAGAACAGGGTTGCGCTCGTTACTGGGGTGGGACTCCGCTTCAACGTGCTGACTTCCTTCGGCATGCTCATGCCGTGGATGGAGTGGCGCCTGGATTTTGCCCTCGGGCGCGAGGAGCGAGAGGTTGTGCTGAGCCTGACAGAGCGCCGGCGTGCGGAGGTCGGTTTCTACCTTTCCCTGCCCAGAGTGGGGCTGCTATGGTTCCCGCGGTGGTAGAACGGCATCCTGGGGTCTGGACGGTCGAGCATCCTGGTGCGCAGCACGAGCTGGCGATTCTGCGCTCGAAGACAACGCAGCGGGCCGAATTCCGCGCAGCGGCAGAACGGCTGGGACTCTACTTGGCGATGGCAGCGACAGCTTCCTTAGAGACGGAGACGGTCGAGCTTGAAACCCCGCTGTGCCGGACGCAAGGGCGCCGGCGGACGGAGCCCATCGTGCTTGTCCCCATCCTGCGGGCGGGTATGCTGCTTCTCCCGGCATTCCTGCGGCTCTTCCCAGAGGCGCGTATCGGGTACTTAGGGCTGCGGCGCGACGAGCGTACGCTGGAGCCAGTACTCTACTACGCCAATATCCCACCGCTGCAGCCGCGTGCCCGCATTTTCGTTCTCGATCCAATGCTGGCAACAGGCGGGAGTATGGAAGCCGCGGTGCGCTTTCTCCAGCAGCAGGAAGGGGTGAGCATCACCGCTGTCTGCATCCTGGCAGCGCCTGAAGGACTTGAGCGCTTCCGGCGTTCTTTCCCTGGGGTGCCTGTCATCGCAGCTGCTATTGACCAGGGGCTTAACTCCCAAGGCTTCATCGTTCCCGGTTTGGGCGATGCTGGGGACCGAGCGCATGGGACAGGAGGAGCAGGGTAGGGAAAGAAAAACGGCGGCATCGGCTCAGCCGATGCCGCCGGGAAAGGAGCGCAAGCACCTTCACCGTTTGTCGTCGTCCACAATGCGGTAATCGGCTTCCTCGACACGTCCGCCGCCATCGCTTTGGCTGCCGGAGGTGCCCCCGCCCGAGGAAGGTGGCGGGGTGGATGCGCCGGCGTGCTGGTAGAGGTGCACGGAGGCTTCATTCCACGCCCGATTGAGCTCATCCATAGCGCTCCGCAGCTCTGTGATGGGGGCGTTATTCTTCAGCGCGGTCTGCAGCTTCTCCTTTGCCTGTTCGATGCGGGCGCGATCAGCGGTAGAGAGCTTCTCGCCGAGCTCCCGGAGCTGCTTCTCGGTCGAATAGAGGAGAGCATCAGCCTGGTTGCGCAGCTCGATTTCCTCGCGCCGGCGCCGGTCCTCTTCGGCATGTTCCTGGGCTTCCCGCTTCATGCGCTCGATTTCCTCTTTGCTCAGAGTGCTGGCACCCGTGATGCGGATGCTCTGCTCTTTGCCCGTGGCGCGGTCACGGGCGGTGACGGTCAGGATGCCGTTGGCATCGATGTCAAAGGTTACCTCAATCTGCGGCACCCCGCGCGGTGCCGGGGGAATGCCATCCAGGTGGAAGCGTCCCAGGGAACGATTGTCTTTCGCCAATGGGCGCTCGCCTTGCAGCACGTGGATTTCCACCGACGTCTGGTTGTCGGTTGCGGTTGTGAAGACTTCTGTCTTGCGGGTTGGGATAGTGGTGTTTGCCGGGATGAGCACTGTCATGACCCCACCGAGTGTTTCCACACCGAGCGAGAGCGGGGTGACATCCAAGAGGAGCACATCGCGGACTTCGCCGGCGAGCACGGCAGCCTGGATGGCGGCACCGACGGCGACGACCTCATCGGGATTGACGCTCTTGCTGGGCTCTTTGCCGAAGAACTCACGCACCAGCTGCTGAATGCGTGGGATGCGGGTTGAACCGCCGACGAGAATGACCTCGTCGATCTGTGCCGGGGTCAGCTTAGCTGCTCGCAGCGCTTTCTCGCATGGCTCGAGCGTCTTCTGGAAGAGGTCCTCGCAGAGGCTTTCGAATTTTGCCCGCGTAATGGTCATCTGCAGGTGCTTGGGTCCCTCCGGAGTTGCGGTGATGAAGGGCAGATTGATCTCGGTTTGCAGCAGCTGCGAGAGCTCAATTTTTGCCTTCTCGGCGGCTTCCCGCAGGCGTTGCAGTGCCATCGGGTCTTTGCGCAGGTCAATACCTTCCTGCTTGAGGAACTCTTCAGCGATGTAGTCCACCAGGCGCTGGTCGAAGTTATCGCCGCCCAGGTGAGTATCGCCGCTGGTGGCTTTGACCTCGAAGACGCCCTCGCCGATTTCCAAGATGGAGATATCGAACGTGCCACCGCCGAGGTCGTAGACGGCAACCGTCATTGTCCGCCCGCGCTTATCCAGCCCGTAGGCCAGCGCAGCTGCGGTGGGTTCGTTGATGATGCGGCGGACATTGAGACCGGCGATTTCGCCGGCGATCTTCGTTGCTTGGCGCTGCGCGTCGTTGAAGTAAGCCGGCACCGTGATGACAGCGTCGGTGATTTTCTCGCCCAAATAGGCTTCAGCGTCAGTTTTGAGCTTCTGCAAGATCATCGCCGAGATCTCTTCCGGAGCGTAGAGCCGCCCGTCGATCTCGACGCGTACGGCGTTGCCGTCGGGGGATGGCACGACTTTGTAGGGCACCATCAGCATCTCCTCCCGTACCTCCTCGGGGCGGCGTCCCATGAAGCGCTTGATAGAGTAGACGGTATTCTTCGGGTTGACAATTGCCTGCCGCTTGGCAGCGGCTCCGACCAGGCGCTCGCCTGTCTTGGTAAAAGCAACAACAGACGGTGTCAGCCGGGAGCCTTCGCTATTGGGAATAACCACCGGCTGCCCGCCTTCCATAACGGCGATGACGGAGTTAGTTGTCCCCAGGTCAATGCCAACAATGCGTCCCATGGTTGCTCATCTGCACTCTTGTGGTACATTGCAGAAGGGCGCGGGGGAGAGCTCTCCCCCGCGCCGATGAACCCGTTAGCGGACCTTCACCTCTACCTCCTTCGGCTTTGACGGCTCCGCCTTCGGGAGCGTGATGGTCAAGACGCCATTCTCAAACTTGGCGTCAATCTCATCAATTTTGACGTTCTCCGGTAGCATGAAGCTGCGGGAGAAGCTCCCGAAGGTGCGCTCCACCCGAAGGAAGTTCCGCTCCTCGACTTTACGCTCCTGCTTCTTCTCGCCACGGATGGTCAGCACCCGATCCTCGGAGATGGTCACCTTGACGTCTTCCTTCGCAACGCCTGGCAGTTCTGCCTGGATGTAGACGTTGCGCTCGTCCTCCGAGATATCTACCCGCGGCGAGAAGCTGCCAAGCTCAAAACGCACAGGCATCGAGCGATCCAGCTCGTCGAAGAGCTCGTTGAAACGCCGAATCATGGACTCAAAGGTCCGGAACGGTTCAAACCGCACCAGCGTCATGGCTACACCCTGTGTTGGTTGTTGGACATTTCCCGACAGCAGTGGCTCTCTGGACGAGAGCCACTGGCTAGAAGGGAAAACACCGTGCCAACCCCTGTTTCCCAGGGAATTTCTGCCACTTTGTGCAGAAGGTCTGCCGTCAACGGTGTCAAAGCGGCTCTGGAATCTGCCAGATGTGTCAGTTGGAAGCAGGTGGGGGCAGCAGACGGCGAAAGCGGACGGTTGAGCCGATTGCCGCAACGGAGGAGAGCGGCTCGATGACTACGCCGCGGCTCCGCGACGCGTGGGCAACGGCGCCGTTGCCGAGGTAGATGCCCACGTGGCGAACGCGTTTACCCTGGAGAACGACCACGATATCGCCAACCCTCGGTACGTCGGGTACAGCCCACCCAACGGTGGCTTGTTCAGCGCTTGTCCGCGGCAGGCGTATGCCGAGCGCAGCGAAGACTTGCTGGACGAACCCGGAGCAATCAGTGCAGGCATCGTCTGCCCCACCGTAGCAGTAGGGGATTCCGAGTCGGCGCTGGACTTCGGAGAGAAGGCGCTGGTGGAGTGGAGACAGCGGCTCGCGTACAGTGCCAGGCCCGCCTCTGCTCAGGGACGCTGGGCTGTGGCATGCGCTGAGCAGCACCGGTGCTGCCAGCAGCCACGCCGCTTTGAGCAGTGGATGGGGTCGACCACAGTGCCGCAGCATACCTCTCCCGCAAGCGGTATCGTCCGGGAGTTCATGCATGCTCTGTGCCACCCTGTGCCTGGAGAGTTCCGGCAATGTACCTTACGGAGTGGCAGGATCGTCCTGGGGGGAAGAGCTGGGGAGTGGTTCGGTGGGGTGGAAGTACCGATAGAGCGCTGCTGCCTGGCGGGCAGGGAGGGAACGCCGGAGTTCGTCCCAGGAGGCAGCTCGGATGGCATCGAGGGAACCGAAGAGCGTGAGCAGTTTCTGTGCCGTGCGGGGACCAATCCCGGGGATACGGGTCAGCTCTGTTTGGAGCGCTTCTCTGCGGTGGCGCAGGCGATGGTACTCAATGGCAAAGCGGTGAGCTTCGTTGCGGATGCGCTGGAGCAGGCGTAGACTCTCGGATGTCTTGGGCAGAAGGAGCGGTTCTGGATCTCCCGGACGGAAGAGCTCTTCCAGCCGTTTCGCCAGGGCTATGACGGGGAAGTGGTTGTCCAGACCGTGTGTGCGCAGTGCTTCGAGGGCTGCTGAGAGCTGACCTTTCCCCCCATCGATGAGCAGCAGGTCGGGGGCGGCGTCGGTACCTTCGCGGATGCGGCGGGCGTAGCGGCTGACAACTTCTCGCATCATGGCGAAATCGTCGTTGCCCGGTGCCTGCTCAATGCGGAATCGGCGGTATTCCGACTTGCGGGGTTTGCCATCCAGAAAGACCACCAGGGCTGAGACGGGGTCCGTACCCTGAAGGTGGGAATTGTCAATACAGGCGATGCGGCGAGGCAGGCGCGGCAGCTGCAGATCCCGCTGCAGGGCGGAGAGTTCTGAGGGCACGCGCCCGGCTTTTTGGGACTGTTGCAGGAGGTGGTTCTCCAGAAGTGCCCGAGCATTGAGTTCTGCCAGGTGGAGGAGCTGGGTTTCCTCGTCTGCCTGGGGCAAGCGGAGCACCACAGGTGTGCCCCGCTTCTGGCTGAGCCACTGCTCCAGCAACGACGCGTGGTCAGGGAGCTGCGGCAGGAGAATCTCCGGCGGGATTTCCGTCTGCTCCAGGTACCACTGCTCCAGAGCTGCCTGTACGAGGGTAGAAAGCTCGTGGTCGTGCCCTTGCTGCAGCAAGACGTGCCGCTTGTCAACGAGCTTGCCCTCGCGGACACTCAGGAAGACGGCGCACGCCAGCGTGGGGTGGCGAGCAATGCCGAGGATGTCGCGGTCTGCCGGGTCAATACTGACAACCTTCTGGCGCTCTGTGTGCTCGTGGAGAACTCGGAGGCGGTTGCGCAGGAGGGCTGCTTCTTCAAACCGGAGCTGCTCTGCCAGGGCATGCATCTGGGCTTCGAGCTCTTCGGCAAGCCGCCGGGTTCGCCCTCGGAGGACCTCGATTGCTTGGTCAATGAGCCGGCGATAGTCGCTTTGGGCAATCTTCCCTTCGCACGGTCCGAGGCACTTCCCGATGTGGTAGTCAAGGCAGATACGGAACTTGCCCCGTCGGATGGACTCTTCCGTCAGCGGGAGGTCGCAGCTCCGGATCGGGAACAGGGCGCGGAGTGTGCGCACCAGGTAGCGGGCGTACTTGGCATCAGTGTAGGGACCGAAGTAGAGGCTGCCGTCCCGGACCAGGCGGCGTGTGAGGAAGATGCGGGGATAAGGTTCATTGGTGATGCGGATGAAGGGGTAGGTTTTGTCGTCGCGGAGCAAGATGTTGTAGCGCGGCTTGTAGCGCTTGATGAGCGTGTTTTCCAGAATGAGGGCGTCCACCTCGGTGGCGGTCAGGATGTATTCGAGCCGGGCAATGTTGCGCAGGAGCGCCTGGGTTTTTGCGTCGGTCGGGCGACCGGACTGGAAGTAGGAGCGGACGCGCTGGCGCAGATTTTTCGCCTTCCCCACGTAGATGACCGTGCCAGCAGCATTTCGGAAGAGGTAGACACCGGGAGCCGTGGGCAATGCCTCAACGGCTGCCAGCAGCTCTGCTGATGCCGGGGGTGTCCGAGACCGTTTCATGGCAAGTCGCCCAACTGGGGACGGAGCACAAGCTCTTCGGGCAATACCTGCCTGCGGGAGCTCATCTGCATGAGAGCAACGACGGCATCGGCAACATCGTCCGGGCGCAGCATCCGGTGCCGCCACCGCCGCCGTAGGGACGCGCTCCACAGTGGCGTATCCGTTGCTCCCACGTGGAGGTTGACGACTTTGATGCCCTGCGAGCGCACCTCCTCGCGCAGTCCCCGGAGCATTTGGGCGGCGGCAGCTTTCAGCCCCCCGTAGAGTGCCGAGTTCGGAAATGCCCGCAGCGTGGCAACAGAGCTGATGTAGAGGATCGTGCCCCGATGCTGCCGGAGCATCAGCGGGAGAGCCATCCGAGTACAGAGGAAGGCGCTGCGGAGAGTAGCGTTGACCAGCGCTTCGAACTCCTCCACAGAGGTCTCCGCCAGGGGTTTGAAGAGAGCGCTTCCGGCGCAGAGTACCAATCCGTCGAGGTGTCCGAAGAGCTGCTCAATCTGGGCAACAGCGTGCATGACAGCCTCATGGTCAGCGCAGTCGCAGGGCAGTGGGTGGAGTTCCGGGATTGACCGCGCAAGGCGGTGGAGGAGTGCACGGCGCCGAGCACTGGCAAGCACCGTATAGCCCTCTGCTGCCAGGCGTCGAGCAATGGCAGCACCGATACCGCTGCTGGCACCTGTGACCCAGATGACACCAGCCTTTCGGCTTGGTCCCATCGTGTTACCCGTTTCCGAGTGAGTCTTCGGAGACCAGTACCCAGCGCTCGGCGACCCCGTCGTGCTCCAGCTCTGTCAAGAACGGCGAGGGCTTGCTCAGAACCCAGCCGCTTTCACTGTCGAGAGCACGCACGGGGTAGAGGACGTAGAGGTAGCGTTTGCTCCGTGTGCAGGCAACGTAGAAGAGGCGCCGTTCTTCTTCCAGCGCCTCGGGCGACTCATACGCCCGACCGACAGGGAAGCGCCCATCGGTCATCCAGATGAGGAAGACGGCACTCCACTCCAGCCCTTTGGCGGAATGGACCGTTGAGAGCGTCAACGGGGTTTCTTCCTGCACGCCCGGTGCACCGATCTCGAGGACGCTCTCTGTTGGAGGTTCCAGTGCCAGATCGGCGAGGAATTCTCGCAGCGAGCGGTAGCGCTCAGCCAGAGCGATGACGGCTTCAATGTCCTTCCAGCGCTTGTGGTGGTCATCGTACCGGCGGTGGAGCAGCGGCTTGTAGAAGGCAGCGCACTGGCGCAGGAGCTCAGGAGGAGGAACCTGGCGCAGAGCCAGCTCGCACAGAAACTTCCAGAGCTCAGCCAGAGATGTTCGGGCAGCCGCTGAGGTCCCAACCAGAACAGCCTCCATACTTGCAGGGTCTTCCCAGCGCAGGGGTCCGCTGCGGAGCGCCTCGACAATGCGGCGCGCCGTCCGGGGACCGACGCCCTCCAAGAGGAGCAGAACCCGGTACCAGCTGATAACGTCGCTGCTATTGTCCACGATGCGGGCAAATGCCAAAAGATCCTTGACGTGAGCGGTTTCGGTGAACTTCGTGCCGCCGAATTTCCGGTAGGGAATGCCTGCCCGTGCCAGCTCGATTTCGAGGTCGAAGAACAAATGCGCTGCCCGAGCCAGCACCGCCATCTCCGACAGCGCAATGCCCTGTTCGCGGAGCTCCAGCACCTGCTGCACCACAAAGAGCGATTGCTGCCGTTCATCTTCCGCGCGGATCAGCGCTGGGCGTGGACCTTCAGGCTGTCGGCTCGTGAGGCGCTTCTGGTAGCCATAGATGGCGCGGGAGAGGATCGCGTTCGCAAAGTCCAACACCGGCTGCGTGCTCCGATAGTTTTCTTCCAGCCTGATGAGCGTGCAGTGGCGGAATGCCTTGGGGAACTCCAGGATGTTCCGGAAATCGGTGCCCCGGAAGGAGTAGATACACTGGGCATCATCGCCGACGGCGAGGATGTTCTCTTCTGGTCCTGCCAGGAGGAGGCTCAAGCGGTGCTGCAGTCGGTTGGTGTCCTGGTACTCGTCTACCATGACGGCACGGAAGTGGGCATGGAGGCGCTGCCGAATGCCGGGATGTTCTTCGAGGAGCTCAAGGCAGAAGAGGAGCAAGTCATCGTAGTCCAGGAGCCCATGCCGGCGTTTGTAACGCCGGTATTCCTCGAAGAGGTGCTCGAGGATCTCAGTCAGATGGGCAAAGTGGGGATACTCCTGCCGGAGGACTTCGGCAATGGGCAGGCAGCGGTTGACCGCGGCGGTGTAGATTGCGTAGAGCGTGTGCTTATGGGGAAAGCGTGTGCCTCGGCGCTCGGTGACGAACTCGGCGCGTACCAAATTGAGCACATCTTCAGCGTCGGGCTGATCCAGGACGGTGAAGTTCTCCGGCAGGCGCAATGCGGTGCCGTAGCGGCGGAGGATGCTGTGGGCAAACGCGTGGAAGGTGCCTCCGCTGACGCGTTCGCAGCGCCCGTCCAGCAGCAGTGCTGCGCGGCGGAGCATTTCGCGGGCTGCCTTGCGGGTAAAAGTCAGCAGGAGAATGCTCTCGGGCGGGACCCCGTCCTCGACTAGGCGGGCAACACGGTAGACGAGCGTCCGGGTCTTCCCCGTTCCGGCACCGGCAATAACCAGCGCAGCGCCTTCTCGGTGCATGACGGCACGCAGTTGCGCGGGGTTGAGCTCCGCCTCATACCGGATACGGTACGATCGCCGGTGCGTGTCGGCGGGAAGGACTCGGATGCGCTTTTCCATGGGGTGTTTTCAGCTCGCTTTGACAAGGGCGATAGCAAAGACGCGTCGGGCACCGAGGCTCAGCAGAGCAAGAGCGCAGCTATTGAGGGTAGAACCAGTTGTGACTACGTCGTCCACCAGCAGCACCGTTCGGGCACGTACGACCGGGGCTTCTCTTCCAGCGGCAAAGGCGCCGAGAACGTTGCGCCGCCGCTGTTCGGCAGTCAGCTGCGTCTGCGACGGTGTTGCAACACGCCGGCAGAGCGCGTCACGGAGGAGCGGGAGCGCACAGCTTTCGGCAACGCCTGCGGCGATTGCTTCTGCTTGGTTGTATCCGCGCTCGCGCCGGCGAGCCGGGTGGATAGGCACGGGGATGACAGCATCGAGCTGATGCGGTACAAGCTGCGGCAGCACAGCTCCGAGTGCCTGTCCGAGCGCCCGTCCGAGTGGGAATGCCCCCCGGTATTTGACCGCGTAAATCAGCTCCATTGGTGGAGAGCCTTCCGCAAGAGCGAACAGGGCTCCCAGTCCGGAGAGCGCTAGCTCATCTCCAGGGAAAGTGCAGAGGAGCTCGTTGTAGAGCCGTTCTGGGGGTGGTGCCAGAGGGAGATTCTCCCAACACGGGCGGCAGACGTACCGCTCCAGCACCGTGCGTGCCTCCACCGGTTGCCGGCAAATACAGCAGTGATACGGAGCTACCAGGTGGAATGCGTACTCTGCCACTGTCCGGAGAGCTGTTCGGAAGCGCACCAGCATTATCCGTGGACCTCAACGGCAAAGCGGAGGCGGTTTTCGATTTCGGCAGGAAGCGGAGGAATTTCCGCCGGAGGGAGCAGGTAGCTGGCAAGGCTGCTGAGGTCCTGAAAAATGTGCTGCTGCAGCGTTGTCTGCAGCAGGTACTCATACCCGCTGGAGCCTCCTGTGCCGACTTTGCGTCCGATCATCCGATTGACCATCACCGCATGGCGGTACCGCCAGAGGCTGAAACGGTGGTCGAGACGGATCAGGGCATCCAAGAAGCGGAACGGAAGCTGCAAGAGCGGGTAGTCCCGGTAGAGCATGATGAAGAGCGCTGCCAAGGTTGCCCGGTGCGAAAGCCGCCGCTGCCGCCGGCGTAGAAGTTCCTCGTAGCGCTCGGGCTCGAAGAGCGCGTGGAAAGCGGATTCATTGACGTGTATCTGCTGGAGTTTCCGGTGCTTCTCCTCGTCTGTCAGTGCGGGGTGTTCCAGGACGGCACGGCGTTCCCGTTCGAACATGCGGATGACCGCTCCCCGATAAGCCTCCCAGAAGCGATATGCCCCCACTTCCAGGAAGGGCATCCGTTCCAGCCATGCTTGGACAGCGCCGAAGAGGGTCGGTTGAGAACGTGCGGCTTGGAGCTCGGCTCGGTCGCGCTCGTCGAGACTCTGCTCAAAGCCTTTCAAGACACGGGTTTCATCATCCAGCCCCAGCCGGATTTCCAACAGGCGAAATTGCAAGGACTGAAAGCCGCTGGCAGGATGGAGGAGGTCGCGAAACGCCAGGAAGTCCAGCGGCGTCATGGTCTCCAGCAGGTCAAATTGGGCGATAGCCAGGCGGAAAATCTCCCCGATGCGCTCCAGCCGGAAGAGCGCCGTTGCAACTTCGTGTTCGGGAACATACGGCTGCTGGACAATCGTGATGATCGAATCCAGCTCGTAGAGCGCCTGCTTGAACCAGAGCTCGTAGACTTGGTGGACAGTGATGAAGAGCATCTCGTCGTGGGCAGCTTTCCCCTGCTGGCGACTCCGAGGATGCTGCGCGGAGAGGATGGTGTCGAGTGCAAGGTAGTCGCGGTAGTAGAGGTGGTCTGCCATGGTGTGACCTCAATTGCGGTAGTACCACAGGTCATCCCGTCGGAAGAGGCGTTCCCCGAGCCCGGCACCGATACCGATGTACCAACCCCGGAAGGAAGTTGCTTCTTGCAGCAGGTCCCACCATTGACTCCCGCGCAGGGGGGAGCCATTTGCAAAGCCAGCTACGGCGCAGAGGGTGAAGAACTCAGAGAGGCGCAGTACTAGCCGAGCAGAGAGCGCAACAGCGCTTGAGGGGTAATAGAGTGCTTCGGCACCCAGATCGCCGTAGAGCCCAGCAGGGACAAGCTCGCGCCAGTAGCCCAGTCGGAGCGGCAGGATGCCGATGGCACCGCCATCAGTCCCCATCAGGAGTGCCGTTGCCAGCGATGTTCCGGCATAGAATCCCGGGGGACCAACAGGGAGAGCCAGCTGGACAGGGAACAAGCGCACAAGCAAGCCTGTTATGAGGGGTGATGGTCCTTCGGTCCAAATGGACCGCGAGGAAGAGGTACGCAGGAAGAGGAACTGTCCGAGCCCAACACTCCATGCGGAGTGGCGATGCTCGCGCCATTCCTGGTATAGCTCCTCTTCACGATTGAGGAAGTCCAGCAGCGAGGTGCCCAGTCCAGCATAGAGTGTGGCAACGCTGGTCCCAGCCTCTGCCTGGAGGGACTGTGCAGGGTTTTGTCCCCACAGGAAGCCGACATATCCCCGGAGGTTGACCCCACCGAGGGAGCCGACCTCCAGTGAAGCATTCAGGTGGAGATACTGCGATGGGATGAGGCTAACTCCAATGCCGATGGCTGCAGCAGCATAGGGAGGTTCCTCCCGCCAATACCAGCGCTTGCGCAGATAGAGCGGGAGAATCCCTGCAAGCCATTCCTGCTCATCCCGACGGAGCTGGAAGAGCTCTACGGCGGTGGTCCCCACGCTCCAGTCTCGGGCGCCGTGGAACCAGGGAAAGCGGTACTCTACAATGCCGAAACGGCGCCATGCACCAGTGAACAGGGGCGAACCCCGAGGAGAGCTTCCTTGCTGGGGGAGGTCGGGAAAGAGTCCGAAGAGTCCGGCATCGTATGCCTGGTCTGCGGGCGCTGTGCCGAGCAGTCCAACGCTCTCGAAGAGCCCGACGCGGATGAAATTCGGATAGTGGCGTTCTACGATGCTATCACGCAACACCGCCGTGTGGTGTATTGCCGTCTGCCGAAGGCTGGGAAAGAGGACGCCGCGGTCGGCTTCGCCAGGAGGATTCCGGAGCTGGGTCTGCACGAGCGTATCCCGCTCAAGGAGCGTGTATGTGTCGCGTTCGGTTCGGGTAAGAGGGCTCTGCAGCAGGTCCGTTGCTGCTGCGCAGCCGCCGAGCAGGAGGAGGAACGCAGGCAGCACCGCTTTCATGGCTGGAGGGAGAGGATTTCCACAACCTCGATGCAGGTTCCAACCCCACAGCTTGGACGGCACTCCGGGCGCAGCAGAGCGCGGAGCCGCACACGGGCATTGTCTCGCCGCAGCTGCTGCAGGAGTCGCTCCGGACCATGGAGTTCGTAGAAGGCTTTCTCCTGCATGCCGCCCGTCTCCAGCATCCAGCAGAGCTGCGAATCCATCCGGAGCGGGTTGACGGTTCCGGATAACTCTACCAGTGTCCCTTGCAGCCGAGCCGAGGAGCAGCCCCACAGAATTCCCAGAGCAATCAGCACGCTAAGCCTTCGCATGGGCGTACTCCTGCAGAAACAGTGCCGATGCAAGGATTCCACGCAGGAAGTTCTTCACGTGGAAATGCTCATTCGGGGCATGGGCACCCTCGGTTTCCAGCCCCAGCCCCATGAGGACGACAGGGACGCGGAAGAGCTCGGTGAACCACTCAACGACGGGGATCGTGCCGCCTTCGCGGACGAAAACCGGTGAGCGCCCGAAGACACGGGCGAGTGCTCGTGCTGCCGCGTGCAGCGGAGGGCTATCGAGCGGGATCACAACGGGATTGGCGCTGTGGAGCACGCGTATCTCAACCGACGCTGTCGGCGGTGCCAGAGCGCGGATGGCAGCTTCAGTTTTCCGAGCAATGTCATCGGCGCGCTGGTGAGGTACCAGGCGCATGGAGAGTTTTGCCGAAGCAACGGCTGGCAGCACAGTCTTTGCTCCCGTTCCTGTAAAGCCACCGATGATACCGTTGATGTCCAGAGTCGGGCGCAGCCAACGGCGTTCCAGCACGGAGTAGCCTAGCTCGCCGAACAGACACGGTGCTCCGAGCTGGTGACGGAGCTCTTCCTCATCGGGAGAAAGCTCGGCAAGACGCTGCCGCTCTTCGGGGGTCGGCTCCAGCACATCGTCGTAGAACCCCGGGATCGTTATGCGCCCGTAGCCATCACGGAGTCCAGAGAGGATGTGGGCAAGTACCAGAATGGGGTTGTCAACAACGCCGCCGAAGACGCCGGAGTGGAGATCCGCTGCTGCTGTGCGGACGCTGACTTCGAGGTAGCACAAGCCCCGAAGCCCATAGCAGAGTGTGGGCAGATCGTCACGGTAGAGCGCTGTGTCAGAGATGAGAACCGCATCGCAGCCGAGCAGTTCCGGATGCGTCTCCAGGAACGGGCGCAGGTGAATGCTCCCGATTTCCTCTTCCCCTTCCACCAGGAGAATGACGTTAAGCGGGAGACGGTCCAGGCGTACCAAGGCTTCCAGAGCCTTCACGTGGGCGAAGAATTGTCCCTTGTTGTCTGTTGCCCCGCGGGCGTAGAGGCGACCGTCCCGGAGTACAGGCTCGAAAGGTGGAGAGTCCCAGAGTTCTACGGGATCCGGCGGCTGGACATCGTAGTGCCCGTAGATGAGCACCGTCGGAGCCTGGGGGGAGATTTCCCAGCGGGCATAAACAAGGGGATGTCCTTCGGTGGGGAAAAGCTCCAAGCGAGTTGGTGCAAGGAGGGCAAGGTGATCGCAGAGCCACTCGGCGCAGGCGCGGACATCCGCAGCGTGCTCCGGGAGGGTGCTGATACTCGGGAAGCGAAGCAAGCTCATCAGTTCGCTCAGAAAACGCTCCCGGTGCTGCGCCACGTAGGTCTCAAGCTCCTGCATTTCAGCTGGGCGTCCGTGGTACTCTGCGGCGGTGCGCGTCGGAGTCGCTGTAGTAGTGGTAGTAGCGGTAATAACGGTAGTAGCGGTAGTACGAGCCGTAAGTTGTGGTGATATCGAACTCGTTGAGCACTGCCCCGGCAATTCGGGCAGAGACGCGCTCGAGCATTTCCCGAGCTTTGAGCAGGGCATCAATGCGGGTCTCGTTCGCACGGGCTACGAGAATGTAGACAGAGGCTAGGGGAGCCAAGACGAGCGCGTCCGTGACGGAAATGATCGGCGGGGTATCGATGAGCAGGAGGTCGTACTGCTGCCGGAGTTGCTGGAGGAGCGTCCGGGTCCGCTCCGAGCCCAAGAGCTCCGAGGGATTCGGGGGAATAGGACCGCAGGTGAGGACATCGAGATTCCGAATCCCTGTCGGGCGGCACGCTTGTTCGGCAGGAAGTTCTCCGATGAGCACGTTGACCAGGCCCGGTTCCCGTCCGAAGCCGAAGACAGAGTGGACAGACGGACGCCGCAGGTCGGCATCCACCAGCAGCGTCTGGTACCCTGCCTGGGCAAAGGTGATGGCAAGGTTGACCGCCGTTGTTGTCTTCCCCTCTTGCGGGACAGAGCTGGTGATCACAACCACGGGGTGGGCGGTGTCAACGATTGCAAACTGGAGGGCGGTGCGGACGGCACGGTAATTTTCTGCAATCGGCGATTTTGGATTGCAGTGCGAGATGAGATGGGGTGGGAGTGTTTGCTCAGCAGGGAAGCGGCTGTAGAACGCAGTATCTTCCTCGCTTTGAGCCAGCAGCGCTGCGTCCTGCGCGGTGAGGTCTGGAGGGATTCGGGGAATCGCTGCCAGGACGACCGTCCCGCTGTTTTCTACATCCTCCGGGGATCGAATCGTGGTGTCGGTCAAAGCACGCAGCAAGACAAAGCCAATCCCGAGAAGCAGCCCCAAGAGGGTTGCAACAGTCATGTTCAGGGAGCGGTTCGGGCTGATAGGGCGGCTCGGAGGGAGTGCCCGCTCCAGAATAGAGACGGTGGCGAACACGGACTGCTCGGCAATAATGGCTTCGTTGAGCTTTTCCGAGAGTAGCTCGTGGAGCTTCTCGAGGCTTCCTGTTGTGCGCCGGAGCCGTGCCAGGGCGATGATCTGGGCGGGGAGCTGTTGGAATTCTCCTTCCGCTTTTCGCCGTGCCTGCTCGATGGCAGCAAGGCGTGCTTCCTCGGCACGGAGTTGGACGCTGAGCTCGAAGACCTTCTGCCGCAGGTTCTGCAGTGCTGCCGTTGGTCCACCCCCTTCTGGGGCGAGGGGGAGCGCTCCGAGCTTGGAGCGCTTGAGCTCTTCGGTGCGCTGCCGGAGCTTTTCCTTGAGTTCGGCAAGCTGAGCTTCCAGTTGCTGCATCTGGGTCTGGAAGTAGACCGAGCTTGCAACGATGGGTTTGCTCGCAAGGATAAGGTCCCGCTGTACCTCAAGCTGGGCAATCTGCTGCTGCAGCGTCTCGATGTAAGGCGAGGAGACCGCGGAGAGCTCCTCTGCCAATGTCGGCTCAATTTCCCGGAGCTGGCGTTGATACTGTTCTAGGGTCTGCCGGAGGGCATCGCGCGCGATACGAGCTTCGCTGGCTTTGCCATCCAACTCCGCCAATTGCGTCACGAGGGCGTTAGCGCGGGCGTCCAACTCCATGGAGCCAGTCCGGCTCATGTAATCCTGCAGTGCTTGCTCGGCTTTTGCCAGAGTGTCTCGCGTCCATTCGTACTGCTGCTGGAGGAATTCTCGCACCCGGCGGGCGTTTGCCCGATTGTTCTGCTCGTTGACCTGGAGGTACACTTCGGCGAATGTGTTCGCAATGAGGGCAGCCTCCTGCGGATCGTTGGTGCGGACACGGATGTCTACAATGTCAGCATCTCGGGTCGGGACCAAATTGACGACACTGCGGACACGGGCGGCAAGCGCTTGGAGACTATCCTCCCAGGTGCGCAGTGGCGGGGCTTTCTTCCCCTTGGAAAAGTCTGCAAGGGGAAGCTGGGTCCCGGAACGGACTTTCCGCCAGAGGGCTTCCGCCACCGCCTGCATGGTCTCGTGGGCATTCATCTGCATGAGTTCGTTACGCAGCGTGCGCTCATCCTGCCCGCCTAATCCAACCAAGACAATGCCGGTGGGAGGACGGCTTGTATTGACCAGCAGGCGGGCTGAGGCTTCGTAGATGAAGGGACGGGTCCAGGTGTAGTAGAAAGCAGCAGCAAGGATAGCACCGGTGATGCCGATAATCCACCACTTCCCCTGCCAGATCAGGTGCAAGTAGTCCACAAGCGTGAAATGGCGTTGCAAGGAGAGAGGAGCGCTCCCATTGCGAGAGGCAGCCTGACGCGCTCGCGGGGTAGTTGGCATGGATTCCTCCGATGGCAGGCAATGGCTGTGCCTGAGCAAACCCAAAAATACGGCTTTGCTTCCAGCAAGGAAGCCTGCACGAAGGCGGGGGCATTGCTCGTTTCTGCTGCTGTGGAGAACGCTGCAATGCGGTGGATTGGTGTCATCGCTGCCGTCGTGCTCTGGGGTTGTGCGGAGAGCCCGCTCGAGGAGCTTCCGATGCCGGAGGAGCGCACGGTGAGGATTGCATCAGACTTACTCGGCGGAACGGAAGGTGAGCCGGGAAAGGAGTATACGTTCACCGCGGTGGCTCCTTCCCGCCCGGCATGGTTTCGCCTGGAGTGGGATTTCGGCGATGGCTCGCCGCGGCAGGTTCTCATCGGGACCCTCCAAGTGCGACATCAGTTCGTTGAGGCAGGGACATACACGGTAGTTGCGCGGTTGCTCGACCAAGCAACGGGAGCGCTATGGGCGCTTGGGACTGTGGTGGTCAACATTCGCCCGACGCCGCCTCCGCCACCGATGGTCACACTCCCAGCGGGACGCTTCCTCATGGGCTCCACGCGGGATATTGCCGAGCAGCCGGTCCACGAGGTAGAGTTGACCCACGCTTTCCTCGTGTTGCAAACGGAGGTCACGCAAGAGCTCTGGACTGCCGTCATGGGCTACAATCCTAGCTGGTTCCGAGGGGCACAATTGCCGGTGGAGAATATCACCTGGTGGGAGGCAGTAGAGTTCTGCAACCGTCTCTCGCTCCGCCATGGGCTGCAGCCTTGCTATACACGCCGTGGGGATACGGTCTTCTGGGACCACACGGCGAATGGGTATCGGCTCCCGACGGAGGCAGAGTGGGAGTATGCGTGTCGTGCCGGTACTGTCACCGATACCTATGCGGGCGATCTCCGCCAGCCGTGGGGTGCCTGCGAGGAGGAGGAGCCGGAGCTGGAGCGCATTGCCTGGTACTGTCGCAATAGCGATGACCGTACCCATCCAGTCGGGCAGAAGCAGCCCAACCGCGCTGGGCTGTTCGACATGTTAGGCAATGTGGCCGAATGGGTTTGGGATTGGTTTGATCCACAAGCATACCAGAGGCACGAGCCGAAGGACCCGTCGGGACCGCTTTCGGGTGTGCGGCGGGTCGTGCGGGGAGGAGCATGGAGTATGGGAAGCTCGGCGTTGCGCTCGGCAGCTCGTTTGAGTGCCTCCCCATGGCATCACTCGCCTGCGGTTGGCTTTCGGATCGTACGCACGCCATGAGATTCCGACGGGCGATACTCGTGCTGGGTGGGATAGCGCTCTGGAGCAGCTGTTCGCCGGAGTCTGGACCGACCGCCCCACCGGGCAGAGCCGGGCGCAGCGATACGGTGGCAGCCCTCCGCCGTGTGGTTGCCGAGGCAGAGCGGTGTCAGCCGTGCCATCCGCAGCACTACGAGGAGTGGCGCATCTCCATGCATGCCTACGCGGTAGAAGATCCGGTCTTCCACGCACTCAATGCACTCATGCTCAAAGGGCAGCCCGTGGTGGACGAGCAGTTCTGCATGCGGTGCCACTCTCCTCTGGGGTCGCTTTTCGGGGAAACACTCCCGGGAGTGCGGAAAGAGCAGCTCTCGCCCGTCGCCCGGCAGGGGATTACCTGCGACGTCTGTCATATGATGGCGCTTCCCCATCCGGCGGGGCGGGGTGTGGAACGCTTCCGGCTGGATGGAGCGCGGATTGGGACGCTGCCCGATCCTGCGCCGAACACCTTCCATGCGTCGGTCTCTGAGCCACTGCTCGGGCAATCGGAAGCCTGTGCCCCGTGTCACGATGTGGTCAATCCGCTCGGGGTACTGGTAGAGCGCACGTATACGGAGTGGCGCGAAAGCCTCTTCCCAGCTCGTGGCATCACGTGCCAGGTCTGTCATATGCCCTGGCAGGAGGAGCCGGTTGCCGTTGGTGGACCGGTGCGTCGGCGTCATCGTCACCTGATGCCCGGTGTGGATGTTCCGCTGTCAGAGTTCCCCGGACGAGAACAGCTCCTGGAGGCGGTTGAGTACCTATTGCAGAATGCACTCCGCATGACGGTCACGGTGCCCTCGGAGATATCCCGAGATGGCCTCCTCCGGGTTCGTGTGGTGCTCTCCAACACTATCACTGGGCACGATATCCCCACGGGCTCTATTTTCACCCGCCAAATGTGGGTAGAGGTCGTCGTGCAGGACGCGGCAACCGGGCGTGTCCTCTATGAGAGCGGTACGCTCGATTCGTACGGGGATTTACGCACACTGCACAGTATGGACGTCCAAGCCGGGCGGCTTCCGCTCGATACGGCGCTTGTCCTCTTCAATGGGACAGCCCTGCGCAATGGCAGACCAGCCTTTTTCTGGGAAGCCCATACGGTCGAATTCCGGACTATTCCCGCCTTCGATAGCCGGACGGCTGTCTACGCGATTCCTCCGCCGCCAGGAGGATGGACCGGGGACCTTGAGGTGCGGATCCGCCTCCGTTTCCGGGCGCTCCCGCCGTATCTGCTCCGGAGCCTGGGACTGGGAGAGCTAGTTGGGCGGCTCCCTGTCTTCGACATGGAGCAGGAGCTGTACCAGGTGCGGATTCGCCTCTGAAGGAAGCTTGCGGCAAAAAGCGTAATTTGCGTTGCTTTTTCAGGTCTACCCTGCCCGAAGATTGTTGGGGTATGTCTCACTGACAGAGAGTAGCGGAGTGAATGGCGAATCCAACCAGCACTAGCGCCGTACAGCGCACAGCGTTCCAGCGGCAGCAGCTCCTGGAGTCCCTCCTTGAAGGGACAGAAGCCCCTGCCACCATAGACGACGCTCAATTAGAGCAGTTGCTCGAACAGAGTCTTTCCCGCATCCGCGAGGGGGAATTGGTCAAAGGACGTGTTGTGGGGTTTAGCAAGAATGAGGTGCTCGTTGAGCTCGGAGCAAAGTCGCTCGGGGTAGTGCCGCGGCGAGAGTTCAGCACTGACCCGAAAATCGGCGAGGAAATCGAGGTTTTCGTGGAGAAGGTCGAGGACAAAGAAGGGCGAGCTGTGCTTTCCCGTCGGCGAGCGGAGCTACTCCGCGTCTGGGAGCGGATTCAGCAGCTCTACGAGAAGCAGGAGACGGTGCAGGTCACCATTACCCGCCGAGTCAAAGGTGGGTTCGTCGTAGACCTGATGGGCATGGAGGCATTTCTGCCAGGCTCGCAGGTTGATATCCGCCCGGTGCGGGATTTCGATGCATGGCTGGGCAAGACCATTGAGGTCCGCATCGTCAAGCTCAACCAGCCTGGGGAAAATGTCGTGGTAAGCCGCAAGGTCTTGCTCGAAGACCAAATTGCCGAGCAGCGGCAACGGATTCTCAGCCAGCTCGAGCGTGGGTTGGTCCTGGAGGGCACGGTCAAAGCGATCACTGACTTCGGAGTCTTCGTGGATCTGGGCGGGGTAGATGGACTGGTTCATATCACCGACCTCTCCTGGGGACGAGTCAATCACCCCAGTGAGATTGTATCGCTGGACCAGACGGTCAAGGTAGTCGTGCTGGACTTCGACGAGGAGAAGAAGCGTATCTCGCTCGGCATCAAGCAGTTGACCCCGCATCCCTGGGAAACCATTGGGGACAAGTACCAGCCCGGGACGATTGTCCGCGGCAAGGTGGTCAGCATTACCGACTACGGCGCTTTTGTGGAGATCGAGAAGGGCATTGAGGGACTGATTCACATCAGCGAGATGTCCTGGACGCAGCACATCAAGCATCCCTCGCAGGTGCTCTCCCTCGGGCAGATGGTCGAAGCGAAGGTGCTCAGCATTGATAAGCAAGAGCGCAAGCTCGCGCTCGGACTCAAGCAGTTGCAGCCCGACCCGTGGCAGGAGCTGGTCAAGAAGTACCCGGTGGGCTCACGGCACAAGGGGATTGTGCGCAACATCACAAACTTCGGGGTCTTCGTAGAGCTGGAGCCGGGGGTTGAAGGCTTGGTGCACGTCAGCGACCTTTCCTGGACGAAGAAGGTTCGCCATCCCGGGGAGCTGGTCCGACGCGGACAGGAGCTGGAGGTGGTGGTCCTGGAGGTGGACCCGGAGCATCGGCGCATCGCACTCGGACACAAACAGTTGCAACCGGATCCCTGGGAGTACTTTGCCGAAAAATACCGTGTCGGTGCTGAGACCGAAGGACGCATTGTGCGTATTCTGGAGCGTGGAGTTATTGTAGAGCTCCCCGATGGGGTTGATGGCTTCGTGCCCGCATCGCAGCTCTCCTTTGCCCCCATCTCCTCGATTGCCGATTACTTCCAGGTCGGCGATGTGCTCAATTTGAAGGTTGTCGAGTTCGATCGCGAAGCCCGCAAGATCGTGCTCTCCGCGGTTGAGTATTTCCGTGATAAAGACCGGGCAACCATCGAAGCCTACATTGCTCAGCATCCAGTTCCGGGAGCGGAGAAGTACGCCTTCGTTGCACCGGTGACCGAGAGCCAGAGTGCCCCAGAGCCGCCGGATGGAGGAGAGCCGAAGAAGAAGAGTGCGGCACGGCGGAAGAAAGCTACTGCCGCAGATGAGCAGGACAGCAGCGAAGCGGCAGGTCAGACGCCGTCCGGTGCGGCAGGGGCGGCTCCGGAAGCTTCCATCGAAACTTCTGCCTCGGCGGAAAATTCTTCCGCCGCTGATCAGGAGCAGGCTCCAGCAGCAGATCAATAGGGTTCAATATCCGAGGCGGATTTCGAGCACTCCCCACAGCTGGCGTGTGGGAGCATTGCCGCCGCTGCGGTGGAGGTAGCCCACGGTGACAAATCCCCTGAGGTTGGGGAGCCACTCTGCGGCGAGCTGGAGCTGAAACCGTCGTGTGGAGCTCCGGACACCTCGCAGGAAACGGTTCGGCGCCAGCATATCGCCGTCCCCGCGGAGGATATCCCCACCGACATTCCCAATGGGAACAATGACACCATTACGCACCTCGGTGAGGAGCTTGCCATCGGGTCCGAGGAGGTTCTCTCCGTGCCGTGTATAGTCGGCTGTCAGCGTTAGCATCGCTCGAGGAGCAAGCCAGGAGCGGAGCTGGAGAGCGACCCGGTCGCTATTGGGTTGCATGGAGTAGCCCAGTGGGGCATTCAGGTGCGTCCACGAGTTGACAATCGTCCGGTGGGTGTACACAAACGGTCCGATACGGACGTACTCGGCGGCGACCTGGAGCCCGAGAGGACCTACCGGGAGCAGTGTAGCAGCCCCGAGCTGGAATGCGAATTTGTTCGTATTGCCGGCAATGCTCGTGTCGAAGAGGGTGGAGTAGTTCAAATCGTCAACCAGGAGGGTGCCATAGAGGAGTACCCGGGGGCGGGGACGAAGGGCAAGTTCGAGAGCGAGGAGGGAATTGTCGCGGTTGCTCCGTTCGGCAGTCTGCAACCCAGCAGATACGAAGAAAGCCAGTGGATTGGCGTATGCCAGGTCAAATCCCCGTCCGGAGTAGACAATCATATCGTAGAGAGCGAGGCTCAGCCCTGGGAAAGGTTCCCAGCCGAGGCGGTGCAGGGCAATGTACTTCGAGGGGACGGGAGCTCCGGCGGTGTCTGTCCCTTCAGCGGCGGCATGGAGGTACGTGAAGCGGAGCCGGGAGTGGGTGATGTCCAATAGCACCCCATCCAGCATCGGCGCTTGGGCAGAGAGGATGAGGTTGTCAATGGGACTGTAGCCGAGGCTGAGCACTTCCCGTCCGAGGCGCACGCGGGCACTGCCCCAGCGCAGCTGGAGGTAGCCGGCATAGCGGTCAAAGTAGCGTTGTCCCTCGATGGTGAACTTCAGAATGCGTCCCAAGCTGGGGTCGGTCCGGAGAGCTGCCTCCGGCGGTCCGGCAAGGCGTGCCCCGTTGGAAATATCCAGAAAGCCTTCGAGGACATCTCGGTAGCGCACAAATGCTTGCCCTCCCAAGCGGGCCAGGAGAAAGCTGGAGGTAGTGTCACCGTATCGAGCTACCCCTGTCCGGCTCATGAGGCTCAGGTGGAGGAGCAATTGCAGGAGGCTATCGGAGGCGCCGAGCAGGAAGCGGTGGGAGCCGACCGAGGGCACAAGCTGAAATCCAGGACGCTGCACGGCAGAGTCGAGCCACTGGGCATAGGGTGGCTGCTCGCTACCCGGGAGAAGTCCGGCAAGCTCGCCGACAGGAATCGGCCAGAGGACAATCTGCTGCAGTGGAGCAGGACCGAGCAAAATCCGGCGGAACGCTAATCCGTAGGTCCAGGGATCGGAGAGCGCGTCCACGTTCTGGGCGGAGAGAGTTCCGGCGAGAATCCCAGCAGCACAGCAGCCGAGCAGAATGTACCGCATCAGGCGAACAGCAGCGGGAGAGAGGGGAGACTATACTCGGCGGACAATCGAATGCGCTGCCCGCACTGACTCAGAGACTGCTCCGCTGCCTCAAGCAGTGCAACGACCGCCCGTCCGAAGGCTCCGTCACTGATGGGGCGCTGCCCTGTGCGAATACATCTCAGGAAGTGCTCTACCACACGGGTGAGCGCTTCCTGATTCGGTAGAGGGGGGGCGTACATCTGACCGGCACGGTACTGGACGCGGAGCTGTTCTTCGCCCTCCTTCGAGCTGATTTCTACGCCCCGGTCATAGACCCGGACCTTCTCGCTGGTTTCCATATCGTCGTAGATGACCATGCGTCGGGAGCCTCCAATGCAGATTGTCCGGAGCTTGACCGGCGACAGCCAGTTGACATGGAAGTGTGCCAGGAAGTCCGTCTCGTAATGGACTGTGATGTAGGCAAGGTTTTCCAGCGCGTAGTAGTGCCGCATGCCTACGGCAGAGACTGCAACGGGGGGAAACTCGATGAGGTAGAGTAGGATTGCAGCATCGTGCGATGCAAGATCCCAGACAACGTTCACATCCGGCTGGAAGAGCCCCAGATTTGCCCGAACCGAATCGAAGTAGAGCGGTTTGCCCAGCTCTCCCGACGAGATGAGCTCTTTGAGCTTCTGCACCGCGTCAGTAAACAGGAAAGTGTGGTCTACCATGAGAGTGCACCCCATGGCATCGGCGAGCATGACCAGCTCAGTTGCCTCGCGAGTATTCCGGGTCATGGGTTTTTCCACGAGGACATGTTTGCCAGCGCGGAGCGCGGCTGCTGCCAGCTCATGGTGGAAGGCAACAGGGGTGGCGATTGCCACCGCCTCTACGGCAGGATCACGGAGGAGGGCGTGTACGGAAGTGGTTGTCCGAACCCATCGGAAGCGTCGGCGGACGGCTTCCAAACGCTGCTCGTTCGGGTCACAGGCGATGACGGCTTCGACCTCTGCACACTGCAGGAAGTTCCGAATCAGGTTGGGTCCCCAGTACCCGCAGCCGAGCACAGCCACGACCATGGCTTACCGATTCTGCCCTCGGAGGATGTACGGGATGGTCTTCAGCACGATGTAGAGGTCCAACCACGGGGAGACGTTCTGCACGTAGTAGATGTCCAGCAGCAGCATTTGTACGAACGTATGGGAGCGGTCCGAGATTTGCCACAGTCCCGTACAGCCTGGGGGAATCTGATGGCGCCACTGCTGGCACTCCGGAAAGTAGGTTGCCTCTTCCGGCAGAAGCGGGCGGGGACCGACTAGGCTCATCTCTCCGCGGAGCACATTCCAGAGTTGGGGAAGCTCATCCAAGCTCCACCGTCGCAGCCAGCGCCCGACACGAGTAATCCGGTGCTGGGGGACAACTTTGTAGAGGGGCTTTCCTGCGTGGATGCGTTCCCGGATGCTCTCTTCCCACTCTTGATAGACCGGAGCGCCGTGCTCCATTGTGCGAAATTTGTACATCCAGAAGCGCTTCCCGTGGCGTCCGATGCGCTGCTGGCGGTGAACGATAGGTCCCGGGGAATCCAGCCAAATTGCCAATGCAATGAGGGCGAAAAGCGGTGCCAGCACGACGAGCGCCAGGGCAGCCAGGAGGAGATCCGTGGCACGCTTGAAGAGCAGAAGCAGTTGCCGCGTCTCAACCCCGGAGAAGGACAGGAAGCGCAGCCCGGCAATGTCTTCTACCATCCGCTCTGGGATGAGCGTGGGATAGAGCTCGGCCACAACAGACGTGGTGGCACCGTGCCGGACCCACGAGGATGCTGATTGCAGAAGGTCTTCCGGGGAGAGCATAGGCTCAGCGTAGATGATATGTTCGAGCTCCGCCGTTTGAGCCGTTGGGTGGTGCCATGAGCCTAGGACGCGGTAGCCGTTGAGTACCGGGGTGCCGACCGGGAGGGAATCGCTCAGAAAGCCAACCAGCTGGTGGTCGTGCTCACCGTCCAGCAGGAGCCGTTCGGCAACGTAGTGTGCCAGCGTCCCGGTGCCAGCGATTGCTGTCCGACGCCGGAGCCGCTCGGAGCGGAGCAGCTGCCGGTGGAGTTGCGGGAACAGCCCAAGACGCCAGCAACTCAACAGGAGGAATGCGGCGATGAAGGTCGTCCCCGTGATCAAGCGGCTGTCGAGCCAGTGTGGCGGACGGAGGAAGAAGGCGATCAGGGCAAAGCCAATGAGGGCGTAGAAAGCTGAGCGGAGGAGCAAGACAGTGTGTCGAGAACGGGAGCGGAAGATGTGCTGCTTGTACAGACCGTGGTGTTGTAAGATGAGCAGCCACACTAGCCCAAAGCCAGCAAATGCCAGCCACGGCTCCCACTGCCGAAGCAATCCCCAGGCATCTGGTCGTCCGAAGCCGTATGCCAATACGGCAACGGCAATCCCATAGCCACTGACTACGGCTGCATAGTCTCCGAAGACGAGCACGAGTTTGGAGGCAGGGTAACGGGGGAAAAACCTCATGGTGTCTTGCTGTTGCTGGGACCGTTCCCGTTGGGTCTGTTTCACAACCGCCCCCACCTTCCCTGACACCCGAGGCGAACACAAACTTAGGGAAAAGCCGGCAACGGGACGCAGTCTGTCCCCTGCGCTGGCACCATAACGGTTTGCTTTGTAAGTTTGCAAGTGTTCCAAGACTGTTGGATGGCATTCTTCCAGTACCCATGGCACTCTACATCACGAGCGATTGTATCAACTGCGGTGCATGCGAGCCTGAGTGCCCGAACACGGCGATCTATGAGCCAGGCTCTGAGTGGACGCTCGGGGGGCAGACGTACACAGGCTCCTACTCTCCCGGCGGGTATCAGCGGGACTTCTGGTCAGCCGAGTACTACTTCATCGTCCCGGACAAGTGCACGGAGTGTGTGGGCTTCTACGATGAGCCGCAGTGTGCGGCGGTTTGCCCCGTGGATTGCTGCTTGCCGGATCCCTTAGCGCCGGAGACGCGGGAGCAGTTGGAGGCGAAGAAGCGGTACCTGGACCAGATTGATCCGGGTCGGGTGCGGGTCTGACATCCACGATGGAAGCACAGCAGGTGCTGATTCGCATCCGCGGAGGGCGAATCCGTGAGCTTTCTCCAGCCGATGGAGGCGTCACCATCGAGACAGAGGCAGGAATCGACACCTATCCAGGTGCGTGGGTTCTGCCCGGATTTGTGGATGCTCATGGACACCTTGTGCACTACGGGCTCGAGCTTGGGCAGCCTCAGTTGCGGCACTGTACGAGTTTGGAAGAGTGTCTGGAGCTCCTGCGCTCCTGGGGTCCGAACCGAGGCGAGTGGTTGCTTGGGGGCGGCTGGAATCACGAGCGCTGGAATCCTCCGCGGTTCCCTGAGGCTACCCTCCTGGATGCGCTCTTCCCGGATATTCCCGTGGTGCTCCGCCGTGTCGATGGGCATGCTCTCTGGGTCAATAGTGAGGCGCTCCGTCGGGCAGGGATTACGGCACAGACGCCCGACCCTCCTGGTGGACTGATTCTCCGTCGAGCTTCCGGGGAGCCCAGTGGTATCCTCATTGACGCAGCGGCAGAGCTCGTGCTCCGGCACGTCCCTGCTCCGAGCCCGGAGGAGCTCCGGAGGGCGATTCTGCAAGCTGTGCAGCGCCTGCTTCCATTGGGCATCACAGAAGTTCACGACATGGATGTTGACCCTGCTTGGGTGCCGGTCTTCCAGGAGCTGGCAGCCAGCGGGCAACTGGCGATTCGGGTGCAGAGCTATGTGCGGGCACAGCACCGTGAGTGGTATGCTGCTGGACTGCTGCCAACGACGGGAGAGTTCTTTCGGCTCTGCGGAGTCAAGTTCTACGCTGATGGAGCGTTGGGATCCTATGGAGCGGCGCTGTTGGAGCCGTATGCAGACCGTCCCGAACAGCGGGGACTGCTCTTCTTTGAGACGGCGCAGCTGGAGCAGCTGGTCAGCGAGGCATTAGAGGCGGGCTGGCAGGTTGCTATCCACGCTATTGGGGACGCTGCCAACCGGCAGGTGGCACGGGTGTATCACACTGTGCGGGTGCATGGTCGTGCCGAACTCGAACAGCGGCTCCGCATCGAACATGCACAGCTGGTTCATCCAGACGACCTTGCCCTCATGGCGGAGGCAGGCTGTATTGCCTCAGTGCAGCCGCTCCACTGCGTTCACGATGCTCCCATGGCACGGCGGCGCTTGGGCAACCGACGTGAGAGCATCCCCTACCCGTGGCGTAGCCTCCTGCAGGCGGGTATTCCTCTGGCAGCAGGCTCGGATTTCCCCATTGAGTCTCCGGATGTAGCAGCAGGCTTAGCAGCCTTCCGCTTCCGCATCCCCCTGGGCGAAGAACAGCCGTGGGGAGCCGAGGAGTGCCTCACAGCAGCGGAGAGTCTGGCAGCATATACGACGTGGGCACACTACGCCGCTGACCTTGACGACCGGCGGGGACTCCTCCTGCCGGGCTACGATGCGGATCTGGTTGTGCTGGATCGCAACCCCGCACACTGCTCCCGTGAGGAGCTTGTTGCCCTTCGAGTCCGTGCCGTCTACATTGCCGGTGTCCGACGCTGGTGTGCGGAGCTAAGTAGCAAGGCAGAGGGAGTTGCGTAAATTTGCATCGTCTGAGCTCTAACGGGCACGGCAATGTATGATGCGGCTTTCCGCGAGTTCCTCCTGCGCGAGCTAGCGAGCCTCCGTGAAAGCGGACTCTACAAAGAGGAGCGAGAGATCCTCGGTCCGCAGGGACCGGTGGTCCGCGTACGCATCAACGGTGAGGTGCGGGAGCTTTTGAACTTTTGCGCCAACAACTACCTCGGTCTCTCGGCTGATCCGCGCATCATCGAAGCAGCGAAGCGAACGATGGATACCCACGGCTTTGGTATGTCCAGCGTTCGCTTTATCTGCGGCACGCAGGACCTACACAAGGAATTGGAGCGGAAGATCGCCGAATTCTGCGGTACCGAGGACACGCTACTGTACGCTGCTTGTTTCGACGCCAACGGAGGGCTGTTCGAGCCGTTCTTTACAGAGCAGGACGCGATCATCTCCGACGAACTCAACCATGCCTCGATCATCGATGGCATCCGCCTGACCAAAGCGAAGCGCTACCGCTACCGCAACTGCGATATGAGCGATCTGGAAGCCAAGCTCCAACAAGCTGATGCCGAGGGGGCGCGCTTCAAGATTATCGCAACCGATGCTGTCTTCTCCATGGATGGCAATCTGGCGCCGCTGGATCGCATCTGCGAGCTGGCAGAGCGCTACCGAGCGCTGGTAATGGTGGATGAGAGCCATTCTCTGGGCTTTGTCGGCAAGACTGGGCGTGGGGTAACAGAGTACTTCGGCGTCATCGGAAGAGTGGATCTCATCACTGGGACTCTGGGCAAGGCACTGGGCGGGGGAATTGGAGGCTTTACAACCGGGCGACGGGAAATCATTGAGATGCTCCGCCAACGTTCGCGACCGTATCTGTTCAGCAACTCGCTGCCACCGATGGTGGTCGGCGCAGCAATTGCTGTCTTCGATCTGCTCTCGGAGACCACGGAGCTACGCGACCGTCTGGAACAGAACACCCGCTACTTCCGGCAGCGCATGACGGAAGCGGGCTTTGAGCTCAAGCCCGGAGACCATCCCATTGTGCCCATCATGCTCTATGACGCCGTGTTGGCACATCGGTTTGCCCATCGCATGCTCGAAGAGGGGATCTACGTTGTGGGTTTCTCTTACCCGGTAGTCCCGCGAGGGCAAGCCCGGATTCGGGTCCAGATTTCGGCAGCGCACACGCGCGAGCACCTCGACCGGGCACTTGAAGCCTTTATCAAGGTTGGGCGAGAGTTCGGCGTGCTGAAGGACTGAGCATGGAGACGATCGGTATCTGCGGTGCCGGGACAATGGGGCGCGGGATTGCTATCGCCTGTATGCAAGCAGGCTACCGCGTGCGCCTCTACGATATCCGCCCCGATGCTCTGCGGAACGCCGAAACGGCGATCATGGAGCATTTTCAGAGAGCAGAAGCCAAGGGGAAACTCTCCGAGCCGCTCGATACGCTCCGCGCTCGCCTGGAATTAGCAACGACGCTCGTCGAGTTGCTGCCCTGCGATCTCATCGTGGAAGCCATTGTCGAGAACCGGGCAGCAAAGCAGGAGCTGTTTCGAGCACTGGAGTCGTTGGGGATCTCCCCGAGGACGATTATTGCCAGCAATACTTCCTCTATCTCGATTGCCGCCCTTGCCTCAGTGCTCCACCACCCAGAGCGCTGTATCGGGCTCCACTTCTTCAATCCCGCCCACATTATGCGCCTGGTAGAGGTGGTTCGCAGTGCCCGCACCTCGGAAGAGACCTTACAGCGGGCACTTGCCTTCGTTGAGCGCCTAGGCAAGACACCCGTAGTCGTCCGGGATATCCCCGGTTTTGTTGTCAACCGAATAGCGCGCAATTACTATAATGAAGCGCTCCGCCTGGTCACGGAAGGAGTTGCTGCCCTTGAGCAGATTGACCGCCTCATGCGGAGCGCAGGGTTCCCAATGGGTCCCTTCGAGCTGATGGACCTCATCGGGGTGGATGTCAACATGGATGTGACGCGCTCCATCTATGAGCAGCACTTCCACGAGCCCCGCTTTGCCCCCTCGCTGCTCCAACAGCAGTACGTCGATGCCGGACTGCTCGGGCGGAAAGTCGGGCGCGGATTCTATGCCTACGACACGTGATGTTCCACAAATGGTGCCGAGTCCCATGCGGTATGTCGCAATCTATCTGAGCGTTGGAATCGTGAGCATCAGTGCGGCGGCGCAGTTCTTGCTGCCGGGACCCCCCAGTGTGCCTGCCCTATCGGAACCACCGGTGGTGCGGCAGAGAGATGGGGTTCTTCCCACAACGGCTCATCTGCCGTTCCTTCTCGGCAACGGGCAGCGCCCGACGGAAATCCAGGAGTTTGTCTTCGATTCGCTCATCAATGCCTTCTCGTACTACTCCTGGCAGCAGCAGCCACTCTGGTGGGATCCCGCCAGTAATGTGCTCGTCACCGTCAAACGCGGCGGCTCGACTCAGCAGACAGGGGATGGCAACCGACTCTACTACCGCTACTCCACCACGCGCGGGCAATCGTGGTCGCAGCCCGTACAGATCTTCGACGGAAACCCGGTTACCCAGCTGCCGCGCTATCCGAGTGGCTATCTCGTCAACCCGGGCAACTCCCAGAATCCGGAGGATCTCATCCTGGTATTCACCAGTCCGGTGACCAGCGGGCAGGGGTGGATCGGCTCTCGGGATGGCTTCGTGCAGGTTGGCAGTGCCGATGTGGAAAGCTGGTTCAGTGATGGGGCAACAGTCACCATTCCCGGCAGCGGTTCGGTTCAGTACACCTGGAGCACGGACTCCCGCATCACTGCCACAGCTGCTGGTGACATTGCCTTTGTCCTGAGCTCGCTCATTGCGCCGAACACTGTGCCGACCTCGGAGCAGAACTACATCGGTTTGCGGCTCCACGACTTCAGTGCTCCTCCTGTGGGCTACGTCCCTGACGAGTGGAGGAGTACGGTCTTTGCTGATCCGGGGCAGCCCGGCTTTCGTACCAATACCCCGATTGGGATTGCTCGGGATGATGCGGGCAATATCGTTGCGGCTGTCTTCGGACGCTTCGCCAATGCGGACGATCCCGGACTGCCAACCGTTGGCTTCTTCATTTCCCGGGACGGCGGCAATACGTGGCAGGGTCCGACTTTCCTCCAGCCCTCGGCGATTCGCTCCTACGCCTTCGACCAGGGAGCAACGGTAGACAACATTAGTGTTCCGTTCGGGCTCCAAACGGTTGCCGGAGGGGCAGTCGCAGTGCCAAAGTCCTTTGCCGCATACGGCAACGGAGCGGTTAGCATTGCCTTCCAGATTTTCGATTTCGACACGACCAAGCCGCTGCAGGACCGCATTGCCCAGATGGTCGAGGCTACCTATGCCAACGGGACCTGGACGCTCCGCAAGATTGCCGACCGCTCGTGGCTGACTTTCGCCCTGATTCCAGACCCGAACTCGCCGGCGGCAACCCAGGTGGGGAACGAACTGCAGCTCTGCCGGACTGCCGATGGCACGAAGCTGCTGGCAAAGTGGATTGAGGGAACCGTGTACATTGCCCAGGTGGACATCAACAACGATGGAGTGGCACCTGATACGTTCCTGACCACCGATGTCTATGTGGCAACCCGGACCCTGCCTGATGGTGCTTGGTCGGAGCCGGTCAATGTCACGCAGACGCCCATCTGGGACAAGCTTGCGTGGATACCGCCGATTGTCCCGAACGATTTGCAGCAGATTCCGCTCGTGATGGTCAAGACCATCGTGGATACGAACGTTGTGCCGACCATTCTGCAGCGCCTGGTTGATGCGCAGTGGCAGCTCCTGGATCGGCAGTATGTCACCATTGCCACCTTCTCGGCCGTGACCTCGGTTGAGGAACCGAGGGCATCTGGAGGGGAACAGCTCCAGGTTCGGGTTACGCCGCAGCCAGTCCGGCAGGAACTTCGGTTGCTGGTAGGAGGAGCTGCCGGAGGGCGCGCTATTGTGGAGCTGTACACAGTTGCCGGTGAGCGTGTGGCGGTCCGAGAGTTGGAGCTGACCCCAGGGCAGCAGCTCGTGGTGTTGCCTCTCGATGGTGTTGCCTCGGGAACGTACATGCTCCAAGTCCGTCATGGTGCTTCGGTGGCGACAGTTCCGGTTGTGGTGGTCCGCTAGGGCAGTGTCTTTGGACTCTTGGGGCGCCGCGCCGGTCGAGGGCGGCGCCTTTTTTCTGTTGAGCATGTCCGGTGCGGGGCGGAGAGCCGATGAGTAGTGAATTCCCAGCAGCAGGCGGGAGCTTCCGTATTGCAGGACATGTGGTCGATATCCTCCGACGGCAGATTCTGCCGGCTGAAGTCGTGGTCCAGGACGGGCGGATTGTTGCACGGGAGCCACGGGCAGCCTCGGAAGTTCCATCGGTGTACCTCTTGCCCGGGTTCGTCGATGCCCATGTCCATGTGGAGAGCTCGCTGCTACCGCCGCCGGAGTTTGCCCGCTTAGCCGTCATCCATGGGACGGTGGCGACAGTCTCTGACCCGCATGAGATCGCCAATGTCCTGGGTATTGAAGGGGTGCGCTACATGCGCCGGACAGCGTCGGAGGTGCCTTTCCTTTTCTGGTTCGGGGCACCGTCATGTGTCCCGGCAACGCGTTTTGAGACGGCTGGGGCAGAACTGAGCGTGGAGGAGATTCGCACACTTTTCGACGAAGGGGTGCCGTACTTGAGCGAGATGATGAACTACCCCGGCGTCCTGGCAGAGGACCCAGAGGTGATGGCAAAACTCCGGCTTGCCCAGACGTATGGACGCCCCATTGATGGGCATGCGCCGGGACTGCGCGGGGAGGAGGCTCGCCGCTACGCTGCGTATGGGATTACGACCGATCACGAGTGCTTCACGCTGGAAGAAGCCCTCGAGAAGGTCGCAGCGGGCATGTGGATCTTGATCCGTGAAGGCTCTGCAGCACGGAATTTCGAGGCACTCCACCCCTTGCTCCGGCTCCATCCAGAACGCTGTATGTTGTGCACGGATGACTTGCATCCTGACGCGCTCGTTGCTGGACATATCAACGTGCTGGTGCGTCGGGCGGTTGCAGCCGGCTACGATCTGTTCGACGTTCTGCGGGCTGCGTGCCTGCATCCGGTGCAACACTACGGGTTGCCCCTTGGGATGCTGCGTCCGGGTGATTCAGCGGATTTCATCGTGGTGGAGGACCTGCAGGACTTCTCCGTGCTGGCAACCTACGTCCGTGGTCACTGCGTCGCACGGGAAGGCGAGAGCCTGTTGCCTCACCGGGAAGTTGAGTTGGTCAATCGCTTCGTTAGGCGTCTTGTGCGGACAGAGGAGCTGCGGGTGCCGGCGTGTCCGGGGCGTGTGCGGGTCATCGAGGCGTACGATGGACAGCTCATCACCGGCGAACTCCTCTGGGAAGTACCGACTCGGGACGGGGAGCTCGTGCCGGACCCGACTCACGATGTGCTCAAGCTCGTGGTCGTCAATCGCTACGCTGAGGCGCCCCCGGCGGTGGCATTTATCCGAGGATTTGGGCTGCGGCGGGGGGCAATTGCCTCCAGTGTGGCGCATGATTCGCACAATGTCATTGCCGTGGGAGCAAGCGATGAGGAGCTCTGCCGCGCCCTCAATGCGGTCATGGAGAACCGGGGTGGGCTTGCCGTTGCGGAGGGCAACTCTGTCCAGGTCCTGCCGCTCGGCATTGCGGGATTGATGAGCCCGGAGGAGGGCTATACGGTTGCCCGCCGCTACATGGAGCTGGATGCAGCCGCCAAGCGTCTGGGGTCTCCGTTGCGAGCCCCATTCATGACCCTGTCCTTCATGGCATTGCTGGTTATTCCGATCCTCAAGCTCAGCGACCGTGGGCTCTTCGATGGGCGCGCCTTCCGCTTCGTCTCGCTGTGTGCAGCGCAGGAGGAGGCAGGAGGTGGGGTGCAGAGCACTGCGGTGTCATCACGGTAAATCGAGCAATGCGCAAAGCTGCCCAGAGAGTAGTGGCTTCCCCGAGGCGGGGACCACATGCAGCGATAGACTGGCGCGAAGTCGCTCGGCTGTTGCTCCTTTCCCGACGCATTGATGAGCTGGAAGAACAGGAACTGCTCCCGGCTGGGAAGATCACGTATCAGTTCTCGGCAAAGGGGCATGAGCTGGCGCAAATCCTTCTGGGGCTGCAGCTGCGCCATCCCCACGACGGGGCAACGGTCTACTACCGTTCGCGCCCGTTTATGCTGGCAGTAGGACTGACGCCGGAGGAGGCATTTGCTGGACCCCTGGCTCGGGTTGGCAGCCCGAACGGGGGACGGGACATTGGGGTAGTCTTCAACATGCCGCCGCGGCGTGGTGTGACGGTCCTGCCTGCCAGCGGTGATGTCGGGGCGCAGTATACACCGGCGGCGGGCTGGGCACAGGCAATTCTCTATCGCTGGCGTGTACTGCGGGAACCGGACTGGGAGGGGGCAATTGCCGTCGCACTCGGTGGGGATGGGTCGGTGGCAACCAATGGCTTTTGGTCAGCGCTGACGCTGGCGACAACGCTCCGGCTGCCGATGCTCTTCTTCATCGAGAACAACGGCTACGGCATCTCCGTGCCGGCGCAGCAACAGACCCCCGGAGGGCGGATTGCCCCGAACCTGCGCTCGTTTGCCGGGCTGCGTATCTGGGAAGCAGATGGAACCGACCCGGAAGCCCTCGCAGAGGTGCTCGCGGAGGCAATCCCGTACGTGCGTTCGGCTGCTGGTCCGGCATTGCTGGAGGTCTCCGTGCCCCGCCTCTGCGGGCACTCCAGCGCCGATAACCAAGCCTACAAGACCGCAGAGGAGCGGGAGGCAGAGCAGCGGCGGGATCCGCTCCCGCGCCTGCGGACCTTCCTGCAGCGCCGTCGTGTGCTGGGCCGCCGTGCTTGGGAGGAACTCGAAAGAGAGGTCGAAGTCGCTGTGCATGAAGCGCTCGCTGCTGCGCTCGCGCAGCCTGAGCCGGACCCAGCAACGGCTCGGCGTTTCCTCTTCTTTGAGCCGGGATTCCCCCAGCAGGTCGGTGGTATGCTCCCGGAGGGAGTCTCCCTCCCTGCTGGGTCGCCCGTGCCGGAGCCGAGCGGACCGCGCATCAATATGGTGGACGCAATTCGGCGGACTCTGGAACGGGAACTGGAGCTCAATCCGCGGGTGCTCGTCTTCGGCGAAGATGTCGGTCTCAAGGGTGGGGTGCACGGGGCGACGCTCGATCTGCAACGGCGTTTTGGCGCCGAGCGCGTCTTCGATACCTCGCTCTCCGAGGAGGGCATCATTGGGCGGGCAGTTGGGATGGCACTGGCGGGATTGGTCCCGGTGCCGGAAATCCAGTTCCGCAAGTATGCCGACCCTGCTACCGAGCAGCTCAACGACTGTGGTACCATCCGCTGGCGTACTGCCGGTCGGTTTGCAGCCCCGATTGTCGTGCGGATTCCAGTCGGGTTTAGCAAAGTCACGGGCGATCCCTGGCATAGCGTCTGTGGTGAGGCTGTCTTTGCCCATGCTCCAGGGTGGCGGATTGCTTTTCCGTCGAATGCCGAAGATGCTGTCGGGCTTCTGCGGGCGGCACTCCGAGGCAATGACCCGACGCTGTTTCTAGAGCATCGGGCGCTGTACGATACCCCGCCGGCACGGCGTCCCTATCCAGGAGATGCTTTCGTGCTCCCCTTCGGGAAAGCGGCACTGGTCCGCCCAGGCACCCAGGTGACGGTTGTAACCTGGGGAGCGATGCTCTACCGCGTCTTGGAAGCAGTCGAGCGACTCGGAGCCGATGCGGAAGTCATAGACCTGCGGACTCTAGTCCCATGGGATGTCGAGAGTGTGCTGGCATCGGTGCGCAAGACGAGCCGTTGTCTGATCGTGCATGAGGACACCTGGACCTGCGGCTTTGGGGCAGAGATTGCTGCAACGGTTGCTCGCGAAGCCTTCCGGTGGTTGGATGCCCCTGTGGAGCGGGTGGCAGCTCCCGATTGTCCGGTGCCGTACAACCGTGTGCTCATGGATGCGGTGATTCCAACGGTTGAGCAGATTGCTGCGGTACTGGCGCAGCTCCTCCGCTTTTGAGGAGCGCTTCGATCAGGGTGACGACGCGGAGGGTTCCTCCGGTGTTGTGTCCAACGAGCTCTCGGGCGGCACGTCCTTGATGGGACCGCCGGGCTTCGTCGGTCATCATCGTGGAGAGCCAAGCAGCAAGCTCTGCTGGCGTGCGGATTACGGTGAGTGCCCCGCTGGCGTGGAATTTCGGCGCATCGAGCGAACAGCCGATGGCAGGACCACAGACAAGCGGGAGCCCATAGGCGGCGGGTTCGACCACGTTGTGGACACATCGTCCGAAGCCACCTCCTACGTATGCAGCCTCACCGTGCCGGTAGAGCTGCAGCAGCATCCCCACGCGGTCAACCACGAGTACCTGCATGCCCTGCCGGGGTGCGCTGCCGGCATGGAGTTCTGACAGGCGGCTCCAGCGCAGTGCTCCCGGAAAGAGCCGCTCCAGCGAAGCGAGAACCTCCAGGGTAGGCTCGTGGGGGACCAGGACCACGCAGAGACGGCGCTGCAGCTGTGGTGGAAGCCGGCGGATAGCCTCAGCGATGACACGGTGGTCCGCCTTCCAGGTACTGCCAGCAATCAGGCGGAAGAACGAGGAATCAGACCAGGGGAAGCCGAACGTGTCAGGAGCAGGGCTGGTGGCAACCGACCAAATGCGGTCATAGCGGGGGTCCGGGACCAGCTCAACGGGTAGCTCGGGCACGAGCTTCCGGAAGGCGACAACATCGTCAGGTCGGACGGCGGCAAGCACGGTGAAGGAGCGCAGCATACGGCGCAGGACAGACCGAGCTCCAGGGAGGCGCCAAAGTGGACTCTGCGGGAATGTCGCCGCGACAAGTACTGCGGGAATGCCACGGCGTTGCAGAGCCTCAAGGTATCCAGGCCAGAGCTCGTAGCGCACGAAGACGGCAACCTTTGGGTGGAGGAGCTCCAGGAATGCTTCCACCGCTGCTGGTGTATCCGGTGGGAGTAGCAGGACGTGGTCCGCCAGCGGCGTCTGCCGGTGAGCTTCCCAGCCCGATGGGGAGAAGAAAGTCAGGACCACGCGGAGCCCGGGATGCCGATGCCGGAGGAGTTCGAGCACCGTCCGCACATGTTCAAATTCTCCCGCTGATGCGGCATGGACCCAGAGGAGCTCTCCCTTGAGCGGCGCCTCCTGCTGCAGGCGGTGGAGTAAGGGGCGCCACTGCCGGCGTGCCCGCAGCTTCGAGCGGAGGCTCGGGGAAAGCCGTGCACCGACTGAGGCGAGCCCGAGGAGGAGGTGGTAGAGTGTGCGACGTGCTGTGCTCACGGTGCTGGTAGACAGCTCGGGAGACTGCTGCCAAATTACGTAATTTGCTTGCCCATGGCAGAGTCTGGGCAGATGCTGTCTGAACATGTGCTGCAGGCGGTTCTGGAGCACAAAGTACGCCGCCGGCTCTGGGAGTATGTTGTGTTGTTGGCGGTGCAGGGCTTCTTCGTTGGCGCATTTACGCCGGTGGTGACGGTCGAGGTAGCGCTGCCCATCGGGATTTTGACAGCCGGGGCAGGGATGGCGCTGGCGTGGATACGCGAGCAGCGGCGTCTGCTGGGCAATCCGTACCAGAGACTCTGGCTTGATGCGTCGGAGATTTTTCTCCTGTTGCTCGTGCTGGGCATTTCAGCGCTGGTTGCCTCCGGGTTTGGGCTCTCGCTGGTGGTGTACCAAGGGCATTTGAGCTACGTGCTCTTCGGCTATGTCCTCGGGTCATTGCTCGGGGAAGTGGGGTGGCGCCGTCGGGTCTTCCGGCAATTGCCGGCGGAGGAGCGATACCGCTACGTTCAGAATCTGGCGCCGTCGCTGGTATTTCCTTATAGCGTAGGGCATCTGCGGCGTCTGTGGCGTCGGTGGCGGCAGCCCAAGCGACAGTAATGGGTACAGTGCTCGCTGCGGTCGCGTTTCTCTTCCTTGCACCGGGGGAAATCCGGCAGAATCCCTTCCCGATGGTGGTCGAGGCGCGTGCAGCGGCGGTGGAGCGGGACCGCCGCACCCGGCAGCCACGCTCGGCAAAGGTAAGTAGGAAGAGCTCGAAAGTATCCCGGACAAGAGCGCGTCCGACTCGCTCGATGAGGCGCTCCGCCGCGCGCAGCCGCCGCGTTCGGGCACCTCGCTGGGAGCGCCTTGCTGACACGCTCCTGACCCCGGGTGTGCGCTACCAGGAGTACCGACTTGAAGGAGCCGTTGTGCAGCGGCTCCACGTCGTGCGGGTGGATACACGGCAGCCTTCGCTGGAGGTTATGCTCATTCCTTCCCAGCCGGGACGGCAGGAGACACTCTCGGATATCGTCCAGCGATATGACTCGCTGAACCCAGTGCGTGAGGTGGTCGCGGCGGTCAATGGGTACTTCTGGAGTCGTGGCGGGTCTCCGGTCGGGATCACCGCCTCGGAGGGTGAGGTGTTGCAGCTGCGGCGCTACAAGCGCTGGAGTGCAATAGTCACTGACGGGGCAGGACGGTTCCTGCTGGATACCTTTTTGCTATCGCTCTGGGTCCGTCTGCCCGACAACAGCCGAATCCCGCTGTCTGCGGTCAACAGTCGGGAGGGGCAGCAGGGAATGGTGCTCTACACACGGGCTGCCGGTGATACGATTCCCCGGCTGTTTCCGAGCTTGGTCAATATGCCCGATGAGGAGAATCCCGATAGCTTCGTCGTGGTAACTATTCCTGCCGATACGGTTGAGTGCCGACTGTGGAAGCTTCGGCTGCGCTACCTGCGGGAGCCTTATCTCAACGGAAGCGTCCCCTGCCAAGTAATCGGGGTGGATTCCGGCGTTGCCGTGGTGCCGCTGCGGGGCTGTCTGCTCTCGCTCGGGAGTGATGTGGTATGGCGCCCCGGCATCGGTGATACGGTCTGGCTGGAGAGTCGGTTGAGTCCTTCGGTTCCCTTCCCGGTGCGGCATATCTGGAGCGGGACACCGCAGCTGGTGCGCAACGGACGCGTGCGTCTGACGGCGGAGCTGGAGGGGACAGTTTCCCGGCGCTTTCTCCACCGGCGGCGCTCCCGGACGGCTCTGGGACAGACTCGTCAGGGCGAGCTGCTGCTGGTCGTGGTCGAGCAGAACGCTACCTCTGCAGGGGCAACAGTCGCAGAACTTGCCCGCATCATGCAGCGCCTGGGGGCATATCGGGCATTGAATCTGGACGGCGGTTCCTCGTCGGGGATGTACATGCGAGGCGGAACCGTACACGGGAATCACCATCCCGTAGCGTCAGCATTGGCGGTGGTGCAGCGCCGTCTGCGCTCAGTGCAGTAGTTACCGAGTCAGCTCTTGCCAGAGGTGACGGGAACGGTCGAAGAGCCAGGCGGCAACGGGTTTGCGCCCGACGTGGATTGCTGCCTCCAAGGGAAGTCCTTTCCGAAGCTGGACCTGCGGAGCATGAGCCGAGCGCAGCTGCATCCGGATTGTGGTTGTATCCACCGATGCCCGTATCCGATAGGCGAGTACTGCCCCCTCGGCGCTGACGTCTTCGGCGACGCTCTCCACTGTGCCCCAGAGCGGTTCCCACTGCCCCGGCGGAAGCCCAGCAATGCTGTAACGAACGCGCTGCCCAGGGCGGACGAGCGTGATGTCCTGAGGCGAGACGAGCAACTCTGCTTCCAACCGTGCCTCCGGCGTGATGGTGAGCAATTCTTGCCCGGCTGCGACGTAGACACCGGGTTTCTGGATGGACAGCTGGGTTATCTGCCCGTCTACATTCGCCACCAGAGCTGTTTTCTGCAGCTGTTCCTGCAGTACACCGAGCTGTTGGCGGAGGTCCTGGAGACGGTGTTCGAGAGCATCCCGCTGCTGTTCCAACTCCTGGCGTCGGGATTGGAGGTATTGCAAGACTCTGAGCTCTTGGAGGCGGAGCTCGGCGGTGACGGATTCATACTCTTCGGGGCTAGCGAATTGCTTTTCGTGGAGGGCAGCGGTGCGCTCCCAGCGTTTTGTGAGAGCTTCGTGCTGGCGAGCAAAGAGTTGGAGGTCCTTCCGGATGAGTTCAGCCAGGCTGCGAACAAGCGGTGTGCGCCAGCGCAGGGGAGAGGGCAGGTTTTGCACAATCTGCGATGGGGTTCCCCCATCCGGTAACAGGCGCAGCAAAGCGGATAGTTCGGCGAAGAGCTGGCTCTGGTGGGCGAGCTCCTGCTGCAGAGCCTCCAGCCGCACACGCAGCTCGCTGTCGCGGAGCCGCAAGAGCGTATCACCCCGGCGAACGTGCTGGTGGAGGCGTACCTGCACTGCTTCCACGATCCCGTCGTACGGGCTGTGGAAGACCTGTGGAGGAACAACCGAGCGCAGATATCCGCGGCAGCGTACCGTGACCTCCAGTTCAGCGAAGGCTGCCCAGAGAAGGGCGATGCCCAGCAGGAGAGCCACTGCCCAGAAGCTCCAAAGCCCTGCTGGCGAAGGACGCACCAATTGTGCTTCGAGGCTCTCCGGTAGTTCTTCTGCCGGAAGTAAGTGGCGTTCGAGCTCTTCCCAGCGATGGCGCTCGCCAGAACTCATCAGGAAAGCGCCAGCTCGGAGACAGCACCGGCGGTGTAGCGCTGCCACAGGCGTGCGTAGAGCCCCTGGCGGGCGAGGAGTTCCCTGTGGGTGCCTTCCTCAATGAAGTGCCCGTCGGCCAGTACGGCGATTTTGTCAGCAATCTGCACGGTGCTGAGCCGATGGGCGATGAGCACGATGGTTATCCCTTCGTGGCGTAACTCGCGCAGCAGTTGGAGCAGTGCCGCTTCTGCTTCGGCGTCGAGGTTGCTGGTAGCTTCATCCAGAACGAGCACACGGGGTTGGCGGTAGAGAGCGCGAGCAATAGCCAAGCGCTGGCGTTGCCCACCGGAGAGAGTCACCCCGTGCTCGCCCAGCAAGGTTTCGTACCGCCCAGGCAGCTCGGCGATCATGCGGTCTAGTCCCAGACGGCGGCAGACGGCAAGGGCACGTTCGCGGTCGGGTTGCATATCCCCGTAAGCGATGTTTTCCAGGACGGTTCCATGGAAGAGCTCCACCTCCTGTGGGACTACTCCAATGATGCGGCGCAGCGACTCGGTGTCAATGTCCCGGATGTCAATGCCGTCGAGCAGTACGGCGCCTTCCTGAATGGGGTAGAGCTTGAGCAGGAGGCGCACCAGGGTGGTCTTCCCCGAGCCGGATTCCCCCACGATGGCGGTGATGCTCCCGGCGGGAATCCGCAACGAGCATTCGCGCAAGACAGGGGGACGCGCTCCGTAGCGGAAAGTGCAGCGGCGGAATTCGATTTCGCCCCGCACTTCTGCCGGCACAAGGACAATTCCCCGGTGGGCTGTCGGGGTCTCCGTCTCCAGCACCATGATCTCAAAGAGACGGTCGGCAGCGATGAAGGCGTCATGGAGCAGCTGTTGCAGGGAAAGGAGCCGTCCCAACGGCTGCAGGACAAATCCAAGCAGGAGCGAGACGGCAAGCAGTTGTCCCACGCTCAGCTGAGCCTGTAAGACCAGCAGGCTTCCCCACCAGAATACTACCGCCGTGGCGAGCCCACTGAGGAGTTCGGCAGCGGTGGTTGCCGTCAAATACTGCCGCAGAGAGCGCCCGAGGAGGCGCAGAATGCCAACGAAGGTGCGCTCAGCTTTCCACTGGCTATACACTTCGGCAGTCAGCGCCTTGACAGTTGCCATACCGGTAATGGTCGCGGTGAAGTGAGCATGGAGTTCCGCCCCCTGTTCCATCAGTGCGCGTTGCGTCTGCTGCATGGGGCGGCGCACGAGCGCGATGACCCCGGCGTAGAGCGGCAATGTGCCCGTTGTTACCAGCGCCAGTTGGGGGGAGTAGAGCCACATGAGGGCGAATGCCGTCGCTAGCATGGTGGCGTCCACCAAGAGAGTGAGGGTCGCCGTGCTAATGGCATTGCGTACCTTGACGGCATCGGTCACGCGGGAGAGAATTTCTCCAGTCCGCCGGGCATCGAAGAAGGCTTGCGGCAAACGCAGCAGGTGGCGGAAGTAGCCCAGAACCAGCCCTGCATCGATACGCTGCACGACGTGGAAGAGCAGAACAGAGCGCATCCAACCCAAGAAGGCACGCACCAGGACAATTCCCACCAGAGCAGCGCTGAGAGCGTGGAGCAGGGCGGTGTTCCCGGTCGGGATGACGGTGTCGAAGAGCAATCCCACGTAGATTGCTGGCGCCATCCCAAGCAGTGTGAACAGGAGTGCGCCCAGGAACGCCTGCAGGAACCACGCCTGGTGTGGACGCAGCAGACGCCAGAAGAGCCTCCAGCGTGACGTACCGACCTCAGCCTCCTGGAAATCTTCCCGTGGTGCCAGGATGATGACAATGCCCGTCCAATGTGCCAGGAACTCTTCCATCGGCATCTGCACCAGCCCGCGGGCAGGGTCGCCGAGCAGGACCGAGTCAGACTTGACCCGATAGAGCACCACGAAGTGGTACCACCGCCGCTCGGCGACGTACATGTGGGCAATGGCAGGCAGCGGGACATCCGGGAGCATCGTCGGCAAGATGCGAGCACCCTTAGCGTAGAAGCCCAACTGTTCGGCGGCGCGGACAATACCGAGCACGGTTGTGCCTTCCCGATCTGTCATCGTATACTGGCGCAGGAGTGCCAGCGGGAGGTGAAGCCCCCAGTAGCCCGCCACCGATGCCAGAACCGCTGCGCCGCAGTCGGTTGGATCGTGCTGCCGAACGACAAGAGGACGCCGCTTCATTCGGCAAGTGCCGGAGTGGTGTGCAAAATTATGCCGCTGCCTGGCTCGCTCTCGGCTCGGAGGTAGGTCGGGCAGGCGCTTTTCCCTATTTTTGCATCCGCACGGTGTGGGCCGGTAGCTCAGTTGGGAGAGCGCCAGAATCGCACTCTGGAGGTCGGGAGTTCGAATCTCCTCCGGTCCACGCAGGTTGCCCCGTGGTGTAATTGGCAACACGCCTGACTCTGGATCAGGAGAGTCCAGGTTCGAGTCCTGGCGGGGCAGCAGAGTGAACCCGCTGATGGATGTCCGTCTGCCACTTTCCCTCGCTGCTGGTGTTCGTGCAGCTCGGCTTGCCTGGTTTTTGGCACTTGCGACAGTAGCGTACAATTTCGCCGAGGGGGCTGCGGCACTCTGGCTCGGGCACCTCTCGGAGAGTTGGGGGATTATCAGTTTTGGTCTGGAGGCGGTGGTGGAATCCCTCTCCGGAGCGGTGATTCTCTGGCGCTTCTCCCCTGCGCTCAGTCCGGAGGAACGCAGGCGCTCCAGTTCCCGGGAACAGCGGGCGGTACTCCTGCTGGGATGGAGCTTCCTTGTGCTGGCAGCTTTCATTGCCGTTGAGGCGGTTGAGCGGATGCTGGGGCATGTTGTTGCCCACCCCCATGGGCTGGTATTCGTGCTGGCGGGCATCTCCGTGATGGTCAAGCCGCTGCTTTTCTGGGCAAAGAGCCGGCTAGGACGGCGGCTGGGGAGCGCGGCACTCCTTGCCGATGCGAAGCAGACGCTGGCGTGTGCTGGACTGTCAGCAGCGTTGCTCGTCGGAGTCCTGGTGCGGGAGTGGGTGGGGCTGTGGCGGGCGGATTCTCTGCTGGCACTGCTGATTGCCGCGGTCCTGGTACGGGAAGGGATTCACACGCTGCGCCATCGGCACATCCTCTGCTGTCCGGTAGAAGCCTCACGGGAGACGTCATGAGAGGATGGTCAGCTGTAGTGATAGCCGGAGCACTGCTCGGCTGTGCTCGCCCGCAGGCACCGCAGGAGATGCTCCGCCCGGCGGCTGGAGAGCGCTTCTACGGGGGGACGTATCGGGTCAACGAAGTCGGCGAAGTGCGGTCGCTAGACCCGGTGCAGATCAACGACGTCACCTCAGCACACGTTGCCGAGCAGATTTACGACAAGCTGCTCACGCTCGATGAACAGCTCCACCTGCAGCCCGAGCTGGCAGAGCGGTGGGAGGTTTCCCCTGACGGGCTGATCTACCGCTACTACCTGCGCCGCGGGGTGTTCTTCCACGACAATCCGTGCTTCCCTGGCGGTAAGGGGCGGGAGCTGACAGCAGAGGACGTTCGCTATTCGCTCACCCGCGCCTGTGATTTTCGCACAGGGACGCTGGGTTTCGACTACTTCCGTGGCAAGGTCAGGGGTGCCGATGCGTACTTTGAGGCGACTCGGCAGGCAGCGCAGACGGGGCAAGCCCCAGCAGTTGCGGGAGTCTCTGGTTTCGTCGTCCGGGACCGCTATACCTTCGAAATCCACCTGACCCGCCCCTTTGCACCGTTTGAGTACTATGTCTCGCTGGTCACCTTCGCGATTGTGCCGCGGGAAGCCGTGGAGTACTACGGTGCCGATTTCTTCCGCAATCCCGTCGGTTCCGGACCGTTCGTGTTCGTCTCCTGGGTGCCGGATCGGGAGCTACTCTTACGGCGCAACCCGAACTACTGGCAGCGGGACGAGTTCGGCAACCCGTTGCCGTACATGGATGCCATCCGCTTCAGCTTCATCAAGGATGAGAAGACGCAGTTGCTCGAATTCCGCCAGGGGAATCTGGAGGAGTGCTACCGTATTCCGGCGGAATTCTTCCCGCAGGTGGTCGATGAACACAAGCAACTGCGGGGGGAATGGCGGCGCTTCCAGCTCTTCCGGGTTCCGGCGCTGGCAACGCAGTACTACGGCATGCTGACGCAGCATCCGCTCTTCCGCGATCGTCGGGTGCGGCAAGCGTTTGCCTATGCTATAGACCGGGAACGCATCGTGCGCTACGTTCTCCGGGGGCAGGCGGGAGAGCCAGGGCACTATGGGCTTATCCCGCCCTCCATGCCGGAGTATCCGGCGCGCCAGGTGCGCGGCTATCGCTTCGATCCGGAGCGGGCACGCCAGCTCCTGGCGGAAGCAGGCTATCCTGGTGGACGTGGCTTCCCGAAGGTCACGCTCCAGCTCAATGCTGGTGGTGGACGCAACGTGCAGGTTGCCGAAGCCGTCCAAGCAATGCTGTGGGAGAACCTCGGCATCGAGGTTGAACTCCGGCAGGTAGAGTTTGCCCAGCATCTGCAGGACATTGATGCCGGGCGTGTGCCCTTCTTCCGGCTAGGGTGGGTGGCAGATTACCCTGACCCGGAAAACTTCCTCAATCTCTTCTACGGCAAGCTGGTCCCAGAGTCTGAGCAGCAGCCTAGCCCCATCAATTCCACGCGCTACCGCAATCCTGCTTTCGATGCTGTCTTCGAGCAGGCGCTTGCCACCACGGACCGGCAGCGCCGAGTGGAGCTCTACCGCCAGGCAGAACAGATCGCTCTGGACGATGCCCCGATGATCATCCTCTTCTACGACGAAGACTATCGGCTGCTCCAACCTTACGTTGCCGGCTACCGCAACAACGCCATGGACCGACGCTTCTACAAGTACGTCTGGCTGCGTCCACGGTAAGCGGGGTCGGTGCTGTATGTGCCTGGAATTTCGTTTTTTGCATGCCCGCTGATGTGCAGGGTCCAGAGGCAGTGGCGCTCTTTGACAACTGGGGTGGTAGGGCTGTTCCTCCTGATTGGAGGGTGTCGCCCTGCGGGAGAGGGATATCAAGGGGAACGCAAGAGTTTTGTGTACAACGAGGCAGAAGGAATTTCGACGCTGGACCCCGCTCACATGAGCTACATCGCGGCAATTTGGGCGGGGACACAACTTTACAATGGCTTGGTGGAATTGGACACGGCGCTCCACATTGTGCCTGCGCTTGCTCATCGCTGGAGTGTACACTCCAGCGGACGGCGCTGGCGCTTCTGGCTTCGGTCGGATGTCTTCTTCCACGATGATCCATGCTTCGGCGGTGTGCCACGGCGGCTCCGCGCTGCGGATGTGAAGTTCTCCTTCGAGCGCCTCTGCGATGCTCGGACCCGCTCGCCCGGGCTGTGGGTTTTCTGGGGCAAGCTCGTCGGAGTGGAGGAATTCCACGCGGTAACGGCGCGTGGGGAGCGCCCAGCAGAGGGAATCCGCGGGATACGTGTCCTCGATGATACGACTGTGGAATTCGAGCTTCAGCGACCTTTTGCGCCATTTCTGGCACTGCTGACTCTGCCCTACTGCTGGATTATCCCCGAAGAGGCGGTTCGCTTCTACGGTGCAGACTTCTTCCGGCATCCGGTAGGGACAGGTCCGTTTCGGCTCAGCGAATGGGTTCCCGATGTGCGGCTCGTGCTGGTACGCCATGCGCGCTACTGGAGGCGGGATGAGAGCGGACGGGTATTGCCGTACCTGGATTCCGTTGTGGTGCGCTTCCTTCGGGACCCGAAGACCGCTTTCTGGGAGTTCCAGCAGGGACGGCTGGATATGCTCTCGGGACTCGACCCCGGCATTGTGCCATCGGTGCTCACCCCAGAGGGGAAGCTCCGCCCAGAGTTTTCCCACTACCAGCTCCTGAGTGTCCCGGCCTATGCGGTGGAATACTACGGCATCATGCTGGATACCACGACTGAGGGCGGACGGTTCTCCCCGCTGGCGCGGTCACGGGCACTGCGGCAGGCACTCAATTACGCCATTGACCGTGAGCGGCTGATTCGGTACGTGCTCTATGGCTTGGCTGAACCGGCACACTATGGAATCCTGCCGCCGGGATTCCCGGGCTTTTCCCCACAGACGATCGGGTATCGGTACGATCCTGAGCGAGCGCGGAAGTTGCTGGCAGAGGCGGGCTTCCCGAATGGGCGCGGGTTGCCGCCGCTCGTCCTCCACCTCGGTGCTAGTCCTCGCACACTCTCTGTTGCCGAAGCCGTTCAGCAGCAGCTTGCTGACCTCGGCATCCGGTTAGAGCTTCGGCAAGCCAGTTTCCCGCAGCACCTGGCATTGGTCCGCGAAGGACGTGCCATGTTCTGGCGCACGAACTGGGTTGCCGATTACCCCGATCCGGAGAACTTCCTGGCACTGTTCTATTCCCCGTACCGTGCTCCGGGGGGACCGAATACGACGCGGTTTGGCATGCCTGAGGTGGATTCGCTCTACGAGCAAGCTCTTACCGAAAGGGACCAGGAGCGCCGTTTCGAGCTCTATCGCCAGATGGAGCGCCGTGTTCTGGATGAGGCGCCGTGGGTCTTGCTCTACTACCCACGCCTTCTCCGATTGCTCCAGCCGGGCGTCAGGGGAATGCACCTGGACGGGATGGATCGGCTCGTGCTGGAGCGCGTCCGCATGGAGTGAGGTCTCACATTCAGGGAGGGTGAAGTCATGAAAGCACTAATCCACGTCCTCTGCGCTGCCGTTGCCTTCGTCGCCGTGGATATGTGGAAAGCTCCTGCAGCCTTTGCCGTTCAGCAACTCAAGAAAGCCAGCCAGTGGGTCAGTAAGGCAAAGAAGAAAAAGGCGCGCTCGCACCGGCATAGCGCCCGCCGGGAGCAGCTCCGCGAGCAGGCGTTGGAGGTGCTCCGCACGCAATCGCATGCTCTCTGGGATATGGTCAACGGTGTGTCCGCTACTGAGACGAGCATGACGGCAGAGCCCGTGCTTGAAGGGGAAGATCCGGAAGAGTTGGCGCAGGAAGATGATGTCCCGGTCGATATGGAAACCTTCCGCCGCCTCTGGCTCTCGTATATGGAAGGTTCAGCTGCCGATGAGCTGACGGCTGCAGGCGTCAGCAAGCGGGCAATCATGGATTTCATCCTCGACTGGCTTGGGACACCATACCGGTTCGGCGGGACGAGCGCCAGCGGGATTGACTGCTCGGGCTTTATCCGTCGCCTCTTCGCCGAAGTTGCCCAGGTGTGGCTTCCGAGAACAGCCGCAGTGCAGTATACCCTCGGGGTGCCCGTCGCCCGGGAGGAACTCCAGTTCGGGGATTTAGTCTTCTTCCATACCCGGCGCCATGCGTATATCTCGCACGTGGGGATCTACCTGGGCGACGACCTCTTTGCCCATGCCAGCTCCCGCAATGGGGTGACGATTTCCTCTCTGCGCAGCACCTACTACAGCAAGCGCTTCATTGGTGCACGCCGCCTTACAGAGCGCGTTCTCCAGCAGCTGGCAGCTGTGGAAACAGCATCTGGGAAGGTTGGGGTAGCAGACTAAGCGGCGCTGGCATCCACTGACGGGGCATCGGAGGGATGCCCCGTTTTTTTCTGCCCGCTGCCGGGCAATGCCCCACCGGTCAGCTCAAATCGCACTCCTGTGGGATTGAAACGGCGTAGGCACTGAGCAACCGCACCGTCCGCTGGTCCGTGGGTGCCGGAGAAGAGGACATTCCCGCAGTGCGAAGTGAGAACACCCTCCCCGGCGTGCCCGGCAGCGAAGCCAGAGTAACCGGGGTGCCGCCCCTTCCTGCGCTAATTTTGCATCCGAGTGCCGACATCACGCAGAAGTCCATGCGAGCACTGGTATTGCGGCAGACCTCTTTCGGCATCGAGGACGTGGAATTGCCTCCGCTGCAGCCTGGGGAGGCGCGGGTGCGTGTGCTGGCAGCGGCGCTCAATCGGCGGGACGAATGGATTCGCCAAGGACGCTATGCCCGCATTCAGTATCCTGCGATCCTCGGTTCTGATGGGTGCGGTGTGGTCGAAGCGGTCGGCTCAGAGGAGCACCGCCAGTGGGTGGGCAAGCTGGTCGTGATCAATCCGAGCCTCAACTGGGGAGACAATCCACGGGCGCAAGGGCGCGCCTACGAAATTCTCGGCATGCCTCGGGCAGGTACGCTTGCCGAGTACGTTCACGTCCCAGTAGAGCAGCTCTTTGAGAAACCGCCCCACTTGAGCATTGAGGAGGCGGCGGCGCTCCCCTTGGCGGGGCTGACAGCGTACCGGGCACTCTTTACGCAGGGACAGCTACGACCACAGCAGAGAGTGCTCATCACCGGAATCGGGGGCGGGGTTGCGGTTCTGGCTCTCCAGTTTGCCGTTGCTGCCGATGCCCGGGTATACGTAACCTCAGGGCGTGCTGAGAAAATCGAGCGGGCACAAGTACTGGGGGCACTCGGCGGCGTGACCTATACCCATGCCGAATGGGGGCGCCTCCTGCTGGAGCTTGCCGATGGGGAGTTTGAGCTCGTTGTGGATAGTGCCGGTGGTGACCCCTTCAATGTCCTGCTCACTGTGGCGGCACCTGGAGGGACGATTGTCACCTATGGAGCAACTCTGGGGGCGGTGCCCCAGCTGAATCTGCATCGGGTCTTCTGGCGCCAGCTGCGCATCATTGGCTCAACGATGGGGACAGCAGAGGAATTTGCGGCGATGCTGCGCTTTGTAGAGCAGCACCAGCTTGTGCCGGTGGTCGACTCCGTCTTCGCTTTCGAGCGCGTCCTCGATGCTTTTGAGCGGCTCCGCTCTGAGGAGCACATGGGGAAGGTTGTTGTGCGGATTGCCCAGGGCTAGCGGCGCCCGTAGGTCTGTTCGGCAATGTGGCGGGCAAGCTCCGTGTCGCGGAGTTCCTCTGCCGAGAAGGTGGTATTCCGGAGGCGTTCTAGGAGCTGGCTATAGAAGGCGATGTCCCGCCTGCGCTGCTCAATTTCCTGCTGCAGTTCCCGGCGGCGCTGCTCAATCCACGTGGGGTCGGTCAGGGGCAGGCAGAAGGGTTCCTCCGACCGGAGGCGGTCCAGACGCCGCTGTTCAGCAGCCAGGCGCAGCTCCAGGCGCCGAACGTAGGCGCGCAGTGCCTCGAGCTCTTCGGGGATTGCCCCTTCAGAAGCATCTGTTCCCTCGCCGCAGAGCAGCAGGTGGAGTTGCCGCAGCTGGTGGACATTGCGTTCGCGATAGGCGCGCTGCAGAACGGACCAGTACTGCCGAAATTCCTCCGTCTCGGTGCCGAGAGCATCGGGATGGAGCCGTTTGACCAAGGTGCGGTAGAGCTTGGGAAATTCCCCGGCGGTGTCTTCCGCGAGGGAGCGTTCCCATGGCTCCTCGGCTGCTTTGAGACGTTGCCAGAGTTGGGCGAACTCCCGCTCGACGATCTGCTCTACCAGAGCGAAGGTGCGCTCCGTGAGGGGCTCACCGCGTTCGAGTTTGAGCACCAGAAGCTCGGTCCGGCGCTTGAGCTGGGCAGCCTGCAGCGAGAGCCGCTGTCGTTCCCGCTCTTCTTCTCCGAAGAGGCGCTCGTACTCTGCCAGCAGGCGGGGATACACTTCTGTGCGCAGGCGGAACCACTCGCGGAGAGTTTCCCGGAGCGCTTCCTGGAGTTGACGGCAGCGCTGCCGGAGCTGCTCATGTTCCGGATGGAGAATCGGCTGCATCAGGCTCTGGCTCCCATTGTTCTAAGGCGTCGAGCGCAAAACGGAGGTGCGGGATAACAATCGAGCCGCCCACGATCAGCCCAACGGCAAGCGCTTCGTATACCTCTGCGCGTGTTGCCCCGAGGTGGAGCACCTGATCCAAGTGGTAGAGGATGCAGTCATTACAGCGCAGCACAAGCGAGGCAACCAATCCCATGAGCTCTTTGGTCTTCCGTGGCAGCGCGCCGTCCTCGTACACCGCCCCGTCGAGGGCGAGAAAGCGGCGGAAGCTTCTCTCACCTGCGGCGACCACTAGTCTCTGCTGTCGTGCGCGCCGGCTGCGGAACTCCTGCCACAGGGTGCTCATCGGCTCGACCAGACTGGAGCGACGACGACTCGGCTGGGAGAGCGGACCACAAGCCAGAAAAGCCCCGGTGCCGCTTCCCAGGGAAAACTCAAGACGTGTTGCCCGTTCCGGAGGTGCAGGGAACGACGCGCGAGGAGACGCCCGAGACTGTCGAAGAGCTCCAGGGTATACGTGCCATCTTCATCTGCGAGGAGCTCCACGGAGAGCATTCCCGGGGACTTCTCCTCCAGGACCAGCCGTAAGGGACTACCCGGGCTCATGGATTCCGTGCCCGGACAATGGGGGCGGACGAGCACGCTGCCTGCCTGGGTTTCCGCCCGAAAGGCATTTGTCCCACGCCAGCGGACAGCAAGCAGCTCCAGCAGAGCACCCGTGGGTACGCCGTGCAGGAAGCGCACCGGAAGCCGGACGAGAGTGTCAGCTGCTCGGAGCCAGGTATCCACTACGAGGGTGTCCCACGAGCCTGGAGAGGTGCCGCCATACTCCACCAGCCACGTAGGCAGACGCAGGAGCAATTGGCAGGCAAAGCTATCGGAGCGCAGCGGAGGAATCCAGGCGTAGTCCTCGTGCAGGACCGGTACCAGTGCTTTCTCGCCGGGCATTCCGGCAAGAGATGGCAGCCGAAGCCGAACAGGGTACTGCAGGACGACGGCGATGGTATCCTCTGCACTGCGTTCTACGCCACTTTCCCAGAGCCGGATGGCAGAATCACGTCCGACCGAGGCGATCAGGCGCCCATCGGGGGAGTAGTCCACGGACAGCACCTGCCCACCGTGGAAGAGCGGTGCCCCCAGCGGCGTCCCGGAAGGTGTCCATTGGCGTACGGTACTGTCCAACGAGCCCGAGACAGCCCGGCGTCCCCATGGGAGTGCGCGCACAGAACGCACGTGTGCGCGATGGCTCCCGCGGGCGTGTTCCTTCACCGCTCGAATGTCCCAAAAGCGTACGGTTCGGTCCACCCCGCCGGAGATGAGCAGAGCCTCTTCGGTCCCAAAGCACACCGACCAGACGACACGGTTGCCGCTGGAGTCCCCATGCTGGCGAAAGCGCTGTGGAGGCTGAGCAAGCTGCTGCCAAGCACGGACGTAGACGACGCCATCGTTACCGGCATACGCCAGAAGAGTGCCGTCGGGAGAAAAAGCAACGCTATACCACGAGCTTACACCCGCCTCGCTCCAGCAGCGCAGCGGCTGCAAGGTGCTCAGATCCCAGAGGCAGACCAAGGAGTCGTCGGCAGCTGTTGCGGCGTAGAGCCCGCGCGGATCAACGGCAAGGTCGCGGATGAAGCTGCGGTGGACCCCATTGCCGAACAGCCAGCGCTGCCCTGTTGGACGCTCGTAGAGCAGGAGCAGCGAGTCAAACGCGATGAGGACTCGGTTGGAATCTCTAACGAACGCCGCTCTGGCGAGCACGTTCGAGCGCGTGCCGAGCACGAGGACATCGGTTGCCTCCAGCGTGTTCACGTTCCAGAGCTTGACAATTCCCTCCTCGGCGGTGGTGACTAGGAAGTGCCCATCAGGGGAAAAACGGACAGAGCGCAGAGCTGCCTGGTGAGCTTGACGGCGCTCCCGGACCGGGATCGGGGATGCTCCTGACTCAACCCGCAGCCGGAGGAGCAGACGGACGGTATCCAGCAGCGGAACATTCCAGAGGAAGCTCCCGGTTCTTTCATCCGTCAGCAGCGGGAGCCACGTCCTTCCCGTGTCGAGCGAATACCAGACACTTGCGCTGATCTCCCCAGCAGTATCCCACCGGAGCAGCAGTGGACGCCCCATCAGGACAGTGTCCCCGTCCTGGGGAGAACGCCACAGCGTCTGTCCCAACCCCAGCAGGGTGCTGGCTCCCATCAGCAGGGCGAGGAGGTTAGGTCTGGAGCTCATGCTGTCCGGAACGGCTCAAAGCCACCTCCAGAGCTGCCAAGAGAAGCGCCAGCACGAGGAAGTAACGCCATAGTTCCGTTGCTTGGCTCCCTTCCACTGCGATGGCTGCGGATTCTTCGGGCGTGGGAATATATCGGAACGGGGTTGCCGGATTCAAGAGCTGCCGGAACCACTTCTGGACTTCCTCCGGGGTGGCAGAGCTCAGCTGGAGCTCGGCTGTCGGGATATTTGCCGTGACGGTTGCCACAGGAGTGCCGTTGGGCGTAAAGAGCTCGTAGACGCCCGCGAGCTGGAGCTGTCCGAGTTCAACCCGAGCACCAGCACTGAGCATTACCGGGGCAAGTGTACGCCGGGTCCCGTCGGGTTCACGGACAATGAGGGTCGGGGGCGCCGTGCCGAGTGTGAGAGCTACCCGTTCACCGACCTCGGAGAGGAGTGCTGGCACAGTTGCCGAACCCAACAACAGCAGTCCGCGCACGACCGTTGTGGGGAATAGCCCACTGCGGGGGAATTCGCTCCAGGATATGTTGGGCACGATGCCGCACAGCAGAAGCCGCCCTCTCCCAGCAGCGTGCTCGACTAGAACAGCCCCAAGGGTACTCTTCATCAGCGGCATACCGCCAGTGATGGTAGCGAACTTCTCCAGTCGCGGCGTCTCTGGCAAGTGCTCGCCACTCCCCTGGAACACCCCCGCGAAGAGTGGATGCTGACGGTCTACCCATGTGATGGTGGCAGCTTCCGCGCTGGACAGTTCGTGCCATTGGAGCGTCAATCCCAGTCCTGCCAGCCACGTGGACAGCACCGCAGAGGGTTTGTCCGGCAGGAACAGGAAGAGATTCCCGCCCGAGAGCACGAATGTCTTCAACCATTCCAGCTGCAACGCGGACAGATTCGAACTTGCCAGTAGCAGGACGCTTCCACTCCCGGGCGGCAGGGAGCTTACCTGTGCCAGCGTCGTGCGCTCGAAGACGAAGAGCGCATGCGCAGAGGCGTTTAGGGCAGACTCAAACAGCGGTGCGAAGGCGTCATCGAGCACAATTTTGACGGACGGTCCCTCTCTCAGCGCGAACCCTGCCAGACGCCGGTTCCCGATGGAGTGCACATCACCTTCGGCGACGATTTCCGCCCGGAAGAAGCCGGAGCGTTTGGGGATGCCCGAGAGGGAGAGGGTGTGTACCTCGCCTTCCCGGAGTGTGAGCGGTTGCTGAGAAACCCGTGTACCGTCCCAGAAGAGGCTCACCACAGCGTGAGCCGTTCCTTGCCCGAAGGCGCGTGCCCGAACAGTGAGGGTCACAGGACTGTAGGGCGTACGGAGCTGGGACTCCAGGGCAACGGAGTCAATGACGATACCGGCACGCAGCGCGTCCTTATCCCCGATTGGGAGAGCAACGACGGTGGTTTGGGCATCGAAGAGAGGCTGCTGTTCGCGGCTCAGCTCCGTGAGAGCGCTTTTCTGGAAATCGCTCACGATGACCACGAATCGATGGAAGTGGCGGGCGTCGCGTACCAGGACTGCGGCGCGCCGGAGTGCTTGCAACAGTTCTCCGCGTTCGGGCTGCGGAGTAAGCCGGGAGAGCATCTGCAGGAGAGCGCCTCGGGGAGTTCCCCAGGTTTCTGAGAGGCTTCCCCGGACGGGAACAACGGGTAGCAGCGCGACCTCGTCATCGGCTTTGAGCGAGCGGAGGAGGCGTTCGGCAACCTGCTGGAGCCGCCGGAAACGCTCACCGAGGGCGTCTGCTACTCCCATACTGGCGGAGTTGTCTACCACGAGGACGATGCTTGCTGGGGCTCGGTCTCCGAGGAGCGGCACAGCACCGGGCAGGACTGGTCGGGCAAAGGCAAGCACGATAGAAGCGATCAGCCCCATGCGAACGGCAAGCAGCAGGAGCTGCCGCAGCCGGAAACGGCGGGCTGCGCTCCGTTGGAGCTCCTTCAAGAAGCGCACCGAACTAAACGGGAAAGGGCGGAGCCTGCGGAGCGTCAGGAAGTGGAGGAGCAGCGGGACGAGCGCCGCAGCCAGTGCGAGCAGCACCAGTGGATTGAGGAAATTCATCAGCGCCGGTTTCTCTATCCGTTCCGGAGTGCAGAGACGAACCCTGCCGGAGCCCCGTGCCTCTCAGAAGGGAACGTCTTCGCCGTACGGCGGGGGAGGTGGCTCGGGATAGTGCAGTGCCAGATTCTCAAAGCGAGCGAAATCCCGCAGGTATGCCAAGCGGATCTCCCCGGTGGGTCCGTTACGTTGCTTGCCGATGATGATTTCCGCGGTGCCTTCCGTGGGGGTTCCGTCATCGTACGTGGTGATGCCGTACACTTCCGGTCGGTGGACGAAGAGCACCACATCGGCATCCTGTTCCAAGGAGCCCGATTCCCGCAAGTCTGCCAGCAGCGGGCGCTTGTCGGCGCGGGATTCCACCGCGCGGTTCAACTGTGCCAGAGCCACCACCGGGATGTTCAGTTCCTTTGCCATCATCTTGAGCGAGCGCGAAATGAGAGCAACTTCGCGCTCGCGGCTTTCCGCCTTCGGTGGGTGAATCAGCTGGAGGTAGTCCACGATGATGAGCTCGACATTGTGCTCGGCACGCAGGCGGCGGGATTTGGCACGGAGTTCCAGCAGGGAAAGCAGTGGGGTGTCGTCCACGAAAATGGGTGCTTCTGCCAGGCGCCCGGTTGCGTGCACAATCCGGGGCATCATCTCCGGGCTGATCCGCCCGGTGCGGAGGCGGTGGAGGTCAATTTGGGCTTCCGCTGCCAGCAGACGGAACATGAGCTGCTGGGCAGACATTTCCAGCGAGAAGATCGCCACCGGAATGTGGTACTCAACGGCAACGTTACGGGCAATGGAGAGCGCCAGCGCGGTCTTGCCCATGGACGGGCGCCCTGCCAGGACGATGAAGTCCGAACGCTGCAAGCCGCCCAGGAGCTCGTCGAGCCGAATGTAGCCCGTGGGGATTCCCGTCACCCCATGTTTGGCACTGCGCTCGATGAGGTGGGTCAGCGTCTCGAAAGTCGAGCGGGCAAGCGTCCGCAGGGAGAGAGCACTCTGCCGGAGCCGCTTCTCAGCAATCTCGAAAATGGCACTCTCTGCCCGGTCGAGCTCCTCCAGAGCGTCCACGGCGTCGTCGTAGCAGCTATAGAGGATTTCCGCTGCCGTGCGGATGAGGCTTCGCTTGATGGCATGCTCCAGCACAATCCGAGCGTAGTGCTCAACTGCGCTAACTGAGGGCACACGCAGACTCAGTTCTGCCAGGTACGTCGTCCCGCCGACACGGTCGAGCAATCCCTGCCGCCGCAGCTCTTCTGCAACAGTGAGTGTGTCCACAGTCACACCCCGTTCGAAGAGGGAAGTCATCGTGGCGAACAGCAGCTGGTGTGCCTCGCGGTAGAAGTTTTCAGGCTCCAGGAGCTCGATTGCCTTGACTACAGCGGCGCGATCCAGGAGCATTGCCCCCAAGACTGCCATTTCAGCTTCGAGCGAGTGCGGAGGGACACGCTCGGTCAGTCGCTCCAGTGGGATGACTTCGGCAGTGCGCCGCCTGCCTGCGCTGAGGAATTTCTCCAGAGGATACTCCGCTGCCCCTTCAAGCCCGCCAGGTGCCATGGGCGTTTCGGCTGCTGTGGACACCTCAAAAATACGGTGCTCTAGACGATGGCTGGGGTCCCTGCACACGGTAGCCCTCACCCTGCTCCGAGCGGCTCGGAAACCGACGGCGATGCACCGGAAGTAGAACGGTGCCGATTACGGTGGGTGTCACAAAGTCACATGTGCCACAAGCAGGAGTCTTCCCATGGTGCTCTCGCGGCCTATCGGGCTTGCCCTGGCTGCCGTAGTCGTGGCAGCCCAACCGCTCCAGGTCACACTCCAGCTGCCTTTTGCCGACAACATGCCGGCTCGGATAGACGAGTGGATCCAAAACGAACAGCTCATTCGCGTCCTCGTCCACAATACCGATCGTCGGAGCGGCTACGAGAATCTGATGATCCTCTCGGTGCGGGTCGAGCGCGAAGGGAAAGTCATCGTGCGCAGCAAGGATGGTCACCCGGCACAACCGCGGTGGGCGCTCGGACCAGGTCAGACGCAAGCCTTCAGCTGGCGGGAAGTGGTTGCCCTGGAAGCGCTGGAGTATGACCAGATCTTAGCACAGCAGACCATAGCAACGGGTGAACTTCCCGAAGGGCGCTACCAGCTGTGCTTGACTGTCCTCCAGCTCCCGCTCCTGCAGCCAATGAGCCTGCCGGCGTGTGGCAGCTTCCGTGTCGTGTCCTGCTGTCCGCAGCCGATTACCCTGCTGAATCCGCCAAATGGTGCAACTGTTTCGGCGCCTCCGCTGCTGCAGTGGACTCCTTGCGCTCCGCCGACGGTGGCACCGTTGTTCTACCGGGTCACAGTCGCTCCGCGCTGGTTTGGACAGAGCCCGGCGGATGCCATCAAGAATCCACCACGGGTTCAGCAGGTTGTCCCAGTTCCGCAGTACCAGGTTACGCCGACAGAGTGGAGCCAACTCCTTTCAGATGCAGCGGTTACCGGAGACTATGTCAGCCATGTCTGGCAGGTGCAGCCCCTCCGACAGGTTCCTGGTGGTTTTCTCCCCTGCGGGAAGCCGAGCCCGATCGGGGAATTCCGTGTTCGCTCGAAGCTTCCCCCGCCGGCAGACTCCTGGTCAGTAGCGAGGGGTCGCCTCCAGCTGGATACGATGATTGTGCTGCCGGACACTATCCGCTTCCTCTGCGATCTACCTGTACCACCACCGGATACTGTGCTGATGGAGCTGGAGCTGGAATATCCCACCACACTCCCAACTCCCGGCGGGTCGGCAATTCTCCAGGATCGTAGCGGTAGCATCATCTTCGGTCAGCTGCGCCCCGATAGCATCCTCATACCGGTCCCCATCCTCGGTGCACGAGGGACGAGCTACTACTATGCTCCAGACCCAAAAGGTGGGCAGCAGCTCAGCGGATATGTCTACAATGGCTATTACCTCTTCGGCGTGCAGCCCGGGGACACGTTGGGACTGAGCTATTATGGCCGGTACACTGGCGGCTATTACCTCTTCGGGATGCACCCTGGTGACACGTTGGGACAAGTAAAGAGGACTCGGTATACTGGTGGTTACTTCCTTTACAGGATCTCGCCTGGGGACACGTTGGGATTGAGCTATTATGCGGGTGGTTACTACCTCTACGGGATGCACCCTGGTGACACGTTAGGTGGAGGAGAACCCCAAGCGAAATATACTGGTTACGTCCTTAACCAGGCGATTGCCTCGGGAGCTGGTCGGGCGTCTGGGAGAACATTAGGCGCAGTTACACGCCAGGCAGGACCGTCGAGAACACAGATTGTCAGGGGGAAGATCAAGCTCAATGAGCCGGTGGATATTGTTGGGCTGCGGTCTAGAGGATTCCCTCAGGATACAATGGAGGGACAGGTGGTTCAAATGAGAAATTGGGCATATGAAGTCCGTAAAGACGCAAGTGTCTATCCGAACCGGCGTGTATCCCCCACAGGACAAGATACTACCGGATTCGGAGGCGGTGTGGTTGTCTGCTGGCCCCAAGGGAGGCCAGGGGATCGCCCAGTGGCAGTGTATCGCTGGCTGATGATCCGCGGTTCGAAGCCACTGCCACCAGAAGCGCAGAAGTACGAGCTGGAACTGGAGATTGTCAAGATGATCATAGACAGACCCGACGAGGTGGAGTGAAACCATCGAGCATGTGGGGAGGGGCATCCCGTACGGGGGTGCCCCTCTTTTTTTCATCGCTGTGCGGGCATCCCGAGGAGGGCGAGGAGTTCCTGGTATTGCGTGCTACTCAGGAGTCCTTCGCGGCGGGCAAGGATTCCAAGCGCTGCGCACAGATGGCGGTATGCCGCTGCTTCCGTGGCGGGCAGCTCCTGGAGATGGCGGCGGAGTGTTTCCCAGTCACCGCGCACGACGGGTCCGGTCAGGGGAAGCGAATCCAGAGAGGCGAAGAAGTTTGTGACGCTGGTCTGTACGATGGGCTGGAGAAAGAGCAGCTCTGGCAGCTCAGCGGCACGGGCAAGATGCTGGGCAAGGTGCAACACGGCAAAGAGGGTATTTGAGGCGACAACAGCGGCGGCGTGGTAGAGCACCCGCCGGTGGGGGTCGAACGTTGCAAAGACAACGGGGATTCCTTCCAGTGCCCGCACCAGGAGTGTCAGCCGCTGCCGAGTCTGGTGCCACGGGCTTTCAATGAGCCAGCCGATGCAGCGGAGCCGGTGCAGATCAGGCGGTTCCGGGAAGGTCTGAAAAGGATGTGCTGCGCCGAGTTCCGTACCCTCCGGAAGCAGTGCGTGGAACGGGGATACCCCAAGGCTACCGGCGCAGTGGACGAGACTGCAGTGGAGCGACCACTCGGCGCAGTGGTGGGCACATTCTGCAAGCACCTCAGTAATGTGGGTGTCCGGAACGGTGATCCAGAGAACTTCAACGGGTTCCGCCTCCGACCACTGTGTCACGTAGGGAATGCCGTGCAGGGCTGCCCAGTGAGCGTGCTGCTCGGAGCGTCCTTTGACCCAGCGCAGGCAGCCGAGGCGGTGCAGTGCCAGTGCAATGGTCTTCCCCAGCCGTCCGGGACCGAGAATCCCACAGGTGGGCAGCGCTGTCATAGAGGCTCAAGGATGTAGCCGTCGCGGAGGTCTTTGATAACGTAGCCAGCACGCTGGATGCGTTCCCGCAGGGCGTCTGCTTCCGCATAGCGGCGTTGCAACCGGAGCTGCCAGCGTTTCTCGGCAAGCTCGCGGATTTCCGCCGGGATGTCCTGTTGCCGTGGGGTGCGGGGAGCAATCTCCCAGACGTCCACAATGAGGTTGAACTCCGAGAGGAAGTGGAGGAGTTGGCGCCGGCTCTCCGCATCGAGCTCTGCTGCTGGTGTGGCATTCAGGAACCGGAAGAAGGCAGCAAAAGCTTTCGGGGTGTGCAAATCCTGCGCGAGGTGCCCGAAAACTTCAGCCCGTACGGCAGCAACCTCTACGCTCAGCCCATCAGGGGGAGCAGGTTCGTGGAGCTGGTAGATGTACTCCTGTACCCGCTGCCGTGCTCGGCGAGCGGCTTCCACCCCGGCAAAGGTGAAGTTGAACGGCAAGCGGTAATGTGCCTGCAGCAGCGCAAAGCGGATGTCGAGCGGATCGAGTCCCCGAGCGATGAGGTCGCGGAGCGTAAAGAAATTGCCCAGCGACTTGCTCATCTTCTGCCCTTCGACTTCGAGGAATTCGTTGTGCACCCAGAAGCGCGTCGGGTCAATACCGTAACCCGCCATGCTCTGGGCGATTTCGTCCTCGTGGTGTGGGAAACGCAGGTCAATGCCGCCGGTGTGGATGTCGAAGGGCAGACCGAGCAGGGTATACTCCATGGCGGAGCATTCCAGATGCCAGCCCGGACGACCAGGCAGCTGCTGCCCGTTGAGTTCAAAATCCCAGAAGGGTTCCCCGGGCTTGCGTCCTTTCCAGAGAACGAAGTCGCTGACCTCCTCGCGCTCGTACTGGTCTGCATCAACGCGGGCACCAGGCTTGATGTGGGCGGGATCAATGGGCAGCAGACGTCCGTACCGAGCAACTTGCCGCCATGCCGACAGGTCGAAATAGACACTCCCTGCCGCGACGTAGCCGAAGCCCCGGGCGACGATGCGGCGCACCAGCTCCTGCATCGGCTCGATGTACTCCGTTGCCCGGGGCAGCGCGAAGAGATCCTCGCGCCGGATGTGCAGCCGAGCGATATCCTCGAGAAACGCCTGCTCGTAAAAGCGCGTATACCGGCGCAGATTCTCTAGCGGGTCGTCTGTCTGCTCGCCCATCTCCGGGCGCCACAGGGGACTGCCCGGCGCGCTGCCCCGGATAGTCTTGTCGTCGATGTCGGTAATGTTCATCACCCAGCGGACCTGGTATCCACCCACAACGCGGAGCACCCGCTGCAGCAGGTCTGCACACAGGAATGCCCGCATGTTGCCAATGTGGGCGTAGTCATAGACGGTCGGTCCGCACGTGTACATACGCACCAGCTTCGGCTGCAGCGGCTCGAAAGGTTCGAGTTGGTGCGAGAGCGTGTTGAAGAGCTCAATTCTCATCACACCAGCGGCTATCTCGAGCGGTACTCCTGAGGATTAATCTTGTATTGGCGGCAGAGTCGGTGTAAGTGAGTCCGGGTTACTCTAAGCTCACGTGCTGCTTTGGTCATATTCCCGCGATACTTCTCGAGCACCTCTTTGATCCGCTCCTTCCTCGCCTTCTGCTCTATGTCCCCCAGTGTCCCATTGTTCCCTGAGACCGAGTCGGAGCGTGGTTCCGAGGAGAGGACTTCCCGCAAGATGCGCGGGGTGATGGAGTCAGCCTTTTGCTGTTCGGCCAAGATGAGGCATCGCCGGACGACGTTCTGGAGCTGACGCACGTTCCCATCCCAGGGGTACCTTTGGAGTTCTTCCAACGTGGCATCAGCGAACTGGAACCTCACGGAGGTATCTCGCCAGATCTCTGCCGGGAGGGTTTGGGCAAAGTAGGTAGCCAGCAAGGGGATATCTTCCCGACGCTCCCGCAGCGGCGGCAGGAAGATGATTTCCTGTGCCAGGCGCTCATAGAGGTCGCGGCGGAAGCCCCCCGTATCAACCATCTGGGCGATATCGCGATTGGTCGCCGAGATGATGCGGATGTCAACCTGTTCCTCCTTGGTAGAGCCGACGCGGCAGAAGCGCTTTTCCTCAACAGGCTTGAGGAGAGTGCTTTGCTGCTCTCGGGAGAGTTCCCCGATTTCGTCCAGGAAGAGGGTGCCGCCGTCGGCTTCGTGGAAAAAGCCGGTCGATCCCTGGGGCGGAGCCCCTGTAAAGGCGCCCGGCGCTGTACCGAAGAGGCGGGAACTGAGGAGCTCTGCCGAGCTGCTCACGTTGGGGATGTCAACCGTGACGAATGGTCCGTTGGAGCGGCGGCTATACTGGTGGAGGGCTCTGGCAACCAGACTTTTGCCCGTTCCGGTTTCTCCCACGATGAGGACGGTGAGCTCTGTCGGAGCGCAGCGCTGGATTTTCTCGGCAACCTTGCGCATCGGCTCGCTCTGTGTCAGGATTCCGAACTGGCGGAGGAACTGGTACAGCTCTTTGAACTCCTTGGAACGCTTCAGGCGGTAGCTTTCCAGGCGTTCCGGGAGGCTCTCTAAGTCGTCCTTGGCTACGTAGGCGTCCGCTCCCCGTTTGAGTGCCGTTTCGATCAAGCGAGCCCGCTCGTGTGCCGATAGCATGAGCACTGGGGGGACAAACGGCAGGGAGCATATCTCCTGGAGGATGTCTAAACCCCGAGCGTGGTCGCCGAACATGACGTCGAGCAGGACAGCCAGCGTCTCCCGCGCGTGCGAGCGCAAGTACTCCAGCCCTTCCTCCGGGGAGAGAAACGCCCGGGGTGGTTGGTACCCGGCGGCGGTGAGCACCTCGCTGATGCGGCGAATGCTCTCGGGGTCATCGTCAATGACAACGACAGTGGACAGATGGGGATGCTTCATGGTACTCCACGATACGGCGAAACATACAGCGCGAATTTACAACTCGGTTATCGAAGCAGTTGGGAGCGGGCACTTTCCAGGGAATCGTAGAGCCGCCAGAAGAGCTCGTTGCCGTGTGTCCGGTAGTGCGGATTCCACACGGCGCGCATACGGGCGGCAGGCGCCTGGTATTCGACGAAGCGTTGCAGGGGAGCAGGCACGTAGAAGGCTTGGACGGTGAGGAAGGCGCGGTGTGCCTGGATGAGGAGGCGGCAGTAGAGAGTTGGCTCAAGTCTGCCCACAAGGCGGCGGTGGAGGATGGAGTCGCCTGTTGCCTCGTACTGGAAGAGCTCTGCCCGGGCGGTCAGTTCGTAGCCCCGGATGGTGTTTCCGGTACTGTCTTGCTCGCCCCACCGGAGGCGGAGTTCCTGGAGTGCCGGTGTGACGCACGGGGGCAGGCTCTGACACGCTCCCACGAGGAGGAAGAGAGCAGAGACGGCACCTCTCATGCCGGAGGGGATTGCTCCAAGTGAGCGGGGAGCAGCTCCTGGAGGAAGTGGCGGAGCCGCTGAATGCATTCGCGTTTGCCCAGCACTTCCATCGTCTCGAAGATGCCGGCGCCAACGGATTTCCCTGTCAGGATGAGCCGTAAGGGGTGGACAATTGCCCGCAGTGGCTGACCCCGCTCGGCAACGAACTGACGGAAGCGCTCCTGCAGGACAGCGGCGTGGAACGGCTCTGTTGTCTGCAGCAGTTCCACGGCTTCCTCCAGCCATTGGGGAAGCTCCGGGCGCCAGTGTGCCCGGAAGTAGTCCCAATCATACTGGCGAGGAGGCACGAACATGTAGTCGCCGAAGGTGGCAATTTCGGGGAGCCGGTCAACGCGTTCACGCAGCAGGGCGATGACCCGCATGAGGTATTCCGGTGGGTATTCCGGGTAACCCATCTGGCGCAGAATTGGCTCTAGGTCACGGGCAAGGCGCTCCAGCGGCAGCTGGCGCAGATACTGGGCATTCATCCAATCGAGTTTCCTGCGGTCAACGATTGCCGCGGCGCGGTTGACTTTGCTGAGCTCAAAATGGGCGATGAGCTCCTCGAGCGTGAAGAGTTCCCGGTCTGCAGTTGGGTTCCACCCCAGGAGGGCGACGAAGTTGAGCAGTGCCTCGGGAAAGTAACCCTGACGGCGGAAGTCTTCAACGGCAACATCACCGTGGCGCTTGCTGAGCTTGGTGCGGTCTGGGTTGAGCAGGAGCGGCAGATGGGCAAACTGCGGAGGCTCCCAGCCAAAGGCTTCGTAGAGCAGGATGTGCTTCGGCGTGGAGGGAATCCACTCCTCGCCTCGGATGACGTGGGTGATGTGCATGAAATGGTCGTCCACCACATTCGCCAGGTGGTAGGTCGGGAAACCGTCGGATTTCAGCAGGACCTGGTCGTCGATATCCCGGCTGTGTACGGTGATTTCCCCGCGAATGATGTCCGTAAAGCGAACCTCGCGGTCGAGCGGGACCGCCAGCCGGATGACAGCGGGCATGCCCTCGGCGAGCAAGCGCTGGACTTCCTCCGCGGGGAGGGTGAAGCTATTCCGCATGCTGAAGCGGTCGTACTTCGGTGCGATGCCTGCCCGGCGTTGGCGTTCGCGCATGCGCTCCAGTTCCTCCGGGGTGTCGAAAGCGTGGTATGCCGCTCCCCGCTCGAGCAGAAGCTGTGCCTGCTGCCGGTACAGCTCCAGACGCTGAGATTGGATGTAGGGACCGTATGGACCGCCGATGTGCGGACCTTCGTCGAATTCCAACCCAACCCAGCGTAACGTCTCGATGATGTTATCCACTGCGCCGGGGACGGTTCGCTCCTGATCGGTATCCTCAATGCGCAAGATGAAGCTCCCGCCGTGATGTCGGGCAAAGAGGAAGTTGTACAGCGCTGTCCGGAGCCCCCCGATGTGCAGAAAACCGGTCGGCGAGGGAGCAAAGCGGACTCGCACACTCATGGAGCACTGACATACCGACTGGGACGGATATCGACAGGGGAAAGCTCGCAGGCAACCTCCGCGGAGGTCCGTTCCGTTTCCTGGACGCGGACCCAGAAGCGGCGGAGCTGCGGGAAGCAACGCAGCGACTCAGCAAGGCGTTCGGCTAGGTAACGGGCAAGGTTTTCCGCCGTTGTAGGAAACGGGACAATCACCACCTTGAACTCCGGATGCTGACCGAAGAAGTCGAGCATGACGGTGTCGTCTGCCGAGCAGAGGAAGGCGTGATCCAGCTCTGCGAGGAGCGGCTCAACAATCCGGGCAAGCTCCAGGTAGTCGAGTATCATTCCGCGCTCGTCGGGTTCGCCCTCGAGGGTGATCACTGCGCGGTAGGAATGTCCATGGATGTTCTGGCAGCCACCGGTGTGGAAGGGAAGCCGGTGCGCCATCTCCCAGCGAAACTCTTTGGCGATCCGGAGGCTACTCATGGGGTTCTGCGCTTGCTGGTGGTCGCTCATACCGGGCGTGGATCACCGAGCGCATCCCGCCGCGGGTGTTCCATTCAGTGATGACCTCCATTTCCAGCGGGTCGCAGGCAGCAACGAGGTCATCCAGGATGCGATTCGTGACGTCTTCGTAGAAGATGCCCATGTTGCGGTACTGCAGGAAGTAGTATTTGAGCGACTTCAACTCCAGGCAGAGCTTGTCTGGGACGTAGCGGATGGTCACGGTGCCGAAGTCGGGCAGACCCGTGCGGGGGCATACGGAGGTGAACTCCGGGTTGATGTGCGTGATCAGGTAACGCCGCCCGGGCTTCGGGTTGGGGAATGTTTCAAGCTGCACCGCCATGGAAACAGCAGACGGTTTACGGCGCAAAATTAGACGCTACGGAGCAGACCGGGGGCTACGGACGTTCGACGACGATGGGCTGGCAGCGGCACTGCGCAGCGACTGTAGCGCGGGACTTCTCGGCAGCCTCGCGGCTGGAATAGTCTCCGACAATGACGGCGAAGTGGAGCTGGTTTTGCCAGAGTTTTTCCAGGATGGTGGCACGCAGCCGCCGCCGGCGGAGGCGTTCTACCTCGTGCTCAGCGAGCTCTCGGGTGCGAAATAGCCCGACTTGCAGGGCATACCGTTCTGCAGCAGCCTTCCGTGGGGGTGTTTCTGCCGGGGACCCAATGGTTGTGCGGAGCACTTCCCACGCCAATGGGAGGAAGTCAGAGGTAGGGAAATCTCGGCGGAGCTGCTCGAAGAACTGGCTCGCGCGGAGACTGTCACGGCGGAGGGCGTAGTACTGAACGAGGCGGCAGAGGGCATCATCGGTCCACTCGCTCCGGGGAAAGTCCCGGACAAGGCGCTCGTAGAGGGCGACTGCTTGCTGGGCATCGGAGAGCGTTGCGGCGTGGAGGAAGAGGATTGCCGGATCGTTGGGGTAGCGCGCTAACCAGTCGGGAAGTTCCCGGCGGACGGCGTCCAGCTCTCCAGAGGCAATGCGGAGGAGAGAGCGGCGCGTATACTCTGTTGGCGACTGCGCCCACAGGCTGCTGACGAGGAGCCCCAACCCCAAGAGGACGATGGAGGTGTGTGTCATCACGCGGGTGTGAGCGTCGAGAACCAATACGAAATTACGGAAGGGCTTGCCCTCCTAAGTTTGCACGCTAGTACGCCGAGGAAAGGGAATGGAGCAGGAACTGCGGATTCTGGTTGCTGCTGGCGGGACAGGGGGACACCTCTTCCCGGCGCTGGCGGTTCTACGGGCAGCTGAGCGGATGGGCAAGGTGCGGGCGTGCTTTATCGGGCGGCGCGATCGGATCGAAGGGCGCTTGGTGCCGGCATTGGGCTATGAGTTTGTTGCACTGCCCCTGTTCGGCTTGGGTGGCTGGAAGCGGCTCCGCAGCTATGGGATGCCCTTTGCCGTGGGATGGAGTGTCGCACGCGTATGGGCGTATGTGCGCGTGTTTCGCCCGCAGCTTATCATGACCACGGGTGCCTACCACGGGGTACCGGCAGGGATTGTTGCCCGGCTCTGTGGGACACCACTGGTGGTCGTTGAAGTCAACCGCAAGCCTGGTCGGGCGGTTCGGCTGCTGGCACGCTGGGCGGATGTTCTGGCTACTGGATATGAAGAGACCGCGGAGGTGTTCCCTGAGAGAGTGCGGAGGCGGATCCACTGCTTTGGGGTTCCGGTACGGGAAGAGTTTTTCAATGTTCCCTCTGCAGCGGAGGCTCGGCGGCGTTTGGGTTTGCAAGCCGAGCGTCCCGCGGTGGTGGTGCTGGGTGGCAGCCTAGGGGCTGCGCGCTTGAATGCTGTGGCGCAGCGGTTGCTCCCGTATGTTGAGGCAGGCGTATTCCAGCTTATCTGGCAGCACGGGGAGCGCTTCGCTGTTCCCGCTCGGCTTCCCAGAGGTGTCCTTGCTCGTCCGTTCTTTGAGGATCCGGCATTGGTACTGGCTGCGGCAGAGTGCGTGGTTGCCCGAGCAGGTGGCATGACAATTGCTGAGCTTTGTGCTGTTGGTCGTGCTGCGCTCCTGGTTCCGTATCCGGGAGCCAGGGACCAGCACCAGCTGGACAATGCCCGGTGGATGGAACAGAAGGGGGCTGCCCTCTGTATCGCGGATGACCGGGCAGAGCTGGAGGTCCCCGTGCTCCTGCAGCAGCTTCTGGCAGATGAGGAGCGGCGCCAGCAGATGTCCGACGCAGCACGCCGGCTCGCCCGCCCGGACGCTGCTCAGCAGATTGCCCGTCTTCTGTGGAATAGTCGAGGTGCGGAGCGATGCGGTATACTCTCGTTTTCCTGCTGAGCACGCTTGCTGTGGTGGCTCAACCGTGGCAGCTGGGGCGCCCGCGAGTGCTGGTGGAGGGCTTCGTCGGTGCGACGAAGTACTTCGGGGAGTTCACCGACATTTCCTTCTGGTACGGTGGCGGAGGAGCGCTCTGGTACCGGGTCGAGGACCGTATCTGGGTCGGGACCTCGGTTGGAATTGGGCAAATCCGCTTTCGCGTCGTCAATGAAGCGCGGCGCTGGTTTAGCTTCCGGGAAGTGCTCACCCGCATTACCCCCGTGGAGGTGCTCCTACGCTGGAATATGCTGCCCTGGGAGCAGGGCAGTCCTTATATAACGCTCGGCGCTGGATGGCTTGGCTTCGAGGTCCATGAGGAGGATGGCACAATTGTGCCGCTCCGATTCGCTGACCCGGCGCAACGGCGGGCGTGGGCTCATCCCCTCAATCGGGAAGGGATCAAGTCGTGCTTCCAGTGGAACCTCGGTGCCGGCTATGAGTGGCGACTGAGCCGTGGTATTGCCCTCGGCGTCTTTGCCCGGTACTACTTCCCCGCGAGCGACGTGCTCGATGGTATTGCCTATGTGAACAGCGCTGCGGATCATTTCCTCGTGTTCGGTGTGACAGCCAGTTTCGGTGTGAGTTCTCCGCCGCCTCCGCCGAGGCTAGTGCGGGTGGATACTCTCCGTGTGCCGGTTCGGGACACGGTCTGGGTCCAGCGGACTGATACCGTCTACGTGCCCTTGTCTGTGGCGGAACACTACGTGTCGGTGACGGAGTTTTCGCCAGAGCCGATTTACTTTGCCTATGGCAGTGCGGAGATTACCCCTGAGGGGGAGCGGGTTATCCGACAGGTTGCGAGCTTCCTGCGGGAGCATCCGGGTAGTGTTGTGGAAATCAGCGGCTACGCTGATCTTGCCGGGTCTTTTGAATTCAACCAGCGTCTGGCACTGCGTCGGGCACAGGCGGTGGCACAACGGCTGCAGGAGCTCGGGATTGAACCCTGGCGGCTAATTTTGCGCCCGTACGGGAAGGTCCTGGCTACCCAGGTCAGTGAGCACGAGCGACGTGTCGAATTCAAGCTCCTGCAGTTGCGTGGTACGCAGCAGTGATGACCACAGGCTCGGGGGAGAGAGTCTTCCGCTATCGCTTGGATATCTACTGGCGGGCATTGGCGCTCTACCTGCTGGCATTGCTCGGCTATGGACTTGTGCGGGGTGGGGTTGCCAATGGGTACATTGCCGTGGTGCTCTCTGACCCGTTGGTGCTGTTACTGTTGCTCTTCGTCTTCTGGACGGCAGGGGTGTTGCTGTGGGCTTGGTCGCGGGCTCCCAGTATTGTGGTGGGGGACACGTATTTGCGGTTACGCAACCGCTTCGGGGAGCGGCTCCTCCGGCTTGAGGAGATCGAGCAGGTGAGGCTTCCGCGGAGGCAGCAGGGCTGGGGACGTCTGATTCGGATTCGCCTCAAAGGGCGCCGGCGTGTGATCGTCGTCCGTCCGGCAGCGTATGAGCGTCCGCAGGAGTTATTCCAGGAGTTCGTGCGCCTGAGCCGTCAGCTGCGGACGCCATGAGACCCATGATGCTCCTCTGCCTTGCTGTTCCCTGCCTGGGGCAGCCTCTGGAAGGGAACGTCGAACGACTGCGCTCCCTGGCGGATTCTCTGGCTGTAATGCTCTGCCGGGAGCTTCAGGGCTGGTCCCAGGTACAGCTCTCGGTTGAGCCGCATCCCGCGCGGTGGCTCCTGGAACATGCGCTGGTTCAGGGATTGGCTGCTTGTGGCTGCCAGCTCTCTAGCTCAACGGCAGATACACTGCCGCGGCTGACCATTGCCATTGCCGATGTCGGCATTCGGTATGAGAGGCTCTCTGCAGACCGCGTGCAACGCACGGTGCGCTGGCATGTCTTGGCAACGCTTCGGCTGCCGGATGGATCCCTTCGGGCGCTAGCGCCCTGGCGTGTTGCGGCAGAAGATACGCTTCCGCAGGCAGCTATCCCGCAAGTTGAGCAGCCGTATAGCTTTGCCAGTGCCCTCCTGCCCGAATCACGCTCACTGTGGCAGGAGCTCGTGGAGCCCGCTCTTGCCATTGGAACAGGAGCGGTGATTTTGCTCCTGCTCTTCACCCTTCGTTCGCGGTAGTGCGCCGACGCACCCGCACACCTTCTCGCCCGGTAATGTCCGAACCGCCAAGGGAGGCGACTCTGTCACACGACTCCCGGACGGTCTCCTGCCTGTCCCCTGGTGGACATCGAAGAGCCAGGCATGGGTGGTCTTCGGGAGCGTTGTGTCGCTGGAGAACCATCGTACTCTTGCCCGTGCGAGCAGCACAGCGGAGCAGCGCACGCAGGGCAGTAGAACGTGCACGGTTACTGTGCCGGAACCTCCAGAATAACTTCGCAGCGTTCTTCGCCCGAGCGGTAGAGTGCTTCGACAATGCGCATGCGATGGACTGCTTCCTGCACGGTGGATACCGGTGGGAGATTCCCGCGCAGGACGTTGAGAAAGTACTGCCACTCTGCCTGGTACGAGTGCATGTATTGCCGTGCTGAGGGAAGGCGGGCATGCCCTTCGGCGTGGAGAGTGACGAAGTCGCCGTTGACCTGGCGAACCAGCCGGAAGGGATTGATGTATCCGCTGCCGCGAGTGCCGAAGAGATTGCAGTAGTAGAGGTTTTCCGGGCGCATCAAGGACCAAGAGCACTCCAGTGTTGCCACGCTCTCGTCGGCAAAGTAGAGGGTTGCCAGCACCAGATCTTCGACCAATCGGGTCTGATGGTGGAAAAGCGCGGCGTGGACAGAGCGGACCGGGGCGAAGTTATACATCCAGAGGATGAGGTCGAGCAGAACAATGCCGAGGTCCAGGAGGACGCCGCCGCCGGAGATATCTGCCTGTGTCAGCCAGCGTTGTTCCTTCTGCCGGGGCTGGAGCCAGCCCGCTTTGATGTAGTAGACCCGCCCGAGCTCGCCCCGGCGTACGTATGACTTCAGCAGCATCACGTCCGGACGGAAGCGGTGATTCATCCCGACCATCAGGTGGCGTCCGCTGGCGGCAACGGCTGCTGCCACCTGCTGTGCTTCAGCAAGCGTTCTCGATAGGGGTTTCTCCACGAAGACATGTTTTCCCTGCTCCAGCGCCGCACAGGCAATCTCCGGATGGGAGTCCGTAGGAGTACAGACATCCACAATCTGCAGCTCCTCCAGTTGCCAGAGCTCCTCAAGCCGGGAGAATGCATGGGGAATACCGAACCGTTCAGCAACCATCCGGGCTTTCGAGGCAACACGGTCGCAGACGGCAACAACTTCAACGTCAGGCAGCCGCTTCAGCAACGGGAGGTGGATCGTCTGCGCAACGTTACCCACTCCAACTACAGCAACACGGAAGCGTTCCATCCCGGGTGCATGGATGACCAACGACGGAGCAAAACTCGGCAATTTGCGGCAGATGGCTTCCCTCTGCTGGGGTTGTGTAATTTTGCAGGGTCGTTCTGGAAAGGGCATCCCTCCGATGCGTACTGTGGCGATTGGATGGATGGTACTCACTCCGGTCGTGCTGGCACAGCATCCCGTGCTGCACCAACAGACTTCTCTGGGCTTCTGGGGAGCTCTGGGGGCGAACTTCCACAGTCCTGATCTCCAGACAGCCTGGGGAGTCTACAACCGCAGTGCGGCGGGGCTGGGATGGGGAATCGGCGGTGCAGTCGTCTTCCCTGTCTCTCCGGCTGTAGGATTTGGGGTACGGGCAGGATACGAAGCGCTAGGAGCAGAGCTGCGTTCCGGTACCGGCTCTACGCTGGCAAGCCGAATCGGGGCAGTCGAGCTGTTCCCACACGCGCTCGTGTGGGTGGGACAGAGTCGGTTCTATGTCCCCGTTGGACTGGAGCTCGGGATCGGGACGGGAGCTTCCGTGCAGCCGCCGGGGCAGACCGTCTGGCAGGATGTGCCCGAACGCGCTCTTCGGTTCGCAATTGCCGCGGGTGTCGGGTGGGCCTTTCCCTTCAGCCGCACGACGGCGCTGGTGCCCGAGGTAACGCTCCGTGTGCCGTTCTCCGATGTTTCCTCTGCGACGGGGTGGAAGCCGTGGAAGGTAACGCAGGCGCGGTTGACGCTCGGGCTTTTCTTCGGGATCCCGCGCCCGGAGCGGGAAGAGGAACCCGCGGGGAGTGCCCCCACAGTAGCGCTGACCGTTGATGTTCCCCGGCTGCGCGTGGAGGAGGTTCGCTGGACGGAATACTTCCCGCTTCTGCCGTACATCTTCTTCAATGAGGCTTCGGCAGAGCCGCGAACTGAGTATACTTCCATTGCAACCCGTGGGGAATTCCGTTGGGAGGAGCTCCCGATGGATGCCCTCGGGGTGAATCGTTCCGTGCTCGACATTGTCGGGAAGCGGATGCAGGAGTATCCCACCGCCCGGCTTACTTTGACCGGGACAGCCGATGGGCGGCAGGAAGCTCGCATCCCAGGGCTGCCGCGCCAGCGTGCTGAGCGCATCAAGGAGTACCTGGTCACTCGCTGGGGGATTTCGCCGGAGCGCATTACAATCGTCTCCCGTCCCTATCCGGAGAAGCCCTCTGCCAGCCGAACGGGGATACCGGAGGATCGGCGGGATGGGGATGAGGAGAACCGGCGTGTGGAGCTTACTGCAACGGTGCCGGAGCTGCTGATGCCGGTGATGCTCACGGCAGAGAGCCGGCAGTACGTCCAGCCAGAGGTACTTTCCTGGCAACCCACCATCAGCTCACAGGCACCCATTGCGTCGTGGGAGCTGACGCTGAGCCAGGCGGGACGGGTCCTCGACGTTGTTCGGGGAGAGGGAGCCCCGCCGTCGCCTCTGCGCTGGCGTGTGCCGGCTGCGGTGCTGCAAGCAGGGGAGCTCCCGCTGGAGTACCTTTTCCGGGTGACCGATGTGCGTGGACGCTCTGCCCAGGTGGTTGGCTCGCTGCCCGTGGAGTACATTTCCAGCTTCCGCAAGCGCACCGAACAGCTGCCCGATCGAACAGTGACCCGCTTCAGCCTCATTCTCTTTGACTTCGACAGCGATGCCCTCACGCCCGAAAACCAGAGCATTCTGGAAACCCTCGTCCTTCCTTTCGTGCAGGCAACCTCCACGGTACGGATTGCGGGGTACACTGACCGCATTGGGCAGGCGGACTACAACCAGCAGCTCTCACTGCGGCGGGCTCGCCGGGTGCGGGATTTCCTGGCTGCCCGCGTTCCCGGTGCTCGCTACGACATTGCCGGGTACGGGGAAAGTGTCCTCCTCTTCGATAACCAGAGCCCGATTGGACGCCAGCTGAGCCGAACAGTGCAGATAACGATTGAGACTCCAACAGCTCCATGACCGACTGGAGCGGCTACCGGTACCTGCCCTCGATTAGCTCGCCGCAAGACTTGCGAGAATTGCCCGAAAGTGCTCTGCCAGAAGTCTGTGCTGAACTGCGGCGCTACCTCATTGACGTCATCACCCAAGTAGGTGGGCATTTCGGTGCTGGGCTCGGCGTGGTGGAGCTGACCGTCGCGTTGCACTACGTCTTCAACACTCCTGAGGACAAGCTCATCTGGGACACCGGGCATCAGGGCTACCCGCACAAGATTCTCACCGGACGCCGTGACCAACTCTGGACGATCCGACGGAAGGGGGGCATTTCCGGCTTCCTGAAGCGCAGCGAGAGCCCATACGATGTCTTCGGTGCCGGGCATGCTAGCACGAGCATCTCCGCAGCGCTCGGGATTGCCACCGCCCGGGATATGCAGGGCAAGGATTTCAAAGTGGTCGCCATCATCGGTGATGGCGCCATGACGGGTGGGCTGGCCTATGAGGCGATGAATAACTGCGGACTCCAGAAGCGGGATTTGATCGTTGTGCTCAACGATAACCGCATGTCTATCGCCCCGAACGTGTGGGCATTGTCGAACTACTTCACGCAGCTGTTTGCCTCGCCCGCGGGACTGAAAGTCCGCAGAGCTGCCTGGGAGTTGACTGAGCGGATGGATGAGGTCGGGGACCGCCTCCGCCGGTTGCTCGCCCGTGTTGAAAGCGGGGTCAAGGCGATCATTACCCCAGGGATGCTCTTCGAGGCGCTCGGCTTCAAGTACTTCGGTCCAGTCAACGGACATAACGTGCGCCTCCTGGTGCGGCTGCTGCGCTCGCTCAAGGAACTGCACGGTCCGGTCCTGTTCCATGTTATCACGCAGAAGGGCAAAGGGTACGAGCCTGCCGAGCGTGACCGCCAGAATCTGCATGCCATTGGCAAGATTGACAAGATTACCGGTCAACCGCTCGCAGGGAGCTCTGCTCCGAAGGCGCCGCTGTACCAGACTGTCTTCGGACAGGCGATGCTCGAGCTCTGTGAACGCGACCCCCGCATCGTGGGTATTACCGCCGCAATGCCCGATGGAACGGGGCTGAACATCGTGCAGGAGCGCTTCCCTGACCGCGTCTTCGATGTCGGGATTGCTGAAGCCCATGCTGTGACCTTCGCCGCTGGGCTGGCAGCCGAGGGGATGCTGCCGGTTTGCGCGATCTACTCCACCTTCCTGCAGCGTGCCTTCGATCAGATTGTGCACGATGTTGCCTTGCAGCACCTGCATGTGGTCTTCGCCCTCGACCGTGCCGGGCTGGTCGGGCAGGATGGTCCGACCCACCATGGGATGCTCGATTTAGCATACCTGCGCATCATCCCAGGGATGGTCGTGATGGCGCCGAAGGATGAGCAGGAGCTTCGCAACATGCTGTATTCGGCGCTGTACTGCTACACCAGTGGTCCGGTAGCAGTGCGCTATCCACGCGGGAATGCCGTTGGGGTTCAGCTCGGTCCAATGGAGCCGCTGCCTTTGGGTAAAGCGGAAGTGCTCCGCCGTGGGGAGGATGTGGCTATTGTGGCAATCGGGAAGCCAGTTATGGAAGCCCTCAAAGCAGCCGATCTCCTGGCAGCGGAGGGCATAAGTGCTGAGGTGGTCAACGCACGTTTTGCCAAGCCGCTCGATACAGAGCTCCTCGATGAGCTCTGCGAGCGCTTCTCTGCTGTGGTGACGGTCGAAGATGGGCAGGTCCTGGGGGGATTTGGTTCAGCGGTTCTGGAGTACATTGGGCAGCGCTATAATCGGCGAGTGGATGTGCTCCTGCACGGAATCCCCGATATCTTCGTTGAGCACGCAACGCCGGAGGAACAGTACCAGGAGCTGCGGCTTGATGCCCACGGCATTGCTTCCGTTGTCCGGGAGTTCTTGCAGCGCCGCAGCCCACGCCGGTGGTGGACACGACGCTTCTTCGCATAGCTTCAGCCTATGACGGCACCGCAGACTTCTCCGACGGTGGAACCACGCCTGGAAGACCGGCAGGGGGCTCTTCCCATCCCTCCCGGCGTCCAGCTGTTGCAGCTGGTCCAGCGCCACTGGAAGTTCCTCCTCGGCAGCGTTGTCCTGACCACAGGAGTCACCCTGGGGGTGAGCTTCTTGATACCGAACTGGTATGAGGCAACAGTCAGTGCCGTCCCATCCTCGCGTGGGCTTCCCGGCTTGGAAAGCGTCCTGGGAGCTGCGGCGGGAGTGCTGCGGGATATTGGTGCGCTGCGGCTCGGCTCCCTTGGGCAGCAGGGATACAATTTCCTGGTCATCCTCGAAAGTCGCCGGCTGAAGGACTCCCTCATTGAACGCTTTCGGCTCTGGGAGCTTTACGATCTGCCCGATACCGCTCGACACCGCCTCTACCGCAAGCTGGAGAAGGACCTGGAAGTCACCTACGAGCTCAACGGGAACTACACGGTCACGGCGCGCCATACCGACCCGCAGAAAGCAGCCGCCATGGCAAATGCAGCCATTGAGGTAGCCAATGCAATTGCTGCCGAGGTTACCCAGCAGGAAAGCGGGCAGCTGCGCCGGTACTTGGAGAGCCGACTGGCACGGTTGGATAGCGCCGCGGCACAGGTTGCCGATTCGCTGCGGCTGTTTTCTCGGCAGACGCTCGTGTTCTCGCCCCTCGACCAGGCACAGGCAGCAGCAAAGGCATTGGCAGAGCTCAAAGCACAGGCACTTTCCCAGCAGATCCTCTTAGAGGCTCTCCGCCAGGCATACGGGGAGAGCGATCCGGTTGTTCGGGCACAGCAGCGGCTGCTGGAGGAAGTTCGGCAGCAACTCCAGCAGGCAGAGCAGCGACCGGGCTTGGTTGGGGATTTCCCCTTGCGGGAGGCTGCCGGTGTTGGGTTGCGCTTTCTACGCTTGTACACGGAGCTGGAGACCTACCAACGGGTGCGGAGTTTGCTGCTGCCGACCCTGGAGCAAGTGCGGCTCGATGAGCAGCGGGCGCGTCCGGTGCTCTACGTCGTGGATCCCGCGGTCCCTCCACAGTTGAAGGCCTATCCGAAGCGACTGCTCCTTGCCCTCGGGGCAGCAATTGGTTCAGCCGTGCTATCGTTGCTTGCTCTGCTGCTGTGGCAGCGGTGGCGGGAATGGCGAGCTCTCATGCAAGATGACCACCTCCGTGCAGGACAGGAAGGATAAAGCACCGCCGGCGGGCTTCCTTGTGGGAGTCATCGCGCTCGAAGGCAGCGCTGCAGCGATTGCTGTGGCGACGCGGCAAGAGCTCCTTGCCTTTGCCCTCGTTGTCGGGGTAGCGGCTGTAAGCGCAATGGTGCGCTATCCTCTCCTGTGGCTCTGCACCCTTGCGCTCGCTGCGATCCCGCTTTTCTTCCTGCAGGGACCGACTGTGGAGCCAACGGAGGTGGTGCTGGTGCTCTTCCTCCTGGCAGTGTTGGTAGGCTGGCTCCTTTGGCAGGGCGTCGTGGAGCGGCGCCGTCTTTTCCAGCACTGGGGTGATGTGTTGCTGGTGCTGTTCCTGCTCCTCTCCGGGCTGAATGCACCGCTGGCGCTCCTCAACGATGTCCCCATAGAGGAATGGCTGCGACGGTGGCTGCCAATGTGGCTGCTGCTTTCTTACATCCCGGTGCGGATGCTCGTGCGGACGCCTCGCCAGCTGTTGCTGCTCCTGATGCTGCTGCTACTTGCGGGGGTTGTCATTGCTGGAGCGACGGTGGAACGCTACCGGTCTGGGGTTGCTCTGGCGGAGTACGCCTACCAGCTGCGCAGCGGCTATGCGCGAACGCAGGGCGAGCATTTTCTCGCCTTTGCTCTGGTCAGCTGTCTGATTGGGGCAGCGTTTGGGCGGGCGCTCCTGTGGCGGCTCTTCTTGGTGGGCTGTGCGATTGTCATGGCAGTTGCCATCGTGGTGACGTTTTCCCGTACAGCATGGCTTTCGGTCTTATTAGGCTTGGCGGTAGGGTGGATGCTTCTGTCGTGGCGGCAGCGGCTGCAGACGCTGCTGCTCGGTGGGGCACTGGTCGCTGTGGCTCTCGGAGTTCTGGTGGCGACCTTCCCACGGGTTTCCTCCATCTTGCTGCGTTTGATCGAGCAGCGCTTCCTCTCTCTTGCCGTGGGGAGGCAGCGGGATTTGGCCCTTCAGGGGCGCTTCTTCCAGCTGCAGAAGGCGCTGGAGCAGACCTGCCTCTACCCGCTCGGTGGACACGGTCTAGGGAAGGCGTTCCCGTACTACGAAGCGGGAGCTCGGCGGCACATTCACTACAGCTACATCCACAACGGCTACGTGGCTACAGCGTACCGCTACGGCATTCCACTGGCACTTCTGCTCCTTGTGGCACTGGGGACACATCTGGTCAATGCCTTTCGGCAGCTGCGGCGGACGCCACCGGGTTCGCTGTGGCGGATGGCGGCGGTGACGGGATGTGCGGGGATGGTGGGCGTGATGTTCTCGCTGATGATGACGGAAAATCCGCTCGACATGCGGATGACCACACTGACCCTCGCGTGGGTGCTGGCATTGGCGAATGTCTCCCCACCGTCGGCACGCAATGGCTGAGAAACCGGTGCGGTTGTGGGTAGTCCGTGGCGTGATAGGAGTAACGTTCGTGCTCTTCCTCGGGCGCCTTGTGCAGCTGCAGCTTCTGCAAGGAGGGATGTACCGGGAACGGGCAGAGGCGCAAGCTCTCAAGCGCTTGGTGGTCTATCCCCCGCGGGGTGTGATCTACGACCGCTCGGGGACACCTTTGGTGGAAAACGCCCCAGCGTTCAGTATCGTGGTTGTTCCCGGGGAATTCCCAGTAGAACGAACTCCGCTCTTGGCGACGCTGTTGGGGATAGATAGCGTGCGTCTGCGCCAGCAGCTTGAAGCAGCTCTCCGGACAATGCGCTTTACACCCATCCGACTTGTTCGGGATGCAGATTTCCACACGATTGCTGCTGTTGAGGAGCATCTGTGGCAGCTTCCTGGGGTGATGGTCGAGATAGAGATGCGCCGCCTCCATCGGGGTCCGGCACGGCTGGCGCATGTGCTGGGCTACGTTCGGGAGGTGGGTCCGCAGCATCTGGAGCGTATGGGCGATTACTACCGACCGGGGAGCCCAATCGGCTACACAGGTGTGGAAGCCACATACGAGCCTTTCCTGCGGGGTGAGAAGGGATACCGCTTCGTGGTGGTCAATGCGCTAGGGCAGCCCGTGGCTGCGTTCCGGGAGCGACGTTACGACGTTCCGGCACGGAAGGGGTTCGACCTGTACCTAAGCATTGACGCTCGGCTGCAGGCAATTGCTGAGCAGCTCCTGGAGGGACACCGGGGTGCCATCGTGGCACTAGACCCGCAGACGGGGGAAGTCTTGGCACTGGTCAGTAAGCCAGACTACGATCCAGAGCCATTGAATCGACGAGATGCGGGCAGCTATTATCTGCGCTTGCTGCAGGATCCCGAACGTCCGCTCTTCAACCGGGCGCTGCAGTCGCTCTACCCGCCGGGGTCTACGTGGAAGATGGTTGTGGCAGCAGCAGCACTTCAGGATAGTCTCATTACGGAGCGGACGCACGTGTCGTGCACTGGGGGCTTCGTCTACGGGGGGAGGATGTATCGGTGCCATCATGCCCATGGGGCGGTCAATGTTGTCCAGGCGTTGCGCGTTTCGTGCAACACGTTTTTCTACCAGCTGGGGTTGCGAGTTGGACTGGAGCGGCTCTCTCGCGTAGGAGCTCTGTTCGGATTTGGACATCCCACGGGCATTGATCTGCCGGGGGAAAGCAGGGGTGTACTGCCCACACGGGATTACTACGAGCGCCGGTATGGGAAGCAGGGATGGTCTGAAGGTGGGCGACTGGTCAATTTAGGGATTGGGCAAGGGGAGCTGAGCGTGACCCCGTTGCAAATGGCAGTGTATGCGGCTGCGCTGGCGACCGGCGTAGTGCGTCAGCCCCATGTCGTCCGGGCGGTGGTCAATCCGTATACGGGTGAGCTGCAGCCGTTGACGCATGCGGAGGCTCGTCTCCCGCTCCGTCCAGAGGTGCTCGAGCTGCTGCGGCAGGGGATGGAAGAGGTGGTCAATGCTCCCGGTGGGACGGCACAAGCAGCTCGGCTGCCGGGCGTGCGAGTGTGTGGGAAGACAGGGACAGCCCAGAATCCGCATGGGAAGGACCATGCCTGGTTTATTGGCTTTGCCCCACGGGAGAATCCCCGGATTGCCTTCTGCGTGATGGTGGAGAATGCCGGCTTTGGCGGAGCAGTGGCGGCTCCGATCGCTCGGCAGTTGCTCGAGGCATTTTTCGGGACGTTGCGCGATTCAACACAAGTGGCGCCCTCTGAGATTGCTGCCCGGTAGGCTTACAGGCGCTTCTGTTGCGGGCTTCGTAGCTTTGTACGCCTGATGTCTGTCTGAGCGGAACGCAGCATGAGTCCACAGCGGATTCGGCTCGGTGGTGCAGTCCTGGTCTTTTTGCTCTCGGCTGGAACGTACATTGCCACGCTCCAACCGTCGGTGCCGTTCTGGGATTGCGGCGAGTTCTCTGCTGCCATTGCCTTGCAGCAGGTGCCGCATCCGCCGGGAGCACCGCTGTTCCTGATGGTGGGGAAGCTCTTCCATCTGCTGCCCTTCGGTGACCCGGGGTGGCGGATAAATCTGCTCTCCGCTTTGGCCAGTTCGGCAGCGTCGGTTCTGCTCTACCTTTTGCTGGCGCTGGTCCTTGAGCGGCTATGGAAGGTGCCGACGGGCTCTTGGGTTGATGCCCTTCACGTCTACGGAGCTTCGGCTGTCGGGGCGCTGGCGCTCACCTATAGCGATACGGTCTGGTTCAACGCTGTGGAGTCGGAAGTGTACGCTACCTCGCTCCTCTTTGTGGCTGCTGTGTTGTACCTGGGCTTCCTGTGGTACGTACGGGCAGACGAACCAGGGAGCGAGCGCTATCTGCTACTGGCAGCCTACCTGGTTGGGCTCTCCATCGGGGTGCATCTGCTCAGTATCCTCGCCGTTCCGGGCATTCTCTACTTGGTGGTATTCCGCAAGTACGGGGCAAATCCGGCGGAGGCGACCTTCCGCAACGCGCGGTATGTGCTCCTGTGGCTGGCAATCCCGCTGGGAGGCTTTGCCATCGTGTACTGGGGAATTACCCAGTGGTTGCCGGCGCTGCTGGCAGGGGATTTACCGTTCCGGACCGAGGCGCGGGAACACCTCATCGAAGATAGCCCGGTGGTCACGCTCATGACGCTTCTCCTGCTGGGCTTTCTGGGCTGGCAGCTGTATCGAGCATACCGGGCACAGCGGGCAGCGACGGCGCTGGCTCTGAGTGCCTTCTTCGCCGTTGTGCTGGGATTTACCACGTATGCCCATGTGCTCATTCGGGCAAACTCCCACCCGCCGATGAATGAGAACGAACCTACAACGCTAGCACGGCTGATTAGCTACCTGGGACGCGAGCAGTACGGGGAAGCGCCGTGGTGGCCGCGGCGGTATCGGTACGACGACCCGTACTACTCGCAGCACTACTCGAAGTACGGCGTCTGGTACCCTCCGCGCATTGAGCGGGTACAGCGCCGTGACGGCTCCCTGGTGCCTGTTCCTCGATGGCACCGGATCAACCTCGCCGGGGAGTTGCGCTACCTGTGGGAGTACCAGATTTCGCACATGTACCTGCGGTATTTCCTCTGGAACTACCTCGGGCGCATGAGCGACGTGCAGGATGCCCCAGCTGCGGGTCCGCTGGCAACCAAGCGGGATGCCCTCCCGTACAACTACGACTCCGGCTATGCTGATGCTTTCCCGGTGCGCTTCTTCGGCTTACCGCTGCTGCTGGGGCTGCTGGGGATAGGCTTCCACTTCGGTCGGGACCGGCGGACGGCATGGGTGATGCTGGTGACCTTCCTCCTGATGGGTGTCCTGGCAGCGATTGCGCAGAACCAGCAGCTTCCCCAGCCCCGCGAGCGGGATTACTTCTACGTCGGCTCCTTCCTCGTGTTCTGCTTCTGGATTGGGCTGGGAGCTTATGGGGTGACAGAGCTTCTGCGGCAACGGCTGTCGCGCCTTCCGGCGCTGGCTGTTGGGGCGGGGATCGGTCTCAGCGCGCTGGCTGCCCCTGTCAATATGGCGCTCGGGGGCTGGCGGATCCACGACCGCTCGGGCAATTACTTGCCCTTTGACCATTCGTACAACATCCTCCAAAGCTGCGAGCGGGATGCCATCCTCTTCACCAACGGGGATAACGATACTTTCCCGCTGTGGTACCTGCAGGACGTGGCCGGAGTGCGCCGGGATGTGCGGGTTGTCAACCTCTCGCTCGGGAACACGCTCTGGTACATCCGACAGCTCAAGCACAAGGAACCGCATGGAGCGAAGCGTATCCCACTGAGCTTCCCCGACGAAGCACTCGAATCCGAGGACTCGCCCCGGGCGCTGCAGCCAGAGGTCGGTCCGGCTCGCGAGGTCTCGATCCCAGTACGGCGAGACATCCTGGAGCGCTTCACCCAGGATACGGCAATCCTCCGCGAGGGGCGCATGCGCTTTACCTTCGTCGGCATGCCGTGGCGCCAGGAGCAGGGGCGGACGCTGTACTTGTTCCGGGTACAGGATAAGCTCATCCTGGACATCCTCCAGCAGACCCGCTTCGAGCGCCCGGTATACTTCGCCATCACAGTCGGCTCGGATGCCTATGCCGGTCTGGATCGCCATCTGCGGCTGGAAGGGATGGTCTACCGTATCTGCCCCGTCCCGCAGAGTTCTGGACAGCAGATGGAGGCGATCGACCCGACCGTCATGGAGGCATGCCTGCTCAATGTGGATAATACCAACGCTTATCACACCGAGCCGCACTACGGCTTCAAGTTCCGCAACCTGAACAATCCTCGGGTCTACTACGACGAGGTCCACCGGCGGCTCATCCTCAACTACCGGACACTCTACGTCCGGTACGCGATGTATGCCTTGGAACAGCAGGGCGATTCTGCCAAGGCTCTTGCCGTTCTGGACGCCATGGACCGTTTCATCTCCACGGAGCAGTTCCCCGTGTCGTACTGGTTTGCGTACAACCTCGCGCAGCTCTATCAGCGGGCGGGGGCTGCGGAGAAGGCACGACACTTCGCACTGATGGCGGCAAAAGCGGCTGAGCTTGTGGCGCGGACTCCCGAGATTGCCCAGCGGGAGACGGCTGTCCAATACACCAACCCGCGCTGGATTGCCGCGGAAGCTTACCAGCTTGCCGGGGAGTACGATCAGGCACGCCTCGTGTTGCAGGAGTTATTGGCAGAGTACCCCAATGAGCCGACTCTCCAGGCTCGCCTCGGGGAGCTGACAATTTCCCAGCTGGAGGCGCAAGGGAAGTACCGGGAAGCGCTCGATACGGCAGAAGCGCTGCTGACACGGTACACCCACTCAGCAAGCGAGACACTCCGTTCCATGGTGCCCCAGCTGCGTGAGCATGTTGTTCGGCTCCGGCAGCGGCTCGGTCTGCCCGAGGCAGCGCTGGCTGATACGACGCCGGCACGCTGATGAGTCTCGGTGCTGACCCGTACCTTTCCCTCATTATCCCGAGCTACAACGAGGCGCAGCGTATTGGGACAACTCTGGAGTCTGTGCTCGCCTACCTCCGGCGGCAGCCATATGCGGCGGAAGTTCTCGTGGTTGACGATGGCTCGCGGGATAGGACACCAGACATCGTTGCTGCCTACGCTCCGGCGGTAACTCTGGTCAGGCTCCCGCATAACCGGGGCAAGGGAGCCGCCGTGCGGGAGGGGATGCTCCGGGCTCGGGGGCGCTATCGGGTCTTTACGGATGCGGACTTGTCTACCCCGATTGAGGAGCTCGAGCCGTTGTTAGAGCAGCTTGAAGCTGGAGCCGACATTTGTATCGGGAGCCGGGAGCTCGATCCGAGCCGTCTTCTCCGTCCGCAGCCTGCCTATCGGCGCTGGATGGGACGCCTTTTCCGCCGGATTGTACAGCTGTTGGTCTTCTTCGACCTCCCGCAGCTCCGCTCTGTAGAAGATACCCAGTGCGGCTTCAAGGGCTTCCGAGCGGACGTGGCGGAAAAGCTCTTTGCCCAGGCGCGGGTTGACGGTTTCGGTTTCGATGTGGAAATTCTCTACCTGGCAGCGCGAGCCGGATATCGCATTGTGCAGATTCCCGTCCGCTGGCGTAATGACCCCCGGAGTCACATTCACCTGCTGCGTGATCCGCTGCGGATGCTCATAGAAGTTGCCCGCATTCGTCTCCTACACCGCCCGAGATGAGACCAACTGCAGAGATGGATACCTCGTTGCCGGCTGCCAGCAGCTTTCCCCACTGGCGCTGGAACCTGCGGATTCTCTGGCTGACTCAGGCAATAGCGATGGCGGGAATGAGTGCATTCCTGCCGTTTTTGCCACTCTACGTGCGCCAGCTGGGGCATTTCTCTGTGGCACAAGCGCAGTGGTGGGGCGGATTGGTGATTGCCGCGCCTTTCCTGACAGCGCTGGTAGCAACTCCCCTGTGGGGCATCGTTGCAGACCGGTACGGGCGCAAGCTCGTGCTCGTTCGGGCTGCGTTTGGGTTGGGGGTGACGGTCTTCCTGATGGGGCTGGCGCCGACCGTGGAGACGCTCTTCCTGTTGCGCTTGCTGCAAGGAGCGCTCAGCGGGTTTGTGGCAGCAACGACGGGATTTGTTGCCGCGGAGACCCCACCGCAGCGAGTTGGCTATGCTCTGGGATTGTTGCAGAGCGCTGCCGCAACCGGAAGCGTGGTGGGACCCCTCGTCGGTGGGATATTCTCCGATGCCTTCGGGATGCGCTGGACGTTCTTCGTGGTCGGAGGACTCTGCATCGGCGCCGGCATCATCGTATGGAGGTTCGTCCGGGAGCAGAACCGACCGAGGCAGCAGTCTGGGTCGGCGTGGGAACCATTTCGCTACGTTGCTCACTCCCCGACAGTGCTCCTGGTTCTGGGTGCAATTGTCCTTGCCCAGGCAGCAATGGTGCTGCCCGCGCCGATTTTCCCGCTGTACCTCGAGTGGCTTGCTGCACCGCGGGGGCTTCTTTCAACGATCACGGGGATCTCCGTCGGTATTGCAGGGCTTATGATGGCGCTGGCGGCACCGCTGTGGGCGCGCATTGCGGAGTCCCGGGGCTCTGGGCATACGCTTTTCTTCTGTACGGCAGCGGCAGCCGTGCTCTACCTTGCCCAAGCATTTGCTCCGCACTACGCCGTGGTTGTGCTCTTCCGTGCCCTTGTGGGGGCAGCAGTTGCCGGTGTTTTGCCAACGCTCTACGCCGTGTTGAGCTCCCATGCTCCGGCATCCTTCCGGAGCAGCGTCATGGGGGTCGGCAGCAGCGCCACGTTGCTGGGCAATCTGCTCGGACCTCTGCTGGGGAGTGTCCTTGCTGCGTCGTTGGGGATGCGCTGGGTCTTTGTCGCTGCGGCTATGCTGATGACGGTGCTTGCGGCACTCAATCCGCGGGCACGGCTTCTGACGCGGCAGCTCCTGCTACGGGCGTGGTCACAGCGGCACTGACGGTTCGCCCGGAAGGCTGAGGGTTTCCGGACGCCGGGGATAGCTTGCACGGAAGGCGCGGAACGCCTGAGGTTGCTCCGACTCCGGGAGGTTCCGCCAGGAGCGCACGGTGCGGGTATCGTCTTCCAATCGGCGGCGTTCCCGCAGGAGAGCCAAAAGCCGGTGGGGATCTTCCCAGGGAAGCTCCGGCGGTGGTGGGGGGCAGTCAGCAAGGGCACGCTCGCATGGGGCTGTGTCTACCGTCAGTCCTGCCCAGCGGGCGAACTGCTCCAGGAGCTGGCAGGAGCAAGCAACACGTGCCTGCCACGTATGCCCAGCAATGTGCGGTGTTGCCAGGAGCGCCCGTTCGAGCAGCCGCCAGTTGACCAGCGGTTCTCGCTCCCAGACGTCCACTGCGAGGAAGGCGCCTTTCGCAGGCAGGAGTTCTGCGGCGGCGGCTTCGTCCAGCACCCCACCACGGGACGTCTGGATGACCAGTGCCCCTGCCGGCAACAGTGCAAGCTCCTCAGCGCCGAGCAGGTGCCAGGTTGCGTCCTGCCCCGAATGTGTCAGCGGGACGTGGAGCGTTACCACAGAACAGGCAGCACAGAGAGAACGGAGCGAAGCTGTGGGCAGTGTCCATGCTGGGAAATGGAAGCCACGGCGTGCCAACGGGGGATCGTACACCCAAACCTCCATGCCCAAGCGATGAGCGTAGACGGCGACACGCCGTCCAATATGCCCGAAGCCGATGATGCCGATACGTTCCCGCGGGAGCTCCCGCCCGGTGTGCTGTGCCCACACAAGGAGGGCGAAGACGACATACTCCGCAACAGCATTGGCATTGCAGCCCGGGGTGTGGGCGACCGTAATGCCCCGCTGGTGCAGCGCTTCCACCTCAATGTGGTCAATCCCAGCACTGGGAGTGCCAACAAAGCGAACGGCAGTGCCTTCGAGCAGCGGAGGGTCAACCCGAGTTCCAGCGCGGACAAACAGCGCCTGACATCCAAGACGGCGCAACAGAGTGGAAGAAAGTTCGGTCCCAGGCAGCGGATAGAGCTGGACCTGCGGCTGCCCTTGGAGCAGTTCTGCTACCAGCGGGATTGTGGGGTCAGCGCAGCAGACCAGCTTGCTCATGCCTGCCAGTACTGGCGGTCCAAACTGCGGTACTGGACAGCTTCTGCCAGGTGGTGCAGCTGAATGTGTTCGCTCTCCTCCAAGTCGGCAATCGTGCGGGCAACTTTGAGGATGCGGTCGTAGGCGCGAGCAGAAAGCCCCAGGCGCTGCATTGCCGTGCGCAGCAGCTCTTGACCTCGGGCGTCAATGCGACAGAAGCGGCGAATTTCCGCTGTCCCCATGTCGGCGTTCTTGTAAATGCCGGGGATGCCGCGGAAGCGCTCGGCTTGGCGCTGGCGGGCACGGACGACCCGCTCGCGGATCAGTGCCGAGGGCTCCCCAGCGCGGTCACTGCTCAGCTCCTGGTACTTGACAGGCGGAACCTCAATGTGGATGTCAATCCGATCCAAGAGCGGACCGGAGATTTTCGCCAGGTAGCGCTGAATCTGCTGTGGTGTGCAGCTGCACGTCTGGTAAGGGTTCCCGAAGTTGCCGCAGGGACAGGGGTTCATCGAACAGACCAGCATGACGTTGCAGGGATATTCGACCGTCATCTTCGTGCGCGAGATCGTAATGCGGCGCTCCTCCAGGGGCTGTCGGAGGACTTCCAGGACGTTGCGGGCAAACTCGGGTAGCTCGTCGAGGAAGAGCACGCCATGGTGAGCCAGCGAGATTTCCCCGGGGCGAACAGTGCCGACGCCACCACCGACGAGCGCCGCGTCGGAAATCGTGTGGTGCGGTGCGCGGAACGGGCGTGTTGTCACCAGTGCCTGCCCGGGCGGCAGTAGACCGGCAACGGAGTGAATTTTCGTTGTCTCCAGCGCTTCTTCCAGGGTGAGCGGCGGTAAAATGCCCGGCAAGCGTTTTGCCAGCATGGTCTTGCCCGAACCCGGTGGACCGATCATGAGCACATTGTGCCCGCCAGCTGCGGCTACTTCGAGCGCCCGCTTGGCGTTCTCCTGCCCCCGGACGTCAGCGAAGTCCAGCGGGAAAGCGTGTCGCTCGTGTTCGAAGAGCTCCCGGACGTTGATCCGGACAGGCCTCAGTGTCCGTTCGCCGCAGAGGTAGTGGACGGCATCCTGCAGGCTTCCCAGCGGGAGAGCTTCGATGTCTTCTACCAGCGCCGCTTCAGCAGCATTGGCATGGGGGAGGAGAATTCGGCGGATACCCTCTCGGGCTGCTCGTAAGGCGATGGGAAGGGTGCCGTGGACCGGGCGAATTTCCCCATCGAGCGCAAGCTCGCCCAGGAGGAGCAGTCCCTGGAGGCGTTCCTGCGGGATCAGTCCCGCAGCTGTCAGAATCCCAATGGCGATGGGGAGGTCAAAGGCACTTCCCTCTTTGCGCACATCGGCGGGTGCCAGGTTGATAGTGACTTTCTTGCTCGGGAAGCCGAAGCCGGTGGTCTTCAGCGCTGCCCAGACGCGTTCGCGGGCTTCCTTGACAGCCGAATCGGGCAACCCCACGATACTTACCCCGGGCAGAGCGTTTTCCAGATGCACCTCGATCTCGATGAGGAGGGCATCAATGCCGAAGACGGCGGCGGAGTAAACGTGCGCGTAGCCCATCCGGTGGTGAGGAGCTATCCGACTGCCGATGCAAATTACGGGTTCTTGCCGATTGCCTACGGGCGCAGCTCTGCTGCTCGGAGCGTCCGCTCCCAGAGGAGATGCCCGGCACTGTTGTAGACGCGGATGTGGAGTATGCGGTCCTCCAGCGGACCGGTGAACTCCAGCAGGGCGAAGTTACGCTCTGTAACGAGCGTTCCGGGCAGGCGCAGGGGATTGTGTTCACGGACGGCGTCAGCAAAGGGCGAGGAGGTCAGCGGAGAGACCGTCAGCTCGTAGAGTGGGTACAGTCCTGGGCGCTCCAGCCGGGAGAGCTCCGTGAAGTGCCGGTCTCCGCTGAGGATGAGCACTCCAGGGATCTGTTCCTGTTGGAGCATTCGCAGGAGTTCTTCCCGCTCCTCTGGGGCGCAGTTGGCGTACGTTTCGAAGGCAGGCACAGGGTTGAGTAGCTGCCCGCCGAGCACGATGATTTTCCACGTTGCTCGGCTGCTCACCAGTGCATCGCGGAGCCAGCGCCGCTGGGCTTCCCCGAGGAGTGTGCGCCGTTCGCTGCGGAGACGGTTTGGAGTGCGCCAGGAGCGATTGTCCAATAGGAAGAAATCCACATCGCCCCAGGAGAAGGCTGTTGTAATGCCGCCGTTCCCGACTCCGTAGGTAGGATTGCACCAGAAGAGCTGGAAGACTTCCCGGGCAGTGTCCTTGTACAGGAAGCTCCGGTCGCTGTCGTTGGGACCGTAGTCGTGATCATCCCAGATGGCATAGTGGTGAACGGTGCTCAGCAGGCGCTGGAGCGCCGGCAGAGCGCGATCGTGCGTGTAACGGGCAATCATCCCGGTGCGGGAGTCCCAGTCGGTTTGGCGGAAATACACGTTGTCGCCCAACCAGAGCATGAGATCGGGTTCCAGGCGGGCAATGCTCTCGAAGATGTGGTACTCCCCGCCGTAAGGGCGTCCTGGAGGATCGGTGAGACTGTCGGTGATAAACGCACAGCTTCCGGCAGCCACTCGGAGGGTCGGTGGATTTGTCCGCCCGTTCCAGAGAGGTGGGGTGCGGAAACGGAGCGGGTAGGGGAAAGACACGGGCTCGCCGTTGAGGTAGAGCCGGTAGCCGTAGACACGTCCGGGCAGAAGCCCGGTTGCTCGCAAATGGGCAGTGTACCCCGTTTGGGGGGTGGTCCGGACCGAGTCAGTCCACCACTGGTGAGCGGGGAAAGCGGTATCCCAGTAGGCGATGCGGACCGTAGCGCTCTGGCGTGTCTGGACCCAGAAACAGACCTCACGCATGGCTGCCGCTCCCAGCATTGGTCCGGCACTGAGCAGGGGATGCTGGGCGTGGAGTTGGGAGAGACTCCCTGCGATGAGGACAACGGCGCTGTGCCAGAGCTTACGCATCGTTGCTTGGAAGGAGGCGCACTCGGCTCCAGTCCCCGGGCTGGCAGTAGAGGGCAGCGAGCATGTCCACGGTGTCCCGGGACAGTTGCGACAGCTGGAGCTCCAGCAGTTCTGGTAGCGGGGTAGGCTCCTGTTCGAGCGCAGCGCGTGCCAGCAGCGTCATACACTCAGCTGGGGAATCCAATGCCATTGCCAGGCGGGCATGGAGGAACGCGCGTCCGCGCTCGAATTCCTCAGGGCGAATTCCCCCATTGCTGAGATGGCGCAGTTCTTCGAAAATGAGCTCTTCGACGCGTGGCAGAGTCCCTGGGCTTGTGCTGGCACTAATGCTCCAGACGCCGCAGGTGGAGTACCACTCCAGCTCCGAGGTGATGTTGTAGACCAACCCGTGACGTTCCCGAAGGCGTTGGTAGAGGCGGGAACCCCATCCTTCGCCGAGCACGAAGTTCAGGATCGCCAATGCCGTGCGTTCTGGTGCACTCAGTCTCGGCAGCAGGCGGGCAATCAGGAGGGAGGCTTGCTGGAACGGGCGGCAGAGGGTCTCTTCCCGGGCACGTTGCGGCTGTGGTGGGACGCGTGCCGGCAGCTGGCAATGCTGACGGGGGATATCGGCAAACACTGCCGCAGCGGCTCGGAGTGCCTCCTCTGGGGGAAGATTTCCCACGAGGGTGACCACAATACGCTCGCCGACGTAGAAACGCCGGTGGAAGTCCTGCAGTACCCCGAGCGTGATGCGCTGCACGCTCTCCGGTGTGCCGGCAATCGGCATTCCCAGCGGGTGGTTCTCGAAGAGCAGGCGTTCAGCGTGCTCGTAGAGCAGTTCTTCGGGGTCGTCGGCGTAGGCAAGGAGCTCCTCGGTGATGACGCGTCGCTCGCGCGCCAACAGACGCTGGCTCAACCGCGGGGAGAAGAGCTGCTCGGTCAAGAGCTGGAGCACGCGCGGGAGGCGATCAGGGAGCGTCTGGGCATGGTAGCAGGTGAGTTCTTTGGTGGTATAGGCATTGACCTCTGTCCCCAAGCGCTCGAAAGCCAGCGCCAATTGTCGCGCGGTATGTCGCTGAGATGAACCGGCGAGGAGATGCTCCAGCATGTGTGCGGTTCCGTTGTAGGCGGGCTCTTCATCGCAGCTGCCGCCCACGACCCAGATGCCGAGAGTAACGGAGTATGCTGAGGGAATCTGGTGGGCAATGAGGCGGACGCCGTTGGGGAGTTCCCAGCGTTGCTCAAGGCGTCCGGTCAAGCGTGGAGCAGCAAGGCTAGTGCGGCGAGATCGCCCTCTCTCCATGGGGATCGTCCACAGGGAGCTGGAGCTCGAGCAGTTCAACCCGCCGCTTCGACGTTTTCAGCACCCGGCACGTGTAGGCGCCGAGCTGGCAGCGGCTCTGTTCGGCGGGAATACCACCGAGGATGGCGGTGACCATCCCACCGACGGTATCGTAGTCAAGCGTTTCAGGCAGTGGGATAGGCAGATGTTCGTTGACGTCCGTGACGGCAGCCGTTGCCCGCACGAGGAAACGCCCGTTGCTGAGCTTCTGTACTGGCGGCAGTTCTTCATCGTACTCGTCTTGGATTTCCCCAACGAGCTCTTCGAGAATATCTTCCAGGGTCAGCAAGCCAGCTGTGCCACCGAATTCATCGAGCACAATCGCCATGTGGGTGTGGCGGTGCTGCATGACACGCAAGATGCGTTCAACGGGCTCGTGCTCCGAGACGAAGTAGACCGGGCGCAGGATGTCGTCGAGGATAATCAGATTCCGGTGCCAGAGCAGGCGTAGGACGTCGCGGGCGTAGACGATGCCGACGATGGTGTCGAGTGTGCCTTCGTAGACGGGCATGCGGGAGTAGCCCTCTTCGAGGAAGAGTTCCACAATCTGGTCGCTGCTCATAGAGCGCTCGATAGCGACAATTTCCGTCCGTGGCACCATAATCTGGCGGGCTGTAATCTGCGGGAAGCGCAGAACCCGCTCCAGTAGTGCTCGGTGGTGCGGTTCTAACTCGGCATGCTCGCGAACCATGTAGCGGAGCTCTTCTGCACTATGCAGCTCGGCATTCGGAGCTGGACGCAACCCCAGGAGGCGTAACAGGAGCCACGACAGGGCGTTGAGTAGGCTAATGAGCGGGCGGAAAAGGAGGAAGAAGCCTTGCAGGAAAGGCGCGGTCAGCAACGTGGTCGTCTGCGGGTATTGGATGGCGACCGACTTCGGCGCTAACTCTCCGAGCACGATGTGGAGCGTGGTGATGAGCAGGAACGCCAGAGGCAGAGCCAGGGTATGGGCGGCTTCTTCCGTCAACGGCAGTCCCACCACGGTCATGACCTGGAGGAGGAGTTGAGCAACCACGGGCTCGCCAATCCATCCCAGCCCGAGGCTGGCGAACGTGATGCCCAGTTGGGTGGCGGAGAGGTAGGCGTCCAGATGTCGGCGCATGTGCAGCGCAAGCCGCGTCAGGGGTGCCCAGCGCCGTTCCAGCTGCAGTTGTGCCTCGCGGACCTTGACCAGAGCAAATTCAGCGGCAACGAAGAGGGCATTGAGCAGGACGAGTGCCAATGTCAGCAGGATGCTGCCGAGCATGCCGGAGCCGGCGGAGAAGTCGAGCAAATGGTCCATAAATCGAGGCTACGGAAGCGGAGGGTGCGCTCCAGATGGTGCTCCAAGTAGCTGATAAGCCCCTGAATGAGGCGGAAAGCCTCCGGCAGCCGGAGTGCAAGCAGCGGGGCAGCCTCAAGCGGGATATGCTGCAGTGTCCGCAGAAGTTCTCCTTCCGCAGGTTGCAGCACGATACCACGGTATCCCTGCTGGGGAGGCACAAGGGCACCATCATCGGAGCGGAGTATGAGCGGCGTACCCGGCTCGCTCACCAGAGGCTGCAACGAGGGGGCAAATCCCAGTAGACGTGCCAGCCGGAGCAGGAACGCCACCGCAATCCCGAACGGTGGTGTCTCGCTCTGCTCAATGCCCCGGAGTGCTTGCAGCAGGAGGGCATAGAGGACGCTATTGGGCTCGTCCGGAGCCTGCGTCAGCAGGATGCTTTCGGCAATGAGAAGGGCTGTTGCCATGTGTTCCAAGGACACGCGCAACCGCCCAAAGCGCTCGGTCAGTTCCGCTGTGCGCACCAGAGAGATTTCCCGGCGAGGACTCCGGTAGAAAGCAACCCGGATATGGTTCGGAACCTCCAGTGCAGCCCCGTGAGGTGACCCCACCGTGCGTGCTCCCTTCGCCAGCACGGTACATTTCCCGAACTGCTGCGTGTAAAGCGTTGCCAGCAGACTCGTATCGCCAAATCGCTGCGTGCGGAGGACAACCGCAGCGCTTTCTACCACCATTGCCCGGTGCCCTGCGATTCCTGGAGTCTTTAGACGTAGAGCAGCCCGGAAATTGTCCGAACGCGAAGAAGGGGTGAGACGGGATTCACCGTCCACCCCCTTCCTCAGGTAATAAAGGCGGATTTGCACCAGCTAATACTAATCCTGGCAGTGGGACCAGCCGGCCTGGGCACTTGCGGAGAGGTTGAAGGGAGCCTTGCTGCCGCCGGGTATCCAGTCATGGGGGACGTAGCCCGAACCGCTCCCGGCACGGTTCCATCCGGGTTATAAAAAGTGATCCCCAGCCGGGCAAAGTACATATCGGACCCGGTATTGTTCTGCAGCTCGCCCGTTACGTATACGGAGCCGTAAGCCGAGCGGACCGAAACATTGGCCGGGTTGACCATCCCGGGGACTCCACCGTGCAGACTGTAGCCGGTGATACGGGGGTTGGAATGGGCGATGTGGGGATCGACTTGGCCACTACCGGCAAGTAAATTCGGTAGGTTTGAGCTGACGCAGATGCATGGGTCGGTCCCCGGGTAAGTATAAGACCAACTGCCCAGGCAACCACAACGTAAAGCATCGCAAGCAGCCGCCCCAGCTGTTCCTTTGTCATCCTTGCCCTTTTAAAGTTGCCTGTTATTCGCCAGCGCAATGAAATCATAAAGATCAAGAATTCTTATTCGAGAAGCACCCGGTATGTAAGTTGCCAATCCTCCGCCAGTGTAAAACTTTTTAAGCTCAGGCGACCAGCCGCCTCCGCCAAGCACCAAGTAAGCTCCGTGGTAGTTGCTGGTGTCAAGCAGCGCAAGAAGCGTAATGACCTCATAGGGGACTTTCTGTTCCGCGGTACCTGAAGTTTGTTGCCACTTGAGGGACACTAGCAGCTTGCGGTTCGGATTTACCCGGAGGTCTGTGACAAGTAGGTCGGCAATGTACGGGCGTCCGTCCGGCTTAATCCCAGCCCGATACTGCTTCTGGTAGCTATAACCGCCCCGCTCGAGGGCCGGCACTACCATTTGTTCAAAAACCCAGCCCGTACCCGTGTTCCTGGGCGCCATCCCTCAAGATTTCGGGTAGCGATGACCTCCTTGACCGGCCGACGGTCTCCAGTACAGCTTATCATCCGGGGCACATCGACAAACCTAAGCTCAAACCCGAGGTCCGCATAGAGCTTCACAATCCGGTCGGTTGCCTGGTTCGAGAGGACTACTGGTCCGGGGTGTTTTGCAAGCCAGTAGGCAAGTCTTACCTGGTCTTCCCAGGTGAAACCCTCCGGGCTGTACTGCCGGAAATCGACGTCATAGGGCGGGTCGGCGTAGACAAAGTCCTCAGGCTCGAGGGGAACCTGCTCGAAGTCACCACAGGTAAAGTCCCAGTCCTCGAAGACAGCGGCGTATTCGCTGAAGTCTCGCCGGTAGTTTATCTGCCGATAACGGCCGAAAGGCACATTGAATTCACCCTGGCGGTTGAAGCGACAGAGACCGTTATAGCATGTCCGGTTGAGGTAGTAGAAGAGCTGGGCGGCTTCCTCGGAGTCAGCCTGACCAGACCGGATAAGCTCATTGAAGCGACGCCGGTGGCGGTAATAGAGTTCTGCGTCGTTAGCCATTGGGATAGTGATGTTGAGTCCGCGCTTGAGCCAGACAAAGAAGTTGATGAGATGCGGATTGATGTCGTTCAAGAGGGCTCGCTCGGGCATAAGCCCTAGGGTCACAGCCAAGCTCCCGCAGAAAGGTTCAACCAGACGGCGATGACGGTGGCGGAAGTAGATGGAACGAAGGTAAGGCACAAGCCAGCGTTTGCCACCGGCCCACTTCAGCGGAGGGCTCAGCTTGGGCTGCGCCGTTGTGAAAAGCTCCATAAGCATCCGACCTGTCACCACCGCTTCTATAAATATACTATGCAGGCGGCCTCTTTAGGGGTCCACTGGGCGAGCACCGCCCTAACCGCAGCCAGCCGCTCGGCTGGGACTGCATCCTGATTTTTCAGAGTGCGGAAGATGCACTACCGAACGACGACAAATGGCTGGCTTAGAACACTGCCCGGAGCCTCCAGACGCAGCACGTAGACACCTGCTGCCAGCCCGAGCGCTTCGACGTTGAGCTGAAGCCGGTGTTCACCCACAAAGGTCCCTTCCGCGACCGTCAGCAGCTGCCGTCCGTAGGCGTCGTAGAGGCTCAGGTGTACTGGTGAAGTGCCGGGCGCGACGAAGCGCACCGTCGCTGTCCCTGTGACCGGCAGAGGAGTGATGCTGACACGGGTGGAGCTGCTCTGCGCAGAGTTTTCCGGGACGGAAATCAGACGGACCTCCGCCTCATTGCTCCAGACCTCGCCGCACCGGTTCGAGACTTTGCACCGGTATCGCCCTTCATCGCTCTTCTGCACATTCTCGATAACGTAGGTCTGGCTCGTTGCCCCTGGGATATCCTGTCCATCTTTCTGCCACTGGTACGAGAAGGGGAGCGTCCCGGTTGCTTCGACGCGCAGGACAACGCGGCTCCCCGAACTGGCTTGCACATCCTGTGGCTGGCTGGTGATCTGCGGGGGTAAGAGAGCAACCACGCTGATGGGGTCTGTGGTAATACTGCCGCAGCTGTTGCTCACCGTGACCGTGTAATTCCCTTCCGTTGTCCGGTCCATCGTGAAGGTCAGCGTCTGTCCTGTCCCAACGGGCACGCCGTTACGGTACCATTGGTACTGCAGCGGCTGATCTCCCTCTGCCTCGACCGTCAGGGAGACCTGGCGCCCAACACACTCTGCGGTTGCAGCAGGGCGCCGCGTGATGCGGGGTGCCTTGCGGACCTGGACCTGTACCTGGTCGGTGGTCAGTGTTCCACAGGGTCCGGAAATGACGCACCACCAGGTTCCTGCATGACGATCGGCGGAAGCACGGGTAATGTACGTTGCCGCATCAGCTCCTGGGACTGGGACGCCGTCCTTGTACCACTGGAAGCTCAGCCCGGCAGCATCGCTGACAACGACGCTGAGGCTCAAGGTAGTGCCTTCACAGCCGCTCCAGTTCTGTGGCTGCGAGACGATTGTCGGCGGTGGGAAGACGCGCAGTGTTGTTGCTGAGCGCTCCTCGCCAGTGACGATGATCCGAGTGCCGCTGACGTAGTACGACTGCACCAGCACTTCGTATGTGCTCCAATCATCGGCGAGTTGCGGATTGCGGATTGTCAGGCACGGTCCCTCCTCGCCAGGAATGAGGTCGCCGTTCTTGTACCACTGATACCGCAGCTGGTCTCCAGCAACCAATGGCGTAGCGTAAACGCAGATTGTCGTGTCATGTCCAAGGCAGACCTCGACGGTTTCCGGCAGTGGTCCTGTGATGATTTTGTTCGCCAGTAGCGTTCCCGAGAGAGCCGCGCTCATCCACAGGAACATTGACAGGCTCGGGAGAAGCACTCCGCGCATCGGACGTCCTCCAGCTTGGAACATACACCATCTACCCTGTGCTTGCAAAAATACGTGCCGGCAGGGAATACCCCTGCCGGCACGGGTGCTTGTCAGCGCACCACCACCACCTGCTGCTGCCCGATCACCC
>BEHX01000007.1 GCA_002898295.1 bacterium HR21
CATCGTAGCTGCCCCCATCCCCAATCCCAACCGGATCGACCCGCAACTGCGCCGTCCGCGCCCCGCTGATATTGCCCCCATCTGCCAACGGCTGCCCATTGCGCCGCCACTGATACTCCACCTGCTGCGCCCCACCACCCGCCTGCGCCTCAACCCGCAACACCACCGCCGACCCTGCACAGAACTGCCCACCCTGCGGCTGCTGCACAATCTCCACCGTCGGCGACAACACCGCATACCCGTGCTGCTCTGCCCGCCCACACAACCCGTTGACCTCCACCCAGTAATCGCTGCCAATGTCCCCCGCCTCAACCCCACGAATCACTAACCGCGACGACCGCGCCCCACTGATGCGCCCCCCATCCTGCAACGCCACCGCCCCACGGTACCACTGGTACTGCGCCTGATACGTCGGCGGCGCCCCAATTACCTCCGCCTCCACCTCCAAGACCGCCTCCCCACCAAGCCCCACATACACCGTGTCGGGAGAGGAGGCAAACCGCACGTCGCCGAGAACAAAGATAGTAGCAGGCTCTGTCGGTAACTGCCCGGTCCCGCATGTCCCGAAGAGCACGCACCGATACCGTCCAGAGGCGGTGTAATCCAAATTACTCAAGCGGAGCTGCCCTTGCGTAGCCCCTGGGATGTTTTGCCAGCCCGAGGGAGTTTCCTTCTGCCACTGGTAGCCGAAGATAGTTCCGTTGGCCAGAACACCCAGGATGACCTCGCCGCCGAGGCAGGCAAACTGGGACTCCGGTTGCTTCACGATCTCGATCGGCGACCATACAATCAGCGTGCTCAGCTTCGAGAGTACAGGTGTGGCGCCGCTGTTGCCCGTCACAAGGCACGCGTAGCTCCCTTCATCAATAGGCTTGGTGTTGAGAATCGTGAGCGTCGGGGTTTGCGTGCCGAAGAAGCGCCCATCGAAGCCCTCGGGAATGGGAGAGCCATTGCGGAGCCACTGGTAGGAGAGGCGAGCGTTGAAGGTAGCCGTCGCCTGAATCGCCAAGGTCGTTGACCCTCCCATGCAGCCTCGAACCGTGTCGGTAGGCTGCTGCACGATGGTGATGACCGGGATAACCTCATCGGCACCCATGTACCACACGCGGCGGCTTTCGCCATCAATGTCAATAGGAACATCGGAATTCTGCGGAACTCCCATGTAGAGCGGGTCGTCGACTTGTGTCAGATGAAGATCTGTCGCGCTAGCCCACGACACTGCTTTCGAAATCGAGTTCTGATCATACCCGCTGGCGCTCCGCCAGGCAGACAGGTTCGACTGATTGGCTCCTGCCCAGTACCCTAGATTTGCCCCGCTGGTGTAGTAGTTGTTCCAGTTGCACGTTGTGGCAAAGGCACCGCTTGCCCAGACAGCGTACCCTGTCCCGCTGTTGAGGAAGATGTTGTGCGTCACCCGCAGAGAGCTCCCTCCGCTCACATAGAAGGCGGCAGAGCTTGCGTTCGTGCTCCGAACGTTGAGGCTGTTGTGGACAATGGCAACCGCTGGGCGGGAGCGGACGTCGATGCCGCGAGCCAGATTCGCCGTGTTGCCCCCGATCTCGATGAAGTTATTGATCACCCGGGCGGTTGCTGCCGTGGAGAGGTAGTACGAGTTGAACAGTACCCCGCTCCCCCCGGGCATGCCCCACATCTTGTTCTGCTCCACCTGGATCGCATCGTCGTTGTAGAGGAAGTACAGGTAGTAGCCGCCTGAGGCGATGGAGCTTGCAGCACCGATGAGCTGGTTCTGGAGGATAACCGGACTGCTCAGGTATACTGCATAGAGGGCTCCCACGTAGAAGTCCTGGATCGTGTTCCCCTCCACGCGCAGCCCCGTGGTGAGGGGAGACCAGTACGAGCCAACGAAGACGCCGACACTTCCATTGCGAATGAGGTTGTTGCGGATGGTCAAGTTGTTGTGGTTGTTTTCGTAAGCGTAGATGACCGCATCAGCGGTTGCCGTTGTGGCAGCACTCCGCCCGATGAGCTCACAGCCCTCGATGGTCACGTTGTCACACCCGTTGCCGAAGGTTGTGCTCGTCGAGGTCAACCAGATGACTCGCCCGAAGGAAGCCCCGGTGTTTCGAATCGTCAGGTTGCGCAGTACGACGTACTTGAGCTCGTTGAGCCGCACCACGAAGTTGTCTGTCGAAGAACTCGAACTCCACTGGAGTGTAACATCAGCGGGATTGCCAGACTCGGACTCAAACGTAATGCGCCGCGTTGCTGTCCCAGCACCCGGAATTCCGCCGGTCACAGTCGGACCGTTCAAATTGAGCTGCTCAGTGTAGGTCCCAGCCCGTACACGGAAGGTCACCGTATCGAGAACCCCACCAATGTGCAGGTATGCCGCGGCAGAGCTAAAGCTCGGGAAGTCCGGCGCACTGCCACCAATGGTGTACACACCCGCAAGTGCCGGTGCCAGCTGCGCGGTGAGAGCATCGTTTGAAGGATCCTCATCAACCTGCCCATTTGGGCTTGAGGTGGAGACTTGGATGGTTCGGATGGTCTTGGCAGGGAAGTTTACCGTTCCGAGCGTGACAGTTGTGACAGAATTCGGGTTCAATGTTCCTGTCCAGGTATAGGGCGATTGTGGGGTACCATCCACCGACCAGTTGATGGTAACACTTGTCAGAACCTGGCGCCCGAAATTCTGCAGTCGGACAGTAATGCCCTGATTGCCAGAGGAGAAAGGCGGTTGCGGATTCGCAAGCCCGACAATGCCAGCATCGTAGTTCGGGGCTGTCTTCATCTTCGCTGCGAAGCCGGCAGCGTAGCCGTAGCAGTAGTAATTGTCGTTGTAGAGGTTGATGGTGCCGAAAGTCAGAGGATAGCTGTAGAAATAGCCTGTGACGACGGCTTCCTTACGGGAACGGGAGACGCGGAGATTGTAAACAATATCCGAGCTATTGCCCGTTGCTGCAACACCAAAGTCGGGTGTTCCGTCGCTTTTCCAGACCAGGATAAAGACATCCGGGGTCGAGCTGACGGAGATCGTCGAACTCCCGAAGGTGAAGGAACCGTAATGGTAACCACCGACGTAGACATTGCCACTGTTGTCTACATCAATGCCGTAGCCGTATGTTGTTATGGTCCCGCCTGCAGTGCTGCCCCACTGCGCTACGCCGTTTGTATTGAACCTGACTGCGTATAGCTGAGAAGCTGTCGTGGAGCGGCTGATCGTTACTGTCCCGCCTCCGCTACCGCTGGCAGAGATCGCATAGGCGGGATTCGAAGTTGTGTAGCCAGTTAGGTAGACATTACCTGAGCCGTCGACAGACATATCGTAGAGGATTTCTGACCCAGTCCCAGCGATCCCGTTGGCTGCCCACAGAGCGGTTCCACTGGAGTTGAATTTCGCCACGAATACTTCTGGTGTCGTATAGGGTACGCTGAGCGAAAGAGATGTGCTCCCAACGTAGAGCGGATTGCTGTAGTAATACCCCGCCACATAGACGTTCCCACTATTATCCACTCCGACCCCGTAACCGTATGCCGATGTGCTCCCCCCAATCGCTCGTGCCCACTGAAAGACACCGTTCGTATTGTAGACGGCAACGAAGGCTTGCACCCCGCTTCCAACAGCTGTCAGTGTTGTTCCTGTGGTGGAACCTGCTGAGTAGAAGACCGTCGAGGTGGAGAAATAGCCGGTCAAGTAGCAGTTGCCTGAAGCATCAACGGCAAGCTTGTAAACGATATCTGTGCTCGTTCCTGCCATCCGAGCAGCCCAGAGGACATTTCCATTCGCGTCATACTTGACCAAGAAGACATCCGGTGTGGTCGCTGTCGCTAGCGACCAGCTCCCAAAGTAGGCAGGGTTACTGTAGTAGTAGCCCGCAACGTAGACGTTGCCATTTGCATCAACCCCGATGCCGTAGCCGTACTCAGAGCTCGTCCCGCCTCCTGTGTGGACCCATTGCAGTTGCCCGGCAGCATTGTATTTCGCAACGAACATGTCTACGTTGGCACTGCTGCCGTAGGAGTAAACAGTTGTGGTGCCGAAGGTGGCGTAGTAGTAGAAGTAGCCTGTGACGTACACATTGCCCTGGTTGTCTGTAGCGATGCGGTAGGGATAGACGTAGTAGTCATAGCATGCACCCCCCTGCCGTGCTGCCCAGAGCCAGGTTTGGGCAGAGGCGGAAGAGCCTGCCAGCAGCGTGATGAGCGCGAGCACACTCAGCGAGAGGACTCGATGTATCATGGTTCCCTCCCACGCGGTTGGATGTGGAACATGTAGCACCATGTGGCAGCAAAAATACGTTCTGGAGGGCGAACGAACAACGGTTGCCCCCAGAGGTGGGATGAGTGTATTTTGGGAGGGCGAGCTGTATTTTTGATGATAGGGTTTTGGGACACCAGTGATGGTTGGCTTTGGGTACGACGTCCACCGCTTTGCTGAAGGGGGGCGTCTGGTGCTCGGCGGGGTGGAGATTCCCGCTGCTCGAGGAGTATCTGCCCACAGCGATGGCGATGTGCTCTTCCATGCTCTCTGTGATGCTCTCTTGGGTGCAGCGGGGTTAGGCGACATTGGGGAACACTTCCCCGATACAGACCCTCGCTACCAGGGGGTAGCCAGTCGGGTGTTTGTAGAGCGGGTCGTTGCGCTCCTTGAGGAGCGTGGGTACCGCATCGTCAATGTGGATGCGACGATTGTGCTGCAGGAGCCGAAGATTGCGCCCTACCGGGAGCAGATCCGGCAGTCGGTCGCGCGGCTGTGCCGGATTCCGCCTGAGCGGGTTTCCATCAAAGCGACCACACCGGAGCGCTTGGGATTTGTCGGACGCGGAGAAGGAGTGGTAGCATTCTGCGTGTGCGAGGTACAGCCCTCGGTGCCGTAGTGCTCCTGGCAGGGTGTGTGCTGCCGGAGCAGGAACTGCAGCTGCAGGAGCAGAAAGCTGTCAGTGGGGAGCTTGCTTTCCTGTGGCAGGGAGCTGGGGTGATATACGCGGAAGTTTACCAAGGCAACCCCAGCTGGGGGATTCCCGCCCGAGTTGTGTTCCCGGAAAACGGGCGAGTTGTGGAGTTTGCGGGGCGATACCGGGCATTTCTCGAAGCCGATTCACTGCTCTGGCTCCTGGTAGAGGAGCGGGAACGGAGCTTTTGGGTTGGGATAACTCCGTCGGGACAGCAGCGGGTGGAACCAGCTCTCACAGTGCCGCTTCGGTGGGGATTGCGACCCTGTGGAGTCCTGCGTTCTGGTCTGTGGGCGTTCCACGGACAGGGGGAGCTCTGGCTCTTTGAGCCTCGTTCCGGGCGGTGGGAACGCCGTGTGGAGCGGCTGCTCTCGGTAGCCTTTGAGCCCACCCGGAGAGAGCTTGTCTGGCTCGAGTCCCAGGGGGAACGGGTTGTTCTCACTGCGCTGGGTCCGGAAGGGCGCATGCACCGTCGTAGTGTTCTGGATTCGTTGCCGGCGTCCCCGGAGAAGGTAGTGCCCTTGATTGATTCCGCTGGGGTAGCGCTCTGCTGGCTTCGGCAAGGGCGGCGGGGATGGGAGCTGTGGTGGCGCCGTGGGACAGAAGAGCGTCGGGTGCTCGGCTCTGTGGGAAGAGCTGAGCCCTCATTGCAGAGTCTTGGTCGGCAGTGGATCCTTGTGACCAGCGAGGGGCTGCTGATTGGCGATGGTAGCGGGGTGCGTGCTCGGGGCGATGGAGTGGGGAATTCTGGGCTGCGCGTGCGCCAGCTTGCCACCGGTGAAGTGGTCGGTACCGATGGGCAGTATCTCTGGCGCTGGAGCCTCCGTCCGGTCCCGTGGTGGCGGTGGGGGCTTGTCGGTGGCATCGGAGTGCTCGGGGTGGCTGCTCTCGGGATGGGGATCGCGTTTGGAGGAACCCGGCTCTGGCGGAGTATCCAGCGCGCTATGGTTCGCCGTCTCCTCCATTCTGGAGCAACGCCAGGATGGGTCCTGGACAACAGCCACGCACCGCGTACACTCCCGGCAGAACTCCGAGAGCTCTGGGAGAAGCTCCGCTCCGAGAGAAAACAGAAGCCGCACCTTGTGCGAGCGCAAGGGAAATGGTGGATTGTGTTGCCGCTTGCTTCCTCCCATTACTGGGTGCAGGAGGTGACGGAAACGGTGGAAGAACAGCAGTTTGAGCTGGCACAGAATGTCTCCCACGAGTTCCGGACGGAGCTCAATCGGTTGCGGGAACGGTTGTGCGAGTGGTTTGAAACGGAGCAGAACGCGGGAGCGCGGCTCGGAGCAAGTACTGCCCTGGATAGCAAGAGCCGGCTGCGGCAGCTGTTGCGACCTCTGGAGAGGCGCTTGGATATCGCTCGACGTCTCGCCGAGCCTCCTCAGCGAGAGGTGGTTCGTCTCAAAGACCTCTGGGGGTGTCTCTGTGAGGCGTTCCCGGAGCTGGTCACGCGCGGGGTGCTCGTCTGCCAGCCTCTGGTACCGAGCCAGATGGCGCTCAGAGGCGATAGTAGCTGGCTCTCCGACGCTCTGTTCAATGCCGTTGAGAATGCTTGGCGGGCACTGAGCTCAGGGGGGCAGCTCCGGGAAGGAGCACAGATTCAAGTACGGGCGTTTCGGGAACTCCGGCGGGAGCCCGGGGGCAGAGTCTCCCGATGGATTGTCATAGAAGTTGTGGACAACGGTCCCGGGGTACCATCCCAGACGAAGAGCGGATTAGGGATGCGGATTATGAGAAAGGTTGCTCAGGAGTTCGGTGGACAGGTTCGGTGGGATTCGGCTCCCGAGGGGGGAACGCGAGTTCGGTTTTGGCTTCCGGAAGCACGGGGCGATGGGTGTCGTGACACGTGAACAGCTGCAGGGGAAGCGGCTTCTCGGGCTGGACTTCGGGCTGCGCCGGGTCGGATGGGCGGTCTGCGATGAGCTGCATCTGAGTGTGATGCCGGGGGGAGTGCTCGCCTACGACAGTCCCCGGTTCTGGGAAGAGCTGCAGGAGGTGGTGCGCGTCGAGCATGTAGAAGGCATCGTCGTTGGGATCCCTGCAGAGAGCGATTCCCCACGGACGGCACCTGTGCTCCAGGCGTTGCGTCGCTTTGTTGAACAGCTGGAGCAGCGATTCCCCTTTCCGGTCTACCTCTACGACGAGACTGGCTCGACGCGACGGGCACACGAAGCCATGCGCCAGATGGGGGTCGGGAAAAAGCGCCGGCGCCAGCGCGGGCAGAGCGACCGGATTGCTGCTGCGCTTATTCTCTGGGATTTCCTGCAAGAGCTCCACACGTGGGGTAAGGTGTACCCGGAGAAGCTCGAATGAGGAGCTGGGGCTCCGTCCTTGGGCTTGCGCTCTGGTGGGGAATCTGCCTTGCTGCCCTGGGGAGGCAAGAGGCGTTGCCACCGAGTCGCTACTTCCAAGGCATGGCGGGAGAGCGCTGGTTTGCTGAGCTTTACGCGCTCCCGCTGGGAGATTCGCTGTGGGTCTCAGTGTTGGTGCGTGTCCCGTATGCCTCGCTGGGATTCGAGCAGGAACCTCTCCGCGGTGGGTTCCGTGCATCGCTCCAGCTGGGGGTGGAGTTTGCCGATAGCCTCGGCATTGTTCGCCGTCGGCTGGAGCGAGCCGATACAGTGTGGGTGCAGCGCTACGAGGCAACGCTTTCGCGGGATTCTGCCTGGGTTCGGGCATTCGAGGTGCGGGTGCCTCCGACAGTTGTGCGATGCCGCTTGCGCCTGCTGCTCGGACGGCAGGAGGTGCGGGGGGAGGACTTCCCGCTGACAGACTCGGCTGGGAGGCTCCGTTGGCGCTCTCCGTTGCTCGCTCTGGCAGCGGAGCAGGCGGAAATTGTTCCGTTCGTGCTCGGTGGGGCTGTTCCCTTCGGTGCCCCGGCAGCGCGTGTGATGCTCTGGGATGCGCGCATTCGACGGGGTGAGCTCTACACTTACCGCTGTGTGCAGGTGCCGCCGGGACCGGACACGTTCTGGTGGGATAGCACGCCGGAGCTGCGTGGGACCGTTCGGGCACAGCTGCGTGGACGCCTGCTGCTCCAGCATCCGGAGGTTCCCCGGTATTGGCTGCAGCCCGATACGCTCGGCGGCTGGGTGGAGTGTCTCCTGCCGACGGCAGAGCTTGTCCCGGGGCGCTACGAGTTCCTGCTCGTGCCCGCTGAGTCAGCGTCTCAGGCAGACACCTTGCGCTGGAGCTTCCGTATTGTCTGGTCCCAGATGCCGCTTCCGCTGCAGCGGCTCTCGTATGCCATCCGCAGCATGCGCCATATCTTGAGCGACGACGACTGGGATGAGCTCCGGCGCGGCTCAGAGCACGAGCAGTGGCGCAAACTGTGGCAGTATTGGAAGCAGCGCGATCCGACCCCGGCAACAGCGTACAACGAAGCCATGGCAGTATACTTTCGTCGGGTCGAGCATGCGTACTTCGCCTTCCAGTCGGTGAGCGAAAGCGATGGGGCACAGACGGCTCGTGGGACTGTCTACATCCTCTATGGGGAGCCGACCCGCACAGAGCGGATCTTCCCTCCGGGAGGGCAACCGCAAGAGGTCTGGATCTACGAGCGGCTCCGGAAGCGTTTTCTCTTCGAGCTTCGCCCCGATGGGCGGTGGCATTTGGTCAATATCGAGCAGTTGTAGCACATCAGACATGGGGATGGGCGGATGGGAGTGGTGGTGCGTCCTCTCTGTGCAGCGGATGCACGACAGCGGCGTGCCTTTATTCGGCTCCAGTGGCGCTTCTATCGGCATGATCCGCTCTGGGTCCCACCGGTGCGGTCAGAAGTCGACAAGCTGCTCAATCCGCGCCGGAACCCCTTCTTCGAACATGCCCGCCTTGAGCTCTTCATCGCCGAGCAAGATGGGGAGCCAGTTGGGCGAATCGCTGCTATCGTCAACCGGCTCCATAACGAAACGCATCACGACACGGTTGGCTTCTTCGGCTTTTTCGAGTCCGTGCCAGAGCACGGGGTAGCTGCAGCACTGGTGGATGCCGCCGCCGACTGGCTGCGCCGCCAGGGATGTACCGCCATGCGGGGTCCGGTCAATCCTTCGATGAATGACGAGTGCGGACTCCTGGTAGAAGATTTCACCCGTCCGCCAGTTGTCATGATGCCGTACAATCCGCCGTACTATGCTGAACTGCTGGAGTCCTGCGGGTTCCAGAAAGCGAAGGATCTCTTGGCATACTGGCTCACGGAGAGCTTCCTCACCGAAAAGCTCCAGCGCGGGCAGGAATTGGTGCGGCGCCGCCTTGGACTTCAGGTCCGGGGGATGGACTTCCGTAACCGGCGACTTTTCCAGGAGGACATCGAGCGCATCAAGTCCATCTACAACCGTGCGTGGGAGCCGAACTGGGGCTTTGTCCGCCTGACCGATGCCGAGATGGACTACCTGGTTGCAGGACTCAAGCAAGTTGCCGACCCCGATTTGGCTGTTTTTGCCTTTCGCAATGGGGAGGCAATCGGCTTTGCACTGGCTCTGCCCGACATCAACCAGGTGTTGCGCTATAACCGCTCAGGCAGCCTCCTGGGCGCACTCTGGCACTTCGCGACGAAGCGGAAACGGGTCGATACTATGCGGATCCTCATCCTCGGCGTCCTGCCTGAGTACCAGCGGCAGGGCGTGGACGCGGTGCTCTACTACGAGCTGGGCACTCGTGGGCTGCAGAAAGGGATCCGCTACGCCGAAGCCAGCTGGGTTCTGGAGGACAATTGGGTAATGCGGAATCCGCTGGAGAAGTTGCTCAATGCCCAGCTCTACAAGCGCTACCGTATCTACGAAATGCCGCTCTGAGGGGGAGGATTCTGCCGGAAGAGTTCCCGTCCCCGGACGAAAACAGCACGGACTGCCGCAGGGGTTGCCGTGTAGAGGAGCCGTGCCAGAACGTGTGAGGGCTCCGACCAGAGTGGCTGCGCTGGTTCCAGAGCTGTGATGTCCAGCACGATGAAATCGGCGTCTTTTCCTTCCTCAAGGCTGCCGATTGTGTGCTCCAGCCCAAGGGCCTGAGCGCCGCCGAGCGTTGCCAGCCAGAGCGCTTCCTCGGGGGAAAGCTCTGTAGGCGCCTCTTCGGGGGACAAGAAGGCACGGAGTTTTGCCATCTCGCATGCCCAGCGGGCTTCCTCCAGCAGGAAGAGAGAGGTACCTGCGCCAATGTCGGTCCCCAGCCCAATTCGAAAGCCCTCGTGCAGGTACTGTCGCAGGGGCATAATGCCGCTGCGCAGGAAGACGTTGGAGCGAGGGCAGTGCACGAGAGCGCAGTTGGCTCTGCGGAGGCGCTCCCGCTCGGAGGAGGAGAGGTAGATGGCGTGGGCAAACAGGGTCTGGGGGCGCAGCATTCCGGCGGCTTCGTAGACAGCGGTGTAGTCTGCTGCCTCGGGGAAGAGCTGAGCAATCCAGCGGAGTTCGCCCGGACTCTCCGCCAGGTGTGTCTGCAGGAGAAGCCCGTGCCGCGTTGCTACCTCGGCGCAGAGCCTCAGGAGCTCCCGGGAACAACTGCCGGCAAAGCGTGGGGCGATCGCGTAGGAGAGCCGCCCACCGTCGTAACCATGCCACTCATCGAGGAGCGCCTCCACCGCTTTCAAGGCTTCCTCGGGGGACGTCCGCAGCGCGTCTGGGACGTGACAGTCCATCAGCGTCTGTCCCATCAGAACACGCAACCCAAGGCGCGCAGCAACCCGGAACGCACGCCGGGTTGCCTCGGCATACGGAGGACCGAAGACGACAAGCGTCGTCGTTCCACAGCGGAGGGCTGCGCGGAAGAAGAGCTCCGCCTGCTGTTCAGCAAAGTCCGGGTCAGCGAAGCGGGCTTCGAGGGGAAAGATCAGGTGCTCAAGCCACGAGAGGAGCTCCCCTCGATCAAGAGCGAGTCCCTGGTACTGGGGCAAGTGTGTGTGGAGGTCTACAAACCCGGGAAGTATGAGGCTGGTCGGACCGAAATCCTGACAAGGGACTGCAGGGTACTGCCGCTGCAGCTCCTCTGCTGTCCCGACGGCACGGATGCGCCCACGGGCATCGATGAGAAACCCACCCTTGGGGAGAGCCTGAATGCGGCGTCCTGGTACCGGCGAGAAGAGAAGCCCTGCGGTGACAAGCCGCACCCCGGGCTGCTCCATGGCAGCGTTTCAGAAGTTGTCGGAGTCGGTGAGCTCCTTTTCCAGTTCATCAGCAACACTGCTGACGTGGTGGATAGCCGAGCCGAGCGTCTGCCCCTCGGTATCCGCGCTGAGGTGGACACGGAAAACCACGAAGGTAGAGGAACCGGCTTTCTCAACTGACCAGGCACCGAACTTCAGCCGGGAGTTGCGTTCGAGAAGCTCCCGGGCAAGATGTGCCGGGAGCTCATCTTCAAAGCGTGCGGCGATGCTCCACACCTCGCGGATTTCAATCCCCTGGTAGAACTCCGTCGAGGAGTTGATGAAGACCTGCTGGGTCCGCTCGTCATCAGTGAATCGAATAGTGACGCGGTAGTCTCCGTCCTCATCCACCAGGTACGAGAACCCCGCTGCTTTGAGCTGCTGGGCAACGCGCGGGTCAGCGTGCGCGGTCGAGCTTCTCCCCACTTGGGCAAAGCTTGGGGCGAACCCGAGACAGAAGAGCAACCAGAGCAGGGCTCGGGATGTCATGGTATCCTCCGGGATTGTTCGACAGCCGGAAGTTACGGCGGTTTTCCGCGTCAATATGCAAGGTCTACCCCAAGAGTCAGCCGGGTCAGAGGTTGGAGGAAGTGCCGTTCCAGCTCCAGTAGCAGTCGGACGTTCCGGTAGGGGTAATAGCTGTAGTAGAGTGCCAGGGATTGGTGGCGCAGTGGGCGGTAGAAGGATCCCGGAGGTGCAGCGATGAGGTTTGCCAACATGGCGATGGCATGGGGGAAGTCCGTATAGTCCAGCCCAAGGAAGCCACCGTGGAAGGTATCGGTACGGCTATTGTCGTAGCCGGAGAAGAGCTGGAGGAAGAGCTCTGCATTGTCGAGCAGCATCCAGCGCCAGTCGAACCCGAGCCGATAGCCGCGGATGAGCCGACCGGCGGTGTCGGGCATTTCCCCGTAGAGAGCAAAGAGTCCGGCGTTGAAGGGGAGGGAGAGATGTCCGAAGAAGACTTTTCGGTTGTCTGCATCTGCGTCACCGCTGACGTATTCCCCAATGCCGTTCCCATTGACCACTCCGAGGGAGATGTCCCAGGGCAGGTTCAGGATGAGACCGCGCTGGTATGTCAGTGGGAAGCGCCCGATGGTGTAAATCTGGTAATCGCTTCGGGTCAGACGCAGCTCTCGCGGGAACATCAGGTCACAGATCTGGAACTGCCCCAGCTGGACACCGAAGCTGTTCCAGGGATGGAGGTTGACCCAGGCGTCCTCGAAGAAAGGAGCTTCGCCCTGTTCGAAGATGATGTAGGCGTAGAAGTTTGCAACCGGACCGAGAGCACCACCGGTCAGGAGCTTGACTGCCCACGGGGCTTTGAAATCCTGCTTCCACCGGGTTCCTTCGGCACGGACCTCCGTCCATTGCTGGAAGCGCAGCGCCAGCGGGACACGCTCAAACAGATTGAGCGCCTCATCGCCCGTATGGGGAACATACGCTTTCTCCTGCATCCCCTCGAAGATGTAGCCGTGGGCGGAGAACTGCTCCCCGAAGGCGTTCAGCTTCGGATAGGCGGCGTGGCATGTTGCACACGAAAGCCCGTATTGCCGAGCAAAGGCAGGAATTGCCGGTGCCGACGATGGCAGCGCGCACAGGAGAAGGACAACACTGCTCTGTCGCCAGAGGGAGGAGAGCATGGGTGTCTGAGCTTGTTAGACTTACTGAATGACGATCACCTCGACGCGCCGGTTCTGCGCGCGTGCCTCTTCGGTTGTGCCCTGGACGAGCGGGCGGCGCCGTCCCCAGCCTTTCGTCTCGATGCGATGGGGGTCTATGCCGTTTTTGACTAGGTATTCCTTGACCGCGTCGGCTCGGCGTTGCGAGAGGCGGTCGTTGTAGGCGTCAGTGCCGACATCATCCGTGTGCCCTTCAACGGAGATGCGTACAGAGGGATAGGCTTTGAGGAACTCCACCAGGCGGTCTAGGTCGGGGAGCGACTCCTCCTTGAGCTCGGCTTTGTCGAAGTCGAAGAAGACCAAAAGCCGCGTGCGACCACGTTCGACCGGGGTGAGCGCGATGTCCTTCGTGACGGTGCTACTGCCCGCATTGCGGGGGACTTCGAAGCGCTCGCTGTAGAAGAGGTAGCCTTCCCGAGAGGCGGTAATGGAGTACGTTCGTCCTGCAGGGAGAGCAACGTAGTACTCCCCGGTTTCCTCGTCGCTATAGAGCTCGGCGAGCTTGCGGCGGGTGCGTAGATCGGTGATCGTGATGGTTGCCCCGAGGGGATCGTTGGTATAGGCATCCCGGACGGTTCCCTGAACCATGAGGATCGGCTCCGGTGGGTTGGGATTCGGCACGACGAGGAAGACATCCAGGTCTCCTGCGGGGGTTGTCCGGCTCAGCAGGGCTGCATTCTGGTCGGGCAGAGGGAGGTAGTAAAACTCGTCGGCGGGGGTATTGACAGGAGAGGGGAGCTTCTCCGGGCGCCCGAAGGAGCCATCGGGACCCATACGGCTGACGAAGATATCGAAAGTTCCGTCGCGATTTGAGGCAAAGTAGAGTGTGCGCCCATCGGCTGCTAGGACAGGTGCCATCTCATCGGCAGCGGAGTTCAGGGCACGGAGCGGGGTGGGAGCAGACCACCGGCTACCCTCACGATGGGAAATCCACAGGTCTGTCCCTCCAGCACTCCCAGGGCGATCGGAGGCGAAGATGAGCACGGTCCCATCGGCAGAGATACAGGGCTGGGAGTCCCAGTACGGGGAGTTGATAACCTCCCCGAGGTTTTCTACTTGACGCCACCGTTTGCCTGACCGGTGAGCACGGTAGATATCTGTGCGCCCGCTGCCGCCGAGTTCATGCTGGAAAGCAGCGAAGAGCAGGACATTCCCGTCCGCCGTCGAGCTGGCGGCGCCAACGTGGGTTGCATCGGCGATAGTCCCGCGGATCCGCTCCGGGAAGCCCCACTGAGTGCCTTCCCGGGGAACTCGGTAGAGCCGCTGCCGTCCCCCATCTCGGCTGGAAGTCAGGAAGACTTCCCGCCCTCCACGGGCAATACCGGTCACGAAATCGTCACCGGAGGAGTTCAGTTCCTCCACCGGGGTGATCTGGATGGCTGATCCGGTCGGACGTGCCTGGATTTGCGCCCAGGTAAGCACTGTCGCCCCACAGAGGAGAGGTACGACGAGGGAACGCCACATGATGAGGACCTGCGCCGTGTTACAGACCGAACCACAGTCCCACCAGCAGTCGGAGGGAATGCTGCGAGGGGGATTTCGAAGTGTAGTTGGCTGTGCCCTCCGAGGTTGGTTTCCACTGATCGACGGTGGTAACGTCGTCGCGGAAGGTAGAGAGGAGCTGAAACTGCAGTTGCGGTACGAGCCAGAGTGAGCGTCCAAGGGGGACTTTGTACCCTATGCCGAGTTCGGCACCGATGCGTGTGGTCTTCATCGGAGGAGTATTGAATTCTGTGGTGATCTGCAGCGTGCGGTAGAGCTGCCCATCGTCCGGGTTGATGAAGCCGCACTGCTCAGACTGTGACGTGTACGTAGCAGTTTGCTCATTTTTCTGCAAGAAGAGAGCCGTCACTCCGGCGGTGAGCCAGAGCTGGGGGGTCAGCTCGTAGCGTAGCCCAGCGCCAGCTGTGAGGGAGGACATCGTGAAGGACCATTCGATGGAGACAGGGGTAGTTCCGAGATATGCGCCGGTCAGGGCGTCGTGGCAGTCTGCCTCTGCTGTCCCAGAGTGTCCGAAGGTTTTCACATCGTAGCCGACTCGGAGCTGCAGTCCGAGCCGCGGCGTAAGCCCAAGATCAGCGGCGATGGAGGCGAAAGGTGAAAAGCCGGTGCCACTCGAAAATTGTTGGGGCGGGGTGTTCGTGGGGGTAAAGGGGGAGTACTGGAGCGTGGCTGAGGCGGTGTTCCAGTTGAGCCCACCTTCAATGCCGAGCATCAGGGGAAGTCCGCGTTCTGGAGCGCCGACCTCGAAGATTGGGGCACCGCGCGGGCGCAGAACATCTTCCTGGGCAAGTGCGCTAGAGAGCATCACGGCGAGACCCACGCACACGGCATCGTAACGCATCCGGACACTCTCGCTTAGGGTACATAAAACACCCGCAAATTTACCGCAGAGAGGGTTGCCGCATGCATCCCGTAATTTTGGCGGGCTATTCGAGCAGCAGTGCGATGCGGTATACCTGGCTTCTGGTGCTCCTCGGTGTTGCTGTGGAAGCGCAACCGGGGGCAGTCCAGACCTGGCGGGTGTTCTTCCGCGACAAAGGTCCAGAGCCTTTCCGACCGGGAAGCCGATTGTACGAGCAGACCCTGGCGCTCCATTCTCCGCGGGCGCTTGCCCGGCGGGCGAAGGTCCGTCCGCCGGAGGCGCTGCTGACGTTCGCTGATGCCCCGGTCTACCAGCCGTATCTGGATAGCCTTCGCCGGTGGGGTGAGCTGCGGCTCGTCGTGCGCTGGCGCAATTACGCAGTGCTGCAGATGGATTCCCTGGCGGCAGAAGCTGTGCGGCAGCTGCCTTTCGTGGCAGCAGTCCAACCCACCGGGCAGGTCCCGCTTCCGGTTGCGCTGCCGCAAGCCTCAGGAGGTATTGCCCAGGGGCTAGGCTGGCAGGAACATCCGTGCGGACCCTTTGATTACGGGGCGTCGCGGTGGCAGCTGGAGATGCTCAAGATTCCCGCAGTGCACCGAATCGGGGTGACAGGCGAAGGAGTCCTCCTCGGCTTGCTCGACACGGGCTTCCGCTGGCGTCAGCAGCCCGGGTTTGCGCATCTGCAAGTCCTGGCAGAGTGGGATTTCCTCGGCAATGATTCTGTCACGGCCAACCAGCCGGGCGATGACCCATTGCAGGACCTCCACGGAACAGCGGTGCTCTCCGTGCTCGGTGCCGTCCTTCCGGGCACGCTCATCGGTGCTGCTCCAATGGCGACGTATATTCTGGGCAAAACCGAAGAGCTGCCGGCAGAGCGCCACATTGAGGAAGATGCCTATGCGGCAGCGCTCGAGTGGATGGAAGCACTCGGCGTTGACGTGGTTTCCTCTTCCCTGGGGTACCGGGATTTCGATAGCACGGAGGTGTCCTACACTGCGGCGCAGCTCGATGGTCGGACGACGATTGTCGCGCAGGCAGTCGAGGAAGCGGCGCGGCGCGGGGTGCTGTGCGTGACGGCAATGGGCAATGACGGCGCACGCGGGCTCAATTCGCCAGCCGATGCTGATAGTGTCATCGCGGTGGCGGCGGTGGACAGCGCTGGTCAGCGGGTGCATTTCAGCTCGGTGGGCAGGCGGCAGCATGGCATCTTACGTCCCAGCCTTGCTGCTCCTGGGATTGGCGTCCTGGGGCTCCTCCCGGGACAGGATCAGCCTCGCCCGCTGGCGGGGACGTCAATGGCGACGCCACTGGTTGCCGGGGCAGTGGCACTCTTGCTGGCAGCGCGTCCGGAGCTGCCCCCGTGGCGTATTCGCCAGGCTCTGCTGGAGACGGCCTCCAATGCGGAGCATCCCGATACTCTCCTAGGGTACGGTGTGCCCAACCTTGTACGGGCGCTTCTCCGGCTCGGGGGGGCAGTTGGTCCGCCGGCGCTGGTGGAGTCGGCGCAGTCTCTCCGGGCAGTGGCTTTCGCCTTTGTGCCCTTCCCGCTCTTTGGGGCGTGGCTCCAGTGGGGGGATCTCCCACGGGAGGAGGCGATCCGGGGCACAATCCCGCTGCGGTCTCTTGGGACAGACCCCCTAACTCTCTTCGGTGAGCTTCCGCGAGAGCTCCTCAGAACAGATACGGTCTGGGCGCGAGTGCGGTTGGTAGGGAGCGCCGGAGAAGAACTCCTCGGACGCTGGTACCTCCTTCGATTGCCGCCGTCTGTCCCATGCGGGATGGTCATCCCGCCGGAGGTGCTCGCACTTCCTGCCGCAGAGCAGGAGGTGCTGCGGATTAGCCCGCAGCCTGTCCCGCTCGGAGAAGTGTGCACGGTGTCCCTGCCGGGGCTCTCGCCTGGAGGGCGGCTGCCGCTCCGCGCGGTGCAGCTCTGGGATGCAGTCGGACGCCACGTTCGGAGATACACGCTGGCGGAGTCTACCCAGCCGTGGAGCGGGACACGCTGGACGCTGCGTCTGCCGACGGCAGGACTTGCAGCGGGGGTGTACTGGCTCGAGGCGCTTTACGGGAGCAACGGGGCTGAGCGGCTCTTTGCTCCAATAGTGCTCCGATGAAGTACCACAGAGGGTCTGGAGCATGCCGACAGCACTCATTACCGGTGCCAGCGGCAACAGCGGTCGCGTGGTGACCGCCTACTTCCTCGAACAAGGCTGGAGTGTCCACGCTCACTGCCACGCTGCCGAAGGTGCCGAGGCGTTGCGGCAGTACCTCCCTGCCGGTCTCCAGCAGCGCTTGAGCGTGAGCGTTGGGGATTTGACCCAGCCGGATCAGGTTGCAGAATACACCGGGGCTGCCCCACGCCCGGTCCACGCACTGGTGCATCTGGTTGGGGGCATTCGGGCGGGGATGTCCGTGGAGGAGACCCCGCCGGAGGTGCTCGAAGAGATGCTTCAGCTCAACGTGCGGACAACCTTCCTGGTGCTCCGGGCAGCAATCCCGCTCCTGCGGGAGACAGCTGGAGCAATTGTGACGGTGGCGGCGAAGGCAGCGCTTCGCCCCGAGCAGGGGAAAGCTGCCTACGCGGCAGCGAAAGCAGCCGTCATTGCCCTCACCCTGACGGCGGCGGAGGAAGGTCGTCCGTACGGTGTGCGGGCAAACGTTGTGGTTCCAAGCATCCTGCGCACCCCAGCGAATCTGCAGTGGGCGCAAGAAGGCGAAGAGGAACGGTGGCTTCCGGTGGAAGAGTTTGCCGCTGCCATCTTTGCCCTCTGCACGGAAAGCGGGCGCGGCATGAGCGGTGCGGTTATCCCGATGTACGGGAAACTCCCAGCCTGAGAGCAGGCAATGGAGGTCGTTGCCATCATCATGGCAGGAGGAAGTGGCGAGCGGTTCTGGCCGCTGAGCCGGAAGCAGCGTCCAAAGCAGCTGCTGCGGCTGACCCAATCGGGACGCACGTTGGTGGAGGAGACGGTCGAGCGCCTGGAAGGGATCGTGCCGCTGGAGAACGTATACGTTCTGACCTCCGTCGGACTTCAAGGGATGGTGCGGCGAATTCTGCCGCAACTGCCCCCGGCAAATGTCATCGCCGAGCCTATGCGGCGCAATACAGCTGCCTGCCTGGTGCTGGCGGCAGCCGTTGTTATGGAGCGCTTCGGTGGGCACGACGTGCTCATGGCAGCCTTTCCTTCCGACCACTTTGTGGAGCCGGTCGAAGAGTTCCAGCGCACACTGCAGGCAGCGCTTCGGTGGGCGGCGCAGACCGAGGACTTGGTTACCATTGGGATTCGACCGACCCGACCAGAGACAGGTTACGGCTACATTGAGCTGGACAAGGAGCTCCAACGGTTCGACGGCATTCCGGTCTATCGTGTCCGCCGGTTCCGGGAAAAACCCAGCCCGGAGGTCGCCGAGGAGTTCGTGCAGAGCGGCTCCTTCCTGTGGAACAGCGGCATGTTCTTCTGGCGCCTCCATGTGTTCCTGGCGGCACTCCCGGTCTACATGCCTGCTTTCTGGCAGCACTGGGAGGGACTGCGGCGCGCAGTCCGCGCTGCGCTCGGGCAGCCGGTCGAAGGAGCCTATCCCGGAACGGAGAGGCTCTTTCCCGAGCTGCCGGACATTTCCATTGACTACGCCCTTGCCGAGCGGGCAGAACGGATGGCAACGGTGCAGGCAAGCTTCCGCTGGGACGATCTGGGTGCGTGGGATGCGCTCGAGCGCGTCTTCCCGCCCGATGCCAGTGGGAATGTCGTCAGCGGCGATGTCGTGCTGCTAGACTCCTCGGGGTGTATCGTGGTGGATGCCCGCACGGAGAAGCGCCCAGTTGTGACTCTGCTGGGCTTGCGGGACTGTGTTGTTGTCCTCACCGATGATGCCGTGCTCTGCTGCGCAAAGGCGCACGTGCAGCAGGTGCGGCGGATTGTTGCCTATCTCCGAGAGCATGGCTACGAAGCGCTCTTGTGATGCTCACCGCACTGGTGCATATCGGGCAACTGGTGACAGTCCGGGCCGATGGGGCGCGTGTGAAAGCTGGCAGCGCAATGCGGGAGCTGGGGATCCTCGAGGATGGAGCCCTGCTCTTCGATGAGCGCATCCGATGGGTGGGCACAACGGCAGACCTCTTCCGGCAGCGGGAAGCCGGAGAGCTCTTCTGGGATGAACTCCTCGAGGCAGGCGGTCGGGTTGTCGTGCCGGGCTTTGTAGACTCGCATACCCACGCGGTCTTTGCCGGCTCTCGGGCACATGAATACCGGCTCCGACTGCAAGGGGCAACGTACCAGCAAATTGCTGCGGCTGGCGGGGGAATCTGGGCAACCGTCCAAGCTGTCCGTCGCGCCAGTGAAGAGGAGCTCCTGGAACAGGCACGCCCGCTCCTCTGGAGCGCTCTCCGGCATGGGACAACCACCATCGAGATCAAAAGCGGCTACGGACTCAGCCTTGCCGATGAACTGAAGCTCCTGCGAGTCATTCGTCGCCTGGGACAGGAGCTCCCGCTGTGCGTGGTGCCGACGTTCCTCGGTGCCCATGCCGTCCCGCCCGAGTATCAGCACCGGCGTTCGGCTTACGTCGAGCTCCTCTGCTCGGAGATGATCCCCGCGGTTGCAGCGGAGGGGTTAGCAGAGTACTGTGACGTCTTCGCCGATGAGGGCTACTTTACCCTGGAGGAAGCCGAACAGATTCTCCGGACGGCGTCCGAGCACGGCTTACGTCCACGACTGCATGCTGATGAGCTGGCACCTTTCGGGGCGGCAGAGCTGGCAGCACGGCTGGGCGCCGTCACAGCCGATCACCTGCTGCACATCTCCGACGCTGGGATCGTTGCCCTGCGGGAAGCAGGGACGATTGCGACACTGCTGCCCGGGACAGCTTACACGCTACGCCTGCCCTATGCTCCAGCACGCCGGCTCATCGACGCCGGGGTCCCTGTCGCGCTGGCAACCGATTGCAATCCCGGATCCTGCCTCTGCGAAAACATGCAGATGGTGCTCTCTCTGTCCTGCCAGGAAATGGGGATGCTCCCGGAGGAAGCCCTCGTTGCCGCCACGCTCAACGGAGCAGCGGCACTGGAACGTTCGCACCAACTGGGGAGCCTCGAAGTGGGCAAACAGGCTGATTTCCTCCTGCTCGCCGTGCGCGAAGTAACAGAGCTAGTATACCACTTCGGCATCAACCACGTGCATGAGGTCTGGATTGCTGGGCGCCGAGTGTGGCAAGCCCCGGTGTAACGCAGCGCTGTCGGTGAGTGTCTGGTAGACAGACACGGTGTGGGGGTCGAGCATGGGTGGCGGAGGGTCCATTTCCGTCTGCCGGGGCGGGCTGCGATGAAGCTCCCGCCGATGCCAAAGGAGCGCTGGCAGGATACGCCGGAGCTGGTCCAGGCATTCCGCGCGGGTGATCCGGAAGCGTTCCAGAAGCTCTACAACGCGTATGCTCGCGGCGTCTACCGCTTTTGCCTCCGCCTCCTCGGGGACGCAACGGCTGCTGAGGATGCGTTCCAGGATACGTGGCTGCGTGCCTACGAACATCGGCACGAACTGCGCAGCGATGGCTTCCGGGTATGGCTGTTCCGCATTGCCTACCGGGTTTGTCTCAACTGCCGGCGTCAGCGTCGAGAATGCCAGGAGTTCGACGAAGAGCTTGCTCCTGGGAGCCTCGATGTGAACACGGACCCATACCTGCGGGAGCACATCCGGCGGGCACTCGAACGGCTACCGGAACGACTCCGGGCGGTTGTCCTGCTGCGTATCTACGAAGAGTGCAGCTACGAGGAAATCGCCGCAATCCTCGGTATCGAGGTCGGAGCAGCCCGAGTCCGCATGCACCGGGCCCGTCTCCTCCTGCGTCGGTGGTTAGCAGCCATTGTGCAGGACTACAATGGATTCTGAACAGCTCATCTGGCGCTTCCTCGACGGCGAACTCTCTGCAGAAGAGGATGCTCGCCTGCGGGAGTTGCTCGCCTGTGACCCGGCAGCCCGCGCCCTTTTCGAGATGCTGCTGACGCTCTACTTGGGGCTCCGTGCCGATGCTGAGTCCATTGAGGTGCCAAACGAGCTCCGGAGTTGGACGCAGACGCGGGTTCGTGCCCGCATGCAGCAGCATCGGGCATTGTCCCATCGTCAGACCGTTGCCCGGTTTCTGGTCTTTGCCGGATTCTGGCTCTTGGCACTTGTAATCTCCTTCGGGGATGCGCTGCTGCGAGAAGAGCGGGTTGCTGAGGCGTCTGGGGGACCGGTGCAGGGCGTGTTTGCCGCAGGGCATGTCCAGGAATTCCACAGGGCGACTATGCGGCGCTATGCCCGTCCGCTTCTTCCTCCCCGAAGTGAGCGCAAGCGGGTGCCCGGAGGGAGTGGAGAGCCTTCGGCTCCGTCGACGGAGTCCGCGGTAGCCTTAACTGCTCCTGCGGCAGTGAATGCGCGTTCGGCAACCTCTCCTCCGGCGTCTTCCTCCCAGGTGGATGCCGAGGGGCAGGAGCTGCGGCACGGACAGCAGAGCGGGGTAGCGCCCTCCCCTGCCTCCTTCGACGTGCCCGATGGGATGAGCTCGACGCCGGTATTTCTGGCAAGCTTTGTTGCGATACCGCTGCTTCAGGCAGCACAGGGAGGTGGTCTAGTGCTGAGCGGCGTTCTTGTCTACGAGCTCAACCCGGGCGAATGTGTGGGCATCGAGATAGGAAGCTGGCATGGACGTCAGCCGGAGTCGGCACCGTCGGCTACAGCCTCGAATCCGGCGGAGAAAGCCCACAGAGGAGCTGCGGGGACAGGAGCAGAGAGCATTCCGCCGCCGACCGAAGGGAGCACCGGAGCCGATGTTCTGCCAGCGCTGGGTCGGTATGCCCCGAGCTCTTCGTGGTGGGGGGCACTCTTCTACGAGCGGCGTCTCTGGTCTATGTCCCCGGTGGAGCTCTCCGGGCGGCTCGGATGTGGACTCTTGGCGGATAACCTCTTGACCGTAGGCGGGCTCTATCTTGGCTATACTGTGAGCCGCTCCTTGCAGCTCCGCTGTGGCATTGATGGGCGCTGGTCCCTTCTGGGGAAAACCTCCGCACCAGCTCCCTGGCTGAGCCTGGGGATTGGGGTAGGAGCCAAGTTTTGAAGTCCGTGCTTCAGAGGGGACTCCGTATATTAGCAGGCGTCGGTGATGACATTGTTCCACAAACCAGTGGGGTGTATGATGGTTCGTGGAGTGCCGCTGCTGCTTCTCCTCGTGGGGAGTTTAGTGAGTGCAGGCATGGCGTGGGGAAAGGGAAGTGAGAAGGTCTTTTTCCTCAAGCAGAAGCCTTTCCCGTACCAGCTGCTCCCGGCACCGCACCTGAATCCGGAGCAGCTCCGGGTGGTCCCGGCGGAGCGATCCAATGGGTGGATCCCTGCTGCTTCCTTGCAGCGTCTCCCTGCTCGGGCACTGCAGACGCCTCCAGGAGTCAAGATCGCCTCAACATCGTATGACTGGCAGACGAACTTCCTCATCAAGAACCGTATGGTCTGGAGCTCGCAGGAGAAGCTCATGCAGCTTGTCTGGATGTCCGGCAGTGGAGATCCCGCTCAGAACTGGGGCGACCGCGGGACCTACTACGCGGCGGTAGACCTTACGGACGCAGCAAACCCATCGGCAGTTCCCACCCAGCGCGGCTGGGTGCGGATTGAGCCGATGCGGACGGGCTGGCCTGCAGCAGCTGGATTGCCTGATGGCTCGCTCGCTTTTGTCTCCCATACCCCGCTCCGCTTCGGACGGAACCAGGGACCACTCGATGAGCAGTGGAGTGTGGATAGCGTCGGTCCTGCCGGGAGCGTCTGGCCCTACCTTGCCAGTACGGCTGATGGCTCGCTCCACGTAGTGTATACCTATTCCTCCGGAGACAACGCGTTTCAGGTTGGCTACCGACGTTCGACGGATCGAGGGCAGACGTGGTCCGACGAGGTCTTCCTCTCCGGACCCAACGCCGTCGGTGGGGAGGCGCCCCCCGGGGTAGGTGCTGATGCGTACGTTGTGGAAACCGGTGGGAATACCGTTGCGGTGGCGTGGTATAGCGATGTGGGTGCGTACGGTCCGATTATCGTCCTGCGGACCTCAACGGATAATGGCGCCAGCTGGAGTGCGCCGCAGGTCTTTCGGGCGTCTGAGACCGGCTTCTCGAAAGTGTATCTTACTGGGCAAATTCCGCCGGATACTGTTCTCTTCCGAACCGATACAATCCCAGCACTGGATGGCTTCAGCCTCCTGGTAGACAACACAGGGAAGTGGCACATCGCTGCAGCGCTTGCCCCTGTTTACCGTTCCGGTGTTGGGATACTTCGGGGCGATACCGTTGTTCCTATCAGCGATACGCTGCATCCTGCTGGGCGATACACGCAAGTCGGTGCGGTCTACTTGGAGCAGGGTGGGCAACCGGTTCTGATGGCGCCTCCGGGGGCTGGGAAGAAAGTTGGGGAACACTGGTTGACGTGGAGCTCGTTTGTCCAGTGGCTCAAACTCGGGATGGATGATGCGGGGAAGCTCTACGCCGTCTATGTCTCCGACGCGGAAGGGGATACAACGGAGGGAGGTGTTGCCTGGGGGCATCTCTACCTGACAGTCAAGCAGGATGCCCAGTCGTGGACAACGCCGGTCAATCTAACCCCCAATGGGATTGACTGCTCCTTCCCGACCGCGACGAAAGGCGGACCGGAAGGGTATGCCGTGATTGCCTACCAGGCAGGAGCAATTCCGGGTTCGTTCGTCCAAGGTGCTACGTGGGAGGCGGGGAAAGAGGACGAGATTTACGTGCTTTCCTATGCTCTCCCGGTCGGCGTGCGACAGGAGGTTGCTGCATCGGGTGTCCAGCTCCGGCTTCATCCGAACCCTGTTGCAACCACAGCATATGCGCAGATTGCTGCAGCTGAGGCTGGTCTGGCGCGGCTGGAGCTGTGCAACGCGCTGGGCATGACGGTGAAGACACTCTACGAAGGGTGGTTGCCGGCGGAGGGCAAGCTGATCCCGGTTCATACCTCAGGACTCTCCTCCGGGGTCTACTACCTCAAGCTGCACGTCAACAACGGCGGCTCAACCGTGCAGCAAATGGTGGTGGTGCGCTAACGGTTGTGCCGCAGGTGGCGGGAGCCTCGTGCTGAGGCGGGCACGGGGCTCCTGTGCCGCTATCTTCTGCGTGTAGGAAAGTTCCATAGAGTGAGGGAACCGAACCATGCGTCGGGTGGCACTCCTGTCGGGGGTTCTTCTGGCGGCGCTTTCTGTATCGGTGCTGGCGGGTATCTATGGGATTCTGGCAGGACGGATAACGGATAAGGAGGGGAAGCCGATCCCTGGGGCAACAGTCCGGATTGAGGGGACAACCTTGGGAGGCTTCGCCCGCCCCGATGGACGCTTCAGCATTGTCAACGTGCCGGCGGGGACGTACACCGTTGTCGTCCGGGCGGTGGGGTACCGCGAGGTCCGCGTACAGGTGAAGATTTCAGCAGATCAGACCACCGAGATCGCTGTCCAGCTGGAGCCCGAAGCGGTTCGGGTGCAAGAGGTTACCGTCGAGGCTAAAGCGCCGCTGGTGGAGAAGTACGCCATCGGGACACTCCGGAATGTTAGCTCGGAGGAAATCCGGAACATTCCCCGGCAGACAGTCCAGCAGGTGGCGCTGCTGACACCGGGGGTACTCGCTGCCAACAATGGCTTCATCGTGCGGGGAAGCCGGGCTATCGAGACCCAGATCCGGCTCGATGGGCTCGATATCGCTGATCAGTTCGTAGGCGCCTTCGGCAACGGCGGGTTCCGGTATTTCCCCACGGTGACAAACCTGGCAGTAGAGGAAGTTCAGGTGCTGACCGGGAACTTCGCTGCCGAGTACGGCAATGCGCTTGGGGGAGTGGTCAACACGGTGACGAAGACAGGGCGCACAGACCGCTACGAAGCAACCTTGCGCTTCTACACCGATGACGTTGGCTTCCTCTACGGCAAGGCAGGCAATGGGTTGCAGCGCCTTCCCCGGAAGGAGTATAACTACGAGCTAGCCCTTGGCGGACCACTCCCGCTGCTGGACGGCTCGACCTTCTACCTGAGTGCACAGTACCTGACCAATACTCACCGCAACGCGGGCTTGGAGGTATATGACCCCTGGGGGAACAACCTGGGACAGCTCCCGCAGGACCATACGTGGATGCGCTCGATGAGTGCCCGCCTGAAGTTCGCCCTCACGAAAGATCTCAGCCTCCTGGTCGGCGGAATGTTCGGGCTGACCGATTACGAGCGCCCTTCGATTGGATGGATGTACGCCCGCGATGAAGGTGTCGTAGATGGCGTCACCAACGGGGTGCAGGAGTACTACGCTAAGCGCGCCGTCATTGACCAGTTCGTGGGTAATGTCCTTGCCCGTATCACGCACACGCTGAGCCAGTCTACCTACTACGAGCTGACCTTCTCCAGCACGTGGAATGTCAACGAAGTTTCCCGGCGGTACCTTGCCTATGAACCTGGGCGGGGCTGGGTGAAGGGGAATTTCGATCGCCCAGACTTCTTCAAGGGCTTTGACTTGTGGTATCCGCAAGATGAGTACGTCATCGAAGGGAACCAGCTCCTGGCCAAGAGTCTGCGGGGCGGTGTCGGTGATAAGGTCATCGACCACTACAGCCTCTTGACCGGAGTCACCGTCAGTGAAGATGGATATCTCATCGGTGTGCGTCCCATCCGGCATCCGTGGACGGGGTACGTTGAGGGTGGAGTCAATACCACGAGCACCCGGAATCCCTATGGTTTGCAGGGCTTCTTTGCAGCCAGTGGCAACGAGCGGGCGTTTGAGTTCCGCTACTCGCAGTACTTCCAAGTGGATGGGTACATAACCAGCCGCGTTGAGGTGGGGGACATCGTCCATCTGCTCAAAGGCGGCTTTGAAGCTCGGTTCTTGACCCTCCACCACCATTACAACAGTCTGCCCTGGGATGGGAACGCCTTCTTCGATGTCTATACCGACCGCTGGGGTGGCAACATCTATGCGGAGAACCAGCAAGTCTGGGAGCTGACAAGCAAGCCGTACAAGCCGTATACAATTGCCGCTTACATCCAGGATCAGTTCGCATACCGGGGTATCATTCTCAATCTCGGACTGCGCTTCGATTACTTCCAGCCGAACGCGAAGTACCGGACCGAGAGCCAGCGCTTCATTCCAATTCAGGACCAGCAGTACTTTGCCCCAGCAACGGCGAAGTTCCTCCTGAGCCCCCGGATTTCGATCAACTATCCTATCACGGAACGTTCTACCTTTTCGGTTGCCTACGGAACCTTCCAGCAAGTTCCGCAGCCGAGCTTCCTCTACGATGCACTCAATACCTTCCGCTTGCGGGGGAACCAGATTCTGGGCAATCCCAACCTGAATGCCCAACGGAGCAATCAGTATCAGGTGTCCTACGCCCACGCACTGACGGAGGACTTCGCCGTAGATGTGACGGCGTTCTACAAGGACATCTACAACCAGGTTGGCTTGCGGTACGTGCCGACGCTTCCGGACCCCTACTCGGAATACACCGTTGCCGAGTACGGGAATGTCCGAGGCTTAGAGTTCCGCTTGCGGCGGCGTCCCGTGGGGAACTTCGGCTTCGATATCAACTACACGCTCTCCTACGCTCGCGGGACGGCCTCGGGACCAACGACGCAGTACCAGCAGACGATCCTGGCAGGCGAGGACCCGTATACGGGGGTCAAGACCTTCCCGCTGACCGAGTACTTCCTCGACTATGACCGGCGGCACGTGGTCAACTTCACGCTCTCCTTCTTCCTCAACGAGGGTGAAGGTCCTGCCATTGCAGGACTGCGCCCGCTGGAGAACACGACGCTCAACCTGACGGGCTTTTTCCAGACCGGAACGCCGTATACCAAGCGCGATCGCCAGGGCAATCAGGTCGGGGAATACAACGGAGCGCGCCAGCCATCGGATTGGTCTGTGGACATGCGTCTGCAGCGGGCTTTCTCCTTAGGGGTGCTCGGGGAAGCATTCCGCAAGGTCACACTGGAGTTCTACATTGATGTCTTCAACCTGCTCAATAACGTCAAGCCTGTTGCGGTCTACGAGCGGACTGGCAGCCCCGACTACGATGGGGTAGACCTCAACCGTCAGATTGGCGACTTCAGCGCCACGAACTGGTATCGGGACCCGGACCCGAACCGTCCGGAGACTGTCAGCCCGGCACAGTACGACAGCTACGGGCGCCGCCTCTACTCGTCGAGTGCTGACTTCAACCGGGATGGGGTGGTTACCCAGGAGGAGAAGTACCAAGGCTACTTGCGGTGGGTGCAGGACACAATCAACCGGCGGGTCAATTACCGGCTGCCACGCTCGGTCAACATCGGCTTCCTGCTTCGCTTCTGAATGTAACAGAGCTGGCAGCCCCCGTGTCTGATGAGCTAAGCTCGGTAAAGGTGTGCCACTAGCCTATGAGGCAGTGCGTCATGCGACGAGAGTGGATTGCCGCTGTGGTGCTCGCTGCTCTCGTATTCCCGGTCAGTGGGCGGACTGCTCGGGAGACAGAGCCGCGCAAGGATGGGGAAACCCCGCAGCCCCTGCGGCTGGCAACGGGAACGTTTGAGGTGCGGAAAAACCGCGTCAGCCGCATTGAGTTCTACACGAGCAACTACGGTATCTTCGGGCTCAACGTCGCTGCCAATCGCGGGGGCGGCTTCTGGCCGCGTGGCTCGCAGAACCAGTACATCTTCGGTGGGGGTATCTGGTTCGGTGCCCAGAAGCTGGTCCGGGGTGAAAAGCGCAAGCTCGTCATCCTCTCCTACAACCCGAATTCCGGGGCTTCGTGGATGGTTCCCGGACGGATTGCCGATGGCGATGAATACAGCGACGACCTCAAGGATAAGTACCAGCTCTACTTCTCAACCGACTACGCGCCCGATGGAACGCCCCTGCCAGAGAAGGCAGGCGAGCGCCCGCAGGGACCCAATTGGCCGCTGTGGATCACCTCGGAGACGGAAACTCTCAAAGTCAACCGGTACTTCGGCGACTACGTGGACGACCTGGGCAGCCGGAATGTCCAGACCTACCCGCGCGGACCGGCGTTCATTTCGCAGGAAGACATCTGGTGTGTCTTCAAAGACACGGACTTGCGTCGCTACGAAGGTGGCGTCGCAGTGCGCCGGTCGCAGGGATACCCACTTCGGGTTGAAATTGAGCAGACCATTTACTCCTGGGGCTTTGGAGATTACGGGGACTTCATCTTTTTGAAATACCTCATCATCAACCGCTCGCAGGACACACTCTGGGATTGTTGGATGGCGCCGGCGATGGATTTCGACATCGGTCCGGCGAATAACCCTGTCGGTATTGCGGGCAACGATCGCGTTCGCTTCTACGAGGAAGACACCACGCTCAACCTGGCAATCCAGTGGAGCAATTCCGACCAAGGGGAAGCGGGGAGGGGATTCGGTTACCTGGGGATGACCTTCCTTGAGAGCCCGGCGGTTGACTCGATGGGCTTTATCCGCAAGGACAAGCGCTTCTACTCCCTGCAGGAACAGCTGGGACTGCGTACCTTCCGCAACTGGGTCATTCAGAACGACCCCTCGGGGGACGAGGAGCGCTACGACTTTATGGCTCAGAGGGTGCGGGAAGGGGATACCGGACCTGGCGATAAGCGCTTCCTGATGGCGACCGGTCCCTTCAACATGGCGCCTGGCGACACAGCACGGGTTGTTGTAGGGCTTGTCCTGGCTGCGACCTCTACGGGGCGAGACCCGACGGGCTTTGGTGATCTCGACGAGCTGGTTCGGAAAGTCCGCTTCGCCCAGGCAGTCTACGATGGTGGCTTCAAAGCACCGGTGCCGCCCGATCGCCCGAATGTGAGCTGGACACCACTCAATGGCGGCGTCCTCATTCGCTGGGATTCTACCGCCGAGTATAGCTACGATGACAGCGAGCGAGGGCTGGACTTCCTCGGCTATCGGCTCTATCGGGCACGGCGGTTGGACCTGGATTCCTTCGACGTCGATACCCGTCCTTCGGTCTCCCGTGGTCCCTTCGGCTGGAAGGAAATTGCCCGCTGGGAGGTACCGAATCCGTTCGTCAAGAAGAGCGACCGTCCTCTGCTGCCGGGAGTAAGCCCGTACCCGCTCATTGACTCTCTGATTTTCATCGCACAGCCTGATAGCTTGACTGTCCAAGTCGGTCGTGCAGGTTACGGCGGAGAACCCTGGGGCAGCTTCTGGCAGAGCCTGGATGCAGCGACGCGGAATTACTACCTCCGCGGTACTGTCCGTATCAGCGCGGCGCTGACCGCGGGGCGTGGACTGAAACGCACGGATTTCTCTACGGTGGAGGACTTCCTCAACGCCCTCTACGACTACATCCAGCAAGGGAAAGCCTCGGTTGAGTTCCCGGATCTCGATGAGGACCCGCAAATCCGGCAGCGTGTCCGGCAGACAATTGCCCAGTACATAGCCAGGATCACGAACAATCGGACATTCGTCGATGTCGGAGATGATGACCGGAGCGGGACAATTGACGACAACCCTGACCCAACACGGACAGAGCGGCTCTTCAACAACGTGGATTACTACTACCGCCTCCTTGCCTACGACGAGGGCGATCTCATCCAGCGCACACCGAGCAAGCTCAACATTGGCGTGCCAGGCGTCAACATCTTGCAAGCCTTCCCACGTCCGGCACCGGTCAGCGAACCGGCAACCGTCAGCATTGTCTCGGAGGACCGCGAGAAGCTCGGGGGTATCTATAACTTCCGCTTCCTCGTTCAGGACCAGCAGCGCTTGCAGCAGCTCTTCGCTGGGCATGAGCTTGAGGTCGAGTTTCAGCCCCTCTGGTTAGGCACCAGTTTCCTGGCACCCTCCGGGTCGGTCAATGGGATTTACGCTCGGGAAGTGATCTTCCGCGACGTGACAGCCGGGACAGAGCTAGGGCGCTATCGGGCACTTTTTGAGCCGACTCAGTGCCAGAGCACCGTTCTGGGCTTGCTCAGTGAGTTTGCGGGTGTCTCTACCGGGGATACAACGCAGGGCATTGGGCGTCTGGATACAGTTGCCTTTATTCAACGGACTGGCACGTTCCGGACAGACGCTGTGTGCAACGCCCCGAATCAGTACATATACGGGACACTCGGCTTCGCTTTCGACTACGCCGTCCAGCAGTGGGCCGGGCAGTATCGCGCACTGCGAGCTGAGAAGCGGGCGCAATCCGGAGCCGACGTCCCGGTCTATAGTGACCCGAGCCAGGCACAGCTGACGCAGGCGGATCCTGCAACGGGACGCTTTGTGAGCTTCAACAATGGTCCGGCGCGCTACCTGATTGTGCTTGAGCCCGGCGGGGTAGAAACGGTCACAGTAACGTGGAATGCGGGGCGGAATAGCAAGCAGGTGCAGGTGCCTTACTACAACGTGCGGGTATACAACGCTATCAGCTTTGAGCGCATTGACCCGGAAACAGGGCAGCCTGTTCAAGTAAGCTATCCGGGCGAACTCCAGCGGGTTGACCTCACGCTTACCCGTGGAGGGGGACCGGATGCACGGCAAGTGCCCATTGGGGCTTATGGCTTTGCTGCTGTCCCGTGGGTCAACGGGCGGAGCGCCGATGGCATCACGCAGCGTCGGACACAACTGGGCGATTGGATGCCGCAGCAAGGGCGGTACTACCTCTCGGTCATCGATGGGGCAGATACTATTGACTTCGTCCACGCTTTCGTTGCGTCGGGCTTCCGCTTCGTCATCGATTTCGCCAACAAGCGCGGCTGGGGTATCTCGCCCTTGCCTGGAATAGAGAAAGCCCCGACACAACCGCAGCGGGACTTCCAGCCCGGCGACACAATCGTGTTTGAGACAACAGGTGGAGCTTTAGGCTTGCCATTACCGGGGGCGAAGATCCGGGCTCGGGTCAGTGCCCCCACTCCGGCAGAGCAGGTTACCGATGCTCTCCTGGAGCAGCAGGTCAAGATCGTCCCCAATCCGTACTACGTGACACACCAGGCGCAGCGGTCGCAGTACGATGCGAAGATCTTCTTCACCCGCTTGCCTGAGCGGTGTACCATTCGCATCTATACCTTGAGCGGCGAGCTGGTCCGAACCCTGGAGTACGATGCTCGGACAGCCCAGGAAGCAGGACGCCTGGGCGTAGCTGTCTGGGATTTGCTTTCGGACAATCTGCAGCGGGTTGCCAGCCAGGCATTCGTGGCGCATATCGAGACGCCGCACGGTGCCAAAGCTGTGCTCCCCTTCAGCGTTGTTGTCGGTGGGATCCGGCAAGTGCCAGAAGAGTAAGCGGAGGAACTCCTATGGCAGCCAGTGTGTATCGCTATAGCCTGCTGTTCTTGGTTCTCGGTGCCGTGCACCTTGCCGCGCAGCTCTATGCGCCGTCAGCTGGGCAGTTCAAGAAGGTGGGAGCTGCTGGTTCGCAGTTCCTCAAAGTCCCGGTTGGTGCCCGCATGGTGGGGCTTGGCGGGAGCGGAGCCGCGGTCAATGACTTGACCGCCATTTATTGGAATCCCGCCGGGCTTGCCGATATCGGCAGCCTCAGCGGACACTTCTCCTATACGCAGTGGTTCGGTGGGTTTTCGCACAACTTCGCCGCCGTTGCCGTCCCGCTGGGCGAGAACTACCGGATTGCTGCCAGCCTGGTCAGTTTTACCAGTGGCGATATCCCAGTCACGACGCTAGAGCAACCGGAAGGGACTGGTGCCACGTATACGATCTCCGACCTGGCGCTGGGGGTGACATTCAGCGGGCGCGTTACCGAGCAGTTCTCCTTCGGCATAACGGGGCGCTTCGTGCAGAATAGCCTTCTGGATGTCTCCAGTACGGGTCTGACCTTCGATGTTGGGACGCTCTACCAGACGGATTTCTACGGACTGCGCCTTGCCTTCTCCATTCACAACCTCGGTCCAGATATGCAGTACTCCGGGCAGGGGTTGTACCTCCAGCGCAGGCTGCTCGAGGCGCTCAATGCTGACCCGACAGCGCTGAGCATTGTGACCAATCCCTACGCTATCCCGCTGATGTTCCGGGCTGGGGTTGCCTTTGACCTGCTCAGTGTCATCCAGGGGCGTATGCAGACGGCGAAGCTTTACAACGAGGAACGCCAGGAACACCGGCTCATTGCGGCAGCGGATTTCGAGACATACTCCGACGTCCCTGAGCAGTTTGCCCTCGGGCTGGAGTACACGTGGAATGAGCTCCTCTCGCTGCGGGCGGGCTACCGCTTTGGGAACGACCAAATGTGGCTCACCGGAGGAGTGGGAGTGCGCTACATTGGGAGCGGTTTTCGCGGACAGGTTGACTACGCGCTGACCCCCACGCGGATGCTCGGGTTGGTCAATCGGTTGAGCCTGACGCTCTGGCTCGAATAGCAACCCCTGTGTGTGGTTGGTGGACATACTCCCGTGCGGCATGCCCGCTTCGGCTGAGGCGGGCATGCTTTTTTAGAGGAGGCGGCGGATTTTCCGGCGGCGGAGGTACCGCACAAGTTCGGCGACCCGTTCGGATGCCCCGCGCGGGCAGATCAGCAGTGCCTGTTCGGCATCCACGACGATGAGGTCGCTGACGCCGATGAGTGCAATAGGCTTCCCGCCGAGAGCGTTGACGAAGCAGCCGGTGATGTCCATGGCGATGACGTCGCCGTGGAGCACGTTGCCTCGGGGATCTTTCAGCGCGCGGCGGTACAGCTCGTCCCAGGTGCCTACGTCACTCCAGTCAAAGGTGCACCGCAGAGCAAGCATTTCCCGAGCAGCAACTTCCAAAATTCCCTGCTCAAGCGAGAGGGGGCGCAACCGCCGGTAGATGTGTTCGATCACGGCAGGGTCGAGCGATCCTGTGTGCCGCAACGGGGCGAAGAGGGCATAGTGTTCGGGGAGGTAGCGTTCCAGCAGTTCCCAAACCTTCCAGAGCGGCAGGAGCAGGACACCACTGTTCCAGAGAAAATCGCCCGATTCCAGGAAGCGGCGTGCCGTTTCACGATCGGGCTTCTCGGCGAAGGTGCGGACGCGGAAGAGCCCTTCCTGGGCGAGCCCCGGTTCAGTGGAAGGCTCAACTTGAATGTAGCCGAAACGGGTCTCCGGACGCTGCGGAGGTAATCCCAGCACGACCGGGCATTGGTGCTGAGAGGCGGTTCGGATAGCAAGTTCCAAGCTGTGGTGGTATTCCCCCACGTGGGCAATCGAATGGTCCGCGGGCAAGAGGATCAGCACCGTCTGCGGCGGGCACCGCTGCTCCCACCAGAGGGCACTCAGGGCAAGACATGCTGCTGTCCCGCGGGCCAGAGGCTCGATAATGAGCTGCTCGGCGGGGAAATCTGGCAGGTGCTTGTGGAGCAGTGGGGTTAGCGCTGCCGTTGTCGCAATCGAGGTGCTATGAGGAGGCAGGATAGGCTGGAGATGCCGGAGCGTGCTCTGCAGCATGGAGCCATCTGGCTCCAGGGGCAGGAAAAACTTCGGAAACTTCTCCCGGCTCAAGGGCCAAAGATAGGCATCCACGCCACCTGCCAAGATGGTTGCTACCGCATCCATTGACCGAGCGGGCTGGTCCTAACGACGCTGCAAAAATAGGGGAGCTTCTCTGGGAGCACAGCTCCGGTGACCGGAGGCACGTTTACGACCCGGTGATGCCGGCTTGATGCAAGAGGCGCCGGAAGACGTAGTGGAGGACCCCACCGTGCCGGTAGTACTGCACTTCGATAGGCACATCCAGCCGGGCAATGACCTCGAACTCGCGGACGCTTCCATCGGCTTTGGTCACGCGGACTCGAAGGCGCTTCTGCGGCTCCAGCCCTTCAGCGATGCCGAGGATATCGTAGAGCTCGCTCCCGTCCAGTCCGAGGCTGCGGGCGGAGTCGCCCGGTAGGAATTGCAGCGGCAAAATGCCCATGCCGACGAGGTTGCTCCGGTGGATGCGCTCGAAACTCTCTGCCAGGACGGCGCGGATGCCTAAAAGTGCCGGACCCTTCGCTGCCCAGTCACGGGAAGAGCCACTGCCGTACTCCTTCCCCGCGATGACAATAACCGGGGTACCTTCCGCCTGGTAACGCATTGCCGCCTCGTAGACGGTCATTTCCTCCCCACTGGGGAAGTAGCGGGTCCAGCCTCCTTCGCGGCTGGCCAGTGCATTCCGCAGACGGATGTTCGCAAAGGTCCCGCGCATCATCACCTCGTGATTGCCGCGGCGGGAGCCGTAGGAATTGAAATCGACAGGGTCCACCCCGTGTTCGATGAGCCAGCGTCCGGCAGGAGAAAACGGCGAGATAGAGCCGGCAGGGGAGATGTGGTCAGTAGTGACGGAATCACCTAGCAGCAGCAGCACACGGGCGCCGCGGATGTCGCTCGGTTCCTTGGGCTGGAGGGGAAAGTTCTGGAAAAAGGGTGCTTCCCGGATGTACGTTGACTCAGGGTCCCAGTGGAAGAGAGCGCCGGTCGGGGCTGCCAGTTCCTGCCAGTAGCGGTCACCGGCATAGGCACGGGCGTACACCTGGCGGAAATCTTCCGGATAGAGGACCTGCCGCATGAGAGAGTGGATTTCATCGGGACTGGGCCAGAGCTCGTGCAGGAAGACGGGCACACCGTTGGGGTCTCTTCCTAGCGGCTCTGTTGCCAGATCGATGTCCATCCGTCCTGCGAGGGCGTAGGCGACAACCAGAGGCGGGGAAGCCAAGAAGTTGAGCCGTACCTGGGGATGGATGCGAGCTTCGAAGTTCCGATTGCCGGAAAGGACAGCGGCAACCACCAGATCGTTGTCGGCAATTGCCTGGGAAACTGGCTCAGGCAGCTCGCCACTGTTGCCGATGCAGGTTGTGCAGCCGTAGCCAACGACGTGGAACCCGAGCGCTTCGAGCGAAGAAAGCAGACCGGAACGCTCCAAGTATTGGGTCACCACGCGCGAGCCTGGTGCCAGAGATGTCTTCACCCAGGGCTTGGGGCGTAGACCGCGCCGGACAGCATTGCGTGCCAGAAGCCCTGCCCCGAGCATGACCGTGGGGTTGGAGGTGTTCGTACAGCTGGTGATAGCGGCGATGACAACGGCGCCATCGCTGAGGAGGAACTCCAGCCCATCGGTGCGGATGGGGACTGAGCGCAGGTACGTACGCGTGGCAACGGCTGTGCTCCTCTCCCCGAGGGGCTCGGAGTGATGTTCTCCAAGGCGCTCCCAGCGCTCTTCCGGCGGTATGTACTGCCGTCCGTAGGTGCTCTCCAGGACCTTGATGACGGTTGCCTTGGCCTGTCGGAGCGGTAGCCGGTCGTGCGGGCGGCGGGGACCAGCCAGGGTGGGCTCAACGGTGCTGAGATCCAGCGTCAGCACATGTGTGTAGCAGATCTTTTCCTCGCCTTCGCGCCAGAGCAAGTTCTCCTTGCAGTAGCGCTCGACGCGCTCGATGAGCTCCGGTGGACGAGCGGTCAGGCGCAGGTAGTCAAGCGTCTGCGCATCAACGGGGAAGTACGTCACCGTGCAGCCGAATTCTGGCGACATATTGGCAATTGTTGCCCGGTCAGGGACGGTGAGCGTGTCCAGACCCGGACCGAAGACCTCGACGAATTTCCCCACAACGCCGTAGGAGCGCAGCAGCTCCGTGATGGTTAGCACCAGATCCGTCGCGGTGGAACCCGGTGGCAAAGCTCCGGTGAGCTTCAGTCCGATAACTTCCGGCAGTAACAGGAAGAGGGGCTGTCCCAGCATGGCAGCCTCTGCTTCGATGCCGCCCACCCCCCAGCCCAGCACTCCAATGCCGTTGACCATTGGGGTATGGGAGTCTGTGCCGACGAGGGTGTCCGGGCAGGCAACCCCCTCGCGGACGGTGACCACCTGTGCCAGGTACTCCAGGTTCACCTGGTGACAAATACCCATTCCGGGAGGCAGCACCGTCATGTTGGAGAAGGCTTGTTGCGCCCACTTCAGGAGACTGTAGCGCTCCCGGTTGCGTTGGTATTCCCGTTCGACGTTCCGCTCGTATGCCCAGACTGTGCCGAAGTAATCTACCTGCACGGAATGGTCAATGACCAGGTCAATGGGCACCAATGGGTTGATGCGCTCTGGTGGGAGCCCTTTGCGGGCTGCCTCTGCACGGAGCGATGCCAGGTCCACAATGGCAGGAACCCCGGTGAAGTCCTGCATGAGCACGCGCACCGGCATGAAGGGAACTTCCCGTTCTGCCGGCTGAGGTTGCCAGGAGAGGAGATTCTGGACGTGTTCCTCTGTGACCAGCGAGCCGTCCTCTCGGCGGAGCACGTTTTCCAGGAGGATCCGTAGGGAGAAGGGCAGGTGGCTGACGCGGTAGCCCTGCCGTTCGAGTTCAGCGAGGCTATAGTAGAGGAGGCTTTCGGAGGAGGTGCGCAGCTGCCGCACAATGCCGAACCGGTCCCGACGTGCCATGGGATGCTCTTCACCTTGAGGCAACTTCCGTTAGGGAGAGTTGGCGTCGGCGTGCCTGCTCTTCCTGCAGGCGCCGGTAGTCCTCCAGAAATGCTTGCAGTCCGAGGTCAGTCAGCGGGTGTTTCATTGCTTGGTGGAGGACACGGAAGGGAGCTGTAGCGATGTCGGCGCCCAGGCGCGCAGCTTCAACCAGGTGCATCGGGTGGCGCAGCGAGGCAGCAATGATTTCGACATCGAATCCCTGGCGGTCCCAGATGTCGCAGACGGTCTCCAGAACGCGGAGCCCATCGCTGCCGACATCATCCAGGCGTCCGAGGAAGATGCTGACGAAGCTTGCGCCTGCGTTGGCAGCCAGCAGAGCCTGGGCGGGCGAGAAGATAAGGGTGACGTTTGTGGGGATATTCTCGCGGGTCAGCTCCCGCACCGCAGCCATTCCCTCCGGGGTCATCGGGATTTTGATGACGGCTTCGGAAATGTGGGAGACAATCTCGTATGCTTCACGGACCATCCCGGAGGTGTCCGTTGCGGTGACCTCTACAGAGATGTGCCCGCCGACCAGGCGGTGGATTTCCCGCAGGTGTTCCCAGGGGTCCAGTGTCGGGTCTTCCTTTGCCAGGAGTGTGGGGTTGGTGGTCACCCCGCTGAGGATGCCCCAGGATGCTGCTGTCCGGATTTCCTCCAGGTTTGCCGAGTCAATGAAGAGGCGCATGGTCTACTCGGAATGCGGTGTTCGACTTCCCTGCAGCAGGGGTGACGTCTCCAGAGCAGGTTTTATTGCGCGGCTACGCCGACATCTCCTCGGGGAAAGCAGCCTGCAAGAGCGCTTCCGAGTCGAGGAGGCGACGCACCGTCTGAATATCGGCGTAGAGGGGGCGATCTTCCTCCAGCGGGGGGATGTGGTCGCGGATGCAGGCAACAACCCGCTCCAGTGCAGGGCTACTCCGAGCAGGGCGGAGGAACTCCAGCGCCTGTGCGGCGCAGAGGAGCTCAATGGAGACAACGGTTTGCAGATTCTCCACCACCTGCCACGCTTTCTGGGCAGCCAGGCTTGCCATGGAGTTGTGGTCTTCCTGTCCAGCAGAGGTTGGGATGGAGTCCACGCTGGCGGGGTGGCATAGGACCTTGTTCTCCGCGACGAGAGAGGCTGCCGTGTACTGCGCAATCATCAGCCCGGAGTGGAGCCCTGGTTTTCGGGCCAGGAAGGGCGGCAGACCGCTACTGCGGGGGTTGAGCAAGCGGTCGATGCGGCGTTCGGAAACGCTGGCAAGCTCGGCACAGGCCAAGGCGAGGAAATCCAGCGCCAATGCCAGAGGTTGCCCGTGGAAGTTCCCTCCCTCGAGGTGGTCGCCTGTCTCGGGGTCGATGATGGGGTTATCGGTCACGGCGTTGAGCTCTGTTTCCAGAGTATTCCAGACGTAGCCGATGGCATCGTGCGAGGCGCCGTGGATTTGCGGGATGCAGCGCAAGCTGTAGGCGTCCTGCGGCAGCTGATGAGGTGGAGGGAGGCTGCTGAGGCTGCTGCCGGCGCGTAAGGTGCGCAGCCGCGCAGCTGTCTGGAGCTGCCCCGGGAAGGGGCGCAGCCGGTGGAGGCGTTCGTCGTAGGCAGTAAGACGGGCACGGAGGACATCCGCAGTCAGAGCGGCTGCAACATCGGCCAGCACTGCGTAGCGCCGGGCACGGTAGACGGAGAGTGCCCCATAGGCCAGTGCCATCTGCGTTCCATTGATCAGCGCTAATCCCTCTTTGGCTTCCAGCCGCAGAGGGGAAAGTCCGTGGCGCTGGAAGACGGCGGGAGCGGGCTCTATCCCGTGCTCAGTCTGGAAGAAGCCCTCCCCGGTGAGAGCTAGGGCAAGGTGGGCGAGCTGGACCAGGTCTCCGCTGGCGCCAACAGAGCCCTGGCGCGGAATGGCGGGCAGAAGCCCGCGGTTGAAGAGCTCCAGGAGCGCCTCAACCACCACGGGGCGGACACCGGAGAAGCCTCGTGCCAAAACGTGCGCCCGCAGCACGAGCATAGCGCGGACGATCTCTGGCGGAAGCCACTCCCCAGCACCAGCACTGTGAGAGCGCACCAGCCAGTGCTGGAGTGCAGCCGCTTCCTCCGGGGGGATGCGGACAGAGGCAAGTTCCCCAAAGCCTGTCGTGACGCCATAGACCCGTTCGCCTTCCTGTAGCCACCGCTCGACCCACGCGCGGGAGCGTTCCATGCGCGCCCGCGCCTCGGGTGCCAGTTCAATGCGCCAGCCCGGTTCGGTTACGGTGCGCCACAGATCTTCCAGCCGGAGCGAAGTCCCATCCAGGTAGAGAACAGGCATACGAGAACGCGTACCGTGAGACGGCACGCAAAACTACGCCGTCCCTGCCGCGGAGCCGGCACGGAAGGTTACCGCTTCGAAGTCAGCTCTCCGAGCAGACGCTCGGCAACGCGGTGGAGAACTTCAGGGCGGGAATAGAAGCCGGAGTGGAGGCGTTGGCGTATGCGCTCGAGCTGCTCGCGATGCTGTGCCTCTTGCAGCTGGCGGGCTTCCTGGGAGAGCTCAACAGCATCGGTCTCACCCGCCGTCTGCTGCGGGGTTTTCTCCGGAGCGGTCGGCTTCTCGGTTCGGGAAGGTGCCGGAGAAGGAGTGCTGCCGTGTCGAATCGGTTCAATCCCCATGGTACTCCTGTGCCTCATATCGGACAAGATAGCGCTGCAGGAGAGCAGTGCGGAGGCGTTGTTCGGAGCGCTCTACCAGGGCATGGAGACGTTCCATCTGCCGTGTTGAGCGTTCCAGGAGCTGCTGAATCATATCAAGCCATTTCCGTGCCTGTTCGGGCGACCAGTCCGTAGCTTCGTCCCACCATTGCCGAAGGCGCTCTAGGAGATGCTGCCGCTGGTGGTAGAGCTGCTCTACTTGCAGCAGCTCCTCCAGCCCGAGGTCGGAAGAGGCAAGCCATCTGTCGAGGTGCTCGGTCAGCTCCAGACATCTGGACAGCAGATCCCAGCCGTCAAGCGCGGACATCGGCAATGCCTCCTCCGTTACGCTGGAGTAGTTCCATGACGAAGCGGGCAATCCGGAGCGCGATCTCCGGCGGGATTTGTTGCAGGACTTGTTTTGTCTCAGCATCGAGGACACGGAGAACCAGCTTCTGGGTGGCTTCATCTACGACAAATTCCAGCTCTACCTGTTCCTGCTCAACGACTGAGTGCAGGGCAGTCAGAAGGGCGGAGAAATCAAGCCCGCGTGGTTCGCTTTCGTTTTCGGTGCCCTTCTGTGGCTGGAGGGAAGCTGTAGGCTGGGTTGGGGGATACGACGGTGGGCGTCCGTATCCGCCCTCGCCTTCCGTTGCGATGCGCTCCGGTTCGGTAACCACCGGCGGTGGTGTCAGTGGCGGGGTTGACTGAATTGGCGGGATTGGGTTGACCATTGGGTGCCCTCTTACCCGTTGAACATCCCGGGCGGGAGCAGTGCAAAGTTACTGAGTATTCCCATCTGCGCTGTTGCCATCGAGTAGAGTTGCTGGAGTTTGAGGTATTCCTTGCGGTACTGTTCAACTTGCTGCTCAATGCGGCTTTCCAGCTGCCGAATCCGTCCGGTGAGGTTCTGGATCCGTTGGGAGACCAGCTGCCACTGGGTACGCAGGGTCCCGCTGGAGCCGATCACATCCTGGAGGAGCGCTGCGACGCGCTCACCGAATCCTCCCGGCGAAGTGAAGAGAGCCGCAACCCGTTCGCTCCCGGCAATGAGCTCCCGTTCGAGCCGCGAGCGGTCACTCAGCTTCAGGGTGCCATCTTGCTCGATTGTGATGCCAATATCACGCAGTACCTGGAGGGGACCAGTGCCGAGCTGCTGGCTGACAAGGGTGCGCAGTTCCCGCAGGAGCTGGCGCACCGCCGGGTACGATTTGAGCGCCCCTTTCGTGGCAGAGTTCAGCTCTTTGAGTGCCGAGTTATACCGGTCGAGGATGGTCTGGAGGAAGGAGGCAGCCGTATCCACGTCGACGGTTGTCGTCAGCGTTACATCGGGATCGGTGGGCTGCTGGGCACGGAGGAGCGTGAGCGTCATGCCGGGCAGGGCATCTGTAATGGTGTTGGACTCCCGGATGAGGGAGATCCCATTGATGCGCAGTTGGGCATTCAGTTCGGAGGCGCGTCCGAGCTGATAGCCTGCACTGGTCTCGGTCATGACAGTGCGATTTTCTGGATCGGCAAACATCCCGGCGGACCATCCCAGAGCTGCCAGCAGCCCGTCAGTGTCGGTGAAGCGGATGGCGGCGGATGTGCCGGTTTGTTTCGCTGTCAATGTCAGCCGTACCGTCGTTGGAGTGTCGGTGATAACCGTTGCAACCACGCCGATAGTTGGCGTGGTGTTGATGGCGGTGGCAATTTTGCGCAATGCGGTCTCTGTATCTTCCGTTCCGTCCAGCGTTACGGCGACAAGTGCCGTGGTACCGGCGGCGGTGAGCTCAAAGTGGTAGAGCCCGCTGAGTCCGAAAGGATCCGTTCGGGTCAGGCGATGAGAGACGAGCGTATCATTGCGGGCCAGGCGGTCAACGTGGACAAAGCTGCTTCCCAACACGGCATCCTTCTGCGCCGTGGCAGTGATGGTGTCAGGGGCAGAGCTCTGCGTCTTGCGAGTCACGAAGTTCCCTTCAGCCCCTGGCAACGTCAAGGATTGGGCGGAAAAGAAGAGCGCCTCCAGCGTGGTCCGGAGAGAAGCCAGGAGTTTCTGCTGCTCCTGGAGCTGTTGCTGACGCTGCTTGAGGGTATCCAGCGGACGGCTCAGTTGCGTCCGATATGCAGCCAGGAGCTGCTCCAGAGGTGGACTCTGCTGAGAGGAGGCAAGCAGGGATGTCACATCCAGAGCCATTGCTACGTTCTCGTTCAGTCAAACCCGAATGCTTGCGCCCAGGCAGAGCGGAGCTCTTGGATAATGGCAGCGGCTTCCTCAGCGCGGCGGTTCCACAGACACCGCTGGCAGTACTCGTAGAGTCGATAGAGACGGACAGCGATCTCACCTGCCTCGAAGTTGAGAGCATCCATTAGCTGGGTCAATGCCCGGTTCATTAGCCCGATATCATTGCGCCGGTAAGCTGCCAGGAAGACGTCGTAGGTTTTCAGCACGAGCTGTTCCGGACTCCAGCCTAAGACTTCCTGCTCGACGTAGGGGCTTATCGTCTTAGCCGTTGCTTCCATGGGAAGGGGTACCATGGTGGAACTTCACCGCGAAGGGGAAGGGGGTGGGGGAACCCCCACCCCCACTCTCGCTTCGCCACGCCCGCTGCGCTGCTGCTTATCGGAAGAGCTGCAGGAAGACCTGCGGTTGCTGGTTCGCTTGTGCCAGCGAGATCAGCGAGGTCTGCTGCAGGAACTGAGCGCGGATCAGCTCCAACTGTTCCTTTGCTACGTCGGCGTCTTCGATGCGCGAGATGGCGGCATTGTAGTTCGTTATCTGCGATTTCAACAAGTCCTCCTGCGAGGACAGTCGGTTGATAATGCCGCCCAGGTACGAGGCAACCTTGTTGACATTCTGCAGCGCCATATCCAGGCTCTGCAGGGTCGTCGTGATCGTACCGCTGTCGAAGATGCCGAGACTAGAGGAGCTCACGTTGTTGAGCTCTTCCAGGTCGAGTCCGGTGACACCGGCGAAGTTGGTGTTGCTCGTTACCGTTAGCCAGAAGCTGCTGGAGTCAACGTTGAAGTCTGTCACGTTCGCGCTGGTTAGATCAATGCTCAGCGTGATGAGGGAGTTGTCCGCCATGTAGCCGATGACGAACTCAGCGGAGAACGACCCATCGATGAGCTGCCGTCCACCGAAGGTTGTGGAGTCGACTACACTCTGGATCTGCTGTGCCAGGCGATAGGCAGCCCGTGCTAGCGAGACTTTCTCGTCTGTCCCCAGCGCTCCGGACGATGCCTGGGAGGCTGCCTCTTTGATCTGGGCAATCAGGTTTTGGATGTTGTCCAGGGCATCTTGAGCAATGGCAGATAGGCTCCCCGCGTCGCCGACGGCGTTCAGCGCTGTCCGAATGCCCATGACGCGGGCATTGAGTGCGCGGACAGTAATGTAGCCGGCAACGTCATCGGCAGCGGAGTTGATGCGCTTCCCCGTAGACAGTCGCAGCTGGCGGAGCGCAATAGCGCGGTTGGCTGCATCGAGAGCATTGTACGCATTCTCCGCCGGGGTGTTAGTGCGGATCCGTGCGCCGTTCGTGATGGCGTATGGCATGGTACCCTCAAACCAAGCGGTTCAACTCTCTGGGGCGTCCTGCCACAGAGATCCGTCCTCAGCGAGGATTTTCGGCATACGGTGGCGAAACTTTAGCCCTGTCCTGCCGGTACGCCAACGCCGAACTTGTAGACCAGTTTGCCGCCCAAAAAAGCGGTGGACAGGAGCAGCACAGTGCCGAGCAGGTGAACAGCTGCCAACACACGGCGCTCTCGGCTGCCGGTGGAGCGCAGCCAGCGGATTTCCCAGAGACTTACTCCACCATACCACAGCAGCGTCGCAAAGCCCAGCTGCTGATGCAGTGTCAGTGTTGCCCGTGCCGCTTCGGGAATCCAGTTCGGCATCCCCCCTTGTCCGGAGAGAACGGCAGCAGCCAGCGCAATGGTGCCTGCCCAGAGACAGAGCCGTGCCGCAGGTTCCATCCAATCGCGGGGAAGAAGCGCCATCCACAGGCGGAGTACCGCTGCCAAGCTCAGCAGTGCAATGGGGAAATGCACAATAGCGGGATGGAGAGGCATCAGGACACACCCTGGGATTACCGCGGCGCCAGCATGAGGTAAACAACAGCAGCAACTGCTCCTGCCCGCAGCAGAAACCATGCCGGGTGGAAACGCCGGCGTAAAGCCTCGATGAACAGAACACTCCCCAGGCAGACCGCAATAACAGCCAGCACCGCAATACCTCCCTCCGCAAGCGAGAGCGCTTTCGGATAGAGCCGGGCGATACTGTGAAACCAGGGAGTGCCATACAGCAACACCAGATGCCCGACGAAGAGAAAGAGCGCATACCGCCCAAAGAGGGCGTATCGCGGTCCCCAGCGGGGTGTCAGCTCTGCAAGCCAAGCGACAGCACCGATGAAGAGGAGTGCCAGTCCGAAACGGAGCAGAATAAACCCGGGGTTGGCGTGGTACGGATTCGCTTGGGGTGGAACGATCCATTCGAAGCCGGAAGCCAGGAATGGCACCAAACTCAGCAGGAGCAGCCCTCCGAGCGGGAGGTGGACCCGGAGAGCTCTCGTCCGCTGCTCTGCCGGAATACTCTTGAGCCAGCTCCCAAGGGGAAGTCCCAGGAAGAGGTACGCAGCAAAGGGAACGATCGGGAAAAGGGAGCCCCGATCCGTGCTCATGTAGGCAGCCAGGGGTTCGGGCAGGAGCCGATACCAGTCAACCCAGGCGGTAGCAGGAGCCAGGGCTACAATGACACTCCCCATGAGAGCTCCCGCAATGCCCAATTGGCGTTCCGTGCGAGTCAGGAGCATGAGTCCGAGAACCCCCAGGAGGGTGACCCCAATGAGTTGCAGAATGTGAACGCGGAAGAAAGCCGTCCATTGCTCCGGTGGCACGTGTCCTAGATGCCAGAGGCGCTGTGCGGGAAACATCATCAAGTAGCCGATCCCTACCAGCGTCAGTGCCCAGCGCAGACGGCGCCAGACCAGTGCTTCCGGGAGCTTCCCCTCAGGGGTCCTGTGAGTGGCGAAGACATGGACAATTCCGGAAACCACCAGGAAGATAGGAGCTGTCAAGCCCCGCAGGAAGTGCCAGATGTTCCACGGGAAAGACGCAATGTCGAGCTCTCTGGGCGATACCAGGGCATCCAGCGTATGCCCTTGGATCATCAACAGCATTGCCATAAAGCGGGCGGCATCCAGAGCGTAGAGTCGTTCCGACCGCGACATTCGGTCGTGCAGCTGGTGCTAGTGGTCTCTGCAAAGTTGTGAAGTTGAGCGGTGAGAGGAACGAAACACGCATTCATCAGGAATTCAGCCACTATTCACAGAGGGCTCTGAACTGCCGAGAGGACAGGCACGAGAGTGCTAGCGGTGCTGTGTGCCGGGGTCCGTGCTGCCGAGGTTCCCGAAGCACGCTAGGGGAAGATACCCAGCTGGAAGTAGGCTTTTGCAATCTTATCGATGGCGCAGACGAAAGCAGCCGTTCGCAGGTCCTGGACGCCTTTGCGCGTTTTGTAGATGTCATAGATTTCATTGAACGCTGCGATCATAGTATCCTCCAGTCCCGAGCGGACCAGGCTCACTTCATCGGGACCCCGCAGGAGCTGTCGCTCGGTTGCCGACAGGGATTTCCCGGTGAGGCGTTCGACGAGTTCGACCAGTTGTTGGTTGGTGCGTTCCTCGAAGCGCTTCTCCAGTCGTCCGAAGCGGACGTGTGCGATGTTTTTGAGCCATTCGAAGTACGAGACGACCACGCCGCCGGCATTGAGGAAAATATCGGGCAGCACGAGGATGCCCCGTTGGAGTAAGATATCCTCTCCGGCAGCAGTTGTGGGACCATTTGCGGCTTCGGCGACGATTTTTGCCTTGATGCGTGGAGCGTTGTGGCGATGGATCTGCGACTCCAGCGCTGCTGGCAGCAGGATGTCGCAGTCGTACTCCAGGACGCTATCGCGCTCCTCCATCGGGATGGTTTTCGCTTTGGGATAGTAGAGGATAGAGCCTGTCTCTCGGCGGTGCTGGTGGAGTTCTTCCACGTCAATGCCGTTGGGATTGTAGACAGCTCCATCCCACTCAATGACTGCCGTAATGACGGCGCCTCCCTCTTGCAGGAACTTAGCGGCGTGGTAGCCCACATTGCCGAATCCTTGGATGATAACGCGCTTGCCCTCCAGTCCGGGTTCTAAGCCCAGAGGGCGCACCAGCTCTGGGAGGGAGAGAGCTTCCCGTAATCCGAAGTAGACTCCTAAGCCGGTGGCTTCCGTTCGCCCGCGGACACCGCCTTGCTCGACCGGCTTACCGGTCACGCAGCCTAAGGCGTTGATGTCGTCGGGGCGGAATGCCATGTAGGTATCGGCAATCCAGGCCATTTCGCGGGGACCGGTGCCGTAGTCTGGCGCGGGAACATCGAGCGAGGGACCGATGAAGTTCTTCTGAATCAGCTCCGTTGTGTAGCGGCGGGTGATGCGCTCGAGCTCCTCTTCGGTGTAGTTCCGAGGGTTGATCTTGACGCCTCCCTTAGCTCCGCCGAAGGGAACATTGACCACGGCGCACTTGAACGTCATCAGGGCTGCGAGCGCCATGATCTCTTCCTGCCCCACTGTCTCTGAGTAGCGGATGCCACCTTTGCAGGGCAGCCGGTGGTGGCTATGTTCGGCGCGCCAGCCTTCGATGACCTGGATTTCCCCGCGGATGCGCACCGGGAACTGGACGTAGTAGACGCGGCGGCAGACTCGGATCTGCTCCAAAAGCCCGCGGGGATAGTCCAGCAACGCTGCGGCTTTGGCAAAGTTGCGGTTGACAGACTCAAAAAACGGCATTGTATCCCGCTCGAGTGCCGGAGGAGCTGCTACAGCTGCTTCCGCTGCCATCGCCTTGGCGGAGATGGAGTGAGACATGACAAAAATGGGCAGGGGATATCCCTGCCCGACGAGCTATTACAGGTTGCCCCGCAGGGCTTGTTCTCGCTCGATAGCCTCGAAGAGCGCCTTGAAGTTCCCTTTCCCGAAGGATTCCGCGCCCTTGCGCTGAATCAGCTCGTAGAAGAGCGTCGGACGGTCCTGGACCGGCTTTGTAAAGATCTGAAGCATGTAGCCTTTGTCATCCCGGTCCACCAGGATGTTGAGCTCCCGCAAGGAATCCACGTCCTCGTCAATTTTGCCGACTCGTGCTTCGAGCATATCGTAGTAGGTCGTCGGTGTGGCGAGGAACTCCACCCCGTTGGCTTTCAGCTGACGCACGGTGTGGACGATGTTCTCGCATTCGAGGGCGATATGCTGTACTCCCGGACCGTTGTTGTAGAGGATGAACTCCTCAATCTGCGAACGCCGGCGCCCTTCGGCAGGCTCGTTGATGGGGAACTTGATCCACTTGTTCTCGTTTGCTACCACCGTGGAGCGCAGCGCTGAGTACTCCGTGGAGATATCCTTGTCGTCGAAGGAGACGAAGCGCTGAAAGCCAAAGACGCGGTTATAGAAGGCGACAAACTCGTTCATCTGGTTCCAGCCGACGTTGCCTACGACGTGGTCAATGTGCTTGAAGCCGACCGGCTGCGCCAGCTCATCCTTCGGTGTCGGCTTATACGGTGGCAAGAAAATGCCCGCATAACTTTCCCGCTGGATGAAGGAGTGGATGACGTCCCCGTACGTGGCAATGGCAGCGATGATGACTTTCCCGTGCTCATCCTCCAGCACCGTGGGTTCTTTGACGCCACGGGCACCGCGCTCGAGGGCTTTCCGGTAGCAGAATTCCGCGTCCTCGACCTCGAAGGCAACATCTCGGACCCCGTCGCCGTGTTTGGCAAGCCATTCTGTTGCCGGGTGGTCGGAAAAGACCGGCGCGGTCACGACCAGGGTGACCTTGTTTTGCCGCAGCACGTACGATGCTGTCTCCCGTACCCCTGTCTCTGGTCCGGCAAAGCCAATGAGCTCGAAGCCGAAGGCACGGCGGTAGAAGTACGAAGCTTGCTTCGCGTTGCCAACATAGAGCTCCACGTGGTGGATGCGCCGGATGGGCAGGGGTTCGACTCGTTCCAGTTCGGAAAGCTGCTCGCTGTAGACCTGCATGGTGGTCCTCCAACACAAGTGAGACACAGGAAGCCGCACGAATTTAGCGAATACCGCCTACTCGACTCTCAGGCGGAGGCGGATGCATAAGGTGTCAGGGGATTGCTCTTCGGCGGGCAACACTCTCCAGCGGAGCTCGGGAGCAGGAGGAAGGCGAGAACGGAGCTGGACAAGGAGGTCAGCTGCCGCCACGATGCGACGCTCTTCTGCAGAGGGTGGTGTGCTGGCAAGCACAATCTCAGCAGCTCGCCGATTCAGCTCCTCGCGGGAGGGAGGAAGCCCGGGGAGGAGAAGTTCAACGTCGAGCTGAGCAAGGCACTCCTGCTGTTCGAGCCAGCGGAAGAGGAAGCGGACAAGGCTGTCCAGAAATGCTTCCGTTGCCTGTACCTCGGGTGTTTGCCATGGAGGCAGTGCACTCGATGCCAGAGGAGTAGGGCGCAGCCGAAAGCTTGCCAGCAATGCCTGGCTCCATGCATGTTCGGCCGTTGGAGCTTGGGCAACGGAGAGGGGAAAGCAGCGCTGCTCGGAAAGCGGACTGGGAGGAGGAAGGGCAAGGCGGTAGAGAATCGTGCGCGAGAAATCGCACGGAGTGTTCAGTACGACCTCTGTCGGCGGAGAGCATGGAAGTGTATACCGGAGAAGGAGCCGACGGAATGCCCGTGTGGTAAAGGTTGTATCGGCAAGCGCTGGAAAGGCGAGCACAGGAGTTTCCCCGTCGTACACGGTGAGCTGTCCAGGGAGGCGCTTGGGGAAATGCAGGTCAACCCTGACCGGTCCGCAGAGTGGGAAAGCGTAAAGGTCATAACCGCCGCGTCCGCCCGGGCGGTTCGATGCCAGCAGGAGCGTATCTCCCAGCACAAGCGGGGTGAGATCATCGCTCTCAGAGTTGAGAGGCGGGGGGAGCACGACTTCGCGTTCCCAACTCCCGGCACCGTTGCGGGAAGCGACGACGAGTTTCCAGCGGGGAGGTGCGGTGTAGCCGCGGGAGGCAAAGAGGAGGCGTCCATCAGGGAGAAACCAAGGCATGCCCTCATCGGCAGCCGTGTTGACAGAGGGACCAAGGTTCTCTGGACTGCTCCAGCTGCCATCAGACATGCGCCGACAAATGTAGAGGTCCAGCCCACCCCACCCACCTACGCGGTCGGAGGCGAAAATGAGCCACTGCCTATCGGGCGACAGCGCAGGCTGTCCATCCCAGCCGGCAGAGTTGACCCCTGGGAGAACTTCCGGTGCGCTCCATCGGCTGCCATCCCACCGACGCAGCGCCAGTTCGGCAGAGCGGCTTGCCGAGTGCGTGATGCCAATGACCACGGACGGGGCAAACGGGATCGTTGCCCGAGGGATGAAGGTTGTGTCGGTCAGAAGGGCTGCGAGCTGCTGTTCCGTCCAGGCAGACTGGGCAGAGAGGCGCAGTGCGCGCGGACAGCGCTGGTCCGAGCAAGCAACGAGTACTACCGAGCGCTCGAGCACCCCGAGCAAGTACTCGTCACCCCGGGAATTCTCCTGGCGGAGGAGCTCGGCGATGGATTGTTGGGCTCCTTCCGCAGCCATTGCCCCAACGAGGCTCAACAGGAGGGAGAATCGGAGGAGCGCGCAGATCATCCCGACCCAAACCAGCTCGGAGCGACGGACAAAAATAGTGTCGGACAGCGCATACTGTCCTGCAGAGCGCATGCCTCTGCGCACGGGCGGATGCTGCCCGGAGGCTGTCCACAGCTGAGGTTTCTCCCAGGTGTGCTGTGGGCACTCATACTTTCCCGACCGCCTCGTGCGTCTTTGCATTGTGCGTTGCAGAGCAGGCGAAAGAGGCTGGTGGTGCTCCGTCTCTATCTTGCCGTTCTTGCTCTGGTGGCTCTCGGGGCAATGGGGATGACCGAGGGGCATGTGCGCCTGCGCATCGCACTGGGGATGGTCTTCGTGGGTGGGCAAGCGGTGGTGATCCGGCGTCTGTGGCAGCGCTTCCGCCGGAGTTCTCAGGTACTCTGGATGCTCACTGTGGTGCTCCTCACATGGCTTTGGTCTCGGTGGGCATGGGAGCTCGGGCACGGAGGGGAGACGGCAGGGGCTCTGTTACTCGTTGCGGCACTGCTTGCGACGATTGGTCTCACGGTATTCTGGATAAGGCAATGGTGGCGAGCTCAGAGGCAGCAGTCCATGGGACCACTGTCATCGGGGTCCTCCGCGACGGAAAAGCCGCCATGGGAGCCGATGGACAGGTGACTTTCGGCTCAACAGTTCTCAAGCACGGGGCGCGGAAGGTGCGTCGGCTCTACAATGACCGGGTTCTTGCCGGATTCTCCGGGGCAACGGCCGATGCGCTGACGCTCTTGCAGCGCTTTGAGGAGAAGCTGGAGAACAACCATGGACATCTGCTGCGGGCTGCCATTGAGTTAGCAAAGGAGTGGCGCACAGACCGCTACCTCCGCCATTTGGAAGCGATGCTCTTGGTGATGGACACGGCGCACCTCCTGCTCATCAGTGGGACAGGTGATGTTGTCGAGCCTGACGACCGTGTTGCCGCCATTGGTTCCGGCGGAGCGTTTGCACTGGCGGCTGCGCGAGCCTTGTTGCAGCATACCCAGCTTTCGGCGCGCCAGATTGTGGAGGAAGCGCTCCGCATCGCCAGCGGGATTTGCATCTACACGAACGACACACTCACGGTTGAGGAACTCTGACCATGACGGCTGTCCACGACACCGAGCAGCTTCTCGAACGCGTACGGGCGCTGACCCCGCGGCAGATTGTCCAGGAGCTGGACAAGTACATCATCGGGCAGCACGAAGCGAAGCGTGCTGTGGCTATCGCCTTGCGGAATCGCTGGCGGCGCCAGCGCGTTCAGGGACAGCTCCGGGAGGAAATCACCCCGAACAACATCATCCTCATCGGACCGACGGGAGTGGGGAAGACCGAACTCGCCCGACGGCTGGCAAAGCTTACGGGAGCACCGTTTGTCAAGGTCGAGGCGACACGGTTTACCGAGGTCGGCTACGTCGGGCGGGATGTGGAATCCATGGTGCGAGACCTGGTTGATGCTGCCGTTGCCATGGTGCGGGCAGAGAAGATGGTCGAGGTCCAGCGGCAAGCACGCCAGCATGCCGAAGAGCGGCTCTTGGACGTGCTGGTGCCCCCACTGCGTCATCCCGGGCTTGCCTTCGATGCGCTTACCCCGGAGGAGGTCGAACGGCACCACGTTGCGCGGGAACGCCTCCGGCAGCAGCTCCGGAGTGGGGAACTGGACACCCAGATTGTCGAACTCGAGCTGCCGTCAGAAACCCCGCCGATGTTTCAGTTCGTCGGTCCGGTCCAGCTCGACGAACTGGGGATCAACCTGCGGGAGCTCTTCCGCCAGTTCATGCCCCGGCAGACACGCAAGCGGAAGGTTACCATTGCCGAAGCGCGCGCGATTCTGGAGCAGGAGGAGGCAAGCAAGCTCATCGATATGGACGCTGTGATCCGGGAGGCACTCTTCCGGGCTGAGAACTTGGGCATCATCTTCATTGACGAGATTGACAAAATCGCTACCCCGGGCGGGGCACGCCTGGGACCGGATGTCTCCCGCGAAGGTGTCCAGCGAGACCTACTCCCGATTGTCGAAGGGGCAACGGTGATGACCAAGTACGGGCCTGTCCGCACCGACCACATCCTCTTCATCGCCTCCGGTGCGTTCCATGTCTCGAAACCCTCGGACCTCATCCCAGAGCTACAGGGGCGCTTCCCCATCCGGGTGGAGCTGCACAGCCTGACGGAGGAAGACTTCGTCAAGATTTTGACCCTGCCGGAGAATGCGCTCATCAAGCAGTACCAAGCGCTGCTGGCAACTGAAGGCATCCAGCTGGAGTTCACCGAGGAGGCTATTCGCGAGATTGCTGCAACGGCAGCCCGGGTCAACGAAGAGGTTGCCAACATCGGGGCTCGGCGGCTCCACACAATCCTCTCCACCGTCTTGGAGGATGTGCTTTTCGATGCACCCGATGCGCTCTCCCCTGGGGTTGTGCGGATTGATGCCGACTACGTGCGTTCGCGCCTGAGCGCGATTGTCCGCAACGTGGATTTGAGTCGCTTTATCCTCTGAGGGTGCCATGGAGGTACAGGTAGGCAAAGCAGAGGTAGAGCGTCTCTTGCAGGCGCTGCAGCAGTATTGCGGGCTAACCGACGGGAGAGCGTTGGCGCGGCGGCTTGGGGTGCCGTTGGGAGAGCTTCAGCGCTGGCGTCGCTCGGGAGTGGTGCCGCTGGGACAGCTCGTTGCCCGCTGCCCGGAGCTGCCGTGGCAGCACATGCTCGGGGAAGAACTTCTCCGCCTGCTGGTGCCACGGGTTCTGCCGCCGGGATGGCGTCCGACTCCGGAGCTCCCCGAGGAAGATGCCCCAGTCCCGCCCATCCGAACTTCAGCGGCACTGACCGATACGGAGCGGGTGCAGTTGCTCGAATGGATGCTCTGGGCACGGGAGTTCGACTGGACGCTCATCCGCCTCTACCGCCAAGGACGCGCCGTGGGCAGTGTCTTTGCCCAACTCGGCAACGAGGCAGTGGCTGTCGGGACTGCCTTCGCACTGCGCCCGACCGATGCGGTCTTCCCCATGCATCGAGACTTGGGGGTCCACTTCGTGCGGGGACAGGACCTCCATGCACTCCTGGCAACCCATCTGGCGCGGGAAGGGAGCCTCACCCGCGGGACGGATGGGACAGTGCACTACGCCGATCCCGCACGGCGCATCTTCGGGAACATTTCCCACCTGGGGGCAATGCTCCCGGTTGCTGTGGGCTACGCCCTGGCAGCCCGCCTGAAAGGAGAGGATACGGTCGTGCTCACGTTCATCGGCGATGGAGGGGCGCAAACAGGGGAGTTCCACGAGGCGGTCAACTTCGCTGCTGTCCACAAGCTGCCAGTGGTTATCGTCATCGAGAACAACCAGTATGCGTATTCGACCCCGAATCGGCTCCAGTACGCCTGCACGTTCCAGGCAGACAGAGCCATTGGATACGGCTGTTTTGGTGAGGTCGTCGATGGCACAGACGTCGAGCTGGTCTACGATGCGTGCCGCCGGGCTGTGGAGCGTGCCCGCCGAGGGGAAGGTCCCACCCTGCTGGAGACCCTGACTTTCCGCCAGCGTGGGCATGCCGAGCACGATGACGCGTCCTACGTCCCGGAGGCAATTCGCCGGTACTGGGCTGCACGCGATCCTGTAGACCGCTACAGTGCCTTTCTGCTCGAACGTGGACTTCTGAGCCCAGCGCAGCTGGAGGAGCTGCGCGAGCAAATTCGGCAACGGCTCAAGCAGGCGCTCGACGAGGTTCTCCAGCGTCCCTTCCCTGCTCCTGAGGAAGCCTTCCGAGGCGTCTTCCTCTGAGGCATAAGGGCGGAGCGGAAGGCTTTTTTGTAGCTTCGCGCCAGTGCGCGGAATCCAAATCTGTCTCACCTGCAGTGGGAAAGCGCTGATGGCAGAAGAGCAGCACTATAGCCCAGGGCTGGAAGGGGTGATTGCTGCACAGACGCGGATTTCCTTCCTGGACTTGGAGCGCGAAGAGATTGTCGTCCGAGGCTACAATTTGCTCGAACTCATCCAGCGGGCGAGCTACGTTGAGGTCGTTGGACTCCTTTTAGAGGAACGTCTGCCCGATGCACACCGTCGCCAGGTGCTGGAGACACAGATGGTGACGGCGGCAGTCCCGGAGCTTGTCTTCCATATCGTGGCACAGCTGCCGGCGAGCATGCATGCAATGGATCGGCTGCGGACGGCGGTGTCGGCGCTGGCAGCGGCTGATCCCGATGCCAATACAGCTGACCCGGACGCCGAGCAGGCGAAAGCTCCGCGCCTGATCGGGCAGATTGCCCAGATTGTGGCAAATCTGACACGCCTGACCCAGGGGGAGAAGCCGCTCCACTTCGAGCAAGGACGCAGCTTTGCGGAGAACTTCCTGCGTACCCTCGTTGCCCGCGAGGTCACACCGGCGGAGGTCCGTGCCTTCGAACAGAGCTTGATTGCCTACAGTGAGCACGAACTGCCGAATTCCACCTTTGCTGCTCGCGTTGTTGCCTCCACGCTCGCTGATGCCTACGGAGCACTGACCGCTGCCGTTGCGTCCCTGAAGGGACCCCTCCACGGCGGGGCAAACGAAGCGGTCATGGAAATGCTCCTGGAGGCACAGACCGCCGAAGGGTTAGAGGCACTCATCCGGCAGAAGCTGGCACGCAAGGAACGCATTATGGGCTTCGGGCACCGCGTGTACATGCGCCGTATGGACCCGCGCGCGGCGATGCTCAAGGAGACCCTGCGGGAGCTCATCGGAGCAAAGGGTACTGGCTCAGAGCTGCTCGCCATGTGCCAGCGGGGTGAGGACATCATGCGGGAAGAGAAGGGGCTTTACCCGAACCTGGATTACTACGCTGCGCCGGTCTACTACCTGCTTGGCATCCCGATAGAGCTCTACACCCCGATTTTCTTCGCTGCCCGCAGTGCTGGACTGCTGGCGCATATCATTGAGCAACACCGCGAAAACCGCCTCTATCGCCCGCGGGTGCTCTACCGTGGTCCTCGGGGCTTGAAGCTCTAAGAGAGGGAGACGATGGCGTACGACGCTGTTCTGGAGGAAATTGCCACCTACGTGGTGAGCACGCCAATTCAGAGCGCGGAGGCGTACCAGACGGCGCGCATTGCCTTGATGGATTCGCTATCCTGCGCTTTGCTGGCGTTGCAGAAACCCGAGTGTACGAAGCTCATCGGTCCGATTGTGCCCGGGACGTATGTCCCCGATGGGGTTCGGGTGCCGGGTACGCTGCACGTCCTCGATCCGGTCCAGGGTGCCTTCGCCCTGACTGCCCTGATTCGATGGCTGGACTACAATGACACATGGCTGGCGCGGGAGTGGGGGCATCCATCGGACAATTTCGGGGCGATTTTGGCGGTGGCGGACTTCGTCAGCCAGCGTCGGCGGCGCCGAGGAGAGGAACCGTACCGCCTCCAGCAGGTGCTGACAGCGGCTATCAAAGCGTATGAGATCCAGGGTGTGCTTGCCCTTGGGGTGAGCCTCAATCGGCACGGATTCGACCACGTGCACTTCGTCAAGGTAGCTTCTGCCGCTGTTGCCGCCTGGCTCCTCGGAGGGGGACGGGAGGAGGTGCTCAGTGCCCTCTCCAACGCTTTCCTCGATGGGGTCGCGCTGCGGACCTACCGGCATTTCCCCAACACGGGACCGCGTAAATCCTGGGCAGCGGCCGATGCGGCAAGCCGCGCTGTGCGCTTAGCGTTGTTTGCCTGGATGGGTGAGCCAGGGTATCCGACTGCCTTGACAGCGCCGACATGGGGCTTTGAGCAGGTGGTCTTGAAAGGTGAGCCAGTCCGCCTGGAGCGCCCGCTGGGAAGCTACGTCATGGAGCATGTGCTCTTCAAGGTCGCCTATCCTGCGGAGTTCCACGGGCAGACGGCGGTTGAGGCAGCATTGCGTCTGCACCCGCTCGTCCGCGAGCGGCTCGCCGAGATTGAGCGTATCGTCATTGAGACACAGGAGTCTGCCATTCGCATCATTGACAAACCCGGTCCGTTTCGCAATCCAGCGGATCGGGACCACTCGCTGCAGTACATGACGGCAGTGGCGCTCCTGTACGGTGAGCTGACCTACGCTCACTACGAGGAGCCGATCGCCTCTGACCCGCGGATCCCGGAGCTGATTGCCCGCATGGAGGTTCGGGAAAACCCTGACTTCAGCCGGGATTATCTCGACCCGGAGAAGCGCTCGATTGCTAACGCGGTGCAAGTGTTCTTCCGCGATGGGACGGCAAGTGAGCGTGTGCTGGTGGAGTATCCTCTCGGGCATCGCCGGCGGCGGGCGGAGGCACTGCCGCTGCTGCAGGAGAAGTTCCGGGCAGCTCTCCAGGCAGTGTATCCGGAGCGGCAGGCAGAGCAGCTCTTCCACCTGGTGGTAGAAGCACCGGAGCTGCCGGAGCTGCCGGTGGATCGTTTCATGGCGGCGTTCGTCCATCCGGCAGGGATATGACATGGGATGGCTTCTCCAGTCCTTCCCCACGCAAGCTGAGCTGGCGGAGCGTTTCCGGCAGCGTGTGCACCAGGGACGGCTCATCCTGGTGGGGGCTCACGATCCGCTGGCAGGGCTTCTGGCGCGAAAAGCAGGTTTCGATGCGCTGTATCTGTCCGGGGCTGCCTTTTCTGCCAGCATGGGGCTGCCTGACGTCGGGGTGCTGACCCTTGAAGAGGTTGTTGCTCGGGCTCGTGCCCTGGTCCGAGCGACCGGACTCCCGGTGCTGGTGGATGCCGATACCGGCTTCGGGGAGCTCTTCAACGTCGTACGTCTCGGGCGGGAGCTGGTCGAGGCAGGGGTAGCTGCCGTGCAGCTGGAAGACCAAGAAATGCCGAAGCGTTGCGGGCACCTTTCGGGCAAGCGCCTGGTGCCTCCTGCGGTGATGGTGCAGAAGGTTCGGGCACTCAAGCAGTGTTTCCCGAGCCTGGTCCTTGTGGCGCGCACCGATGCGCGTGAGAGCGAAGGGGTTGACGGAGTCATTGCCCGGGCACGGCTCTATGTGGAGGCTGGTGCCGATATCATCTTCCCCGAAGCTCTCCAGAGCCGGGAGGAATTCCAGCAGGTGCGACATGCACTTCCTGTCCCGCTCCTGGCAAATCTGACAGAATTTGGCAAGACACCCCCGCTGAGCGCTGATGACCTCTTCACCCTCGGCTATGAGATCGTCCTCTTCCCGGTCTCAGCGCTCCGGGTTGCGGCAAAGGCGATGGAAGAGTTCTATGCCCATCTCCGGCAGCAGGGGTCGACTCGGGAGTACCTCGGGCGGATGCAAACGCGGGCAGAGCTGTATGAGCTGATTGGCTACGCTGCGTATGAGGAATTCGACCATCTGCTTGCTCGCTCCTCAGGCGAGCAGCTGGTAGGGCACAGTGAATAGCAGGTTTCGTTACTTTTGTACGCCGTCGATGGAAGATCGCAGGGATGTGGTGGCGTAGGTGGCTTGTGTGGTGGGCAAGTAGCGTTGCGCTCGGGGCGCAGACGTGGTATCCGGTTGAGGGTGTTGAGCCGTTCGTGCACCGCATTCTCTGTCCACCGGAGATGCCGCAGATGGTGGTGGTTTGTGCCGATTCGGTGCCTCCGGTTGCCGAAATCTGGCGCAGCAACATTCGCTTTTTCGGTGGTAACGGCTTTCGGATCAGCACCGATAGTGGGAAGAGCTTCAGCGAGCCGCGTCTGACGGGATTCTCGGTTCGGGACATTCTGATACTGCCTGAGGCTCCGCAGACGTGGCTGGCCGCCGTCATTGGGGATGTGACCGGCGGCGTTGTGCTGTCTCAGGACGGGGGACGGTCGTGGCTGTGGACGGAAAGCCCGCGATGCCCGGCACACGTGGTGCGACTGCAATTGCAGCGAGGAACGGAGCCGGTCTTCTACGCCGCGGTGGTGAACACCAATCAGGGCTTCCGTGTCTCCCGCGATACGTTCGCTACCTGCCAGGGCGATTTGTCCTTCCCCGTGCAGAGCCGGGACATTGCCGTTCGGGAGACAACACTCTACCTGGCAGCTGATGGCTATCTGGCTGGCGGTGTCTGGCGTTCGACCGATCGAGGGCAGACATGGGTCAAGGACTCGCTCGGATTGGGTGCTCTGCGCGTGTGGTGTGTAGTGCCCTCGCGTCACCAGCCGAATGTGATACTGTGCGGAGCAGACTCGCTCCTATCGGAGACACAGAGTGTTGGACGCGGCATCTACCGCTCGGAAGATGGTGGCAAGACGTGGCGGCTGGTCGGAGCACCGGGCGTCCGCATTACGGCACTTGCCGAGCACCCGTACGATCCCCGCTACTGGGTAGCGGCTGGGGATACCACCGGGGTTTGGGTCAGCGGCTCTTACGGTGATGCCTGGGAACGGCACTCTGAGGGGCTGCCGACCGGGATTCCGGTGCGTACGGTTGCATTGCCGGCGTGGGATACCCGAGAAGGGGTTATTGCCTTTGCGGGACTCAGTGGGGGTGGGCTGTACCGTTCGCGCCCGATTGTGACTACCGTCCGTGGCCACCATCGCTCCGTGGTGGGGCTCAGCGTAGAGGTACGCGCCCGGGATGAGCTTGCCATCCGCTATTCGCTGCCCGAAGGGAGCTCGCTCTACTGGGAACTGCGCGATGTCCTCGGGAGAGTGGTAGCGCAGCGCTCACTAGGGTGGCAGGGGGCCGGAGAACACGTGTTCCGGTGGGTCTTGCCCGAGCCGCTGCCTGCGGGCTGGTACGCTCTGCGCCTCTCGGCAAACTCAGGGCAGCGCTCGGTTGCTGTGCTCCTCGTGCCGTGAGAGAGCAGGAGCCCCGCTCGGTGCGGGACCCCTCAGGGTATGTACCATAAGCCTCGATGGGGTCAGCCATGACGATGCCACAGGTACCGCCGGAACGGCCGATGCAGCCAGTGGAGTCCGTGCCTGATGTCCTCGAGTTCGGGGACCTTCTCGGTTACGCCTTCCGCTGGGGATTTGGGCAGTACTTCAATATCCTGCTGATGCTCCTGCTCTGGGTCCTGACCATCTGGATTCCTTACGTCAACATCGGGACCACGATCGCCGTCACGACGGGCGCTCCGATCCTCTTGAGCCGCCAGCAACGCATTAGCCCAACCTTCATCTTCAACCGGGAGTACCGCACAGTGATGGCGGACTGGCTGCTCCTGCTGGGATTGATGGTGGGGGCGGTGCTGTTCGCGCTGGTCTTTGTCCTGGTTCCGGCGCTGGTGCTCTCGTTTGGGTGGTTGTTAGCACCTCTGCTCCTGGTTGATCGTGGCATGGGCGTGCTGGAATCGCTCCGCCGGAGCTGGCAAGCAACGCTGGGGGAGAAGTGGACGCTTTTCTTCGGGCTGCTCGCCGTGTATTTCCTCTACCTCCTCCCAGCGGGGCTGATTTTGTGGCTGCTGTGGATTGTGCTGCCAAAAGGGGAGAGCACGACTACGGTCATCATGAGGCTCTACACCCTCCTGGCGTACGCCGGTTTGGCAGCTGTGGACATGGGCTTTACGGGCTACGTGTACGCCGTGCTCGGTAAGCGCGTCAGCTGAGTGTGTTGTTCTCGGGTCCTCCTCGGTGGGGCAGGAGAGACTGCCCCTGGGGAGGGCTTTTTTTGCTAATTTTGTAGCGCATTCTGAGGTGCCTCGCGCACGGAACTAGTGAAGGCGTAACCGAATGGCACGACCGCTCAACGTTCTTTTCGTAGCTGCTGAGGTTTACCCGTTTGCGAAGACAGGGGGGCTTGCTGACGTTGCCTATGGTCTGGTAATGGCACTGCGGGAGCTCGGGGTAGATATCCGTGTCATGCTCCCGCGCTACGGCTGCGTGAGCGAGCGGAAAAATCACATTCACGAGATTCGCCGCTTGCGGTTGCTGGAAATCCCCCTTGCCGGACGGCTGGAGCCAGCTTCGATCAAGTCTTCGATGTTGCAGAATCCCCGGGTCCGCGCGCAAGTGTACGTGACTACGAACCACACGTACTTCGGCGGGCGCAAAGGGCTCTATGCCGATCCGCAGACGGGGAAGCCGTACGAGGACAACGACGAGCGCTTCCTCTTCTTCTGCCGGTCGGTGGTCGAGATGTGCCACTTCCTGCGCTGGTTTCCGGACGTCATCCACTACAACGACTGGCAGACCGGGATGATCGGGGCATACGTGCGGCTGCTCTACCCGGCGGAATTCCGTCGGACGCGGTTGCTCTACACCCTCCACTCGCTCGCCGAGCAGGGCATTTTCCCGCCAGGGACGTTTGCCAAAACGGGCTTGCCGGAGACAGCGGCAGAGCACGTCTTCCACCGCGGGATGGTCAACTTCGTCAAAGCAGGTATTGAGTTTGCTGATTTCGTCACGACGGTCAGTCCGAGCTACGCGGAGGAAATTCTCTCCGGTGTGGTGGACTCCGGTGGACTCGACGAAGTCCTGCGTCGCCGTCACCCGGAGAGTTTCCTGGGCATTCTCAACGGGGTGGATTCCACGGTGTGGAATCCGCTGACAGATCCCTACTTGCACCACCACTACGACGCCGAGACAGTCTGGGACGTCAAGCCGCTCAACAAGCGGCAGCTGCTGGAGCGTTTTGAGTTGCGCTACGACCCGAAAATCCCGGTCATCGGCATGATTACGCGTCTGCATCCGGTCAAGGGCATCGAGCTCTTCCTGGAGGCGGCGCCGGTGCTTCTGGCGCGGCGCGATCTGCAGCTGATTGTGCTCGGTGATGGAGTGCCCGAGTATCGCTCGGCACTCCAGAAACTGCAGCGGCAGTTCTCCCGCCGCTTTGGTCTGCATATCGGCTTCGATGAGGCACTGGCTCACCTGATTGAAGCCGGCAGCGATATGTTCCTGATGCCCTCGCTGCAGGAGCCTTGTGGGCAGAACCAGATGTACTCGATGCTCTACGGGACGGTCCCCATCGTGCGGGCAACCGGTGGGCTGCGTGATACGGTACAGGACTTCAATCCGGAGACGGGGCAGGGGACGGGGATTGTGTTCCAGGAGCCGACCGCGGAAGCATTGCTGGCTGCTGTTGAACGGGCACTGCAGCTGTACCGACAGCCGGAGCTGTGGCGCAGACTGGTTGCCAATGGTATGGCGCAGGATTTCTCCTGGCGCCAAGCTGCCCAGCAGTATGTCGAGCTCTACCGGACGCTGGTCAAGGGAAAGGAGGTTCCCGCGCGGGCAGCGTTGTGAGCGAATTTCCCGGGGCAGACGTCCTGATGCGCTGTGCTTGAAAGGGGAACGATGGCTGTTGACTGGACCCACATCCAGCAGCTGCTCTGCCGTGCGGGGATTCCAGCATGGCTGCTCTATGACTTCCGCGGCTCGAACCCATTCGCTGCTCGGCTCCTGGGGCTGCCCGCAGAACTCCACGCAACGCGCCGCTGGGCAGTGCTCATCCCTGCCGAAGGGACGCCGCAGAAACTCGTCCATCGCATCGAACCGCACGTCCTCCGCGGGATTGCTGCCGAAGAGCGGCTCTACAGCACCTATGCCGAATGGCGGGCAGTGCTTGCTGAATGGTGCCAGCGCTACCGACGGCTGGCGCTCGAATACTCCCCTGAAGCAGCCTTGCCAATGGTCTCGGTGGTAGATGCCGGGACAGCAGAGCTGCTGCGCCTATTCGGGGCTGAGCTGGTCTCTTCGGCAGACTTGCTCCAAGAGCTCGTTGCTGTTGCCACCCCCGAACAGCTTGAGCAGCAAGCACAGACGGCACAGCTCCTGCTGCTTCTCCTCTGGCGGGCATTTGCCTGGTTGCGGCAGCAGCTGCAGCGCGGAGAAACCCCGCACGAGTACGCCGTCCAGCAATTCCTCCAAGAGCAGCTGGCGGCGATGCAGTTGCAGACAGATCATCCCCCAATTGTTGCCCGCACTGAGCGTGCAGCCAATCCGCACTATAGCCCGACGGTCGACGACTCTGCTCCGATCCGCCCTGGCGACCTGGTGCTCATTGACCTCTGGGCAAAGCCTCCCCAGCCCTCGGCGCTCTACGCGGACATTACCTGGATGGCATATGCCGGCGAGGAGGTTCCCGACGCCTTCGCTCAGCCGTTCGCCGTCCTCTGCCGTGCTCGTGACAGTGCCCTGGTGCTGCTTCAGGATGCTCTCCAACAGCACCGCCCAATTGCTGGCTACGAGGTTGATCGCCACGTCCGGTCGGTGCTCGAAGCGGCTGGATACGGCGCGGAATTCCTCCATCGAACCGGGCATAGTCTGGGGACCGAGGTCCACGGGCCGGGCGCTAACTTGGATGACTACGAAACCCACGATACACGGCGTCTTCTGCAGGGATGTGCCTTTACAATCGAGCCGGGCATTTACCGGAAAGGAGCCTTCGGGATGCGGACCGAGGTGGACGTGCAGCTCCGGCACGATGGCACACTGCGCATCTGCCCCGAGCCGCGGCAGCAGCGGATCGTTCCACTCCTCCATCCAGATTGGGAAAGGCTCCCATGAGATGGCTCTGGGTCTCTGTTGGGGTGTGCGCTATCGGGATGTGCTGGGCGCAGAGTGTCTACCAGCAGCCGGAAGAGCGGCTCCGCATGGCGCAAACGCTGGAATCCATTGGAGATTACGCCGGTGCAGCCCGGCTCTACGAACAGCTCTTCCGGTTGTATCCGGATTCCGTGTCGTACCTGCTCGGCTGGAGCCGAGCGCTCATCAAGCTCCGGCGTTTTCCAGAGGCGCTGTCCGAAGTTGCGGGATTTCTCCACCGTCGATCGGTGCCTCAGCTCTGGGCAGTGCTCGGAGAGCTGTACTGGAGTATGGGCAGACAAGATTCTGCCCGCTGGGCATGGCAGAGAGCGCTCGCCCAGGAACCCCGAACGCCCGAGGTATACCGCGCGGTTGCCCGCTCCCAGTATGAGCTGCAGCTCGTCGACGATGCCATCACGACATTGCTGCAGGGGCGGCAACAGTTACGCTCTGATACGCTCTTTGCCGAGGAGCTGAGCTCGTGGTACGTGCGTCTGGGTAATGTAGAGCGAGGCGTGCAGGAGACAATCCTCCTGCTGCGGCAGAGACAGGATATCCGTGCGGCGTATTCCCGCTTAGTTCTCTACCTGGCGCTTCCTCAAGCGGCAGAGCGGATTCGCCCGGAGCTGGAGCGGGCACTGCAGCAGTACCCGCGCGATCTTCTCCTGCGACGACTTCTCGTCTGGTTTTTCCAGGAAATTGGGCAGAGCCGGACAGCGCTGGAACATGTCCGCCGACTCGATGAGTTGCAGGGTAATACGGGGATGGAGGTGTTGCAGTTTGCCGAAGCTGCCCGGCAGAATGGAGATCTCTCGCTCGCACTCGATGTCTATGCAGAACTGCTCGACCGTCGCCCAGTGCGGGAAATCCGACTCAAAGCCCTCTACGGCTACCTCCAGACTGCTGAGGCGATCCTGCGCCAAGGCGGGCGGTCGATTCCTTGGCAGCAGGTGCGGCGGGAGTACGACGAGCTGGTGCGCCAAGCCGATACCCTTGCTATGGGAGCTGAAGCTCTCTACTCACTGGGACGCTTCCTGCAGGATGTTGCACACGATGGGAAAGCTGCCGAGGAGACCTTCCAGCGTCTTGTGCGGCAGTTTCCTCAGACCCGCTGGGCGATGCTCTCCTTGGTAGAGCTGGGGCGGCTGGCGCTCCGTCGTGGGGAGCTGTCGCAAGCGGAGCAGTATCTCCAGCGTGCCGCAGGAGCAGATTCTCTTGCTCCAGAGGCTGTGCAATGGGCACGGTTCTGGCAAGCAGAGCTGGAGTTCTTCCGGGGTAATCTCGACAGTGCCCGGGCAGGCTATGCTGCCGTTGCGCTGCAGACAGCAAGTCCAGCCGCGAACGATGCGCTCCAGCGGCTGGTCCTGCTGGAAAACGTTGCTCATACTGAGCAGCTCCACCGATTTGCCGCGGCAGAGCTGCTGTTCCTTCAGGGGCGCTGGGAACAGGCACAGCGTGAGTACCTCCGCATCGCAGAGCAGGCAGGGGATGATGAAGTACTGGTGGAACTGTCGCTGCTACGTGCGGCAGAGGCTGCCCTTGCCCACGAGGATCTCACCACAGCACAGCAGCTGCTCACACGCCTCCTTGCCGAACACGAGGATATCCTGTACGGCGATAGGGCTCTGCTGCTCCTCGGTGAAACCCTCGAGCGCCAGGGCAGGCGGGCGGAGGCGCTTGCCGTCTACCAGCAGTTCTTCCTGCGTTTCCCGAACTCCATCTACCAGGAAGAAGTGCGCCGGCGTATTCAGCGGCTCCGGGAAGGAGCCTCGCGGAGGCGTTCAACGAGCATATGGAACATCTGGGCATCCCGCGGCGCCGATCCGGCGGTGTTGTTGAAGTAAGCATACACCCGACACCCCTGCCTCAGAGCACTGGCTACCTGTTCTGCCCACGGCAGAAGCTCGTGCTCGGTGTACCGATGGGTATAGCCACCGCGCAGCCCGTGGAAGCGGAGATAGAGGAAAGGGGCTGTCTGGACACGGAAAAGCGGGTAGCGTAACGAGCTGCTCCAGACAAGGGCAATTCCGGCATCCTGCAGCAGCTCCCATACAGCCGGGATATCCCATGAGGGATGGCGCAGCTCAAAGGCATGCTCGAACAAGCGGGGAAGAGCGGCAACGACTCTGCGGAGGGTATCCAGGTCACAAGGAAAGCTCGGGGGAAATTGCCACAAGAGGACTCTACCCTGAGCGCCCAGGAGGGAAACTCGCTCGAAAAACTCGTGCAGAAGGGGCTCGTCCGAAAGAGGGGGACGGGCATGGGTGAGGGCTCGTGGAGCTTTGACGGCAAAGCAGAATTCTGCCGGCACACTCGCCGCCCAGCGCCGAAACACCTCCGGCGGAGGAAGCCGGTAGAAGGTGCTATTGAGCTCGACAGTACAGAAGTGCTGAGCATAGAAGCGGAGCCACTCACGCTGCGCGAGCTTTTCCGGATACCACCACGAGCGCCACTCCCGGTATGCCCATCCACTGGTTCCCACGCGGAAGAGGGGATCCCTGCACCCTTGGGATCCCCTCTCCGGGCTTGGAGCTTGCATCCTACGGCGTCGTCTCGCCTGCTTCGATCGGAGTGCTGATCAGGATCTGGACCGTTCGGTTGTAGAAGCGCCCTTCGGGCAGTTCGTTCGTGTAGAGCGGATCATCTTCGCCAACGCCGCGGGCAGTCAGGCTCTGGTAGCGTCCTTTGGCATAGGCTTCGATCGCCCGCATGACCGTTCGTGCACGGTTCTCAGAGAGCTTCTTGTTGTGGTCGTAGAGCCCAACGACGTCCGTGTGTCCGACGATCTCAATTGTCGAGTTCGGGAACACTCGCGGGAAGACATACTCCCGCAGAATTCGCTCGTTGAGAGGTCCGGCATCGTAGCGGTCGAAGGGGAAGAGGATGAGGTTATAGCGTTCCAGTGTCCGATCGGCGAGGCGCTCGATTTTCTTCTGTTCCGTGGTGACTTGCATGACGGGAATCGTGATGGGGTCGGAGGCGCATTCCTGACCAGTCTTGCTCCGTACGATGAGGCGAGCTTCGTACGGGACTTCATCGGCGGGGTAGTTCCCGCGCGGGTCGGTCCAATCCCAGGTATACGACGGGGTGGTCGTGCCGATATCGGTTAGGGTTTTCCACGGCTTGCCACCCCGCAAGACCTCGATGCGGCGGCTTTCGACGAGGGCGTCCTCAATGCCGTTGCGCATCAGGAAGGTCATCGTCTCTGGGGAAGGAAGCCGCTTCGGATCGCGGCTGATGATGGGCTTGACCACTTCCCAATCGCTGCAGATGAGCTCGACCCGGCGGTTCTCCACAATGCCTTGGGGATCGTTGAGATTGGAGGGGACCTGGGGGAGATTACGGACGGTGATCTTCATCCGCTCCGGGCTAATACCCCAGATGTCGCGCAGGTAGTTGAAGACGGCTTGGGCCCGTTCCAGCGACAGTCCGGGGCGCTTTTCCGCGGGAGTTTTGCTATCGTTGCAGCCGACAATCTCCAGCTTTGCCTGGGGATTCTTCCGCAAGCGGTAGCCGTAAATGTTGAGGATGTGGTAGTACTTCTCAAGGGTCCCGCCAGGGATGCGTTCATCGCTGAAGTCCTTCGTTTGCTCCGGTGAGGAGAAGAGCACGTAGCGCTCGGGGATTTTCGACGAGCCTTCCTCGAAGAAGACGTAGTGCAGCAGCGGGAAAAGCTCGATGGAAGCCACCTCTTCCATGACCAAGCCGCGGAAGCCGGCAATCGAGGGGTCATCTTTGGCGCGTCGCTTGATGTAGTCGGCGGGCTCAATCTGTGCCTGCAAGACAGGTCGCTGCCCGAGAGTTAGCACAACGCGGATCTCAAGGCTCTTCTGGGCTTCTTCTTCGGTGCGGACTTCGGGGGGTTTTTCCACGTGGACTTTCTGCGTGACGGTGCCGTAGTTCGGGTTGAACGCGCTGATTTCGAGGTCGAATTCTGTGATGCCCAGCTTTGGATCACCGAAGTCGGTGGCGGAGACGACGTATTGGAATTCCGTCCGTGCCGTTCCGGTGCCAGAAACAGTGTCTGTAGTGACACGCCCGGTGATCGGATTCCGGATGGTGATCTTCGCGGGGATATCAGCCCCGGTGCATTCGTCAATGACGCGTCCGACGATATTGACGGCGCGGAAGAAGGTGGGCACAAATGCCATGAAGAGGTCGTAGTCTCCTTGGTATCCGGGGAGGTCTCGGCGCTTCGAGCTGAAGTAGAGCACGTTTCCGGCAGCCGGGAGCGTGATGAAGAGCTCATCTTCCGAAGTGTTGATAGGTTGTCCTAAGTTCTGAGGTTTCGTCCAGCTTCCATCGGGGAGACGGCGCACGACGTAGAAGTCCAATCCTCCGAAGTTCGGGGTATGCCCGTCGGAAGCGAAGAAGAAGGTCTGGTTATCCGCGGCAATGAAGGGAGAGGCTTCACGCCCTGGGGTGTTGAGCTCGCGGAAGTTTACCGCGGGCTTCCATTCGCCTTTCTCGAAGTCGAAGTCGCTGTACCAGATATCCAGGTTTCCCTCGCCGTGCGGACCTGGGCGGTTGGAGACGAAGTAGAGGCGGCTCTTGTCGGGAGCAATCGAGGGTTGGGCTTCCCAGAAGGAGGAGTTCACATTCGGACCCAAGTTGCGTGGGCGTGCCCAGCGATCGCCCTCAATTTCGGTGACATAAATGTCGCAGCTTCCCAGACCATCTGGGCGATTGCAGCCGGTGAAGAACAGCGTGCGCCCATCGGCGGCAATGGTGGCAACACCTTCGTTGAAGCGCGTGTTGACCCCAAGGTCGCCCAGGATCGTTGTGGTGTCGATGTTGAAAGGTGGGAAGAAGACAGTGTCGAGGGGGTTTTCCTTCCGGGCTGCCCAGAAATCGTGCGAGGGATTCTTGCCATCGGGCAGCATCTTGCTGCCTGGACGGTTGGAGACGAAGTAGAGCGTGCGCCCATCGGCGGTCACCGTCGGTGCATAGTCTTGGTACGGCGAGTTGAGCACGGGACCCAGATTGATGATGCGGATGTGGCGGCTTCCGAGAATTGTTTCCTGCTCTTGCTGTGACGGCGGTTCGATGACGGCAGCGTAGAGGTACAACGTCCCTTCAGGGGTGTCCGCGGACCCTCCTGGGAATGCTGGTTGCGGTGTCGCTGCGCGGAGGGTTCCTCCTCCGACCAGGGGGAAGGCTGCCACACAGGCAAGGAGGAGCACAAGGGAAGAGACCCACATAGGAAGCTCCTAATTTGGGGGACATGTGTTATCAAATCACAAACTTACGGAAGCCCAGGGGTTTCACCACGATTTCCCGAGGGAAAGAGTGAGGGAGGAATGGAAGAGGCGGAGCGTTGCCGGAGGCTGGAGCATAGCAGAGAGGGGCACCCAGGAGTAGAGACCAAAGCTAAGCCACCATGAGCGGGCAATCACGATGTCGCCCCCCACGTGCGCGAGCCCACTCCAGGCAAGTCGAGGTGGCAACCGTCCCGTCTCAACGCGGAGAGGACCTGTCTCTGGGAGGGTAAAAATCTCCCCCGTAGACAGAACGACACTGTGCTGGATAGGCTCTTTCTCGTGATGGAAGCGGCTCCCAAGCGGGATACCGACAGCGGGACCTACTGAGAAAACCAACCACGGCGTAGGGCGCCAGCGTAGGTAACTCCAGAGCACGAGCATGGGCAGTGTCAGCTCAGCACGATTGCGCGTCTCGACGGGAACGCTGATCGTATCCTCAGGACGGGCAAAGGTGAGCTGTTCCCGTTCGCGGTATGAGGCCTGGACCTTCGTGAGCAGGAACAGGGGAGATGCGCCCCAGAGCCAGGTCGCCGTCAGAGGCAGACTGTAAGAAAGCCCTACCAACCAGCTCTGGCTCCGTCCGTTGGTAAAGTCCTGTGAGCAGCTGCCGCGGAATGTCCCGCTCTGGAAACCCCATCCGATGCCAATTGTGACCAGGAGTTCTGGCGGGTAGTGCCGTACCTCCGGCGCCAGTGGCGAGGACGGCGGAGACGTCTGCCGCCCCTGTCCTAGGAGCACCAGGCTTCCTACCACGGAAAGCCAGCATACTCGTCCTATGGAGGCGCACACACGAGGCATTGGTCCGGGCGTAAGTTTACGGAAATTGGAGCTCTTCCGAACGACGATGGTCTCCAGCGGTGAACAGCGGCGGCTTTCCCCTGCACGGCAGCTTGCCTGGGAGCTGCTGCTGAGGATCGAGCGCGATGGCGCCTATCTGGACCGGGTGACAGAGGTGGCGCTCAGACGGGCACGGCTCTCGGCCCCAGACCGGGCGTTGGTAGGGGAGCTGGTACACGGTGTGGTACGTTGGCGGAAGCGTTTGGACTTCTTCCTCCAGGCGTGTGCTGAACACCCTCTGCGCCGGTATCCAGTGCCAGTTCTGGTCGCATTGCGGCTGGGGGCATACCAGCTCCTCTTCCTGGAGCGGATTCCGGAGCATGCGGCGGTTCACCAGGCGGTGGAGCTGGTCAAGCCGTTGGGACAGCGGACGGCGGGGCTGGTCAACGCCATTTTACGTGCCTTGATCCGCATGCGGGATGCTTTACCAGAGCCGCCGGGAGATGATCCGATATCTGCCATTGCCGTACTCCATTCGTATCCGGAATGGCTTGTCCGACGCTGGGTTGCACGGTTCGGAGTGGAGGAGGCGGTCCAGCTCTTAGAGGCGCAGAATCGCCGACCGACACTCTCCCTGCGGGTTAATCCTCAGCGCAGGACGCCGGAGCAGGTGCTCGAATGGCTTTCCCAGCAGGGGGTGGCAGCCGGGCTATCGCCCTACACGCCGAGCTGCCTTGTTGTGGAACGTCTGCCACATGGGCTCCTCTGGGAGCTGCTGCAGAAGGGGTGGGCAAGTGTGCAAGATGTCAGTGCGATGCTCGTAGTGGAGCTAGCAGCGGTGGAGCCAGGCATGCGGATCGTTGACCTCTGTGGGGCGCCCGGGGGTAAAGCCTGTGCACTGGCTGAGCGCTTGGGTGCCGGAGGGCACGTTGCGGTGGTGGATGTCCATCCCGGACGTCTCCGGCTGGCGGAGCGGGAAGCGCAGCGGCTGGGGATTGCTGAGCGAATGTCCTTCCACGTTGCTGACGCGCGCCGCTTCCGAACCGAAGCAGCAGATTTGGTGCTGGTGGATGCGCCGTGTTCCGGCTTGGGAACCATTGCGAAGAAGCCAGACATCAAATGGCGTCGTCGAGAAGAAGATATCCCCAAGCTGGTGCGCCTCCAGCGGGAGATCTTGCACCATGCTGTTCGCTTGGTGCGCCCCGGTGGTGTGCTGCTCTACAGTACCTGTACCACAGAGCCGGAGGAGAATGAAGAGCTCATCGCCGATTTCCTCCAGCATCATCCAGACTTCGAGCTGGAGGATGCGGGGCGCTACCTCCCAGCAGCAGTCTGCCGAGAAGGTTTCCTCCAGACCTTGCCGCATCGCCACGCGAACAGCGATGGGGCGTTCGCTGCGCGGCTTCGTCGGAGAAGGTGAGGGCGCTAATTTTGAGCCATGGCACGGTACCGCCGTATTGGGGTCTTCGATTCCGGCATCGGTGGGTTGACAGTCGTCCAGCATGTGCTGTCCTGCACGACTGGTGTGGACGTTGTCTATCTCGGCGATACTGCCCGGGTCCCCTACGGCAGTCGTAGCCCGGAGACAATCCGCCGGTATGCTCGGGAGTTGACGCGCTTCCTCCTCGCCTATGGGGTTGAAATGCTTGTTGTGGCGTGCAACACAGTGTCGGCTGTTGCCCTGGAAGCTGTCCGCGAGGAAGCCGCGGGGGTTCCCCTCCTCGATGTGCTGGAGCCGACCATCGATCTGGTCCTGGAATGCACCGCGGGCTGTGTTGGGATTATCGGCACACGGGCAACCATTGCCAGCGGTGCCTACGAGCGTTTGCTCCGTCAGAGGGCGCCCGCGTCGCTGCGTATCTTCAGCCAGCCCTGTCCGCTCTTCGTCCCGCTGGTCGAAGAGGGCTGGAGTGAGCATCCGGTGGCAGAGCAGATTGCGCAGGAGTATTTGTCCCCGCTCCGAGAGGCGGGAGTTGATACCCTGGTGCTTGGCTGCACGCACTACCCATTGCTGGTTCCTGTGCTGCGGCGGGTTATGCCGGAGTGCCGTTTCGTTGAGTCAGGGGAGGCTATCGCAAGGTGCTTGCGGCAGCTTGGGGATAGCGGGGCAGGCGGGACACCGCCGCGCTTGACCGTGCTCCTGACAGATGCGCCCGGACCCGCACTGGAGCAAGTGATGAAGCGTTTGGGACTGCTGCCGAGAGAGGTCCGCCAGGTCAGCGTTTCGAACCATGACTGAACGGGAGCCGCTGCAGGAGCTCAGCACTCGGCTGGCTGAGAGCTTTGCGCAGACCATTGAGCTTCTCGGAGCGCTTGTGGCAGCTGTTGAGCGCTTCTACGAAGGGAGCCACTGCCGCTTTGTCAGTCAAAAGGCTGCAGAGGTTGCTCGGCGGCTGGGGTGTAGCGAGCTGGAGGTGTTTGAGATCCAAGTCGCAGGGTTACTCCACGACATTGGCAAAATTGGCTATCCGGAGTCGGTGTTGCAGAAATTTCCAACGGAGATGACCGCCGAGGAGCGGCGGCTCTACGAACGCCATCCTGAGTTGGGATGGCACATTCTGCGGAAGCATTCTGCCCTGCACGGTGTAGCGGAGCTTGTTCTCCAGCATCACGAGCGGCTCGATGGATCGGGTTTCCCGCAGCGGCTACGGGGGCGCCAGATTCGGCTCGGGGCTGCTATCATCGCTGTGGTGGATGTGTTCCACAATGCGGTCTCCAAGCGCCGCCGCGATCGGCGTGTCGTGCAGGAATCTCCTCCTACCCCGCCGGAAGTAGCATACCGGCAGTATCTCTCTGCCGTGCACCATTTGGAGGCGAAGGCGGGCGCGCTGTACCACCCAGAGGTTGTGCGCACGTTCGTTGAGCTCATGGAAGAGGAGCGCCGGCAGCTGGGGCAGAAACTTCTCCAGGCGGTCCCTGTCAACCAGCTCCGCCCGGGAATGGTGGTGGCGGAGAACTACTACACCTCGTATGGATTGCTGGTCGTCGCGCAGGGGGAGCAGGTGACTCCCGAGATGGTGCCCGTGCTGGTTCGCTTTGCCGAGGTGGGGGAAGTGCCACGCAAGGTGCTGGTCTGGGTTTGATGCCAGTGCTGCGGTACATCGGGCGAAGGCTCCTAGCGATGCTCAGTATCCTGCTGGGGGTGCTAACGGTGACGTTTTTCCTCAACTTCGTGCTGCCGGGTGATCCAGCGCGGCTTCTGGCAGGGCAGCGAGCAGATGCAGCAACGATTGCAGCAATCCGGCAACAGCTTGGCTTGGACCAGCCCCTGCCGGTACAGTATGTCCGGTTCCTCGCTCGGGTTCTCCAGGGTGATTTGGGGCGCTCGTACGTGACGAATCGTCCGGTCTTGGAGATCATTGTGGAACGCTTCCCGGCAACCGCACTGTTAGCAGTCAGCTCCATGGTGGTGGCAACCCTTCTAGGCATTGCGTTGGGGATTGGGGCAGCATTGCGACCGAATTCCTGGGTCGATACCCTTGTCATGGCGGGGGCGTTGGTGGGGATATCGGTGCCTTCTTTCGTTGCCGGACTGCTCCTTTTGATGCTCTTCGGTGTGTTGCTGGGATGGTTCCCGTTGGCGGGATATGTGGACCAGGGGTGGGAGTATCTGGTGTTGCCGATGGTGACCCTGGCGCTGCGCCCGCTGTCCATCATTGCTCGGATGACACGCTCCAGCATGCTGGAGGTGCTTCACGAGGACTACATCCGCACGGCGCGGGCTAAAGGGGTACGACCAGCCCGAGTACTCTTGCGGCACGCACTGCGCAATGCGCTCAATCCGGTCATCACAACGGTGAGTGCCTGGTTTGCAGGATTGCTGGCCGGGGCATTCTTCGTGGAATACATCTTCAACTGGCCCGGGATTGGCACGGTTGCCTTGAGTGCGATTGAGAAGCTCGATTACCCGCTCATCCAGGGGACGGTGCTCTTTACGGCAGCGGTGTTCGTGGTGGTCAACTTCGTTGTTGACGTGCTCTATGCGATTTTGGACCCGCGCGTCCAGCTTTCGTGAGCAGGGTGAAAGCCCTGGTCGCCTGTTGTGGCGCCGTTTCTGGCGGCATCCCAGTGGACTTCTCGGGGCTTTCCTGGTGGCGGTGCTCCTCGGAGCTGCCCTTGCAGCTGAGGGGCTCGCGCCGATGGGGCCCACGGTCCAGGTGCTCGAGTATGCCCTGCAGCCGCCATTGTTCCGGGGCAATCTCCTGGCGGTGCACAACCCGGCGCGTCCTGAGCAACCCCTTTTGGTTCCGGTGCGATGGTGGCAGCTCCAGGACGAGGAAGTTGTCTACGAAGACTTCCAGGGCAGGACGCATCGGCTTGAGCGTACGCGGCTGGCAGGCACCCGACCGGAGGAGTGGAATTGGCGTCCGCTCTACTTGTTGGGGACAGATCGCTACGGGCGCGATGTGTTCAGCCGGATTCTCTTCGGGGCTCGGGTCAGCCTCATGGTAGGGGTGCTCTCGCAGGTGATTGCCCTCATCATCGGAGTTGTTCTGGGGGCAGCCGCAGGGTACTTTCGCGGATGGATTGATGCCGTGGTGACGTGGTTCTTCAACGTGGTCTGGGCGTATCCGACAGTGCTCCTGGCAATTGCCTTCTCGGTTGTGCTCGGGCATGGCATGGTACAGGCTGCGATTGCCATTGGGGTCTCCAGCTGGGTGGAGATTGCTCGCGTGGTGCGAGGGCAATTCCTTGCGCTCCGGGAGCGGGAGTACGTGCTGGCTGCCCGGGCGCTGGGATTCCCTGCCGGGCGCATTATCGTGCGCCATCTCTTGCCCAACGTCGTCGGTCCGCTTACGGTCATGGCAACAGCTGGGCTGGCTACAGCGATCATGGTGGAGGCGGGCTTGAGCTTCTTGGGGCTCGGAGTGCAGCCACCGACTCCGTCGTGGGGACAGATGGTGCGGGATGGCTATGGCTACATTGCTGCGGGGACTGCCTGGGGGCTTGCCTTCTATCCAAGCCTGGCAATTGCCCTGGCGGTGCTGGGCTTCAATCTGCTCGGGGATGCTCTCCGGGATGTGCTGGACCCACAGATGCGACGGTAAGCTATGGAACAGCCGCTCCGACTCCTCGTCGTGGACGATGACCCGCTGTTGCGCCGTCTCTGGCAGCGACTCGCCGGGGAGCTCGGGCTGGAGACCCTCGAGGCTGGCTCCCCCGAGCATGCCCGCCAGCTGTTGGAGAGTAGTGCCCCGGCGGTCATTGTCCTCGACGTGCTCTTCCCGGAAGAGACGGGCTTGGATTTCCTGCATGAGCTACGGCAGAGCGAACGCTGGAGGCAGATTCCGGTGATTGTCTGCTCCGCGGTGGCGGAGCGGGATATCGTGTTACGCTTTGCGCAGGAGGGAATCTGCCACTACCTCCTGAAGCCTTTCACGCTGGAGCAGGCACGGGAGCGCCTTCGGTATGTCCTGCACCAGCGGGGGCTTCTTCCGGCAGAGGGGCAAACGCCCCCGGGGTCTGCACAGGAGGAGCCGTCATGATGCTGGAACACTGGGAAGAGCGTTTCCGAACCGGACCGTTGCCACCGGTTGTCCTGCTCTTTGGGGAGGAGCGCTTCCTCGTTGAGGAAGCTGCCCAGATGCTGCGGCGACGTCTGGAAGCTCAGGATCCGCTCGGGGTGGATGTGGAACTGCTCGACGGGGAGACCATCCCCGCACGCGAGCTCGTCGAGCGCGCCCGCAGCTATCCGGTGGCGGCTGAACGGCGCGGAGTCATTGTCCGGCGGGCTGAGCATCTGCTCGGGCGCAGCAGTGGAGCTGGGGCAAGCGTTCTTGCCGACTACCTGCGTGCTCCCCAGCCGACAACGGTGTTGGTCCTGCTGGTGGAGGCTGTCCCGGAGAGGCTGCGGGGGATCAGCCGCTTCCTGCGCAACCCGAAGCAGCAGAAGAAAGCGGAGCAGGCGCTCGCGCGTGCCCCGGAGCTGTGGCGGCTCCTGCTGCGGGAGCATCCCTGGGTAGAGTTCCCAAAGCTCTACGAGCGGGAGGTGCCTTCGTGGATTGCTCAGCGGGCACGCCGGTACGGTATTGAGCTCTCGCCCCCGGCGCTGGAGGCTCTCCTGAGCCTGGTCGGGGCAGAGCTTGCAGAGCTGGACAGCGAGCTCCAGAAGTTAGCGCTCTACGCTCAGGCACGGGGGCTTGCGGAGCTGGACGTGGAGCACGTGCTCCATCTGACAGGGCATTCCCGCACGTACTCTGTCTTCGAGCTGCAGCGGGCACTGACCGAAGGGGATAGGGTACGGGCACTGCAGATTGCGCAATATCTGACGCGCTCGCAGCGTCAAGAGTTGCTGATTGTGGCAACTCTGACACGGTTTTTCCTCTTGCTGTGGAGACTGGCAGATTTCCAGCAGGAGCCTCCTGCGCCAGAGGAGCTTGCCTCGGCGCTCGGGGTTCATCCGTTCTTCGTGGCGGAGTATCAGGCGGCGTACCGCCGCTTCGGATTGCCGGCAATTGAGGGAGCGCTCTTTGCGCTCCAGCGGGCAGAGCTGGCGCTGAAAAGTGGGAGTGCTCCGCCGGAGAGCGTCATCGGCGAGTTGCTGCTCAGCATCATGGGCGTAGTGGGACACAGGAATGACGAGCATGCGCTTTAGCAGAGCCTTCATCCCGACCTTGCGTGAAACCCCTGCCGAAGCGCAGGCACTCTCGCATCAGTTGATGCTCCGTGCCGGGTTGATCCGGCAGTTGGCAGCCGGTGTCTACAGTTTCCTCCCTCTGGGCTGGCGTGTGATGCAGAAAGTCATGCGCATCATTCGGGAGGAAATGGATGCCATCGGGGGACAGGAATTCCACTTCCCGGCACTCAATCCCATTGACATCTGGCAGCAGACCGGGCGTGTGGAGGCAATGGGCGATGTGCTCTTCCACATCAAGAACCGTGAAGGGCTCGTCCTGGCCCCGACACACGAGGAAGTAGTTGCCTTCCACGCACGGCAGCATGTCAAGTCGTACAAAGACCTGCCGCAGATCTGGTACCAAATCCAGCCCAAGTTCCGCAATGAGCCGCGTCCCCGTTTCGGCGTTCTCCGGGGGCGGCAGTTTACGATGAAGGATTCCTACTCCCTGGATGCTACCTGGGAGGGCTTGGACGAGAGCTACGAAAAACATGCCCGGGCATACCGGCGGATTTTCCGCCGCTGCGGGTTACGTGTCTTCGTCGTTGGCGCTTCCAGCGGCGCCATGGGCGGCAGCGCTTCGCAAGAGTTTATGGTCGAATCCCCTGCCGGCGAGGATACCTGCGTGGTCTGTTCTCAGTGTGGCTACGCTGCCAATGTCGAAGTGGCTCGCTCGGCGGTGGAGCCGACGGCGCGTCTACCCGAGAGCCATCCGCTGGAGCGCTTCCCTACCCCTGGGGTGCGGAGCATTGACGACCTTGTGGCACGCGGGATTCCGGAAGAGCGCTGTGCTAAAGCACTTGTCTACATCGCCGATGGGCAACCGCTCATGGTGCTCCTGCGGGGCAATGACGAGCTCAATGAAGCCAAACTCCAGGCAGTGCTCCAAGCAGTGTGGCTACGTCCTGCCACGCCGGAGGAACTCCAGCGCTTTACAGGTGCCTCTGCCGGCTCGATCGGTCCGATTGGGCTTCCGACCCCAATGCCGGTGATTGCCGATGAGCGCCTCCGGGATGCCAATGAACTGGTCAGCGGCGCCAATGTAGATGGCTACCACTTCCGCCACATTGACTTGCAGCGCGATTGCCGGATTGAGCACTACGCCGATATTCGTACCGTCCAGGCAGGTGAGCCCTGCCCGCAGTGCACTGCTCCTTTGCGCATCGTGCGGGCGATCGAGGTAGGGCACATCTTCAAGCTCGGGACGAAGTACTCCGAAGCACTCGGCGCCTTCTTCCTGGACGAACACGGGCAGGAGCGCCCCATCATCATGGGCAGCTACGGCATCGGGGTGGAGCGGATCATTGCCGCTTTTATCGAGCAGAATCACGATGAGCACGGCATTTGCTGGATCCCCGCCATTGCACCCTTCCACGTCCACCTGCTGGCTCTGGGGGTGGAGCGAGAAGAGCCTGTGCGCCGAGTTGCCGAGCAGCTCTACCAGGAGCTGTGGGACAGTGGAGTGGAGACGCTCTACGATGACCGTCCCGAAAGTGCTGGCGTCAAGTTCAAGGATGCTGACCTTATCGGGCTGCCCCTCCAGCTGATTGTCAGCCCGCGGTCGCTGCACTCCGGCGGAGTCGAGCTCAAGGAACGGCGTTCGGGCAAGCGGCACCATGTCCCGGTAGAGGAAGCGCGAGCCGCAGTGCGCCAACTTCTGCACCAGCTCTCCGAGGAGCCGCAATGGGCAACTCTGCCGTAGTTGTTGCCGATCTTCACCTGCATTCAACCTTCTCCGACGGGGTCATGACGCCCACCGAGCTGGTCGAGCAGGCAGCTGCCCGAGGATTGCAGGTGATTGCTCTGACAGATCATGACACGCTTGCCGGATACGAAGAAGCTGCCCGCGCGGGGCAACGGCTTGGCGTTACCGTTCTTCCAGGGATTGAAGTGAGCTGCTACGAGCTGGGACACGAGCTCCACGTGCTCGGCTATGGTGTTGCTGCCGATGATGCCCGTCTCTGGGAGCATGCCCGGCAGGCGCGGGAGCGGCGGCTGCGGCGCCTGGAGCGGATGGTCGGACACTGCCGCCGCTTGGGGCTGAGTCTGACCTTGGACGATGTTGCCGAAATGGCTGTCGGGGACATGCTCGGGCGCCCCCACTTGGCAGCAGCTCTCGTGCAGCGAGGATACTGCGAAAATTTCCGGGAGGCGTTCGCGCGCTACCTGGAACCTGGCAGACCCGCCTACGAGCCGCCGGAAGCCTTCCCTGTTGTCCGCGCCTTAGGGCTGATCCATGCCGCCGGGGGTATTGCCATCATCGCGCATCCGCGCCGTTCCTTGCTCGCACCACGGCTGCTTTTGAGCCTTCTGCGGCGCGGCTTCGATGGGCTCGAAGCTGTCCATCCCTCGCACAGACCAGCGGTGCGCCAGTACTACACCACGCTTGCTCGCTGCCACCGCTTGGTAGTGACCGGAGGCTCGGATTTCCATGGGACGCGCCCATACGACGAGACCAACTTCGGTACTGTTGGGCTGACCCAGGAGGAGTTCCATGCTGTCCATGCCCGGCTCTCTGCGTGGGCTGTGCTCTAGCCTTCTTCTCTGCTCGGGGACGCTGCTGGCGCAGGAACTGCCCACACCCGCCCACGTGTGGAGGTCTACCACCGGTGTCTGGCAGCGTGTCGAACAGCCGGTACTCCTTGCCGTGGCGCTGCTTCCCGCTCTCGTGGCTCTGGACCGACCAATTGAGGCGGGGTGGCAATACTCCCCAGCAGCCGATGCTGTCTTTGGAGCGGCACGGTTGTATGGCGAACGATGGACACCGGTGGTGCTCGCTGCCGGACTCTACGGTGCAGGATGGCTCATGCAGGACAGACGTCTCCGAAGGGTTGGGCTGGCTATCGCGGGTGGGGCTGGGATTACTGCGCTCCTGGTTACGGGGATGAAGGTTGCCGTTGGGCGTGCCCGCCCTTCGGTCGGTGCCGGGAGCCTTGCCTTCTCTGCCCCGGGATGGGATGACTCGCACCAGAGCTTTCCGTCTGGGCACAGTGCGCTGGCGTTTCTGCTGTCTACAATTGTTGCCTCCTCCTTCCAGCTGCCTCCTGCAGGGCAGGCATTCGTCTACGGCGGGGCAGCGCTCACTGCGGTGTCGCGTCTTTATCACCGACGGCACTGGCTTTCCGACGTCGTTGCCGGTGCCCTCGTCGGCTGGGTAGTGGGGCAGACCGTGGTGGGGGTATTGGTTTCTCCGCAGTTTTCGGCAGGAGTTGAACTTGTTCCCGTCCCAGCTGGTGTTGGGATTCGGGTGCCACTCCGTTAGCGGGCAGGAAGCGTTAGGCTCCCGCCGATAGGCAGGATATGGAGCTGCGTCTGCGGGATGCCTAGCTCGGAAGCGGCGGCTCGGAGGCGCTGCGGGGGTTCTTGGAGACCTTCATCCGCCTGGTCGAACGTTCCCCAGTGAATAGGCACGAAGTGCTCGCCTTCGAGCTCACGGAAAGCACGGAGGGCTTCGTCTGGGTCGACGTGGACCTCTGCCATGAACCACCGCGGCTTGTAGGCACCGATGGGCATGAGGACCAGCTCTGGGGCTCCGAGGCGCTGCCGAATCAGGCGGAAGTGTTGCCCATAGCCGGTATCGCCCCCGAAGTAGATGCGATGTTCAGGGCTTTCTATGTACCAGCTTGCCCACAGAGTCCGGTTACGGTCTGTCAGACCGCGCCCGGAGAAGTGGCGTGCAGGGGTGCAGTGGAAACGCACACCGGCGTATTGCACGAACTCCCACCAGTCCAATTCCACGACTCGGCGACTTCCCCACCGGCGCACAAGCTGTCCAACCCCTCGTGGCACAAGGAAAAGCGGGTTGGAATGGCGTACGAGGAACTCCACGCTGGCTTTGTCCAGATGGTCGTAGTGGTTGTGCGAGATCAACACGACATGGATTCTCGGGAGCTGTTCAGGCTGGAGAGGCAGGGGGACCAACCGGCGTGGTCCGGCAAAGCTCACCGGGCTTGCCCGAGGGCTGAAGATGGGATCTGTAAGGAGGACGAGGGTGTCGAGCTGGAGCAGCACGGTACTGTGCCCAAGCCAAAACACGCGTAAGGAACTCGGCAAAGCCCGTAAGTCCGCCTGCGAGATAGGCTGGAAAGGCGTCGGTGGGTGGTGCCGCGAGAGCACGAGCTTCCGCGCAATCCAGGTCACGCTCCGCCAGAATGGACGGTGGACGGGAGGGTCCAGGTTCCGAAAGGGACCGCCGGGCTGCGCGGGATGGTGGGTAGTTGAGTACCACGGGTGGCGTTGGACCGGGGGTATATCAGGGGCGAGGTCGGAGACTGCCGCTGAACATCCTGGCAACGCCATGCTGAGCGAGGAACTCAGCAGGATACCCGAGGTCACTTCCCGCAGCAACGCTTCAATCCATGAAGAGGTACGGACGCCACTCATCCTCGAGCTTCCCGACGAACTGTTTCAAAAAGAGGATCGGGTGCGGACGCCGCGGCGGACGGAGGAGCCTCATACCCACCTCCTCCGGCGTGCGGTCACCTTTGAGATTGTTGCAGTGAATGCACGCACAGACGAGGTTCTCCCACGTATCCGTACCCCCTCGGGAGCGGGGTATCACATGGTCGATGGTCAAGGGGACGTCAGTGGCGCCACAGTATTGACACTGGAAGCCATCACGGCGCATGATGTTACGCCGCGTCAGCTCAACGTGCTTGTAGGGCATGCGGATAGAGGTAGTCAGCCGAATCACGCTCGGCAAAGGATAGGCTGCTGAGACGCTCCGTAACACCAGCCCGTTGCGTACTTCGACGACCTCTGCTTTCGCCAGCACCAGCAGGAGGATGGCTTTTTTGACCGAGCAGATGCTGACTGGCTCATATCCCCGGTTGAGGACGAGCACTTTCTTGCTCAGCGGATTGACTCCCTCCGGGGACAGCGGAGAATGCCCTGTCTCTATGGGCTGGAAGAGTCTGGCGAAGGCTCGCTGTGCAGTGAGTGGCACATGGACCCGTGGATGCGCAAATTACAGCGACTTTTGCTAAGTTGCAGCCCCGGACGCAGCGCAGGAGGGTGCCATGCGCGTTCGGGCATTGCTCGCTCTGGAAAATGGTGTCGTGTTCCAGGGATACGCCTTCGGAGCAATTGGACGGGAGGCTGCCGGCGAGGTTGTCTTCAATACAGCGATGAGCGGGTACGAGGAGATTCTCACCGACCCGAGCTACCGGGGGCAAATTGTTGTCTTCACCTATCCCCACATCGGCAACTACGGCATTACGCTGGAAGATGGAGAGTCAGGGCGGGTGCAGGTAGAGGGTATCGTGGTTCATGAGTGTTCGCGGGTCTTCTCTAACTGGCGGGCGAAGCTGAGCCTGGCAGAGTATCTGGAGCAGCAAGGCGTCATCGGCATTGAGGGAGTGGATACCCGAATGCTGGTGCGCATGATTCGGGACAAAGGGGCACTGCGCGGGGTTATCTCCACACAGGCACATCCTGAGGAGCTCGTCGAACGTGCTCGGCGTATCCCGCCGATGGAGGGGCTGGACTTGACGGATGCCGTCAGCACGGCGGAGCCATACTGGTGGGCAGACAGTTCGCAAGCAGAAGATGCCCCGCTGGTGGTGGTCATTGACTACGGGGTCAAATGGAGCATCTTGCGGAACCTCGCGCGGCGGGGATGTCGGGTCCTGGTGATGCCGGCGCGGACTCCAGCCGAGGCGGTCCTTGAGCTTGAGCCTCAGGGGATTGTGCTCTCGAACGGACCGGGTGATCCTGCAGCAATTGGCTATGCGCTGCCCCAGATTCGACGCTTCTTGGCTGTAGGGATTCCACTCCTGGGGATTTGCCTGGGACACCAACTCCTGGGATTGGCATTCGGCGCGCGAACGTACAAGCTCAAGTTCGGGCACCATGGAGCGAACCATCCGGTGCTAGACCTGCCCACAGGGCGGGTGGAGATTACCTCACAGAACCATGGCTTTGCCGTTGATCCGGCAACGCTACCACCAGAGCTGGAGGTGACGCGGATCAATTTGAACGACGGGACATTGGAGGGGATGCGCCATCGGGAGTTGCCAGTGCTGGCGGTGCAGTACCATCCGGAAGCAGCGCCGGGTCCGCACGACGCGCTCTCGCTCTTTGATGAATTCGTTGCCTTGCTTCGGACCGAGACCCCAGCAGCAGTATAGAATCTGCCCTGGGAAGGCGCTCGATTGGCTATATTCGCGTTCCCCAGGGCAGGTACCGAAGCGGTCAAACGGGGCAGACTGTAAATCTGCTGGCGGAACGCCTTCGGAGGTTCGAATCCTCCCCTGCCCACCCGGAAGCGGGAGTAGCTCAGTTGGTAGAGCATCGGCTTCCCAAGCCGAGGGTCGCGGGTTCGAGTCCCGTCTCCCGCTCGCTACTGCGGGAGTAGCTCAGTTGGTAGAGCGCGAGCCTTCCAAGCTCGGGGTCGCGGGTTCGAGTCCCGTCTCCCGCTCGCTGCTGCGGGAATAGCTCAGTTGGTAGAGCATCGGCTTCCCAAGCCGAGGGTCGCGGGTTCGAGTCCCGTTTCCCGCTCGCTGATGTAGCTCAGAGGTAGAGCACGTCCTTGGTAAGGACGGGGTCGCCGGTTCAAATCCGGCCATCAGCTCACGGGTGTAGCTCAACTGGTAGAGCAGCGGTCTCCAAAACCGCAGGCTGGGGGTTCGAGTCCCTCCACCCGTGCAGGTTTTGTGGACGGTGCCCGAGATGATTGCGAAAATCAAAGCCTTCGGGCAAGAAGTCGTTCGTGAGATTCAGAAGGTCAGCTGGCCCACACGCGAACAGCTGCGCGAGTCCACCCTCGTGGTTGTGGTCACCTGCCTGTTGTTGGCAGCCTTTACGTGGGTTGTGGATACGGCGGTGACCGCTCTTTTGAGGTTCATTTTCTGAGGCGTTTCCCTCCATGGAATCCCAGGGTCGAGGCGAAAGTCAGGGCGTGACCTTCCGCTGGTATGCACTCTATACCGCCAGCGGGCAGGAAAATCGTGTCAGGCAGCGCCTTGAGCGAGAGCTCCAGCTGCAGGGGTTGAGCGAACGCGTCCGCTCGATCCTCGTTCCCGAAGAAACTGTCTTCGAAGTGCGTTCCGGTAAGCGGCGTACTCGCAAGCGCAGCTTCTTGCCGGGCTACATTCTCATCGAAGCCGCCCTTGACCGGAAGTTGCAACAGCTCATTGAGGGGATTCCCGGGGTGGTCGGCTTTGCAGGCACGCGAACCCAGCCGACCCCGTTGCGCCCGGAGGAGGTGGAACGCATCCTGGCGCGCTTGGAGGAGCGGAAGAATATTGCCACGGTGGAAACGCAGTTCAGCGTCGGGGATCCAGTTCGTATTACTGACGGTCCCTTTGCGAATTTCGTCGGAGTCGTCACCGAGGTCAATCTCGAGCGACAGAAACTCAAAGTCGAGGTAGGTATCCTCGGGCGGAAAACTCCGGTGGAGCTCGATATGAGCCAGGTTGAGCTGGCAATTCAATCGCCCTCCGGCGGGTAGTACACTCAAGAGACCAAATCGTTCGTCGTCGTGCAGCTGCAACGCGTAGGGGAAGAGGATGGCACGGAAGGTTGTCGGAACCTTCAAACTGCTGCTCAAGGCGGGGGAAGCTACGATGGCACCGCCCGTGGGGCCCGCCTTTGGTCAGCGTGGACTCAATGGGATGGAGTTCGTCAAGCAGTTCAATGCCCGCACGGCAAGGATGGCCGGGATGCTGGTGCCTGTGGTGGTGACCTACTACTCGGACAAGAGCTTTACCTTCGTTGTCAAATCACCCCCGGCCTCTGTGCTCCTGATGAAAGCAGCGGGAATTGAGAAAGGCTCCTCCGAACCCAACCGCGTCAAGGTGGGGAAAGTCACTCGGGCACAGCTCGAGGAGATTGCCCGGCAGAAGCTGGAAGACCTCAACTGTGATAGCATCGAGAGCGCTATTCGGATGCTGGAGGGGACCGCCCGCAGCATGGGGATTGTAGTGGAGGGATGAGGAGGGACGATGAAGAAGCGGAGTAAGCGATATCGCGCCGCGCTCGAAGCACTGCAGCGCCTCCTCGGAACGGATGGTCCCGTTCCGCTGGAGAAAGCCGTCGAGGCGATCAAGCAGGTGGCAACGGCGAAGTTCGATGAGACAATTGAGCTGGCGGTACGGCTCGGGGTGGACCCGCGGAAAGCTGACCAGATGGTCCGCGGGGCTGTTGTCTTGCCCCATGGGACGGGCAAGAGCGTGCGTGTTCTTGTCTTTGCCAAGCCGCCCAAGGACCAGGAAGCACTCCAAGCGGGGGCAGACTACGCCGGACTGCAGGAGTACATTGAGAAAATCCAATCAGGCTGGCTTGAGTTCGATGTTGCCATTGCTACTCCCGATGTCATGGGGGAGGTGGGCAAGCTGGGGCGCATTCTCGGACCCCGGGGGTTGATGCCAAACCCGAAGAGCGGGACGGTTACCTTCGATGTGGCAACCGCTGTGCAGGAAGCGAAAGCCGGACGGGTGGAGTACCGCGTAGACAAAGGCGGCAATATCCACGTTGCGGTGGGCAAAGCCTCCTTCCCGACGGCGAAACTTGTGGAGAACATCCGCGCCGTTGTCGAGAGCCTCTTGCGGGCAAAGCCGGCAACGGCAAAGGGGAAGTACATCCGGAGTGTGTATCTGACCTCGACCATGGGACCTAGCATCCCCATCAGTGAGCAATCGCTGGTGCGGGTGCGGGAGTAGAGTGCGGCTCTTACGCACTCGGCTGGCGGATGGCTGCGTTGTAGGAGATCCGTCGAGAGCCATCGAGAAGGGAGTCATGCTGACACGAGAGCGCAAAGCACAAATCGTTGAGGAGCTCTCCGAGAAGCTGCAGCGTGCCCGGGGCATTTACTTGGTAGACTTCGCCGGGATGACAGTGGCTGAATCGCAGGCTCTCCGCAAAGAGCTGCGTCCGCAAGGCTTTGAGTATAAGGTTGCCAAGAATACCCTGATTCGGCGTGCCTTGCATGCGCTCGGGAATCACGCAGCGCTGGAACAGCATCTGGTCGGGCAAACAGGGCTTATCCTGAGCTATACCGATGCCGTTGCCCCGGCGCGGGTGCTGCGCGACTTCATCAAGCGGGTGGACAAGCCGCGCTTCAAGGCAGCAGTCGTCGAGGGACAGTACTTCGACGGTTCGCAGCTGGACACGCTGGCTTCGATGCCCAGTCGCGAGGAGCTCATTGCGGGAATTCTCGGCAGCCTCCAAGCTCCGGTGGCAGGAATTGCCGGTGCTCTTGGAGCGCTCCTGCGGGACATTGCGTATCTGGTTGAAGCCGTCGCTCGCAAACAGAGCGGCGCAGCGGAGTAAGTTCCATCAAGTTGCTCAAGACCCATGTCCAGCATCGTCGAGGAACTGGTTGAGAAGATCAGCAATCTGACCCTTCTGGAAGCCGCCGAGCTGAAGAAGGCACTCGAGGAACGCTTTGGAGTAACCGCCGCCGCCCCCGTGGCAGTGGCGGCAGTGCCTGGTGTTGCTGCGCCAGCTGCGGCAGCTCCTGCAGCTGAGGAGAAAACCGAATTTGACGTGGAGCTGACCGAGATTGGTCCGAACAAGCTCAACGTCATCAAGGTTGTCCGGGAGCTGACCGGACTGGGTCTGAAGGAAGCAAAGGACCTGGTCGAGGCTGCCCCGAAGCTGCTCAAGGAAAGTGTCTCGAAGGAAGAGGCGGAGAACATCAAGAAGAAGCTCGAGGAAGTCGGCGCAAAGGTGACAATCAAGTAAACACCCAGAGGCGACCGACACCTCTGCTGCATGCTCCGTGGACAGCCGCACACAGTCTCCTATGCCCCTCAGACGCCGGACTTCTCCGGCAGGAGGGGTGCTTTCTGCCTGCTCCGACAACAAGTTCCCCAATGCCTGTCAGGTACCAATGGGACGCCATCGTTTCGAGCACCTTTCAACCGAAAACCGAACCAGTGAGCCAGCGATGCCGATCGAGGACGGAGTCGTTCCAGGGCGTCAGCGCATCAGCTTTGCGCGCTCACGCTGGACGCCGGAGTATCCGGACCTACTCCACGTCCAGTTGGAATCCTACCGGGAATTCCTCCAGGAGGATGTCCCCCCGGAGCAGCGGCGTCCGGTCGGGTTGCAGTGGGCGTTCCTGAATTCCTTCCCCGTTGAAGATCCCGCCGGGATTTACCAGCTGGAATTCCTCTACTACTGGCTGGAGCCGCCATACTACACCGAGGAGGAGTGCCGAGAGCGGGAGCTGACATACGCCAAGACACTCAAAGCCCGGCTTCGGCTCTCCAGCAAAGTTCCCCCGGAGTCGGAGGACTACATCGAGCCGGTCGAGCAAGATGTCTATCTGGGCAATATCCCGGCGATGACCGACCGGGGAACGTTCATTATCAATGGCTCGGAGCGGGTGGTGGTCTCCCAGATTCACCGTTCACCGGGGGTATTCTTCGATCAGACGATGCACGCCAGTGGCTTGCCCATTTACACTGCGCGTATCATCCCGCAGCGTGGCGCCTGGCTGGAGTTCGTCATCGACATCAACGACATCATGTACGCTTACATTGACCGGCGGAAGAAATTCCCGGTGACGACCTTCCTGCGGGCGTTGGGGTATTCGCACGATCACGATATTGATGACCTCTTCGGGCTTTCCACACGGATTGACCCAGAGCACGCGTCGCAGTACGTGGGGCGACGCATTGCCAGCGAGATTGTGGATATAACCACCGGGGAGATTCTTGCCCACCGTGGCGAGGTGCTCTCCGAGGAACTCCTGGAGCGGATTGAGCGCACGGAGGTTGCGCCCTTCCGGGTCTTTGTACACGAAGACCTGGAAAATGAGCCCGTGTTGGTCCGCACTTTTGCCAAGGATAGCACACGCAATCGTGAAGAGGCGCTCGAGCTCATCTACCGCCAGATGCGCTCCAGCGAGGCGCCGGACCTGGAAACAGCAGTGCAGCTGCTGGAGCGGCTCTTCTTTACCCCGAAGCGCTACGAGCTGGACACCGTCGGGCGGTTTCGCCTCAATACGAAGCTGGGGCTCTCCGTCCCGCTGGAGGTCACGCATTTGACGCTGGAAGACATTATCACGACCATCCGCTACCTGCTCGACGTCAAAGCCGGCAGGCAGGGCGTTGATGACCAGGACCATCTCTCCAACCGCCGTGTCCGGACCGTCGGCGAGCAGCTCACAGCCCAGATGTTCCTCGGGCTGACCCGGATGGCACGGACTATTCGCGAACGGCTGGGGAACTTCAGCGGAGAGGAGCGCCTGACCCCTTCCGACCTGGTCAACGCCCGTACCATCAACAGTGTGATCAACCAATTCTTCGGGACCAACCAGCTCTCGCAGTTCATGGATCAGACCAACCCGCTGGCAGAGCTGACGCACAAGCGGCGCGTCTCGGCGCTGGGTCCCGGGGGGTTGAACCGTGAGCGTGCTGGCTTCGAGGTCCGGGATGTCCATTATACCCACTACGGGCGCCTCTGCCCGATTGAGACGCCGGAAGGACCCAATATCGGCTTGATCTCCTCTCTGGCTCTCCACACCCGCATCAATGAGTACGGCTTTATCGAGACGCCGTACCGCCGGGTTGTCAATGGGCAGGTGACCGACCAGATCGTCTACCTGGATGCCGATGAGGAGGAGGACAAGGTCATTGCCCCAGCTTCCACGCCGGTCGACGAGCACGGGCGGATTCTCGGACCGCGTGTGCGGGCGCGTCGGTCGGGCGATTTCGTCTTGGTGGCGCCCGAGGAAGTGGAGTACATGGATGTCTCCACTGACCAGATTGTCAGTGCCTCTGCCTCGCTGATTCCTTTTCTGGAAAATGACGACGCCAACCGCGCCCTGATGGGCTCGAATATGCAACGGCAGGCAGTGCCACTGGTGCGCCCCGAAGCCCCGTTTGTCGGCACCGGGCTAGAGGGACGGATTGCCCGCGATGCCCGCGCACTCCTGCTGGCCGAGGGTGATGGGGTGGTGGAGTACGTCAGCGCCGATATGATCCGCGTCCGCTACGACGATACGCGCTCGGAGGAGGAGAAGCTGGTCAGCTTCGAGGCGGAGCCGGTGGTGACCTACCGGCTGAAGAAGTTCGTGCGGACAAACCAAGACACCTGCATCAACCAGCGCCCGCTTGTCCGTGTCGGGGAACGCGTCCGCAAAGGACAGCCGCTCGCCGATGGGGCTGCAACCGACCATGGAGAGCTTGCCCTCGGGCGCAATGTCTTGGTGGCGTTCATGCCCTGGCGCGGGTACAACTTCGAAGACGCCATCGTCATCTCCGAACGCCTGGTCATGGAGGATGTGTTCACCTCGATCCACATCGAGGAGTTCACCGCCCAAGTCCGCGATACCAAGCGCGGCGAGGAGGAATTCACGCGGGATATCCCGAACGTCAGTGAGGAGGAAATTCGCAACCTGGACGACAACGGCTTGGTCCGAGTCGGCACCCGCGTCAAAGAGGGCGACATCCTGGTGGGCAAAATCACACCCAAAGGGGAGGCAGACCCCTCGCCGGAGGAGAAGCTCTTGCGGGCAATTTTCGGCGACCGGGCCGGGGATATCCGAGATGTTTCGCTGCGGGTTCCGGCAGGCTTCTACGGGACAGTGATCAACACCAAGCTCTTCAGCCGGCGCTTCTACGAGGACGGTCAGTTCCGTGTCCGCGAGGAGCGGCGGCGTTCCGAGCAGCTCAAGAAACGGGAACAAGAGCAGCTGCGCGAGCTCGATGCCGAGTGTGTCCGCCGGCTCGGTCGGCTCTTGGAAGGACATCGCAGCCTGGGCATTGCTGATCGGGAAGGACGGGTGGTCATCCGTGCGGGGACAAAGCTCACGGCGGAAGACCTCCTGAAGCGCTTCGAGCAGGGGAAATTCCAGCCGGCGCAGCTGAGCCTGGAGGGAGACTGGGTGGAAGATTCCCGGACCATGGAGCTGGTCAGCCGGCTCATGGAGAACTACCACCGCAAGCGGGAAGCTATCCAGAAAGAGCTCCAAGCCCAACAGCGGCGTTTGGAAGCCGGTGAAGAGCTCCCTGCCGGGGTCCTCAAGATGGCGAAGGTATACGTGGCGCAGAAGCGCAAAATCCAAGTCGGCGACAAAATGGCAGGGCGGCACGGGAATAAGGGTGTTGTTGCGAAAATCGTCCCCATCGAGGACATGCCCTTCTTGCCTGATGGGACACCGGTAGATATTGTGCTCAACCCGCTCGGGGTGCCTTCCCGCATGAATCTCGGGCAGTTGTTAGAGACAGCTCTGGGCTGGGTAGCGGCGAAGCTGGGAGTTTACTTCGCCAGTCCGGTCTTCGATGGAGCAACCTGGGAGGATGTCCAGCAGTGGCTGCGTAAAGCCGGACTGCCGCCCGATGGGAAGACGATCCTCTACGATGGCCGGACCGGCGAGCCCTTCCACGAGCGAGTAACGGTCGGCTACATCTACATGATGAAGCTCGTTCACATGGTTGAGGACAAAATCCATGCCCGTTCCACCGGACCATATGCTCTCATCACGCAGCAGCCACTCGGTGGGCGGGCTCGTATGGGTGGGCAGCGCCTCGGCGAGATGGAAGTCTGGGCACTGGAAGGATACGGGGCTGCCTTTACCCTGCAAGAGATGCTGACGCTCAAAAGCGATGACGTGGTTGGGCGTTCGGAGCTTTATGCCGCGCTCGTCAACGGGCGTCCGACCCCGAATCCCCATATTCCGGAAGCCTTCCGCGTCCTGCAGCGTGAGCTGCAAGGCTTAGCGCTGGAGGTAGAGCTGATCCCGTGAACACGTCCTACCATGCCACGAAGATAGCCATGCAGAGCTGGATCATCCCGAGGAAAGGATTCTCCGGCATCCGGATTGCTTTGGCGTCGCCGGAGTCAATTCTGGAGCGCTCCCATGGGGAGGTAACCAAGCCGGAGACGATCAACTACCGCTCCTTCCGCCCGGAGCGGGACGGGTTGTTCTGTGAGAAGATCTTCGGTCCGATTCGCGATTGGGAGTGTGCCTGCGGCAAATACAAGCGTGTGCGCTATCGGGGCATTGTCTGCGACCGGTGCGGTGTGGAGGTGACTCAGCGCTCGGTGCGTCGTGAGCGCTTCGGGCATATCCACCTGGCGGTCCCTGTGGTGCACACCTGGTTTATGCGCTCGCAGCCCAACAAGATTGCCCTCATCCTCGGAATGCCTTCCCGGGATGTGGAGCGCATTGCCTACTACGAGTCGTACGTTGTTATCGAGCCGGGCAACACTGGGCTGGAGGTTGGCGACCTGCTCACAGAGGAGGAGTACCTCCAAGCGCTCGAGCAATCCCAGGGGGACTTCCAAGCGCTGACCGGGGCGGAGGCGCTGCGTGAGTTGCTGCGCCGGCTCGATGTGGAGCAGGTGTACTGGGAGTTGCGGCAACGGCTGTCCGCGCCGGATCACCTGTCCAAGCAGGAGAAGGAAGCGATTCTGCGGCGGCTCCGTGTGTTGGATTGGTTCCTGCCGCGGGAGGGGCACAAGCCGAACAAGCCCGAGTGGATGATCTTGGAGGTTATCCCCGTCATCCCGCCGGATATGCGCCCGCTGATCACGCTCGAGGGAGGGCGTTTTGCCAGCTCGGATCTCAACGAGTTGTACCGGCGCATCATCATGCGGAATAACCGCCTCAAGAAGCTCATCACCATCCGGGCGCCGGAGGTGATCTTGCGCAACGAGAAGCGCATGCTCCAGGAAGCCGTTGACGCTCTCTTCGACAATACCCGGCGGATTGCTCGCAGCTCGGGGCAGCGCCCGCTGAAGTCGCTCGCTGACGCCCTCCGCGGCAAGCAGGGACGCTTCCGGCAAAACCTGCTGGGCAAGCGCGTCGACTACTCAGGGCGTTCCGTGATCGTCGTCGGTCCGGAGCTAAAGCTGCACGAATGCGGCTTGCCCAAGGATATGGCGATTGAGCTCTTCAAGCCCTTCGTCATCCGCAAGCTCATCGAGCGGGGGTACGCCCGGACTGCCAAGCGGGCAAAGCTCATGGTGGAGCGCAAAGAGGAAGTCGTCTGGGATGTGCTCGACCACGTCATTGACGGGCATCCGGTCCTCCTCAACCGTGCACCGACACTGCACCGGCTCGGCATCCAAGCATTCCAGCCGCGTCTGATCGAAGGGAAGGCAATCCAGCTGCACCCGCTGGTGTGTACTGCCTTCAACGCTGATTTCGACGGGGACCAGATGGCGGTCCATGTCCCGCTGAGCCACGAGGCGCAGCTGGAGGCACTGCTGCTGATGCTGGCCCCGCACAATATCATGCACACGCAAAACGGTGAACCGATTGCTGTCCCCAGCCAGGATATGGTGCTGGGGCTGTACTACCTGACCAAAGTGCGCCACGGCGTGCTCGGCGAAGGGAAGTCCTTCGCCTCACCGGAGGAGGTCATCCTGGCATACGATTCCGGGCACGTGGAACTCCATGCCAAAATCAAGGTCCGCATTGACGGGCAGCTCCTCGAGACCACGGTCGGGCGGGTCATCTTCAACCAAATTGTGCCGCGAGAGTTGGGCTTTGTCAATGAGCTGCTGACCAAGAAACGGCTGCGGCAGCTCATCGGACAAGCCTTCCGCACAGTCGGGCTGGCGCGGACGGTGGAATTCCTCGATGCCCTCAAGGACATGGGCTTCCACTTCGCAACCGTGGGCGGACTCAGCGTGGGGATGACCGATGTGGTGGTCCCCGCAGAGAAAGACGATATTATCCGCCGCACGCAGGAGGAGGTGGATCGCATCAACGACGCCTACATGCTCGGTATTATCTCGCGCAACGAGCGCTACAACAAAATCATCGATGCCTGGACTTCGGCAACGAACCGTGTTGCCGATGTGCTCTACCGCGAGCTGGAGCGGGACCAGGACGGCTTCAACCCGTTCTGGATGATGCTCGACTCCCAGGCGCGCGGCTCGAAAGAGCAGTTCCGGCAGCTGGGCGGTATGCGCGGGCTCATGGCCAAGCCGCAGAAGACCGCTCTGGGAGCCGCTGCTGAGCTGACAGAGAACCCCATCATCTCGAACTTCCGCCAGGGGCTCTCCATCCTGGAGTACTTCATCTCCACGCACGGTGCCCGCAAAGGTATGGCCGACACCGCATTGAAGACCGCCGATGCCGGATACCTGACGCGGCGCCTCCATGATGTGGCGCAGGACGTCATCGTGACGATGCAGGACTGCGGGACGATCCGTGGTATCGAGGTGCAGGAAATCAAAGAGGGTGAGGAGATCGAGATCTCGCTCTACGAGCGCATTGTCGGTCGGGTTGCCCTCCGCGACGTGGTGCACCCGCTCACGGGCGAGATCCTCGTCCGTGCCGGCGAACTCATCGACGAGGATACTGCCCAGAGGATCGCCGAAAGCCCGATTGAGAGTGTGATGATTCGCTCGGTGCTGACCTGCGAGGCACCGCACGGGGTCTGCGCAAAGTGCTACGGACGCAATCTCGCAACAGGACGCCTAGTCGAAGTGGGGGAAGCGGTCGGCACCATTGCCTCGCAGTCTATCGGCGAGCCTGGAACGCAGTTGACACTGCGGACCTTCCACACGGGTGGGGCAGCGCTGCTGGCGGCAGCGCAGTCGGAGATTGTTGCCAAGTTCGGCGGCATCGTTCGCTTCCACGGACGGCTGCTTGTTGCCCCGCAGGAAGGGGAGGATGGCATGGAGTACGCCGTCGTCCTTGCCCGAGGTGCCAGCGTGGTGATTGTCGAGCCGGAAGGCAATCGAGAGCTGGTCCGCTACGACTTGCCCGTCGGAGCGCGGCTCTACGTGCAAGAGGGGCAGGCAGTAGAGCGGGGCGAGCGGCTCTATGAGTGGGATCCCTATAACTCGCTCATCCTTGCCCGCGTCTCCGGACGAGTGCGCTACCGCGACCTCAGACCGGGCGTCACCTACCTGGAGCAGACCGATGAGCAGACGGGGCACCTGACGAAGGTAGTCATCGAACCGCGCGAGCGTGGGTTGATCCCGCGGGTGGAAATCCTCGACGAGGACGGGCAGGTGCTCCACGCGGAGATTATCCCTGCGCGGGCATACCTGCTCGTTGAGGACGATGAACCAGTGACAGCTGGGGAAGTACTCGCGAAAATCCCTCGCGAGATTCGCCAGCTGCAGGACATCACCGGCGGGCTCCCGCGGGTCATCGAGCTCTTCGAGGCGCGCGTGCCGCACAACCCAGCAGTGGTTGCCGAAATTGATGGGGTCGTTTCCCTCGCGCTCGGCGAAGGGCGCGACCAAGGCAAGCGCATCATCAAGATTACCAGCCACGACGGGCTGACGGAGAAGGAGTACAAAGTCTCCGCCAGCCGGCATATCCTGGTCCACGACGGCGATATCGTTCGGGCAGGAGAGCGCTTGACCGAAGGCGCTATCAACCCGCACGATATTCTGCGGATCCAGGGCGTGCAGGCAGTGCAGGAATACCTGCTGCGGGAAATCCAGCAAGTCTACCGCATGCAAGGCGTCAATATCGCCGACAAGCATATCGAGATCATCATCCGGCAAATGTTGCGCAAGGTGCGCGTGGTGCACTCCGGGGACTCGATGTTCCTGGAGGGTGATACCGTAGACCGCCTGGTCTTCCACGAGGAGAATGAGCGCCTCAAGAACAGTGTTGTCATCACCGATGCCGGGGATTCGAAGTTCCATGTCGGGGAGGTTGTGCCACGGCGGCGCTTCCGTGAGGTAGTGCTGGAGCTGCAGAAGAAAGAGAAACGCCCGCCGAAGGCGCGGGATGCCGAGCCAGCAACAGCAGAGCCAATCTTGCAGGGCATTACGGATGCAGCCCTCACAACGGAGTCTTGGCTCTCGGCAGCTTCTTTCCAGGAAACAACCCGTGTCCTGACAGAAGCGGCTCTGGCAGCTCGGGTCGATTCCCTGCGGGGGCTCAAAGAGAACATCATCCTCGGGCAACTCATTCCTGCTGGAACGGGGCAGCGTCCGTATCAGGATATGCTCGTCACCTCAATGGCGCCACCACTCTGGGAAGAAGTGCCCGGTGGCGAACCAGAACCGGCTCACGTGGGCGAGCACCTCTCCGGCGGCGATGGACACCCAGGCGACGGTACAGCGCCGAAATCTTCCCTCAGTACGAACGGGGATCGCTAGCGGAGTAAGGCGCTTGTTCGTCTGAGAAAGTGCGCAAACAACGCTGGGTATGTCCCCATGCGGCGGTATCGGCGCTATACAGAAAGCCCACTCTATACACAGCCGCGTCTACCCCTGCGGGAAACGGCTGCCCCGTCGTCTTCGGCAGCGGTGGTGACGTGTCCGTACTGCCGATACACGGGACCGCTTCTCTGGGTACATGGACACGGACAGTGCCCGCAGTGTAAGAACGTGCTTGAGGAGTGCTGCAGCGGCGAACAGGCAAGCCCTGCCTGGCATGAATGAGTGGGAACAGCTGCAGCAGGATGTTGTTGCCTGCGAGCGGTGCCCGAGATTGCGGCACTACTGTGCCGTCGTTGCGCAGCGGAAGCGGGCAGCCTATCGGGAGTGGACCTACTGGGGAAGACCTGTCCCAAACTTCGGTGATCCGGCAGCGGAGCTGCTCATCGTTGGGTTAGCTCCCGCAGCGCATGGGGCGAATCGCACGGGACGGATGTTCACCGGAGATCGCTCCGGCCAGGTCCTCTACCGCGCGCTCTACCAGACCGGCTTTGCAAGCCAGCCCGATGCCTCTGACCGGCACGATGGACTTCGGCTCCACAATGCGCTCATTACCGCCGTTGTCCATTGTGCGCCGCCGCAGAACCGCCCGACACCGGCGGAAATTGCCAACTGCCGTCCATTCCTGGAGCGTACCGTGGCGCTCATGCCTCGGCTGCGTGGGGTGGTCGCTCTCGGAGCGCTCGCCTTTCGAGAGTGCTGGCGACTTTTCCGTTCTCGCAGGTGGCTCCCAGCTCAGAGGATGCCGAGATTTGCCCACGGACTCCTTCTCCAGTCTGCCTCGGCGCCTTTCCTGCTGGCATCCTACCATCCCAGCCAGCAGAACACCTTTACCGGGCGGCTAACCTTCGAGATGCTGCGCGCGGTTTTCCAGCACGCTGCTATCCTGCTGCAGAAGCCTTTCGAGACACTCCCACAGCCGGGACGCTCCGACGCCGAAGGAGGCAGTCAGTGAAATGCTAATCAGTCCGACTCCCCAGCGGGGCAGCGTGCCCAAGTACGGCAGTAGGCGGACGAGGTCCTTCTCCGTTGTGACCAGATACTGGATTCCCAGACGGTGGCACCGGCGGAGCAGAGCCTGGAGGTTCCGCCAACTGTAGGGGTGGTGGTCTGGAAAAGGCTTCCAGAAAGCGAGCTGCCAGCCGCTTGCGTGGAGGAGCGCTCGGAAGCGTTCAGCTCGGGCAATCCCCGCGAAGGCAGCCACAGGCTCCGGCAGCGGAGCCGCAAGAGGCTGTGCTCCCTCAGGGGTCCAGAGGAGAGCATGCTCCAGGGTAAACCGCACTGCAACCCAGGGCTGATGGCGCAAGGAAGGCGGAAGCTCCCCAACGGAAAGATCCGTCAGCAGCAAGAGATCTGCTCGACGCAGGGCACGGAGAGGTTCCCTGAGGCAACCGAAAGGGATGGCGAAGCGGCAGCGTAGGCTCCGACGATCCAGGAGGACCACGTCCAGATGCCGCCGGAGGCGGCGGTATTGGAATCCATCGTCCAGGATTGCAATGTGCGCGCCCAGGTCGCGTGCGATCTGAGCCGCACGCTCCCGGCATCGGTCAACGATGACTAGAGCTTGTGGAATCTTCCACGCGTGGAGCCAAGCCTCATCGCCACTTTCCCACCAGGGGACCTCGGGACCGTTCCCGCGGCTGACCACGACTGTGCCACGCGAGCGGCGGCGATAGCCGCGGAGGAGCACTGCCACGCGCCGCTGCCGGGAAAGACAGTACCGCGCCAATGCTTGCACCACGGGGGTTTTCCCCGTCCCTCCGAAGGCAAGGTTCCCAACGCTGACAACCGGGAGCGGCGGTGGTACGCTCGGCAGCCAGCCAAGGCAATATGCTGTGTCACGGAGCCAGAAGAGCATAGATAGTGGTGGCGTTCGGAGTCACTTGCGGGCACGTGCCAGTAAGAAGAAACCGGCTATCGGTGCCAGGAAGCGCTGATTGAGCCAGTTGACCCAGTCGGGGAAGCGGCGCCGGATGGGATCGCAGAGCCGTAGATGGACTTCCTGAAAATCCTGTAACAAGGTGCGCACCTCTGCTCGGGAAAATGCGCGCCCGAGCGGATTGTCCTCCCCGTCGTAGACACGAACCCATTCCGCTTGCCACCATGAGCCGCGGCGCAGTAGTTCGCGGAAGGTCTCCCATACCAACCGGAAGCCCCGCACCCGACGTTCCCGGGAGAGTCGCTGGGCAGCATAGAGCGGTGTTCCTAGCCAAACATGGAGCGAGTGGCGGTGGTACAGCATGAGGATGAGCTCACCGCCAGGGACAAGCACGCGGCGGGCTTCCTGCAAAGCCCGAGCAATCTCAGGAGTGTGGTGCAGGACGCCGAAGGAGTACACGACATCGAAGCTCTCTCCCTCGAAGGGAAGGGCTTCAGCATCGGCAACCAGGAAGGTCCCAGACAACCCTTCGAGGGCAAACCGCTGGCGCGTCAGCTCAATGCTCCGAGGGCTCAGGTCAACGCCTGTTACCTGGGCGCCCGCACGGGCAAACTGGAGAAGATCGGTCCCCAACCCGCAGCCAATTTCCAGAATGCGCTTGCCAGCGTACCGCTCAAAGCCAATGAGCCGGTGCATGAAAGGCTGAACACGGTAGCGAAAGCGCTCCACCTCAGTAAAAAACTCCCGCGTTCCCCAGGGCAACTCCGTAAATTGCGTCCCGCATGGCTGACGGTCCCAGTAGCGTCGGACATGGTCTTTGAGCATCGCTGCGCTGCCGAGAAGACAGCACGAAATTAGGGAAAACCGCTCCCAGGCATTCGACAGGGTGGTATGGACGACAGGCGGTGCTGTATGTCGGCACCGTTTGCTAATATTGCAGCAACGCACGTGAAGCATCAGAGACTGTCAACCAGCAGGCGTGGAGGGTACAATGGCTCAACGGCTTCTCTGGAGCGTCCTTGTGGGTGCCATGATCGTTGGACTGAGTGCTCCCGAGGCACTCGCCCGCCGCAGCGGCATGCGCTCGGCAACAGTCTACTCGTATCCGGGTCCTTTTACGGTTGCCGGTGCCAACCCGCGGACGCAGCCGGCGGTTTCGACAGGATACTACTTGGTCGATACCCAAGGTCCGGAGCCTGAATTCTGGAAACCCCAGCCAGCTCGGGACTTCGTCAGCCTGGACCAAAATCCCCAGTATTGGCGCAAAATCGTCTCCGGACCCAATCAGTTCCCCGTCTCCTACTGGGATGGGCATCCCGAGGGAAAGCCCTACTTCCGGAATCCGAGCAATATGAATGACTCCACCGATAACGCCTTCGCTGGTCCGATCCCGATCGGCTTCCCGTTCTACTTCAACGGCGTGCGCTACGATAGCTTCTACGTTTCCACCAATGGGATTGTGGTCCTCTCGAATCGGCGCTACATCTACGATGAGAGCGGGACTCCAATTGCTGTGGATCCAAACTCGGATGACCAGTTCGTGCGGGGGACAACAGATATGACTATCCCGGACAACTGGGGCTACCAGTACGTCGCTCTCGGGGTTGCCTCCGGGACGGGTTCCGCAACGCAGGGGATCCGGAACCCGAATAATGTCCGTCTCAACACGGCGACGCTGGCGAATATGAACCAGTACACGCCGCTGCTGGCACCGCTCTGGGATGATCTGCAGCTGTCGGTCTGGGATCCGAACCAGCAGGTTGTCGATGACTTTGGGCAGGTCTGGTACTACCGCGACCCGAGCGGGAATAAGCTGGTTATCTACTTCATCAACTTGACGCCGCGTGGGACGAAGATTACCCCGTACGGGAACGTCACCTTCCCGGCGGATGTGCGCCCCGGTGTCCAGAATGTCCCCTTCGTTGCGTGTGACTTGCAGATTGTGCTCAACCGTTTGGACAGCTCCATCACGTATATCTATCCCCGCTTCAATGGGGTGATCCTCGTCAGTGGTCGTCCTGTAACGGCGGAGGTGCTCTTCCTGTACAACGCAACGATTGGTCTTCGGGGCTATGCGCGTCACATCAACTACGACTCGAAGACAGGGACGCAAGGAGCGCTCACGCCGTACTTGCAGTTTACTGAGTTCTCCTTCGAAGGGAATCCGCCGACGATCTTTGCTCTGGGACCGACGCGGAACGTCTTCTACAACTTCTTCGCCATCAAGTGGAAGCAGTGGAAGAATGTCGGGCGAGTCTGGAATGTACAGTATAAGGTGCGTCGGCGTGGTCCAGGGCGCACGATGGACTTTGACTCCACGATTGCCAACCCGGACAACTTCGAGCTCCTGGCAGGGGACCAGATTCTGGGGGCAATCCGGCCAGTGGGGATTTTCCAGAATCTGACCAACGACATCCAGGGTCCGACCGGTGCACCGACGGGCATCAACTACCAGCGGCAGGATGTGCAGTTCCGTGTCCGCTTCCAGATTTTCAACCAGGCAACCGGTGAGATTGTCTATAGCCGCTCGCTTGCCATTACGCATGAAGCGCTCTCTGACCCGAATTCGGGCATCAGCCTCTGCGATGCCAACGGCAATCCCATTGCATACCCTGCGGGGGCGAATGGGATTCCGCCCTACCAGTTCGTGCGGGTAGAGTTCCCACCCTTTGAGGCGAACGAGTTCATTGAACGGCACATTGGGCGCTTGCGGGCGGTGGTGATTCTGGACCCGACTACACCCGATGGGCAGAGCCTGGGCGATCAATGGCCGTTCGATGATACGACGGCAATCAACCTCTTCGTCATCCGGCGGCTGGCAGAGTTCAACGATGACGTGCGGGAGTTCCATGTCATCGATGGTGTCCCGATGCCGTCGGTCAAGAAGTGGGTAAACCTGGAGGCAGAAGTCGTCTCGGGTGATGAGGTCTGCTACAATCCTCCGCCTCCGCGTGGGGAGTTCGGCGCAGCGAATAATCCGAACTTCAAGCTCAACTCGCCGGTTATCCGGCTCAACCGTGTCATGCTCAGCGGAGATGATTGGCCCGGGCTGCCCAACGGGGACCAGATTATCAGCTTCCCCATTGACCTGCGGCAGCGTAAGGGTGCTGTGCTTTCCCTCTCGGTGCAGCGCACCGGGAAGCCGGCGGAGAACTGGTACGACCGAGGGTGGTCGGATAACCAGAATATTGGTCCGGAGCCGCGCGTGGTGCTCAACGGCATTCCGACACAGACATATGGGAATGCACCCGATGAACTCCGGATCGAATTTGCCCGCCCGAGCTGGGATGGGCTGACCAACATCACGAACATCACTGCCTGGAACTACCATCCTCGACCGGGAGCCCAGCCGGTGACGAACAACTCCGCCTTCACTCTCTATGGAGCCGGTGGCTATACGCGGGGCTTCGACTCGCTGGATTACAACTGGCCACTGACGCCAGCAGAGGGACTGCGGGCAGATCTGTTCGATGACGGCAAGGATTTCGAGTTCCGCAAGATCTTCATCCCTATCCCCGACACGATTATCAACTGGCCCAACGAAGGGGCGAAGAACTTCCGCTTCCGCATCTGGGTGCGGGCCAAGCGGGATATGAGCTCGCCTCCGCCGCCGGATGATGATGAGGACAACTACTTTGTGGACAACGTCCGCATCCTCTTCCCAACAGAAGTGACAGACTTGGAGGTCGCGGCAGTCAAGGTGAACATCCCGTACACGATGCTGCCTGCCAGCCAGGCAACGCGCATCCCCATCAGCGTCAAAATTGCCAACAACACTGGGCTGGCGGCGGGAGGCTTCTATATCGGTGTTGTCATCCGCCGGGAAGGTGATCCGCAGGTCATCCATGCCATGTCGAAGTATGTCCCGCTGCTGGGTGGTAACCGCGAGGTGGAGGTGCCTTTCCCAGACTGGGATGCCCGTAACAAGGGCACGGGACCTGGACGGTACGTCATCACGGCACGACTGTTCCTACCCGGCGGCGACCTGGAACCGCTCAACGACGAGAACTACACCCTCTTCGACCTCAAGTTCGGCGACTCCTTTGCTTACGAAGCAGAACCGGAGAACTTGGGAGCCAGCAAGAACAACGTACCTGACCAGCAGTTCTCCGGTATCCCCGGACGCGGCTTGAATCTGTTCTGCTACCCACAGGGTCCGACCGATAACCTTACGACGCGCTATGGTCCTCCCGGTGGGGATGGTTCAGGGCAGCTAGCGATGCGCTTCCGCCTCCGGGCGCAAGATACTGTCTACGGCTACATGGCATTCTTCGGGAGCTTGAACCAGGACTTCAATTACGTTTCCTTCTCCATCTACAGCGGGACGACCATCCCGCAGTCGCTCGTCTCCGGGAGCCGTTTGAACCGGACTCGGGGCTTTGGTGACACGCTCGTCTACGAGCAGGGGCGTCCCGTCTGGCGACCGATGGCCGATGGGGTCTACGACCGCTTCTCCTACTACATCCTGCCTCAGCCGGTTGTGCTCCGGGCGGGTGACTACTGGGCAGCGGTTGCCCAGCGCGGCTCGGTTGGCTTCGAGCTTGGCGCCTCGAAGTCACGGATGGGGATGGTAACAACGAACGTGACAACCATCCCGGTACCTGGGCTACAGAACTACCAGCTCATGATTGACAAGGCACTCCGAGTCCGGCAGGGAATTGCGTTGCTCAACGACAACGTCTTCGCCTATCAGAACACGCTGGATGCCGGGCAGTGGGGGCAGTTCATGCCGACGGTCGGACCCGTTGCCTATGCCCATCTGAACTACGTCGGGCAGGTTGGCTTCTACGCGACGCGCAGCCGCGGTACGTGGATCCCGCTCATCCGTCCGTACCTCGGTGAGCGGAGCTATAACCAAGCGCGACCGGTCTCGGCACAGCTGGCGAACTTCGACGGGATTGCCCAGCGGCGGAAGAATGTGCTCTTCTGGGCAACGGCTTCCGAGGCACTCCTGGAGCGCTTCGTGCTGGAGCGCCGGACCTCGGATGCCGAGCAATGGGTACCGATCTTCAGTGAGCGGGCGCTCGGGGATGAACAGCGGGGCGAGAGCTACCGGTACGAGGATACGCGGGTTGTGCCCGGTGTTGAGTACCAGTATCGGCTCCGCCTGGTGAGCCGTGATGGTCAGGAGAGCTTCAGCCATGTGCTGCACCTGACCCCGCTGGGTGAGGGCGACATCTGGGTGGGCGCCACCACGCCGAATCCCTTCACGGCGCAGACCAGCCTCGAGCTGCGGCTGCCCGAAGGGAGCCATGTCCGGGCAGAGATCGTGGATGCTCTCGGCAATCTCGTCCGCCGAGTTGCCGAAGGAGAGCTGCCCGCAGGAACACATACGCTCCGCTGGGATGGCACAACCGAGACCGGTGCTCCAGCCGCAACGGGTACCTACCTCTGGCGGCTCTTCCTCGGGGACCGCGTCGTGACGCAACCGATGACGCTTGTGCGCTGATATGTCCTTGGCTCTGAGAGGGGAAGCCCACCGTCGCCATGCGCAGACGGGGGCTTCTCTTTTTCTGGTCCACAGGCAGTCCACACGAGATGGCAGAGACGGTCTTCAGCCGAATTATCCGGCGGGAACTCCCGGCACAGATTGAGTACGAAGACGAAGAGGTGATTGCCTTCCGGGATATCAACCCGCAGGCGCCAATCCACGTGCTGGTGGTTCCGAAAAAGCCGATCGCTACGCTCGATGAGGCTGGCGAGGAGGATATCCCGCTGCTGGGCAAGCTCCTCTGGGTGGCACGCCAGCTGGCACGCCAATACGGTATTGCCGAGCGAGGATATCGGCTCGTGCTCAATTGTGGGCACGAAGCAGGACAGACGGTATACCACCTTCACCTCCACCTGCTCGGGGGACGAGCCTTCCGGTGGCCACCCGGATGAGAGGGCTCCGATGGCAGCAGCATTTGCGGTGGATACATCCACGGGCGTCGAGATAGCCCGAGCTGTCTTTCAGCAACAGGCAGAGGCACTCCGTGCCATCGGTGAGCGGATTGGTCCGGAATTCGATGCTGCGCTTGAGCTCCTACAGGCAGCACGGCAGGTGATTGTTAGCGGGGTGGGCAAATCGGGTATTATCGGCGCTAAGCTGGCGGCGACCCTGCGTAGTATTGGAGTGCCGGCACTCTTCCTCCATGCCGCGGAAGCACCCCACGGGGATCTGGGCATTGTCAGAGGTGGAGATGTGGCGGTGCTGATTTCCAAAAGTGGGACAACAGCGGAGGTCTGTGCCCTCCTGCCTTGGTTGCGGCGCCGGGCGGTGAGGATTATCGCCATCGTTGGCAGACGAGAGTCCCCGCTGGCACGGCAGGCTGACGTAGTGTTGGAGGTTGCTGTGGCTGCCGAAGCGTGCCCGCTGAATCTGCTCCCGACGACGAGTACGACGGCAGCACTAGTTATGGGCGATGCCCTAGCGATTGCCCTCATGCAGCGCCGGGGGACCCGGGCGGAGGAGATCGCTGCTGCCCATCCGATGGGAATGCTCGGGCGGCTGACGAGTTTGCGTGTGCGTGACGTCATGCACAGCGGGGCTGCCCTCCCGCTGGTGTCTCCGGAGACTTCCTTCCGGGAGATGCTCATCGAGATGACAGCCAAGACGCTCGGCTGTGTCTGCGTTGTAGACGCTGCCGGGCGCCTCTGTGGGCTGGTCACCGATGGGGATGTCCGGCGCACGCTCCAGCGCGTTGAGGATATCCGCCCGCTGCGGGTTAGCGACATTATGACACGCACGCCCGTGACGGTTAGTCCGGAGGCAACTCTGGCAGAAGCGCTGGCGCTCATGGAACATCGCCCCAGCCAGATTAGCGTCTTGCCCGTGGTGGACGGAGAAGGTACCTGTGTCGGGGTGGTCCGCATCCACGATATTGTGCGGAGTCAACTCTGAGCCGACGGGGTGGTATGCTCCCGGCATGGCTTGCGATTGCCTCGGTGTTTCTCCATCTTCTGGCAGCGGCGTTCTGGGTCGGAGGAATGCTCTTCTTGGGAATCGTTGTGGTGCCGGCTCTTCGGGGAACGCCCGAACGGGCGCGGATGGTCGAGCGTATCGGACTTCTCTTCGAGCGGGCGGGGATCGGCGCATTGCTCCTTGTGCTGCTCACCGGTCTGCTCAACCTCTGGTTTCGGGGAGTGCGGAGTGTGGAGCAGCTCTGGGAAACTCCGGTCGGGCGGATGGGGTTGCTGAAGCTGGGGCTCTTTCTGGGGATGGTGGGATTGAGCCTGTGGCACAATCGCGTGCTGGGGAAGCGAGCGGTGCGTCTGTTGCAGGAAGCCCCGGAACATCTACAGACCCGGCAGCTGTGGCGCTGGAGTAGCTGGGTTGGACGGTTGGTGTTGGTGGTATCGTTGGTGTTGGTCTTCCTGGGGGTTCTGCTGGCGCGGGGAGTCAGCCTATGGTAAGCAGGTCGGGGGTAGGGCGGGGGGTACTCCTGCTGGCTGGGGCAGCACTCCTGCTCGGGCTAGGGGCAGGGTATGCCCGTATGGGATGGCAGCCTCTGACCATTCCGCCAGCGATGGTTGCAGAGCACGGAGCGCTGATGACCGGGAGCTTCTTCGGAACACTCATCGCTGTGGAGCGGGCGGTGGCTCTGCGCCAGTGGTGGACATACGTGCCGGCGTGGCTCTGCGGAATGAGTCTGCTAGCACTGCTGGCTGGAATGGTTTCGGCAGCATTCTTCCTGCTGGCAGTCGGTGGGTGCGGTATGATGGGGGTCTTCGGGTGGTTGCTCCACCGCTATCGCTCCTTTCCCTTCGCTCTCATGGCAATAGGAGCGGCGCTGTTTGCAGCAACCTGGATAGCCCGAGCATTGGGAGCGGAGTACCGGCGGGTCCTCCCGCTGCTGATGGGCTTCTTTGTGTTGATCATCGTGGCAGAGCGGCTGGAGCTGACCCGCTTCCTCGGTCTGGAAAGGCAGGCATTGCGGTGGCTGCTGGGGCTGATCGGTATCGTGCTTCTGGGGATTGGGATGGAGCTTTTCGCCGAACGATGGCAGATTTTCGGCATTGCGCTGGGGAGTATAGGGGGATGGCTCCTGCGCTACGATGCTGCCCTCTGGGCAGTGCGGCAGCGGTCTGCCTCGGCACTGCACCGCTACACGGCGTCGATGCTGGCGGTGGGCTATGGCTGGCTCCTCGTCACGATGGGGTTGACGGTTTTCGGGCAGGGAGGGTTCTGGTACGATGCCACAGTCCATGCCTTCTTCGTCGGCTTCGTCTTCGCTCTGGTTTTTGCCCATGGAGTGATGATTGCCCCTGCTGTTCTGGGACGCGCTGGCTATGCGTTTACGCCCTTCCTCTGGGTACCATGTGGGCTTGCCCATGGGGGGCTTCTACTGCGGCTCCTCGGGGATGTTCTCGGGACACCACTGCGGCTCTGGGGAAGCTGGCTTATTGGAGTGGGGATTCTGGTGTACGGGCTGCTGGTGGTGAGGCAGGCGCTGCAGCTCCCTCGGGCACAGTAATGAGGGCATGGACTGCTGGTGGGACGGAGAGCGCCTCGTGGAGTGCCTGCCGGAATGGCTCAGTACCGCAGAGCACAAAGAGCTGGAGCCAGCTGAGCGTTCGCTCTTGTGGTTTCCCCCCGGGGTAGAGCAACGACCAAATTCGGCGTGCACGGCGGAGCAGTATGAGGGAATGCCGGCGTAGGGCGGCTCGGAAGCGCCGTTCCCACCGCTGGAGCGCTTCCTCCAGGTGATGCCGGGTTGCTCCAAGGCTAGGCACCAGCGTGGGGTCGGTATGCTGGACCAGCGGGCGCACGTGCTCGTACCACCGCTGAATGTGCTGCCGGAGCTCGCCGAGTATCTCTCCATGCTCCTGTGCCATGGGGAGCGTTGAGAGGAGACGCGCCTCGACATCCTGCCAAGGAGCCAGAAAGGAGCGTGCGTGCCACCCCGAGCGATCGAGCCAACGCTGGAACAGCGGCGGGATAAATGTCGCAGACGGACGCAGGAAAACAGCTGGCATCGGAAGCCCCAGCACAGCATAGAGCTCTCGAAGCTCTGTCCAGTAAGCAAGCTCGCCAGGTCCGAGTACGACTGCAACCGTTGGGAGGAGGGCATCCTGGCACAGTGGGCGCAGGAGTGCTGTCGGGGAAAAGGCGTCCGGGTGTGCCTTGAACAATTCCCAGAACTCCGCCGTGGAGTACCGCCGCTGCGCGATGGTGTAGGCACCATCGGGGGAGCGCCGCACTCGGTAGCGGAGCCCCTCGGCGGTGTGGAAGTGGAGCAGTGGGAAAGAGGGGATGATCGATATCGGGTAGCCGTGCTCCTGCAACCAGGCAGTTGCCGTCTGCAGGGCTATGGTCACTTCGGCTTCCGCTTCCAGAGCACGGGTCAGGACAGGAGCGAAGAGTCCCAGCCGACGCGCCTGCGATGCCTGGAGGAAGAGCATGCCGCTGTCGCCCAGAACCCACTGCAGGAGACTCACAAAGGCACTACTCCAGGAACGCTGTGGACGATACGCCTGCTGGAGGCGCTGGAGAAGTTCGTGCGGGAGATGCGCCGCGATACGGCGCAGTGCTTCTTGCCATGTGTCCCCCGCTCGGAAGAGCCGAGCTGAGCTCGATATGGGTTGCCGAAGCTCAGCATCGCTGGTAGCCTGCAGCTCCAGGAGCTCGCCTTCGGGTGTCCACCACGCAATGGATCCCGCTTCGCGTCCATCGCTGTCATTGTCCTCCACCCAGAAGATGGGAACCACAGGGCGGGCAAGCTGCTGGCGGAGCTGCTGTGTCAGAGCGAGTGCCGCAACGGCTTTGAGCAGCGTGTAGAGTGCTCCACCGAGGAAGCCGACCTGCTGCCCGGTGACCACCGCGAGGGCTGTACCAGAGGCGAGCTCATCGAGATGCTGGCGTTGGCGGTCCGAGAGCGTTTCCTCTTCCATGCTTTCTCGCAGGACTTCCAGTAACGGTGTGACCTGCTCAGGTGGGAGAGGTGGGCGAAGCAGTGCTTCCATCGCCTGGGGAAGGCGAGCAGTTGTCGGAAAACGGGCAGCCAGGAAAGCGGTATCGCCAGCAAAAGCGCACACAAGCGGGTGGAACGCCTCGGGGAACTCCCGACACGGGATAAGCTCTACCAGCATGGGGATGCCAGCGCGTGGGAAGTACAGCGGTGAGTAATTTGTGTGCAACGGTCTGTCCCGTTTACCAGGAGGGTACCAATGAGGTGGCTCGGAGTCTGTCTGTTGTGGAGCATTGGGAGTGCTCTCCTGCAAGCGCAGCAAAGGGACGAAGAGCACACCGAGGTGGTGTCGGAGCACGCATGGCTCGATCGTTTTCTGAAAACCCCCAGCGTGGTTGTGCTGGCGGGAGCTGGAGCGCTCGGTCGGGAGGGGTTGGTGCAGCAGTTGCGTGCTCCGGGCGTAGTGTCCCTGCATCTTGGGACGGCTGAGCTTGCGCCGAAACGACGTGTCGGGAGGTTGGTGGAGTACTCGCGGCATGCTGTTGCGCTCAGCATGGGGAGTTCGGCGCTGGGACTGGGGCGGGGTACCGAAGGGCTGGCACAGCGCTGGTGGCAGTTTGGCTTGATCAGCGAGGGCGGCTACGGCTACCGCCTCGGACAGACCAGTTCGTTGCTCTTGACCCACGGTGGGGGGATGTGCTGGACTGTGTTTGGACTGCAGGATACGGTGCCGGAGGCGCTGGCAGCCTTTCACGAGCGGCTGCGGTTCGGAACTCAGCGCAGTGGGGCACTTGTGCTCCAGTTTTCCCCGCTCATGGGGGTGGGCATCTGCGTTGAGCGGGCAGCTGTCTTCCCCGCTCACCTGGTCTGGAAGCACCTCGGGAGCGCCCTCCTGGAGGGAGCAGGGCATGTGCTAATCGAGCAGTTTGTCGAACGCATTCTGCGGGCACGCACGCCGGCGGCAGCGCCGGTTGTCAGTTTCGTGCTCCACAACGGTTTTGCCTACGGCTGGTACGAGCTTCTGCGCCGGCGAATGAACTGGCCTTTTGCCTCGCCGGCACCGCTGCGGATGGATGCCGTTCGGCTGCAGCTGCAGTGGCTTTTCTGAGACTCTCCGTGCCTGCCGTGGGTGTTGTAATTTTGCACCTCAGCTGGTGCCAGAACGTACAGCACGGTGATGGCGAAGAAGGGTGCACGAGTGCTTGTCATCCTCGAATGTACGGAGGCAAGGAAGGAAGGGAAGCCGGCGTCGCGGTATGTGACGACGAAGAACCGGCAGAACACTCCGGGACGGCTGGAGTTGCGCAAGTACAACCCCTTCCTGCGGCGGCATACGCTCCACCGGGAAATCCGCTGAGAGCATGGCAGAACGCACGCTGAAAGAGCCCCGAAGGCGACGACACAACCATACCGTGGGGGAAAGCGAGCGTATCGTGGGGGAGGGCATCACCTTCGACGACGTCCTGCTGGTACCGGCATACTCTGAGGTGCTGCCTCGGGAGGTAGATATCCGGACCTGGCTCACGCGGGGTATCGCACTCAATATTCCGATCGTCAGTGCTGCAATGGATACGGTGACAGAGTCCGCTATGGCTATTGCCATGGCGCGGGAGGGGGGCATTGGCATCATCCACAAGAATTTGACCATTGAGCGGCAAGCCGAGGAGGTTGACCGCGTCAAGCGTTCGGAAAGCGGGATGATCCGCAATCCTATTACGCTCACACCCGACCGTCCCGTGCGGGAGGCACTCGCTGTGATGCGGCGCTACAGCATCTCGGGCATTCCCATCGTAGACGGTGAGCATCGACTGGTGGGGATTGTCACTCATCGAGATCTCCGCTTCGTAGACGACCTGGAGCAGCCCATTGCCGCAGTGATGACCTCCGAAGGGCTGGTCACGGCGCCTCTTGGCACAACGCTGGAGGAGGCGGAGCGAATCCTCCAGGAGCATCGCATTGAGAAGCTGCCGATCGTGGATGAGCGTGGAGTGCTGCAGGGGCTTATCACTTTCAAGGACATCCAGAAGAAGCGCAGTTACCCGAATGCCTGCAAGGACGAGCACGGGCGCTTGCGGGTCGGGGCTGCTGTTGGAGTCAGCCGCGATGTGGAAGAGCGGGTTCAGGAGTTGGTGCGGGTCGGTGTCGATGTCATTGTGGTTGACAGTGCCCATGGGCATAGTCGAGGGGTCATCGAGACGGTGCGGCGTCTCAAGCGGCGGTTTCCCACATTGCAACTTGTTGCCGGCAACATTGCCACGGCGGAAGCCGCGCGGGCACTCATCCGCGCCGGTGCCGATGCGGTCAAGGTCGGTATTGGTCCGGGCTCGATTTGCACAACTCGGGTCATTGCCGGCGTTGGGGTGCCACAGCTGACCGCGATCATGGATGTTGCCCGTGTTGCCCATGCAGCAGGTGTTCCAGTCATCGCCGATGGAGGGATTCGGCAAACTGGCGATATTGCCAAGGCAATCGCTGCCGGTGCCGATAGCGTCATGATTGGCAGTCTACTGGCAGGGCACGAGGAGAGTCCCGGAGAGAAGATTCTGCTCGAAGGGCGTGCCTACAAAGTCTACCGCGGGATGGGATCGCTGGGCGCGATGTACCACGGTTCAGCAGACCGCTACTTCCAAGATGTGGAAACGGAGATGAGCAAGCTGGTCCCCGAGGGGGTGGAAGGGCGTGTACCCTTCAAAGGCTCGGTCAGCGATACGCTCTTCCAGCTGGTCGGCGGTCTGCGAGCCGCTATGGGCTACTGCGGCTGCGCTACCATTGCCGAGCTGCAGCACAAGACCCGCTTCATCCGCATTACCTGGGCAGGGCTGCGGGAATCGCACCCGCACGATGTCATTATCACCAAGGAGGCACCGAACTACTTCGGGTAAGCATTGGCTGATGGGGCACAATTCTCTTCGTCAGCAGCTGGCTCAGGGAGCACAGGAGCGGCTCGAACGGCTCCGCAGCGAGCTTTCCCGGCGGCGCTTTGACGGCATATGGGTGACAGCCGTGCCGCACATCCGCTATTTGACAGGCTTTTCCGGTTCGGCAGCGCAGATGCTGGTTGTGCCCGAGGCGGTGCACTTCCTGACCGACGACCGCTACGAGGAGCAGGTGCGGCAGGAGCTTTTCCCGCTGCCGGGATTGACCGTGCACGTGACGCGGGAGCCGCTGCTGTGTGTTTCAACGCAGGGACTTCTCACGGGTGTTCGTCGGCTGGCATTCCAGCCTTCGGTAGCATACGCCACCGTCTGGGAAGCTCGGCGGCGCTGGAGACCGTGCCAGTTGGTGCCTCTGTCGGGGGTCGTAGAGGAGCTCTTCGTAGCGAAGTTCCCAGCGGAGGTGGAGCTTCTTCGGCGGGCAGCGCAGATTGCCTCGCAAGTCTACGAGGCAGTGCTTCCCGAAGTCCGCGAAGGGATGAGCGAGCGGGAGCTCGCAGCCGAGATTTCCTACCGTGCTCGCTGTCTTGGGTCGGAAGGGGATGCTTTCGAAATCATCGTTGCCAGCGGAGAGCGCGGAGCTCTGCCGCACGGGCGTGCATCGAATCGTCGGTTGCGCCGCAACGAGCTGGTCACCGTTGACTTCGGCTGCGTCGTGGGGGGATACGTCTCGGACATGACTCGCACGTTCGTGCTGGGACGTGCCAGCGCAGAGCAGCGCCGGGTCTACCAGGTTGTCCTCGAAGCACAGGAGCGGGCAATTGAGGCGCTCCACGTTGGGATGCGGGCACAGGATGCAGATGCCGTTGCCCGTCGCCGTATTGCTGAGGCGGGCTATGGGGAGTTCTTCCGGCATAGCCTCGGACACGGGATCGGGCGCAGTGTGCACGAACCTCCGGCGCTCTCCCCGCGAGCTCCGCGGCGGCTGCGCTTGCCCGCCGGTGCGGTTGTTACGGTCGAGCCGGGCATCTATCTCCCGGGACGCTTCGGTGTGCGCATTGAGGACGATGTGCATCTGACCCCCGAAGGTGCCCGCGTTTTGACAACAGCCCCGCGCGAACTGCTCAGCGTTTGAGCCAATGGAGGCTGGACGCCGACGTGTCCTTGTCATTGCCTACTACTTCCCCCCGATGGGCACCAGCGGGGTGCTGCGCGTGAGCAAATTCGTCAAGTACTTGCCCGACTATGGCTGGGAGCCGCTCGTCCTTACTGCCACACCCTCGGCGTACTTCGCCTTCGACCCGAGTTTGCTGGAGGAGCTCGAACAGCGCTGGATTGCGATCTACCGCACTCCCGGCGATGGGACCCCACGCTGGATTCAACGCCGAGCGGCGGCAGATCGGACCGTTGCCTTGCCTACGCGACGCCTTCACCGTCTCTGGCTACGCTGGAGTCAGCTCCGCTGGATTCCCGATCGCGCCATCCGTTGGAAGCACCAAGCTGTTGAGCTCGGATGGCGTCTGATTCAGGAGCACCGACCGGCAATTCTCTTCGCCACCGCTCCCCCGTTTACGGATTTCCTCGTGGCGGCGGCATTAGCCGAGCGCGCTGGGCTGCCGTTCATTGTGGACTACCGCGATCCCTGGGGAGGAGACCCCGAGTGGTGGTATCCCACGCCGTGGCACCGCTCCACGCATCGAAAGCTGGAGCGCTACGTCCTGACACGAGCAGCCCGGATCACCGTCGTCACCCGTGGGCTCAAAGAGCACCTGCTGCGGCAGTACCCTGAATTGCTCACGCATGAGGATGTGGTCATTATCCCGCACGGATACGACCCGGAGGACTTCGCTGCCGTCAGCGGAAGCGCACCACCGGCGGACCGCTTCGTTGTGAGCTTCATCGGTGTGCTCAAGCACGGAACACCGCGGACGATGTTCGAAGCCCTGCGGCGCTTCCTTGAACAGTATCCTGCCGCACGGCGGCAGCTGGAATTGCGCTTCGTTGGACTGCTGCGTCCGGAACACTGGCAGATGGTCGAGCACTACGGACTGCACGATGTTGTCCGTCGCCTTGGCTATGTTCCGCACCGGGAAGCAGTGCGGCAGATGCTCGAGTCGCATGTCCTCTGGGTAGAGCAGGACCGTATAGTGGGGTCCTCAGCGAAGTTATTCGAGTACCTGGGTGCGCGGCGGACTGTCTTGGTCTGCGCTCCGGGCACTTCCTTCCTGCGACCTTTCCTGACGGCGGAAGGCATCTTCTGGGCAGAGCCAGGCGATGTTGCAACGATGAGCCGCCACCTTGTTGAGCTGTATGAGCGCTGGCGGAGCGGATCGCTGCCCGTGCCCCAGGAGGAACTTCTGGCTGCGTTCGACCGTCGGGTTGCCACCGGTGAGCTGGCACGTCTGCTGAGTTTCCATGCCGCGCTGTAGTCAGTGCCTGGACTGAGGTGAGTCAGCCCCAGGGAGCGGGGAAAAGCTCAGTTTGCTCTTTGCCGACCGCAGGACAGCGGCACAAGCGATGGAGACAGTCGCAGAGCTGCAGCAGCAGATCCGCGAGCTGAAGCAGCAGAAGAGAGCGCTCATTCTTGCCCACAACTACCAGGTGCCCGAAGTCCAGCAAATTGCCGATGTGGTAGGGGATTCCCTGGCGTTGGCTCGGGCAGCGGCGGCACGCCCGGAAGAGCTCGTTGTCTTCTGCGGCGTTCACTTCATGGCCGAGACAGCAGCGATCCTCTGCCCGGAGAAACGAATCCTACTGCCGGACCCAGAGGCAGGCTGTTCGCTGGCAGACTCTCTTACCCCAGAGCAGCTGCGGGAGTGGAAGGCGCGCCATCCCGGTGCGGTTGTCGTTGCTTACATCAATACCTCCGCGGCGGTCAAAGCAGAAAGCGACTGGGTCTGTACTTCCGCCAATGCTCGCGCGGTCATTGAGGCAATCCCGCCGGAGCAGGAAATTCTCTTCGTCCCTGACATGTTTCTCGGGGCGTGGCTCCGGGCGCAGACCGGGCGGCGCATCCGGCTCTGGATGGGCGAATGCCATGTCCATGCTGCGATGCGGTTTGAGGATATCCGCGCAGCACTCCAGCGTTATCCCGAGGCGGAGTTCCTCATTCACCCGGAGTGTGGCTGTATGTCGGCAACGCTCTACGCCTGTGCGGAAGGCAGTCTTGAAGGGCGACCGCTTGTAGTTGCTTCCACCGATGGGATGCTCCGCTATGTCCGCGGCTCTGCTGCCGAGGAGTTCATCGTTGGGACAGAGGTGGGCTTGCTCTATCGGCTCCAGCAGGAAAACCCGGGCAAGCGCTTCTACCCGCTGAAGCCCGACGCCATCTGCCCGTACATGAAGCGGATCACACTGGAAAAGGTGCTGCGCTCACTGCAAGAGGAGGTCTTTCCGATCACTGTCCCGGAGGATATCGCACGGCGGGCGCGGCGAGCGCTGGAACGGATGCTGGCACTGTAGAGCTACTGACTTAGCACCCAGACGACGATGTTGGTGCCGAACTTCAAAGCCTCCTCGCGCTTTTCCGGTGGATCGTTGTGCACTTCCGGATCTGCCCAGCCGTCGCTGGGATTGCTTTCGTAAGTGTAGAGCACGCAGAGGCGTCCTTCGTGGAAGATGCCGAACGCCTGCGGGGGTTTGCCGTCATGCTCATGCGTCTTCGGCGTCCCATGCGGGAAGGAGAAGTGGCAATGGAAGAGCCCGTACGAGAAGGGCAGCTCAACGAACTCCTTGTCGGGGAAAACTTTGCGCATCTCCCGCCGGATGGCGGTGTCGAGTCCGTAGTCGTCGTCAATGTACAAGAAGCCGCCGTTGAGCAGATAGGTGCGCAATCGGCGAGCCTCGTCGTGGGAGAAGACAACGTTGCCGTGCCCCGTCAGGAAGAGCATCGGGTACTGGAAGATCGCGTCGCTTGAGAGGTCGACTGCTTCGAAGACCGGCTGCACCGGGATTGCAGTATGCTGCTGGACGAAGCGCAGGAGGTTGACTTCCGCAGAGGGATCATTGTACCAGTCCCCGCCACCGGCGTACTTGAGGCGGGCAATTTTGAACGCACCCAGCGGAGTTTGCGCCAGAAGCTGAGGGATGCATATACACAAGAGGCTCAGGACAACGCCGCTGATGCGGCCCATAGGACGGGAGAATACACGTGTACCTGGCGTAAAGACGAGCGCTGTGAACTGCTTATGGTACGTGTGCAAAGGCACCTAATTTTGTGCGGCACGAGGCGCATGACCGGATGGAACCGGCAATTCCCGGCGTTGTCTGGTATGGATACGAACTCCAGCAGCTTTTCCCCGAAGCGGGGGGGCTCGTGGCGGCAGAAGAGCGTTTTGAGGGACTGACGGTAGATTCCCGCCGCCCAGTTCCCGGTGGGATTTTCGTGGCGTTGCGTGGTCGCTCTCTCGACGCCCATACGAAGCTGCCGGAAGCCTTTGCCAAGGGGGCTTCGCTGGCGCTGGTGGAGCAGGCGCTCTGGCGTCATGCTCCGGCAGATTGGCAGGTATACCGGTGCCTCCCGGTGGTAAGCCCTAAGCGGGCATTGGGGGAACTTGCACGCCGGCATCGGGAACGCTTCCGCCTGCCTGTCATTGCTGTTGCTGGCTCGGCAGGGAAGACCACGACGAAGGAGCTCATTGCTGCGGTGCTCCAGAAGCGCTTTCGAGTGCTCAAGACCCCGGAGAATGAGAACAACCAGCTTGGGGTACCGCTGACACTTCTGCGTCTTGGTCTGGAGCATGAGGTCGCTGTCATTGAGCTCGGCACGAACTCCTTCGGCGAGATCGCCCGGCTCTGCCAAATAGTCCAGCCCACCCATGGGGTGGTGACCGCGCTCGGAGAGGAGCATCTGGAGTTCTTCGGCTCGCTTGCCGGCGTTGTGCGAGAGGAAACAGCGCTTGTGCGCTTCCTGCGGGCGCGCAACGGTGGTGTTATCCTGCCGGCAGAAGAAGCGCTGCTGGAGCCACAGCCTGGCGAGGTAACCTTTGGCACACTCCCGGAAGCCACCGTTTGGGCAGAGGCAAGCGTTGGGGAGGAAGGCTACCCGTTCATTCGGCTGCACTACGGGGCGGAAGTACGCTCCTGCCAGCTCCGAATTCCCGGCAATGCTGGAGTGCGGGCAGCGGTGGCGGCAGCGGCGGTAGCGTGGATGCTGGGGCTGGATGCCGATAGCGTCGTTGCTGCCCTCTCGGAGGCTGTGCCGCAATCTTCCGGGCACGGATATGGGAGGATGGCACTCCTGGAGTTCCTCCCGGGGGTGCGTGTGCTCAACGATACGTACAATGCGAACCCGCTTTCCATGCGTGTTGCGCTGGAAACGCTTCGGCTCCTGCCGTGCCGCCGGTGGCGGTGGGCAGTGTTGGGAGATATGCGGGAGCTGGGACACGCAACCGAAGAGGCACACCGCCGGGTATTGGAACAGGCGCAGCGCTCAGCAGACGTTGTCTGCGTGCTCGGACAAGCCTTCGCAGCAGTTGCTCCAGCGTATCCCGCCGTACGGGTCTTCTGTTCCCATGAGGAATTGGCTGAGTATCTGCGGCAGCGGGTGCAAGCAGGCGATGTCGTCCTGCTGAAAGGCTCTCGCGCCCTGGCAATGGAGCGTATCCTGCAGCTCTGGCGCGACAATAGGGGAGAGCACAGCCATGCTGTACCATCTGGCACTCTGGATATGGAAAACGTTTGATCCGCCCGGGTTTGGGCTCTTCCAGTACGTCACCTTCCGGGTTGCGATGGCGGCAATTACAGCGTTGCTGCTGTGCTTCGTGTTTGGACCGCCGCTCATTCGCTTCCTCCGGCAGCGGCAGTTCCAAGAGCGAGGCAAGCCCGAGCTCCAAGGCGTGGGGAACCATAGCCGGAAACAGGGTACTCCGACGATGGGCGGGATTTTGGTGCTCCTGGCTATCGTTGTGCCCACCCTGCTGTGGGCAAATTTGACCAATGGGATGGTTGTTGCCATCCTGGTGGTGACCGCCTGGATGGGTGTTGTGGGCTTCCTGGACGACTACCTCAAGGTCGTGAAAGGCTTGCCCAATGGGCTCATCGGGCGCTACAAGCTTGCCGGACAAGTTGCCATTGGGGTATTGCTCGGCACCGCTATTGTTGCTTTCCCTGAGTGGTTCTCTAGCAGCTATCCGGCTGTGGCCACGCAGACGACTGTGCCCTTCCAGAAGAACGTCAATCTGGACTGGGGACTGTTCTACGTGCCGATGGTTGTGCTGGTCATTACGGCAACCTCCAATGCAGTGAACTTGACCGATGGGCTCGATGGGCTGGCAATTGGAACGGTGGGAATCGCTGCGCTGGCAATGGTCGTGATCGCCTACGTGTCTGGTAACGCCGTGTTTGCACGATACCTCAACATCATGCATCTGCGTGGGGCTGATGAGTTGAGCATTTTCGCTGCAGCAATGGTGGGGGCAGCGATGGGATTCCTCTGGTTCAACACCTATCCGGCGCAGGTCTTCCTGGGCGATACCGGTGCGCTGGCACTGGGTGGAGCGCTGGGGGCACTGGCAGTACTGGTCAAAAAGGAGCTCTTGCTGCCTATCCTCGGCGGGGTTTTCGTCGCCGAGACGCTCTCAGTCATCGCTCAGGTGGTGTACTTCAAGTACACGAAGAAGCGCTACGGGGAAGGACGGCGGCTGCTCCGCATGGCACCCCTGCACCACCACTTTGAGCGGTGTGGCTGGCACGAAGCGCAAGTGGTCGTCCGTTTCTACATCGTCGCCGTGATCTTGGCAATTGTAACCATGACAACCTTCAAAGTGCGTTGAGCGTCGAGAGAGTGGGGAACAATGGCACAGACGTTGGCGCCGATCCGGTGTGCTGTCCTGACCGGTGGAGGGGATTGCCCGGGCATGAATGCCTTCATCCGAGCAGTTGTCCGGGCAACGCTGAATCTCAGTCCGGAGAGTACCGTCTACGGCGTGCTCGACGGCTGGAAAGGGCTGGTCTACAATGAGTACCGCCCTCTGGGCAAGCGCGATGTCTCTGGCATTGCCATGCTAGGCGGGACAATCCTGGGCACAGTCCGCTTCCCCGAGCTTGCAACTTCCCAGCAGCTCCAGGAGCGAGCAGCTCGGAACCTGGAAGAGCAGGGCTTTGATTACCTCTTCGTCATCGGGGGGAATGGGAGTGTGAAGGCTGCCTGGGCGCTGGAGCAGATCTTGCGTCGCGAAGGGTGGCGCACACGCATTTTGGTCGCCCCGGGCTCCATTGACAACGATGTCTGCAACAACTACGGGACTTCCATCGGATTCTACAGTGCTTTGGAACGCAGCCTGGAGATGCTCAGCTGGATTCGGGACACTGCCAGCTCGCACCGTCGTGTCTATCTGATCCGCTCGATGGGGCGCGATTCTGCCTACTTGGCGTTCTACGCTGGGATTATCGGAGGGGCGGAGTATGCGATCCGTCCGCACGAAGAGGTCGACTACGAACGCTTGGCTGAGGTCGTTGCCCAGCGGGATCGGGATACCATCATCGTGGTCTCCGAGGCATATGCGAAGTCGCTGCGGGAGATTCAGCAGACTCTCGAAGACATTTTCCGCCGCCGGGGTATCGAGCGGGAAATCCGTGCCGTCGATATGAGCTACTTCCAGCGGGGTGGGAAAGCCTCCGTGACGGACATTCTCCGGGCAAGCTGGCTGGGCTACCGCATGGTGTGCGATGCGCTGCGGGGGTGTTCAAGCGGGTTTTACACAGCCTACTACATCGGGCACCTCCAGGACCCGCTGCCCTTGGAGCTAGCTGCCGATGATGCGCGCACGAACCACCTGGATATTCCCCCGGAGGTCATCCAGATGGCTCTAGCACTGCGATGAGAAGCCCGGTGCTGTACCTCAGCGTCGTGCGTCTCGGACTCAGCGCTGCCTTGATGTACCGGGCAAATTTCCTCTTCACTGCCGGGCTGATGGTGGTCGTCGGCGTGAGCGTCCAGCTCTTCCTCTGGTCAGCGGTCTACGGCTGGGGACAGCAGCAGAGCTTTGCGGGCGTGCCTTTCGCACAGATGGCGCTCTACATTGCCTGTGCAACGCTCGCCCTAGGTATCACCCGCGGTGGGCGTGTTGAGCGTATGGTGGCAGAGGAAATCCGGACGGGCGAACTGGTGCGGTACCTCCTCAAGCCCATGGCACATGCTCCCTACACGTTCGCGATGGCACTTGCAGAGCGGGCGGTCACCTTTCCTGTGGTGCTCCTCCTGGCACTCGGAGCAATGTGGGTAGCGCTTCCCTGGTTGCCTGCTCATTTGGCACTGGAGCGCCTCCTGTGGGCAGCTCCCTTTCTGTTCCTGGGGATGCTCCTGAACTTTCTGATGGGGTTGGGGATCTCGTACGTGGCTTTTTGGATGGATGAGGTCTGGACGCTCCACGTGGTCAAGGACATCAGCTTATGGTTCCTCTCCGGGCAGCTGGTGCCGCTCGCGTTGTTGCCTGGGGGACTGCGCGAACTGTCCGAGTGGCTCCCCTTCCAGTACATTGCCTACGTGCCGGCGGGAATCCTCTCCGGGCTGATTCCGGAGGAGCGGCTTGGTCTGTTTGCCCTCCGGGCGCTCCTGTGGGTGCTCGTGCTCGGGGTTGGGGTTGCCGGCATATGGCGTCTCGGGATGCGACGGTTTGGGGGATATGGAGGCTAGCCACCCGATGTGGTTCGGCGTCCGGCTCTGGGCGATCTTCCTCGCACAGGCGTTGAGCCGGGAGATGGAGTACCGGCTCCACCTATGGCTCAGCTTCCTCATCGATGTGGTCTGGTACGCTGTGCAAGTCGGGCTGTTCGAGGTCATCTACCTGCACACGCCAGTCATTGCTGGCTGGAGCCGCGATGAGATGGCAGTCTTCCTGGGAACGCTCTTCGTTGTGGATGCTCTCAATATGGCGCTCTTTTCGACGAATTTCTGGCGCATTCCGCAGTACGTGCTCACCGGGGAGCTGGACTTCTTCTTGCTCAAGCCCGTATCGCCGTTTTTCCTGGTGTTTCTGCGCTACCCGAATGTTGCCTCCTTCCTGAATCTGGCGGTTGCGCTGACCGTGCTGGGGTACGGGATCGGGCGTGTGGCGCCGCCTCCGCTATGGGCAGCCGTAGCGTATCCGATCTTTCTGCTCAACGGGCTCTTGTGCATGCTCAGCTTCCAGGCGCTGATTGGGGCTGTGGCGATTCGGATTTTAGCCGCCGAGGGCATTCAGCAGACCTTCCACATCATGTACCAGTTCGGGATGAAGCCGGAGAGCATCTATACGCCGCTGCTGCGGCGGGTGCTGCTTTATATCTTCCCGATGGCGCTGGTAGCGTCGGTGCCGGCGCAAGTGTTGCTGGGAAAGGCTTCACTGGAGCTTGTTATTGCTGGGCTTCTGATCCCGCCAGCGCTGCTGGGGGTGAGCCGATGGACGTTCCTGCGGGCACTGCGTTCCTACACGGGGGCGAGCGCATGAGCGGAGGTCTTCAGGGGCGCCGCATCGTGCTGGGGGTAACGGGCAGCATTGCCGCATACAAAGCGCCGCTGCTGGTGCGGGAACTGCGGCGGCACGGGGCTGAGGTCCGGGTTGCGGTCAGCCCGTCAGCACGGCAGTTCGTCGCTGACGGTGCTCTGGCAGCTTTTGCTCCCGTGGTTGGGGAGGTCTTCCCCCCTGCCTTGCCTCACAGCTGGCACGTCGAATGGGCGCGCTGGGCAGAGGTCATGCTCATTGCCCCATGTTCGGCAACGACGCTGGGCAAGCTAGCGGCTGGCATTGCCGATACAGCGCCGACTCTGGTGGCGTGCGCACTCCCCCGGCAGACACCTCTGGTGTTGGCTCCGGCGATGGACTCCGAGCTTTGGGAACAGCCGGCGCTCCAACGGGCAGTGGACTTTCTGCGAGAATCCGGTGCCTGGATTATCCCACCGGCCGTGGGCGAGCTTGCCAGCGGCACCGTCGGCGTTGGGCGCCTGCCAGAGCTGGAAACACTGCTCGGAACGCTGGAGGGAGCGCTGACTACGGGAGTGCTCACCTCCTACCACCGGCAGCTCTGGAAGGGACGGACAGTGCTGGTGACGGCTGGACCGACTCGCGAGTGGCTCGATGCCGTGCGTTACCTGACCAATGGCTCTACCGGACGGATGGGCTATGCGCTGGCGGAGTCCTTCCGGGATCGGGGAGCAAGAGTCATCCTGGTCTCCGGTCCGACCGAGCTTCCCGACCCTCCGGGCATCATGCTGCAGCGGGTAGAAACCGCTGAACAGATGTTCGCCGCTGTCTGGCACTACCGGGAACACGCAGATGTCATTGTTGCTGCCGCTGCTGTTGCCGATTACACTCCTGCAGAACCGCTTGCGGGCAAGCGCAAGAAGACAAGCGAGGAATGGACAGTGCGGCTGCGTCCGACCCCGGATATCCTCGCAACGCTTGGGCATGAGCGGCGTGCGGGGCAGCTCCTTGTCGGCTTTGCCCTGGAGACAGATGCTGAGTGGGAGTCAGCCTGGGAAAAGCTCCGGCGGAAGCGGCTGGATCTGCTCGTGCTCAACAGCCTCCGCTGGGGGCGCAGTGGGTTTGGTGGGACGGAGAATACGCTCGCGCTCTTGTTCCCCGATGGGCGGATCCGGATGATGCCGCCGCGTTCGAAGCGTGTCTGCGCTGAGTGGATTGTCACCGCTGTTGGAGAACTCCTGCGCCAACGGGATGGGGCGGGTCAATAGGGACATCCGGCGGGAGCAACTGCTGGAGGCAGCGGCGACCGTGTTTGCCCGCAAGGGCTACCATGCGACCCGCATTGCTGAAATCGCGCATGCTGCAGGGGTAGCCAAAGGCACTGTCTACGAGTATTTCCCAACGAAGGAGGAGCTCTTCTACGCCCTGCTGGATTCCTGGCTTGGGCAGTTTGAACGTGAGCTCCTCAGGCGCCTGGAAGGGATTGCCGATCCGCTCCAGCGGGCAGATGTCGTCCGCGAAGCAGCGGTCCTCTTCTACCGCCAGCATGCTTCCCATGCGCCGATTTTTCTGGAGTTCTGGGCGCATGCGCTGCGGAGTCCGGACGGACGCTTCCTGCAGCGGATTCAACAGTTCCGGCACTTTCTGGCACAGCTCGGACATCAGCTCACCGAAGAGCTTGTTGCCCGCGGCATCTTCATCCCGGTCGATGTGCCCTCGCTGGTTCACCTGGAGGCGGGCATATCCGATGGCATTTTCCTGCTCTGGGTGCTCTCCGGGCGGAGTTTCCCATTGGAGCGGGCATATGTATTCCGGCAGTCGGTCCTGGGGCTAGGAGTACTCTCCGATGAGGCACGCCAACGGTTACGGGAGAAGCTGGCACAGAAGCTCCGGAAAGGCTTCCTGGAGGAGCGGCCCTCAGAAGAGTAGGCGCCGGGCACGGCGTCTGAGTTGGCTCCGGCGCGCCACTCGGAGGCAGCCTCGAGGTGAGGCTAACGCTGAAGGGGGAGCTCTCTCGTCATCGCCTCTACAGCCGAAGGAGCAGCCGATGGCTTCTCTCCTCTGGGAACGCCTGCGGGATCTGTGGCTCTTCCAGCGTCGAAGCCGGTCCGGAGAGGTTGAAGTGACGGCAGGGACAATTGTCTACGGGGCTGTTGTGCGAGCTTTCTTGGTTGTGCTCGGGAGCCTGGCAGTGTCCGGGCTGGTTCCAGATCTGTGGCGCCACTGGTGGCTGGTGCTGCTGGTGCTCTGGGGAGTAGTCTTCTACCCGGCATACCGACGCTGGAGCGCGTTCACGCAGGAGGTGCGTCAGCTGCGCGAGGAGCTGTTGTGCGGTTCATGCCGCCACTTCGATGAGACAGGACAGCTGTGTGTGTTGCTCGATGAGCATGTTCGCCCCGACTACATCCCCTGTGGCGGGGAATCCTGGGAGCCCCGTAACGAGTGGGAAGAGTAGTCCGCCGGCGTAGCGTAATTTCGTGCGGTGTCTCAAAGCTTTCTGCGGCGACCGATGCCCGTTATTACCATCGACGGACAGCGCCTGGAAGTTCCGGCGGGTAAGACGATTATTGAGGCGGCATACGAGAACGGGCTGCAGATTCCTCATTTCTGCTGGCATCCTGCGTTGTCCGTAGCAGGTAACTGCCGTATGTGCCTGGTTGAGGTCGGCATGCCGAAGCGGCGCCCCGACGGGAGCATTGAGCTGGACGATACCGGGCAGCCTGTCATCAGCTTCCTGCCCAAGCTTCAGATTGCTTGCGCTACGCCAGTTGCTGATGGGATGGTGGTGCGTACCACAAGTGAGCGGGCGGTGCGGGCGCAGGAGGCGGTGATGGAGTTCCTGCTGATCAACCATCCGCTGGATTGCCCGATCTGCGACGAGGCAGGGCAGTGTAAGCTCCAGGAGTACGCCTTCCGCTATAGCCGCGGCGTGAGCCGCTTCGATGAGGAAAAAGTCCACAAGCCCAAGCGCGTCATCTGGGGTCCGACCATCGTTTTCGATGCCGAGCGCTGCATTCTCTGTTCCCGTTGTATTCGCTTTGCCAATGAGATTGCCCGGCAGCCCGTGTTGACCTTCGTGGAGCGCAATGATCATGTCACCATTGAGCTCTACCCTGGCACAGAGTTCGACAATCCGTACTCGATGAATGTCATCGAACTGTGCCCAGTCGGGGCGCTCACCAGTCGGGACTTCCGCTTCCGTGCCCGGGTCTGGGAGATGAGTTTCACGGATTCAATCTGCCCTGGCTGTGCTCGTGGGTGTAACATTCGCATCGGCGTGCGTAACAACGAGATCCTCCGTCTGGAACCTCGGCGGAATCTGAGCGTGAATCAGTACTGGATGTGTGACCAGGGGCGCCTGACACAGTACGGGTTTGTCAACTACAACCGGGTCGATGGTCCGCACCTGCGGTCGGCGGTTACAGGGAAGCTCGAGCCAGTCTCGTGGGAGGCTGCCTACGACGCTGTGGCTGCTGCTCTGCGCCGGTACAAGCCGGAAGAGATTGCCATCATTGGTTCAGGGCGGCTGACCAATGAGGATGCCTATGCGCTGGTCAAGTTTGCCCGCACGGTTCTGAAGACCCCTAATCTGGACTTCCCGCGGCGAGACGACCCAGATTTCGGAGACGATTTCCTGCGCTGCGCTGACCGCAATCCGAACACCACAGGTGTGCTCGAGCTCGGGCTCAAGCCCAGTGCTGGCGGTGTGGGACTGGAGGAGCTGCCTGAGAAGGTGCACTACGGTGCCATTCGCCTGCTTTACATCGTGGAGGAAGACCCGGCAGCACTCTCCCCGCAGTTGCGGCAGGCGCTCGAGGAAGCGGAGATGGTCATCATGCATGCCTCGAATTACACCGAGAGCACGCGGTATGCCCACATCCTGCTGGCGACCACCACCTATGCGGAACTGGAGGGAACGTACACGAACATCCAGCGACGGGTACAGCTCCTGCGCCCTGCTGTCGCGACGAAAGAACGTGAACGCTACCAGGGACTGCAGATGAGCCGTTGGGATAAACTGGGTGCCTGGAATGATCGCTGGACCCACGGTCCACGCCGGGATTGCCGGCAGACCTGGCAGCATCTGCAGGCTATCGCGCGACTGCTGGGGACTCTCTGGAAGTGGCGCCGTTCTGAGGAGGTCTTCCTGGAGATCGCCCGCGAAGTGCCGAGCTTTGCCGGAATGACATACCAGCTCTTGGATGCCTACCAGGGTGTTGTGCTCGGGAAGGGGCGGAATCCGGACCCAGTGCCTGCTCTGCAGTATGAGTCACATGTGTTGAAACCGTAAAGCCAGCAACAATGCCGGAGCTTGCAGCGCAGGTGCTCATTGCCTTGATCAAAGCCTTCATTGTGGTCAATGCTGTGCTCCTAGCGGCGGCGAGCTTGGTCTACGTCGAGCGGCGTGTGGCGGCGTGGATTCAGGACCGTATCGGACCCAACCGTGTGGGACCATTTGGTCTACTGCAGCCTTTTGCCGACGTTATCAAGCTCTACTTCAAGGAGGACCTGGTGCCGGCAGTGGCAGACCGAGCATATCACCGGCTGGCGCCACTGATTTCTATTACCGTCGCTTTGAGCCTCTATGCGGTAATCCCGATTGCCGATGCCGTCGTCATCGGCGGGGAGCGGGTCCCGATTTCGGTCGCACCCCACATCAACGTGGGGCTTCTCTACATCCTGGCGATGACCTCTCTGGGTGTCTACGGGATCGTGCTGGCAGGGTGGTCATCGAACAACAAGTACTCCCTCCTGGGTGGCTTGCGCTCCTCGGCACAGATGATCTCCTATGAGCTGACCCTCGGGCTGTCGATCCTGGGGGTGGTCATGGTAGCCGGAACGCTCGATTTGGCAGACATCATTGCCCGGCAAAAGCATGTCTGGAATGTTGTCTACCAGCCTCTGGGGTTCCTGCTGTTCTTGGTGGCATCCTTTGCCGAGACAAATCGTGCCCCGTTTGACCTGCCCGAGGCAGAACCGGAGCTGGTTGGGGGCTACCATACGGAGTACTCCGGTATGAAGTTCGGGCTTTTCTTCTTGGCAGAGTACTCCAACATGGTGGTCGCCTCGCTGATGATGGTGACGCTGTTCTTTGGCGGATGGCATGTGCCGTTCGTCCCAGATTTGCCGCAGTGGCTCGGGCTCCGGGAGGGATCGCTGGGGTTGGCGCTCTTCCAGGCAGCTGTGACATTGACAAAGACCGCCTTTTTCCTGTTCCTCTTCATCTGGGTGCGGTGGACTGTGCCGCGCTTCCGCTATGACCAGCTCATGCGCCTGGGGTGGCGGACGCTCCTCCCACTGGCGCTGGTCAATATTTTGCTGACCGGCGTCGTCTTGTTGGTGGTCAATGCTCGGTGAGGTGCTTCCATGAATGTGACGCAGAACACAGAAGCCCAGCGGATGAGTTTCTGGGAACGGCTCTACATTCCGGAAATCGTCCGCGGCTTGAGTATTACCTTGCGGCAGATGTTCAAGCCGAAGTTCACACGCCAGTATCCCGAAGAGCGCTGGGAGCCGCTGGGGTCATATCGCGGACGTCCAGTCCTGGTGCTCGATGAGGACGGCGAACGCTGTGTTGCTTGCGGTCTCTGCTCGCGGGTCTGCCCAGCGCTCGCCATCGAGGTTCAGGCAGGGGAGACCGAACGCGACAAAGAGCGCTACCCGGTGAAGTTCGAAATCAACATGCTGCGGTGCATCTACTGCGGCTTCTGCGAAGAGGTCTGCCCCGAGGAGGCAATCGTCATGAGCAAGGATTACGAGCTCGTCTTCGAGGACCGGGAATCCGCCATCTTGGACAAAGAGCACTTACTGGTCCCGATCCACCAGCTGCAAGATCGACTGGAGTTCCTGCGACGGTACAAGTGAACCTACAGCTCCTCAGGCAGTGGCGGCTCGCACGGCTTCCTGAGACGCTCCAATTCGCGTTCCAGTTCACGCTGGTAGCGACGGAGCCAGTCTCGGTATTCCCGGAAGGAGCGCTCCCAACGCCGCTGCCAGCGCTCGAACTGACGACGCCACTGGCGGAGATGGTGCTGATGCTTTCGCCGCAGCTCCTGCAGTTTGGATTCGAGCTCTCGCTGCCACTCCGGTTCTCTCCAGGGCTGCCAGGACCACTGCCTTTCGAAAAGCTCCCACAAAGAGTCCGGCAAGGGCGGAGGGAGTGACGGGAATCTGGGAGGCGCAGGAAGCTCCCGGTGGAAGAAGCGGGGCTCGACGGAATCAGGGAAATTCTCCCCGAAGGGGCACTCAGTCCCCGAGGTGAGAACATCCGGCTGCAGGCTGAGGACGCTCCAGAGGAACACGGCGATCATCGGCGCGAACCGCTGTTCGGGGAACACACTGTGCAGAGACGCTGCAGCCTACCGCTCGGTTTAGCACAAGGCTCTCTCTGGCAGCCCCACCTCTTACAGCACGCAGCAGCTCATGCGTTCAAGCGGGCGGATGCGACTCTGTGCGGCAATCTTCCAGGCTTCGCTGTACGTGGGGAAGACGTAAACCAGTTCCACGAGCTCTTCCACCCGCATTCCTGCTGCCATTGCCAGCAGAGGGATGTGGATGAGCTCAGAGGCATGGGCGGCAAGGGCATGTGCACCACACAGCTTTCCGGAAGAGTCGACCACAAGCTTGACAAACCCGCGGGTGTCTTGCTGTGTCAGTGCTCGAGGAACGTTCTCCAGCGAGAGCCGAACACAGGAATATGAGCCCTGCGCTCGCCCATCATCCTCGGTCATTCCTATGGCAGCGACTTCCGGGTCGGTGAAGACAGCGTGGGGAACCAGTTCGTAGCGGAGCGAGCGAGAGTCGCCCGTCAGTGCGTTATGCGCTGCGTTCCATCCCTGGCGTGCTGCTACCGTCTCCAGGGGCATACGACCTGTCACATCGCCGGCAGCGTAAATGCCGGCAACGCTGGTTTCCTGGCGAGCATCGGTGCGGATGAACCCACGCTCGTCCGTGAGGACACCTACCGTCTCCAAGCCTAGTCCGTCTGTATTGGCTCGAATCCCGGTTGCAACCAGGATTTGTTCTGCCTCAGCGAGGATTTCCCCTCCAGCGATGACACGCACATTGCCTGGTGTCCCTTCGACCCGTTCCAGGCGAATTCCCAAGAGGAACCGGATGCCTTCCGCCTCCAGATGCTGCTGGAGGCTCTGCGCGATCTCGCTATCGTGCTGAGGCAGGATGCGGGGCTGGAGCTCAATGACGGTCACCTCTGAACCGGCACGGCGGAAGAGCTGAGCGAATTCCAGCCCCATCGGTCCTGCTCCCAGGATGACCAGCGAACGCGGCGGTGTGCGGAGAGACAGTGCGCTCTGATGGGTGAGCGGTCGCACAGCTTCAAGCCCTGGGATCGGAGGGACGAACGTTCGCGCGCCCGTTGCGATGAGTAGTCGGGGAGAGCGGAAAAGTTCCCCACCCGCTGCGACCAGGAAGTCGGATTCTGGAACACTGCAGCAGCTAGCAACGGCTGGCGCTGAGGGAATCTGCCCCAGAAGACGGGCACGCGCAGCTCGGAAGGTTACCATGCGCAGCCGCCCGAGCAACTCCTCGTAGTTGCGCCGCCGCAGAGCGTTGACCAGTTCCTCTTTGGTATCCACAAGCTGGGCGTAGTCGAGCTCGAGCTCCTCACGCCCCCGAAGCCACGGCTTCGCAGTTCTCTGCTGCAGGTGCCGGTATTGCTTGAGTGCTTGCAGGAGGTACTTGGACGGCACGCAGCCGACATTGACGCACGTACCCCCGAGGGGAAGTCCATCGTTGAGCATGAGTGTGCGAGCTCCTAGCTCATCGGCGCGGATGGCGGCGGAAAATGCTGCTGCTCCTCCGCCTATGATGATGAGGTCGAAGGGGACCGCGCTGTGAGGAGAGAACGGCGCGAAAGCAGCCTCATTCCTGGGAGTCATTGGCAGCACCGGGGCTGTGGAACGGGATGGGATGTATCCGTTGAGGATTGCTCCTCCCGAACAGAAATCACTCGGTAACCGGCACGGCCGACGGCGTGCGTGAGCTTCGTCAGTGAGACCGAGCGGGGGACGCAGACGAAAGCTGCTCCCGCGGGGTATTCCACGCGAGCTTCCTGTGCCCCTGCCTGCAAGAGCGCACGCTTGACATGTACAGCACATGCTGCACAGCTCATACCCCCGATACGGAGGCGATAGCAGGCAAGGCTATCACCCGGACCACCGGTAGAGGAGCTCCGGAGAGAGTCATCGGCAGCAGAAATCACAGGCGATGGAGATAGCTCGGTGGAGGCTCCGACCACAAGCGGATAGAGCCAGCTTCCCGCAACCAGTGCAGTGACCCCTAGGAGTAGCCACAGCCGACCGCGGCGCAGGTGCCACGGGAGATTCCCCCTGCTGCAGCAGTCGGCAACGGCACGGCGGCGCAGCTCCTGCCACCAGGCGACACCCAGGAGAACAAGCGCCAGCGGTAGCAGAACGGGACGGAGTTCTCCCAGTGTGCTGGTGGCAACGCTCCCCGCTAGTCCTACCAGCCCAAGCCCCAGTGGGAGCCAACAGCAAGCAGAAGCTCCAACAGCCAAAAGGATCGTGCTCAGAAGTGCCCAACGACCTCTGGTTTCGGGCGATGCGGTCATCGTACTTCCTCCTCGAAAGGTTGGACAGCTGTATCCTCATGCAGGGCTTTCAGAACTGGGCAAGGCTCGGTCGGACGTCGCTCGCGGCACGCCTGCAGAAGCTCTTCCAGCACGAACTCGAGCCGCTCTAGGAGCATGCGTTTGCGCCGGATCAGACGCAGCTTCTGCTCAATCTGCTCCTGAACTCGCCGACACACCGTCGGGCTCGGCTTCTGCCAGTGAAGCTCCAGGAGCTCCCGAATCTCTTCCAACGTGAAGCCGAGTGCCTGAGCCTGGCGGATAAAGCGAAGCCGGTGGAGCGCATGCTCGTCATAGCGACGGTAGCCTGTACGGGTGCGCTCGGCAGGCTGCAGTAGCCCCAACCGCTCGTAGTAACGCAACGCCTCGGTACTCAGCCCTACTTCCTTGGCAAGCGCGCCGATGGTGTAAGATGCCATTGGACAAGTTTACAGTAAACTTGATACCACACAGCAGGAAAGACGGTGGGGACGCGTGGGTATTGTTCCCCTTCCTGGGACCGGGATTCGAGGGAGCAGCATTTGGACACCGCGTAGTAAACCGCGGGAGTAGCTTCTCGTCTGGGCATAGTCATCTCCCATGGTACTCCCTGACGAGTTGCTACTTCTATTCACAGCGCGGCAGGCTGCCCCGGCGGAACAGAGCCCCCACGGCCTCGGCC
>BEHX01000008.1 GCA_002898295.1 bacterium HR21
CATCGTAGCTGCCCCCATCCCCAATCCCAACCGGATCGACCCGCAACTGCGCCGTCCGCGCCCCGCTGATATTGCCCCCATCTGCCAACGGCTGCCCATCGCGCCGCCACTGATACTCCACCCGCTGCGCCCCACCACCCGCCTGCGCCTGCACCGTCAACACCACCGCCGCCCCCACACAAAACTGCCCACCCTGCGGCTGCTGCACAACCTCCACCGTCGGCGACAACACCGCATACCCGTGCTGCTCTGCCCGCCCACACAACCCGCTGACCTCCACCCAGTACTCACCCCCAATGTCCCCCGCCTCAACCCCCTGAATTACTAACCGCGACGACCGCGCCCCACTGATGCGCCCCCCATCCTGCAACGCCACCGCCCCACGGTACCACTGGTACTGCGCCTGATACGTCGGCGGCGCCCCAATTACCTCCGCCTCCACCTCCAAGACCGCCTCCCCACCAAGCCCCACATACACCGTGTCGGGAGAGGAGATGATTTGGGTCGGTCCGGCAACATAGACCACCGCTGTATCGGTCGGTACCGTATCTGTGCCACATGTCCCGAAGACGACGCAGCGATAGACCCCCGACTGCCCATAGTCCGCATTGGAAATCCGATATTCCGCCCCTGTTGCTCCCGGAATATTCTGCCACCCCTGTGGCGTCCTCCGCTGCCACTGATATCCCAGGATTGTTCCATCCGCAATGACCCGGAGAATCGCCTCTCCCTCGAGGCAAGTCATCACTGACTGCGGCTGCTCGACGATACTCAAAGGCACGGCAACAACCAATTCGGCAAGCTCGGACAGCACGGGCGTTGCCCCACTATTGCCCGTCACCAGACATGCGTAGCTACCGGCGTCACCAGCCTGGACGTTCTGAATCGTCAATGTGGCAGTTGTTGTCCCGAAGAACCGCCCATCGTACCCTTCCGGAATCGGCGCCCCATTATGCAGCCACTGATAGCTCAACGTTCCATTGAACGTGATCGATGCCTGAATACTCAGTGTGGCATCCGAACCCTGACAGCCGTAGAGTGTATCCTGAGGCTGCTGCGTGATGGTAATGACCGGAATCACCTCGTCAGCCCCCATGTATGGGTTCCGCCGCGTCTCACCGTCAATATCATTCGTCACCACCGTCAGCAGCGCCGTACTCCCATAGAGTGGCTCAGCTACTTGCGTGAGATGATACCGGTCAGAAGCAAATGGCGGCAGATAGCTCACCGAATTCCCTTCGAACCCAGTTGCTGCCTGCCACGCTGCCAGGTCTGTATAGTCTGTGTAATCCCAATTTCCGATGAAGCTCCCGCTGGTGTAGAGATCGTTGTAATCAGACGCGCTGATCCCGCTCCCGCTCGTCCCTTGGTAGGCGTACCCACCTCCGAGATTGACAAACACGTTGTTGACCACATTGAGGCTTTGATAGCCATCTGCCCAGAATGCCACACCGTACGGGTCACTTGAGCCAACCACAACCGTGTTGTGGTAAATATTGGCATTCGCCGAGTACACATAGATCCCATAAGCGCTGTTACTGGTTCCCGCTCCGATCTGCACCGCGTTGTTGACCAGCAGTCCTGAAGGTTCACTACTGGGTCGGTAATCGAGGTAGACCCCGTACCCTCCGTCCAAACCAATGACATTCCGCTCAATGAGGAAGCTCCCAAGGAGGTAGTAGACGTAGATCCCGTAGTTCCACCCACTGCCGCTCAGCGCCTGGAGGGTGTTCCTCGTAATTTGGACAGCGCTGGCATACGTCACCAGCATCCCAGCCCAGTAGAAGTTCTGCAGCGTGTTGTTGGAGATTTCCACACCCTGGACTGCTCCGCCGTAGTACTCCAACCACAGCGAGACACTCCCACCGTTGAACGTATTACCGCGGAGCTTCAGATTGTGATAGGCTTGTCCAGAGGAGTAAAAGACCACATCGCTGGAGCTATAGGCGTAGGTAGCAGGTCCCCCGTTGAAGACACAGCTCTCAAAAGTGAGGTTCTCCGTCCCGCCGCTCAGATTCACCACACGCCAGAAGTTCCCTGTCCCGTTGCTGGTAAAGGTAAGCTTTCGGAAGGTTAGCCAGTCTGTTCCATTGATCTGCAGCACGTAGTTTGCGGTGCTGCTATTGGAGCCCTGGATGATTACCCCCGATGCATTACCGGACTCCGATTCAAAAGTAATACGGCGTGCCGCGCTCCCTGCACCAGGGATTGTCCCGAAGCTCAACTGCCCCGTGTACGTCCCATTGCGGATACGGAAGAGCACGGTATCCAAAACACCGGCAACATGCAAGTACTGCACTGCTGCAGCCGGGGTAGCGAAATCCGGTGAGCTCCCACCGACAGTGTAGACTCCTGCCAGTGCCGCACCGAGCTGAGCGGTATAGCTGTCGTTTGCCGGATTCCCATCCGTCTGTCCATTCGGGTTGCTGGTGGAAACCTGGAAGGTATAGAGGGTCTTCGGGGCAAAAGTGAACGTACCGATTGTCACCGTCGTGGTCGCCCCGCTTGCCAGCGAGCCGCTCCAGCTATACGGCGTCTGCGGTGTCCCATTGACCGACCAGTTGATCGTCACGCTGGTGAGCGTATTCGTACCGTAGTTCTTCAGCTGCACTGCAACTGTCTGGCTGCCGCTGGAAAAGGGCGCCACCGGGGAGAGAATCGCCGTAATCCCCGCATCGTTCGGCACCCCTGCCTGAATATCCAACCGCAGATTCGGGCGATTCGAGGAAGTTGTCCCCGAGGAAACACTGCAGACTCCATAGTCACAGTCATTGATATAGTACACCACGCTGGTAAAGCTCGTGGGTGTGTAGTAGGTACTGGCGTTGTAGGTGTAGTCGTAGCAGCTCCCTTGGTAGAAGCAGATGTCGATGAGGAGGTTGGAGGAGCCGTCCCAAGCGAAAGGCGTGCTGAAGGTATGCACGTTCCAGCCCGTGGTAGGCGTATAGGAGCTGACCGAGTAGACCGTTGTCCAGCCCGAGTTATCGAAACTGCTCGAGAGGGAGTTTGCCGTCGTCTGCTTGAGTTTGATGGTAAAGTTCTGGAGTGCCTGGCTATTGTTCGTGCTCGACACGTTGAAGCCCAAACTCGTGATGGTTCCCGAGCTTCCTCCGGCAGCGATAATCTCTGAGGCAAGGACCAGAATTTGGTGCCGTGCCATCGTGAACCAGTTGCCGTAAGGAGCAGGGTAGGAATAGGCACTGTTGGAGCTTGTTCCCGTCCCGATTGTCACGACAACGGCGGAAGCGGAGACAGTGCCGACAATAAGTGCTGCAATCAGCAGTGAACACCGGCGCATGGTTGACTCCTAGTACGTCTTGTGACACATCAAGCCACCCTTATAACCCGTAGTCGGGGGGACAGGTTTCCAACTTTCAATTTACGCTACCTCTCGGATTTCAGCGGGTGAAGCGTCCACCGAGAGCCACAGACACCAGCACAGCCAGGAGAAGTACCCAGCCTACAGCAGTACTACCGAGCCACTTCTGCCCTGCCTGTACCATATCCGGCAGGTTCGGAAGATACCCAGCAAAATTGCGCTGCAGTCCATACCAGAGTGTCACGGCAATTCCTGCTGCAACACCAATGCCGATCCCCGTGGCACTGAATGTTCCGAGGAGCGCTGGCAGGCGGAGTCTCCGCGGGGGAATTCCCAGGAGCACCAGGACTCCATATTCTGCCAACCGACGGCGGAGTTCTCTCCCCACAAGCCAGGCAAAGGAAAGCCAGAGAAGTCCTACCCCGCCCCCGCAGCCGTACCATCCAACCTGCATCAGGGCACGCTGCCAGAGGAGCTCAGAAAAGCGGTGCCACGGAAAATCAAGCGCGTGCACCCCTTCCACCTTCCACAGCTGCTCGTAGAGTCTCCCGAGCTGCTGTGGGGGAATCCGCTCCCGCAGGCTGACACTCAACACGGCTGGCAGTACAGTATCGGACCCCAGTGCCGTCTCTTCAACCCTGAGAAGGTGCCGCACGAGGCGCCACCCTTCCTCCGGAGATATCACAGTGAGCGTTGCTACAAGCCCGCTCTGCTCCAGGAGCTGACGAGCTCTCGGGATACTCTCCGGCCGACAGAATACCTGCAACCGAAGCTGCATCCACTGCGACCGCCAAGACTCCCACAATCCCCAGCCGATCCACCCCCACGCCGCCAGACCCAGCGTCCCAAGCGCCACCGCTCCACTCCACATCAGGAGTACTCCCGCATGGCGTTTCCAAAAGTGTCCGAAAAGCCTTACCATAGCGCTCTCGACGAACGTAGGCTCGTCACAAACCCGCGCACATCCCTGAAAGCACGGAAGAGCTCACGCCAAGGAATCCCGAAGGAACGTCGTATGAAGGCAAAATTCATCGCCCCCAGGCTCAAGGTGTAGACCACCATCCCCAGAGGGGACAGGACAGCAATCCCGAGCATCCCCGCAACCCCGACAGCTGCTACCCCCAGCACCGTGGATACCGCAATATGCCCCAGCATCCGCCGGGAGCGCCCCAGCGCCAGGATTGCCGGACCCAAGACCGCAAACGGAATTCCCAAAGCGCCCAGGGAAAGCAGCTTGAAGTAGTCAATCGCCGCCTCGTACTCAGCAACCAAAAGCGGTCGCAGGATCATGTCCGCAAGTCCAAGTTCCAGCACCACAACACTGCTACCGATCCCCAGGAACGTCATCGACAGCACTTTCGCCAGAAGTGTCCGCAACTCCTGCTGTGCTCCCGCTGCAAGGAGACGCACAGCCGCTGGATGGAGCAATCCCGTCACGAGGTCAAACAGCGTGTCGAATACCCGGTAGAAGGTCTTCGCGCTCTGGTAAATCCCGACGACAGCGACCCCGAAGAAGTACTGCACCGCGTACACATCGAGCTGCCGCAACGCCGTGTGCAGTGCCGATGCCAGAGTCTGCGGGAACGTAAAACGGACAATTTCTCGCAGCCGAATCGTCCCCGACCAGCCAAAGCGCAGCCACGGTCGGCTCAGCACAATCCCCACCAGTGAGCTGACCGCCATCCCGCTCAGGGCAATCAGCGCCAATTCATCAAACGTCCGCAGTTCCCGCTGCCAGAAAAGCCAGATTGTGAGCAGCGCCATCGTGCCTACCCAGCTCAGATCCAACCAGAAAACCCGCTGCATTGCCAGCTCTCGATAGAGCAGCTTGACGCAGAACGTCCGCGGCAGGCTCAGTACACAGAACGGGACAAGCACCGTAGCAACCCGTACCAGTTGCGGCTCCCGGAACAGCTCCGCCAGAGGGTAACGCAGAAGCCAGAACAGTCCCGCCAGTCCAAGAACCACCGCCGCATGCAGGATTCCAACCAAGAGGTTGACCCGAGGCTGCTCCTCCAGTCGAGCCCCGAACTGGACAAGTCCCAAAAGGGCAGAGGAATCGCTGAGGATGAAAATCCACGTCTGCACATTGACCAGCAGAGCGAAAAGCCCGTATTCGTGCGGCGGCACTACGGCAATCTGCAGCAGCATGACAAATCCATAGCCCACAAAGAGCAGACGCCCTGCTACCGCCCAGGAAAGCGTACCGATATGCTGCTGCAAGCGTACCATTGAGGCGCAAAAATAGCAGCCCACCCTCTACCCTACCGGGGCTTCCAGAACTGCAACCTCAAGCACCTGGCGTAGACGGGGTGCCAGATGCGTCAAGACGTGGAGGACCTCGCGGTGCGAAAGTGGCTGCGCGCTCCGCCCTGCCGCCCAGTTCGTCACCACGGAAAACGCCAACACCTGCATTCCTACCGCTCTAGCGCAGTGGAGTTCGTGCACCGTGGACATCCCTACCACATCGGCTCCAAGCCGCGAGAGCATCCGCACCTCTGCCGGTGTCTCGTACGATGGTCCCAGGACTGCAGCGTAGACACCCGATGGGACACAGAGTCCCTGCGCCGCTAAACGCTGCTGAACCCGGTGCCACCACAGGGATTCCAGATTGTGCCCCCGCCCCAACACCAGCGGCAGGCTGCGGAAAGTCATATTGAGCACTGCCCGCAAGTTGAGGATATCTCCCGGGGCAACCGCCTCAGAGACTGCCCCGGCAGCGTTGGTCATGATGATGGCACGGCTTCGCAGAAGCGCCGCCAGCACCACCGGCGCAACGACCTCTCCGACCGAGTACCCTTCGTAGAGATGCACTCGCCCACAGAAAGCCAGGACAGGGACTTTCCCAACTCGGCGCAGCTCCACCACCCCAGGATGTCCTGCCACCCTCGGACAGGGGAAGTCGGGCAGCTCCACATACGGGATCTCCGCCAGGCATACGCCGGGAAGTGCCTCCGATACCCCAGACCCAGCAATGAGCGCAAGGCGCGGCTCCTCCGGCAGAACTTGCCGCAGCTTCTGTGCCGCTGCTTCCCACCGCCGACACTGCTCTTCCAGCCACCGCACCATTCTCGCAACACCCCGGCAGGAGATGGAAACGTACAGCCTTCCCACCAATTTGCTGGGAACATACCCAGCCCAGCGCCTGTATAAGCCGACCGCGGCAGCAGCAGAGCAGCCCTTCACCCTTCCCTGCGCCCCGCACGGGGCACCTCGGCTACAGCCCGCTCCCGATATGGGAGACGGGCTGTAGTGTTTTGTGCACGCAGGCTCGCCGCGCGGTGTAGTTTTGCACTGCTATGGGTGCTTCGCTCCTCAAAAGAGTCGAAATCCAGCTGCGCCGTTGGCTGCTCCGCCGATGGGAAGGAGCGGCGCCACTTCTGGTCACGACGCCCACACCCCTGCTCCAGCTCCATCCGGGTTCCCGGGTGCTCTTTCTCCGGCAAGACCGCATCGGCGATGTGCTCGTGAGTATCCCCCTCCTGCGGAGCTTTCGCCGGCATTTTCCCGAGGTTTCCATCGAACTGCTCCTGGGGCGAACAAACTGGGAGGTACGCCATGCGACCAGACCCTACGTAGACCGCTGCTGGCGCTATGAGAAAACTCCCCGCGCGCTGCTGCGCCTCCTCTCAGAGCTGCGAGCACAACGCTACGACGCCCTGGTGGACCTTATGGACAATCCTTCGGTGACTTCCTCCGTGTTTCTGACCATCGTCCCGGCAAGGGCTCGGGTTGGGATCGCAAAGGGGAACGACGCTGCCTATACGCATGTGGTACCGCTCCTGGAGCGCTCGCGTGTTCACATTGTGGAGCGGCTCGCGCAGCTTCTGCTCCCGTTCGGTATTGACCCAGTCGGAGAGGATTTGCGTCTTGAGTATCCGATCACCGATGCCGAGCGGGAATGGGCAACCGCGGTCCTGGGTCCGTGTCGGAAGGCATACCGTGTTGGGATTAACCTCGCTGCCTCGCATCCTGATAAAACCTGGAGTGCAGCACAGTGGAGCACCTTTCTCCGGGAGCTTTCGCGGAAGCATCCGGAAGCAGAGCTTCTCCTCTTTGCCTCACCTGCGTACGCCCGGGCGCAGGCGGAAATTGCCGCAGAAACAGGGGTACGTCCTGTCCCCACCATGCCGTCGTTCCACCAGTTCGCGATTCTGCTGGAACGCTGTGACATCATCGTCACCCCGGACACCGCTGCCGTTCATCTAGCAGCGGCATGGCAGCGTCCATGCGTTGCGCTCTACGTCTGGGACCGCCCCGAGCTAATGCCCTGGCTCCCGTATCGCTCGCCGCACGAGGCAGTCTATACCCGACAGAGCCCGCTGCAGAATCTTCCTGTGGCCGACGCGCTCGATGCTTTTGAGCGCCTGCTGAACCGTCTCAGCCATCCGGTCAGCCCTCAATGAAGCCCAGCTGGCTCTTTCGGGAAACGCTCCGCCGCTTCGTCCTTCCCTCGGGGAAGCTGCTCCTGCTGGCGCTGGGGTTGAATACGGCGCTGTCCGTGGTAAGTACTGCCTCCATCGCTATTGTAGAGCCGGTCTTGCGCGTGCTGTTCGGGCATGCGCCGGCTCCGGCACCTGCTCCGCCGACGGATTTTCTCGGACGCCTCAAGGCAACGCTCTTCGAGACCGTCGCTGCCTGGGTTTTCGTCCCCTCCCCGGAGGCAACCCTGCTGCGGCTCGGGGGATTTGTCTTTGGGCTCTTCCTGCTGAAGAACCTCCTCAAGTACGCCAGCGCGCTCGTCGGGGTACAGCTCGAAGAAGGGATCGTCAAGCGTCTCCGCGATGCCCTCGTCCAGCGCTTGGTACGGCTTTCGGTCGATTACTTCGCCCAGCAGCGGACCGGCGAGCTGATGTCGGTGGTCACCAATGACGTTGCCGTACTCAATTCCCACCTTGTCGGGGCGCCTCTGACGCTCGTGCGCGAGGGGCTGCAAGCTGTGCTCTTCCTCGGCATCCTCGTGCTCCTCTCCTGGGAATTGACCCTTGTGGCCGTGGGGGCAAGCCTGATAAGCCTTGTACTGATTCGCACCGCGACGCGCTATCTGCGGCGCTACGGGATGCGGATGCAAGCAGCGATGGCAAACTACACAGCCATTCTCCAAGAGCTGTTGAGCGCCATCCGAGTAGTCAAAGCTTTCTCTGCCGAGTCGCGGATGGCAGATGCCTTTGCCCGGGAGACATCTTCCTACGTGCGCTCTGCTGTCAAGCACCAGCGTGTCCTGGCATTGCTGCCGGGAATCAACGAATTGGTGGCAATTGGCGCACTCATCCTCGTGCTGGTCATCGGCGGGTATTGGGTCTTTTCCGGGCGCATGCAGCCTCACGAGCTGCTTACCTTTCTTTTCTGCTTCTTCGCCCTGATGGCACCTGTCACGGCGGTGCTCCACGTTATCTCGCAGCTCCAGCGTGGACTTGTCGCTGCCGAGCGAATTTTCCGCATCCTGGGGCAGGAACCGAGCGTGCGCTCCGGGCACCGCCCTGTTGCCGGCTTCCGACACGAGCTGCGGGTCGAACGACTCTGCTTCGCCTACCGCCCTGGAGTCCCAGTGCTGGAAGACGTCTCGTTTGTGCTCCGCAAGGGAGAAAAGCTCGCTATCGTCGGTGCCAGCGGGAGCGGGAAATCCACTCTGCTGGACCTGCTCATCCGCTTCTACGACCCGACCGAGGGACGCATCCTCCTTGACGGAATTGACATCCGCGAACTCCGTCTGGAGGAGTACCGTGCCCTCTTTGGCATCGTCCCGCAGGACGCACCGTTGTTCAACGATACGGTTGCCAACAACATCCGTTTCGGGGCACCCGAAGCCTCCCTGGAGGAAGTCATCCGCGCTGCGCGCCTTGCCAACGCTCACGAGTTCATCATGGAGCTACCGCGAGGCTACGAGACCCTCATCGGCGATCGCGGCGTTCTGCTCTCCGGCGGGCAGCGGCAGCGCATCGCCATTGCCCGTGCGCTGGTGCGCAATCCCGCAATTCTCCTCTTCGACGAGGCGACCTCTTCCCTGGACACAGAATCCGAGCGCCTGGTGCAGCAAGCAATCGACCGCGCCCTGGAAGGACGCTCTGCCATTATCGTAGCGCACCGTCTGTCAACCATCACTGGCGCCGATCACATCCTGGTGCTCGACCGCGGGCGGATTGTCGAACAGGGGACCCATACAGAGTTGCTTGCCCGCAATGGGCTCTACGCCCGCCTCTGGTCCCTGCAGTTTGCCGACACCCCGCTACCGACGACGCACGGGCAGCTCGAAGACTAACGGGCTGTTGCAGGCATTGCTCTCGATAGTGAAGCGGAGCCGCTCTTCGCGCTCATCCCCAAGCCCCGCAGCCGTAACCATCACCCGCAGTATCCCGAGCGAATCCGGTGGGACACCGCCTCGCTGTACGGAAACCGTTGCACACCAGCACTCACTCCGCACAGCCCGGAGCTGCAAGAGCTGACCTCCCCGATTGCGGAAGAGCACAGTAACAGTGGCAAAACGCGCTGTATCCGGTAGCTCAATGCTCGGCAGTGGCTGCAAGAGCTCCAGCTCTGGGGGAAATGGCTGGGCGCAGAGGGCTGCTGTAGCCAGCAGCCCCCCTACCAGGCTACCGGAGAAGCTCTTCGAGCACATCGCCGAATTCGTAGAGCCCCTGACGGTGGACAATCCACTCTGCTGCCAGTAACGCCCCGGCGGCAAAGGCTCGCCGGTGCTTTGCCCGATGCACCAGCTCAATTCCCTCGCTTGCGGCATCCAGATACACCACATGGGTCCCGATGAGCTCCCCACCCCGGGAGAAGCTCAGATGGAGCGCCTCCGGTGGCAGTGGACCGGTCTCCGCTGTGACGATGCGCTGCTTCCGGGGACATGCCTGGAGAATCGCCTCCGCGATCCGCAGAGCTGTGCCACTGGGAGCATCACGCTTGTGCCGATGGTGCAGCTCGTGGACGAAGATATCGAAATCCGCAAACGGTGCCACAAGCCGCGCGGCATACTGCACGATGCGCACGAAGAGCTGAACGCCGAGAGCAAAGTTGCTGCTGTAAACAACCCCACCGTGGAAGCGGGCAACGAGCTCTTCCAATTCCCGGCGCTGTGCCGTCCAGCCAGTTGTCCCGATCACCAGCCGTTTCCCTGCCGCCAGCACCTGCCGCGCTGTCCCTATGACAGCCTCCGCAACGGAGAAATCGACCACAACATCGGCTGCCTGGAGGTGCGCTGGTTCCAGCGGGCGAGAGCGGGAGGCGACCCCAACCACCAGGAAACCGCGCTCCTGTGCCAGCTGCTCCACCTCCCGCCCCATCCGCCCGTAGCCGACCAGGAACAGCGCCGGTTTTGCCATCACGAACCAGGCTCTGCTGGTGTGGACTCAACGGCTCCTTCTCTCCCTGCCGCCGGTGCGACCTGCTGCCCGAGCACGCTATGTTTGCGCCCGTAGACAGCGTAGATCAGCAACCCCAGCGCCATCCAGCCCAGCAGCCGAATCCACGTATCGAGCGGCAACGAGAACATCTGTGCCAACGACACCAGCGCCCCACCGATGGGAATCACCGGCATCAGCGGTACGCGAAACGGGCGTGGGAGGTCCGGGCGCGTGACGCGGAGTACGATCACCGCAATGCAGACAATCGTAAACGCCAGTAATGTCCCGATGGAGACCAGCTCCCCGAGAATACCAATTGGGAAAAGCCCCGCAATGATCCCAGCACTCGTCCCTGTTAGGATAGTCGCCCGAGCTGGGGTACGGAAACGCCTATGAACGTGCGAGAAAAACGGCGGCAGCAGCCCATCCTTTGCCATGGTGTAGAGAATCCGCGGCTGCCCCAGCAAGAGGACCAGAATCACCGAACTCAAGCCCGCAATCGCCCCGAGCTTGACGGCATGGCGTAGCCAGTAAAGAGGTTCGCCACTGGCGCTCTGCATCGCATTGACTGCAACCGCCATCGGATCAGGCACTCCCAACTCACTGTAGTGGACTACCCCCGTCATAACGAGCGCCACGAGGATATACAGCAGCGTGGAAATCCCCAACGAGCCGATGATCCCGATGGGCATATCCTTCTGCGGATTGCGCGCCTCCTGCGCCGCGGTCGACACCGCATCGAAACCAATGTAGGCAAAGAAGATCACCCCTGCTCCACGGAGCACCCCACTCCAGCCGTAATGCCCAAACTGCCCAGTGTTCTCCGGGATAAACGGCATCCAATTGGCGACGTTGACATACGCCGCCCCGAAGAGGATAAAGAGCACAATGACGCCCACCTTGATAATGACGATGATGTTGTTGAAGGTCGCCGATTCCCGAATCCCGAGCACCAGCAGCGTGGTAAGCACCGCAATGATGGATGCTGCCGGCACATTGAACAGCGCCCCTGTCTGCGACCACTGCCCCGTTTTGGGATCAAATGCCAGCGGTGCCGAAGCCCACTCCTTCGGGATGTGGATGCCTAAGTCCGCCAGCCAACTGACGACATACCCAGACCAGCCCACCGCCACGGTTGAAGCCCCGAAGAGGTACTCCAGCAGCAAATCCCAGCCAATGATCCAGGCGAAGAACTGACCCAGTGTCGCATAGGCATACGTGTACGCACTCCCGGCAATAGGGATGAGCGAGGCAAACTCCGCATAGCAGAATGCCGCAAACATGCATCCAATACCGGAGATCACAAACGACAGAGCAATTGCCGGTCCCGCATACTGCGCCGCTGCCTGCCCTGTCAGAACAAAAATCCCCGCGCCGATAATTGCCCCGACACCGAGAGCAACGAGGTTGGTCGGTCCCAACACTCGCCGCAGCTCCTGAGTCTGCTGAGCTTCCCGAATCAGTTCATCAACGGACTTGCGCACGCGCATTACCGGCTACCACTGTGTGACATCCTCAAGGGCGCCGCAAATTAGGGAACCCATGCCACTCGTATCGGGCGCTACCCGTAAGTTTGCCGTGCCACACAGCTTGCACTGTTCCACAAATCGCAGGTGTGTCCAATGCCCGTTGATGTCGGACAGAAAGCCCCGGACTTCACGCTCGTGGATACAGAACTCAAACCTCGATCGCTCCAGGAGTTCCTCCAGGGCGGCAAGCCGGTTGTCCTGGCGTTCTTCCCCGGAGCCTTCACCGGGGTCTGCACGAAGGAGATGTGTACCTTCCGCGACTCCTTCAGCCGGCTGCAAGACCTGAATGCCACACTTGTTGCCATCAGCGTGGATGGTCCCTTCGCAAACAAAGCCTTTGCGCAGGAACACAATCTTCCCTTCCCCGTACTGTCTGACTACACCCGGGAAGTGGTCCGGCTCTACGACGTCTACCACGAGGACTTCGCCGGGCTGAAGGGCTACACGGCAGCCAAGCGAAGTGTCTTCGTCCTGGATAGCACCGGAACCGTCCGCTACAAGTGGGTCACCGAGAACCCGGCAATCGAGCCGCCGTACGAGGAAGTCTTTCGCGCTGTAGAGCAGCTCCGACACTAAACGAAACAAGCCCCACGGGGAACCCCGTGAGGCTTTATCTCAGGGCAGCAATACAATTTCCACGCGCCGGTTCTCCTGCCGTTGCCACTCGTAGACTTCCGGATTCCACAGGGGTCGGCTCTCCCCATAGCCGCGTGCCACAACTTGCCAAGGCGCCGCCCCATAGCTGAGAAGGAGCTGCCGGACGCGTTCGGCACGCTCCTGCGAGAGCCGCCGATTGAGGCGCTCACTCCCCGTCAGGTCCGTATGCCCCTGAACTTCAATGCGCACATGCGGGTAGCGCCGGAGATACTGTGCCCACTCCATCAGCACAGGATGGGCAGAGGGCTCGATGGCAGAGGAATTCGGCGCAAAGCGGGCAACAACCCGCTGCGGGATGCCACTGTCGGGATCGATCGTCTCCAGGAGCTGCTGCAGAACACGCACGAGCCGCTCCAGTGAGACGCGGTACGGCGGGGCAACCCGTACGGTGACACTCCCGAAGCGGCTCCGGAACTCAACTGCATAGGCTCGCTCGGGTTCCTCTACCTCGTAGGTCCGAACCTCGGGCGCGCCTCCCGGCGCTTGCTCCTCTTCAGCAGGAGCCTGCTGCGGGGGCGGGGCACCTTTCGTAATCGGGGGCTCCTCCGTCCACGGACGGGCACGCACGACCGGTATAAGTGTCCGCTCAACATATGTCCCACTGCCGTACGCTCGCAAAATGAGCACCTGTCCCCGAGCAAGAGGATACCAGAGATTCCCAACACTGCCCAGCCTCCGGGCAATTCCAATAAGCTCGACCGAATCGGCATCCTCAACATCCCACTGGATGAGGACACGTTCGCCCTCAATGGGTTCCTCCGGCACGATGCGAAACATCCGAATGAGAGGCACCGACCGCCGGATCACCGGCGGCTCCACCCCGGAGCGCTCCTCCCGCGGAGGCACCGAGCGCCGCGAGACTGGTAGCGTATCGCCCGGCTCTTGTCCCCAGCGGGGATGAACGACGACGCTGGCGATCCGCTCCGCTGCTTGAGCCCCCCGATAAGCACGCAGCACGAAGGACTGCCCACTAAACAGCCGCTGCCGCAGACTCCCGCTTTCCCCCAGACCTGTCGCCAGCCCAGCAATTTCGATAGAATCCGCATTGCGGACCCGCCAGACCAGAACGGTGCTCTCCCCTGCTGTCACCTCCGGGGGAATTGCCTCGAAACGCTCAATGACCGGTACCGTCTGGCACCCAACACCGATCAGCAGCACAGCACAGGCGATAGATACGGGACGCATGAGCACCCGAGCATGTGTGGAACATATGACCCAGACGCATTGCTGCCACTGTGTCATACCTCTCCCGGCATGAGACATCGCGAACCGGGAAGCGCTCCTGTTGTGAGCGGCTTACGAGAAACCCCTCTTGCCTTCTAGCCGAATCACTGCCCCCACGTGCGCGCTTTTCTAGGAGCTGCTGCCGAAAGTGATGTCTTGCAAGCTTTCGCTAGTGAAATCGCTACGCGATGCCAGAAGGCATTATCCCTCGTCCGTGGTACGTAACCGGAGCCTTATGACGATTTCTGCGATTCCCTCGTGTCGGTCTCTACCATGGCTGGCGAGGATGTGCCAAAGCTCTAACTTCGCGTGGTGTTACGTAGTTCAACCGCTGGTGTACACCCTCCCATGCGGTGGATGCTCGTGCTCGGCATCCTTGCCCTCGGTAGTGGATGCGACATCATCGAGCCCCCTTACCGGGAACTGTCTCCGCCGGCGGCAGATACGGCAGCCGTGACCGTTCTGTTGGAAGATTTCACCGGCTTTCGCTGTGGGAACTGTCCTGAAGCGCATGAGCGCGCGGAGGAACTCCGGCAGCTCTATGGAGACCGGCTCATTGTCATGAGTATCCATGCTGGCTTCTTCGCTCGCCCGACGGCACCACCGTATACGTACGACTTCCGCAACCCTGTTGCAGAAGAGCTCGATCGTTTCTTCGGTATCAGTCAAGCAGGCAATCCCAACGGCATGGTCAATCGTCGGGGATATCCCACTGGGCACATTCTCGGCAAAGATGCTTGGGCAGCTGCTGTTGCTACCGAGCTCCGGCGTTCCGCCCCGCTCACGCTGCAGGTAACAGCCGAGATGGATACCCCAAGCCGCACCGTCACCATTGCTGTGCGCATTCGGTACCTGCAGCCGGGCTCTCCGGACCACTACCTGGCACTGTATGTGGTGGAAGACAGCGTCATTCAATACCAGCTCGACTACCGTCGAACCCCACCAGACATCCCAGACTACGTCCATCGCTTCGTCCTCCGCGATGGCGTCCTGGGCACCTGGGGCGAACAGCTCGATGCCACCGGTATCCCTGCCGGCACAGAACTCCGGCGCTCCTACAGCTACCGCTTCCCCGAGGCAGCTGACTGGAAGCCGCACCATTGCTGGATTGTCGCAATCGTCCATCGCTACGGCACGACATACGACGTACTGCAAGCTGCCTCAGCCCCCATCCATCTTCGCTAGAGTAAGCTCGCGGAGGGAATCGCTATGGACTATCCAACAGCCGTCCGGAAACAACGGGTTACGCTCATCCGTGGAGATGGAATTGGACCGGAAATCACGGCGGCAGTGGAGGAAATCTTCGACGCCGCTGCTGTACCGATCGAATGGGAAGAGCACTTCGCAGGGCTGGAATGCCTCCACCGCTTCGGAACCCCATTGCCGGAGGAGACGCTGGAGGCAATCGTGCGCACGCGTGTAGCCCTGAAAGGACCTACGACAACCCCAATTGGGGGTGGGCACAAGAGCATCAACGTCACCATTCGCAAGGCGCTCGACCTCTTTGCAAACGTCCGTCCGGCGCGTTCGCTGCCCGGAGTCCGCACCCGCTTTGAGAATGTGGACCTTATCGTCCTGCGGGAAAACATCGAAGACACCTACGGAGGGATCGAGCACTGGCAAACCCCAGACGTGGTGCAGCAACTGCGCATTATCACCCGCCCGGGCAGCGATGCCTTCCTGCGCTTCGCCTTTGAGCTTGCCCGCAGCCAAGGGCGCCGCCGCATCACGTGCGTCCACAAAGCGAACATCCACAAGATGACTGACGGGCTCTTCCGCGAACGCTTCTACACCATCGCCGCGGAATACCCCGAACTCCACGCCGATGACATCCTCATTGACAACCTCTGCATGCAGCTGGTCGTGCGTCCGGAGGCCTTCGACGTCTTGGTCTTGCCGAATCTCTTCGGCGATATCGTCAGTGATCTCTGTGCCGGACTGGTCGGCGGGCTTGGGGTTGCCCCGGGAGGCAATATCGGGCACGGGCGCGCGGTCTTCGAGGCTGTCCACGGTTCAGCCCCCGACATCGCTGGGAAAGGCATCGCGAATCCAACGGCGCTGCTCCTGTCTGCCGTGCAGATGCTGCACTTTCTCAGCCTCCACCGGCATGCCCAGCGCATTGAGGAAGCCCTCCGCCTGACCCTTGCCGCAGGCATTCGCACCCGGGACCTCGGCGGCAATGCCTCCACCCGAGAGTTTACCCGGGCAATCATCAGCAACCTGCGCCCTCTGGATTTTGCAGAAGAGCCAACCCTGCCACCAGCTCCAGAGCCAGCGCCACAGCCAGTCTCCTCTACCCCCGATGCCCCATGGCAGCTCCGCGGGATGGACCTCTTCGTGCGCTCCCCCGAAGGACTCCCGCAGCTGCCGGAGAAGCTGGGGAAACTCCAGCTGGTGATGATTTCAAACCGTGGCACAAAAGTTTACCCCGGCATCACTCCCCCGATTCTGCTGGTAGACTGGTACCGCTGCCGCTACCTGGCGGAGGAAGCCCTGACCCACGCCGAACTGGCTGCTGCCCTCGCTGAGCTGACTGCCGCCGGCGTCGAATGGATGCACGTAGAAAAGCTCCACCACGTCAACGGCACTGCACTCTACAGCAAAGCCCAAGGCGAAGAGTAACTGTCCCACAACCTCCGACAACGCCCGATGTCCTTCGAGCTGCTCAAACGCTTGTGCGCAACCCCGGGTGTCCCCGGACGCGAAGACACCTTCCGCGAACTCCTCATTGCCGAGCTACAGGGTGTTGCCGAAGAGCTCCGCACCGACGCCATGGGAAACCTCATTGCCGTACGCCGGGGGAAGGGACAGCGCCCACGCAAAATCATGCTCGCTGCCCACATGGATGAGATTGCCTTCGTTGTCCGCTCCATCCACAAAGATGGCTTCATCTACTTCCATCCCTTGGGAGGATTCGACCCCCGGACACTGGTTGCCCAACGCGTCAAAGTCTACGGAAAGCGCGTCCTCGATGGCGTCATCGGGATCAAAGCCACCCATCTGACGACACCGGAGGAGCGCTCGAAGGTCATCCCGCTGGAAGAGCTCTTCATTGACGTGGGCTTACCCGCCGAGGAAGTCAAAGAACTGGTCAGTATCGGCGACCCCATCACGCTGGAGCGAGAACTCATCGAGATGGGCAACCTCTATACGGGCAAGACCCTCGATGACCGCGTTGGGGTCTACGTCATGCTTGAAGCTTTCCGGAGCTTCTCTGAAAGTGCCGACGATGTCTACGCTGTGGCCACCGTCCAGGAAGAAGTTGGTGTCCGCGGGGCACAGGTAGCGTCCTTCGGATTAGAGCCCGAGATCGGTATCGCCATTGACGTCACTATCGCGGCTGACACGCCCGGGATGGACGAACACCAGCAGTGCACGCGACTGGGCAAGGGAGTTGCCATCAAGATTCTGGACTCCTACTCCATCTCACATCCCGGGCTGGTACGCTTCCTCCGCGAGATTGCCGAGCAGGAGGGTATCCCGTACCAGCTCGAAGTCCTTCCCCGAGGTGGGACAGATGCGGCAGCCATGCAACGGAGCCGAGCCGGGATTCCGGTCTGCACTCTCTCTATCCCGAACCGCTACACGCACTCGGTTGTGGAGTGTGTGCACAAAGAAGACGTTGCCGCTGCCATCACGCTTCTGCGCCGGTTCCTGGAGCGCTCGGCGGAATTCCAATGGTAGAGCATGCCCGATTCTATGACGGTGCACCGGCATCGGTGGTGGATCCGGCTCCTGGGAGGGCTCGTCGGAACGCTCTTCCTGGGAGGACTCCTCCTGAGTGTCGCGCTGCAGCTGCCGGCGGTTCGTGCCTGGCTGCTGGAACAGCTCCTTGTCTTCCTCAATCGCCGACTTGAAGGCACCGTCTCCATTGGAGACCTGCGCCTGCGGGGTCTGTCCGGGCTTGAATTCTCCAACGTTGTCGTACGGGACGCCGCTGGGGATACCCTCCTTGCCGTCCCGTCTCTCCGTGTCGCGTACGAACCCCTGGGGCTGACCCGACGCCGGATCAGTCTGCCGACGGTCTTCCTTGAAAGCCCTTCTGTGGTGCTCGTCCGCGGGCGGGACGGGCTGTGGAACTTCGAACGCCTCCTGCCTCGGGATACCACCCCGACAGAGCCACTGGAGATCAGCATCTGGCTCCGAGGATTCCGAGTCCAGAACGCCCGGGTCCTCCTCATCGACTCACTGGCCCCAGCGGGTCCGGGGCTCCGCGGGCAAACCCGCTGGTCCTTCCAGCAAGGAGAGCTCCTCGGCAGCGCTCTCGTGCTCCCGCATCAGCAGCGTGTGTTCCTGAGCCTACGCTCCCTCCGCTTCCGGGAAGCGTTCTCCGGGCTGGAGCTGGAACACCTTCACGGGCACATCACCCTCTCGCCCACGCTCCTCCGGGTTGAGGGGCTGCGGCTCCGCTTCCCAGGACTCGGGCTGCAGACCACGGCCACACTCCGACTGCTCGATACAATCCCCTCCAAGCTCCATCTGGAACTGTTCGGTCAACGCGGGCAGGGAGACGGGAGCCTCCTTGTCGACTCCCTCGTCCTGCTTCGGCTTCGACAGTGGTTCCCCGAACTCCCTCCGGTAGCAGAACAGGTTCAGGCACAGGTGCATCTCGCAGGCACTCTCCAGAGGCTCCGTTTCGACCTCTTTACGGCACGCCTGGGAACGGCACAGCTCAGCGCCTCCGGCGTGGTATCGCACCTCAATGAGCCGCGGCAGCGACACTTCGAAGGGATGATCACCGCGGGCTTTATCCCTACGGAGCTGCTTGCCCGCCTTGTTCCAGGGTTTCCCCCGGAAGGGCGCCGGCTGCGCTTCCTCCGCCTGCGCCGGTTTTCCCTCCGCCTGACCTCCGACTCCGCGGCAGCGCACGGGAAGGTCTCGACTGCGCTCGGAGACATGGAGCTGCGATTGAGCCTCCAGCGGTGGGCATCCCAGCAGCCGAGCTATAGTCTCTGGCTCCGTACCTCGGGGCTTGCCTTCGGGAGCGTCGTGCCACTTCCGGTGCAACCACTGGTCCTTGCCGGGACACTGGAAGCCCAAGGGGTTGGGAGCGAACTCCCACGGGCACGCCTCCAGCTGCGGCTCCGGGCATCCCAGGGCACTGTCGGACCATTCCCGCTGCACAATGCCCAGCTCACTCTCCGGCTCGCCGGAGGGTTCCTGCAGCTCGATACTGCAGCCTGCTGGCTCCTGCTCCCCGCCGATACCGCCGCTGCCCAGCTGACAGGATGGGTCAATATGCAACCAGCGTCCTCTCCATCGTACCGTCTGGCGCTTTCTCTGAGACGTTTCCCCGTTGCAGCGCTGCTGGGCGATACCACACTTCCCTCCGCGTTGACAGCAACGGTTCAGCTCTCCGGTCAAGGGGTCCATCTCGACAGCCTCAGCGGCTTCCTCCGGGCTCGCGTAGAGGCACTCGAATACCCCACCTGGGCGCTATTTCCCTTCGAGGTAGCGCTCCAGCTCAGTCAGCCCTCTGCTACCACCCGCTTCTTGCAGGTCACTGGGGATTACTTCACTGCACAGCTTTCGGGAACGTGGCGGCTAAGCACGCTTCCTGCTCTGCTGCGTTCTCTGGCAGCCTCCGGGACAGAGTGGGTTGCCCAGCGTACCCGCTTCCTGCCCCGTCGTCCGACCGTTTTGCCGGTTTCTCCACTTCCTGAGAGCGCTGAGCTCCGCTTCCGCATCGAACTCCGTGATCTAGCGTGGCTGGAGCGCTGGACAGAGCCCCTGGCTCTGCAAGGCTCGCTCAGCCTCGATGGGCAGCTGTCTGTTGCTCCGGATACGGCATTTATCCAGCTAGACCGTCTGGCACTCCGACAGCTCACGTTGCGCCAGGACTCCTTCCGGTTATACTTGGAGCATTTCCACGGCAGCGACCTCTCTGCTGGCTTCCGCGTGCGGGCGACAGTGCCAGAGCTGCAGAGCGTGCATGGTCGGCTTACTCTCCTCTCGCTACGCTGGATGGAGAGTTCTCTGGACAGCCTCCGCCTCGATGCGGATATCAGTGGCACCAGAGGCATGCTCACCTTCCGCGGAAGCCTGCCTGAAGTGCTCGGACTTGCCGCTACTTGTGAGATCACCGACCAGGGGACTGCCTACCAGATGCGACTTCCGGAGCTCCGGCTGAGCCACTATCCGACGGGCTTCATCTGGGAAAATGCCGCTCCCGTGGTCGTGCATCTGACCGCCGACGGGATCTCCATTGACTCCCTTGCTCTCCAGCGCTGGGGCAGCGAACGCATCCTCGTGCGTGGGACGCTCGGATGGGACTCCCTGCCTGGACTCCGGCTCACCGTGCGGGGAGCTCCGCTTGCAGACCTCCTCCGGCTTGTGCCCTTGCAGTCCCGCTCTGTTTCCCTCGCGCTGCTGACAGGGCGCCTTGACTCTTTGCAGTTGACCCTGACCGGGGCGCTCCGCATGCCGTCGGTAGAGCTCCAGCTCCAGCTCAGCGCTCTGCGGTATGATACCACCAGCCTGGGTACTTTCCAACTCGCTGCCCTCCTCCATGACAGTGTGCTCACAGGCACCGGAGTGCTACAGGACGGACCGCGTCAGCTCCGGCTCCGTGTCAGCTCCTGCCCGAGCCGACCGGAATTGTTCTCCCGCATCCCTCTCCATGCTCGCGTAGAAGCCACGGACATCAGCGCAGCGCTCCTCTCGCCCTTCCTCCTGGAGCTCCGCAACCTCCAGGGGTCGGTCACCATTGCCGCAACGCTATGGGGACATTTGCCCGACGAGCTCCAGGCAGAGGGAACTCTTACGGCTTCGGGACTCCGTTTCCAGCTGGTCCGTACGGGTGTGACGTACCAGGGAGCCTGTACTCTCCGGCTGCGGGGGCAGGCAGTGGTGGTAGAGGACTGCACGCTCCGCAACCTCCCTGAGGACTTGCCCGAGGGGAAGCTGCAGATACGGGGCACCATTGGGCTTCGGGAACTCCGCCCCTGGAGCTTTGATCTGCGTTTTTCCTCGCCCCAGGTTCTCGTCTTGAGCAGCGCCTCTGCCCGGGCAAGCCTCCCTGCTTACGGAGTGCTGATTCTCTCCACGGGACAGCCTCCACTGCAGTTGGTCGGCACCTGGGAGCACCCTCGTCTGATTGGGACACTCCTGATTCGCCGGGCGCGTTTGATTTTTCCCGCCGAAGCCCTCACCGCTTCGAGTACCGCCCCGTCGCTCCTGGCTGACTACTACTGGCACGCCGCGCCGTCCACAACCCCGCAAGCTCCCCAGCAGGAGCTCGCGCCGACAGCCCTCCGTGCCGAGCCCCACTTCGCTGAGCGGCTCTTCTACGATCTTCGCATCTACCTTCTGGACCCCCTCTCCATCACCATGGACCTTGCCCCAACGCAACAGCTCGTTGCTGACCTGGAACCAGAAAACCCGAGCATCCCGCTGGCATACGTGACCGGTCCAGAGGGGAAACCGCAGTTGCTCGGACGTCTGCGCCTGCTGCCAGGCTCGGTGTATAAGTTCTACCGCAACTTCGCCGCCAGCGGCACCATTAGCTTCACCACCGGCGAGATCGATAATCCGGAGCTGGACATCGAAGTCCGGTACCGGGGCACCCGCGTCTTCGCGAATCAACGGCAGAGCTACGAAATTCGCTTCACTGTCCGGGGTACCCGCCGCAATCCCTCGATCGGCAACTGGAGCTACACCATTGCCGGCACAGAAGGTACCGGCGACGAGAACCAACTCTTCAACGACGTGATCTGGCTCTTACTCGTCGGGCAAACACAGCAGGAGCTGGAAGGCTCGCTGAGCACCAACGGGGCATCGTTCGGGCGGGAGATTCCGCTGGCGAATCTCTCCACACTGGCTTCAAAAGCCGCAACAGAGCTCTTCCGGGGACTGGGGATTGTGCAAGACGTCCAGATTGACCCGACCACCGGCACCCTCGATCTCGAGCAGATGCGGGCACGCATTACCGGGCAGCTCGGCGGCATTACGCTCCGCTGGGGCGGGACACTGGGCAATCCGCTGCAGCTGGCAGAATTCACCGTTGACATCCCCTTGAGCGAACTTCTCCGGGGCGATACGGGATTCCTGCGACAAGTCCTGCTGCAGTTGAGCACAACCACCGGGAGCACGAGCGTGACACTGCCTTCCTCCACCCAGCGCCTCTGGGAAGTCCGGCTCAGCATCCGCCTGTAATGCGGTTCCGGGTTGCGCTCCTTTTCTGCTGCTTTGGAGGACTGGCTCTGCTGGGCTGCTCGACAGCCTCGCACCTTTCCCGAACTGGGACACAGCGTTTCCGCGGACTGGCTTCGTACTACGGCAGCGAATTCGCCGGGCGTCTCACTGCCAGCGGTGAACCCTACGATCCGCGAGCCTTCACCGCTGCCCACCGCGATTTGCCTTTCGGAACGCGCCTGCGAGTGCGCAATCTCCGCAACGGACGGAGCGTCATCGTCCGCATCAACGATCGAGGACCTTGGCATCCGGAGCGGATTCTAGACCTCTCCGAAGCCGCTGCCACCGCACTGGACATGCTCCGCGACGGGGTAGTTGAAGTCGAGTGTGAGATCCTCCCGTGAATGTTCCTGCCGGACAGCACTTCTCCACCTCGCTCTCCTCCCCAGGCGAACGGAGTAGCGGAGGGTGAGGGACTCGAACCCTCATGGGCTCATCGCCCGGCGGTTTTCAAGACCGCTGCCCTACCAGTTAGGCGAACCCTCCGCACCGACCACCACTACGGCAGCATAGGAGACGCTTCACTGCACCCGATAGTTGACCAGCACGCTCTGCTCTCCCCCAAACTTCTCCTGCCAAGGGGGCAGCGGTGGTGGCAGCTGGGCTGTCAGTGCCGAAGGCTCTTGCCGAGAACGGACCTGACCAATATTCCCGGCAAACCAGCTCCGCACCGTCTGGGTCAGCTGCACTGGAATACCGGCTGACTGCCCCTCGGGGACGAACGTGCCTTGGATCTGCAGTGTATGGACAAATTCCTGCGCCTGCACAGTCTGATTCTTCTCTGCGATGGTCACTGAGGTCGTCCCTCCACGAGAACCCCGAATCGTCAGCTGCATCATGAGAGTCCCTCTCATGCCACGGAGCTCAACACCTTCGAGGGTATCTGACACACTCGCTGTGGTCCACTGCGCCTGAGTTGCATCAATCCAGAGCACCCAGCCAGTGAGGAGGTCAAACGGGGATTCCACTTCCTGTGGGGCATGGAAGTACAGGTAGAGCTTCCCTCCGCTGGCACTCAGGACGGTCGTGTCAGTGGTCCCGTTTTGGTGGTGCGTCACGGCAACGAACCCCGTTCTGCCCTCCAGCTGGGTCTGAGCGACGATGACCATCGAGTCACGGCTCTCTGTTCCGGCAACCACATTGCCATTAGTATCGAGCTGCACTGTTGTAGAAACCCACCAGTTACCCACCGCGAGCGGGAAGTAGTTCGGTGCTGTTCCGGGACCCGTCGAGCTTTCTTCCTTCGCACACCCCCAAAGCAGCACGAGGAGGAGAAGTGAACCGAGTTTCCTCACCGAACGCATGGCACAGACCTCCTTACTGCTTATAACACATACCACGCAGCACCAGCAGTGCTGTACGCTTATGCAATATCCACTTCCGGGCAGAGGTACACATCTTGGATCGCGTGCAGCAGCCGAACCCCCTCCGCCATTGGGCGTTGGAAGGCTTTCCGCCCGGAGATCAGTCCCATTCCGCCGGCACGCTTGTTGATGATCGCTGTGCGGACAGCTTCGGCAAAGTCGCTGGCACCCTTAGACTCGCCTCCGCTGTTGATAAGCCCAATGCGTCCCATATAACAGTTGGCAACCTGGTAGCGGCACAGATCTATGGGGTGGTCGCTGGTGAGCTTCTCGTAGACCAGCGGACTGGTGCGCCCGAACCGCAGGGCGAGGAATCCCCCATTCGTCTCGGGCAACTTCTGCTTGATGAGGTCTGCCTGGAGCGTTGCCCCTAGATGATTCGCCTGCCCCGTTAGATCTGCAGCAACGTGGTAGTCCTTGTCCGCTTTGAAGGCGCTGTTGCGCAGGTAGCACCACAGCACGGTTGCCAGTCCCAGCTCATGCGCATAGGCGAAAGCTTCGGCAATCTCCCGAATCTGCCGACTGCTTTCGGCAGAGCCGAAGTAGATCGTCGCCCCAATTGCTGCCGCCCCCATGTCATACGCTTGCCGAACAGTTCCGAAGAGCACCTGATCGTACTTATTCGGGTAGGTCAGCAGCTCGTTGTGGTTGATCTTGACAATGAAGGGGATTTTATGTGCGTACTTGCGCGCCACACTGCCCAAGACACCGAAGGTCGAAGCCACAGCATTACAGCCGCCCTCGAGTGCCAGGCGCACAATGTTTTCGGGGTCGAAGTAGATGGGGTTCGGCGCAAAGCTCGCGCCCGCCGAATGCTCTACACCTTGATCCACCGGGAGGATGGAGAGATAGCCCGTCCCCGCAAGCCGACCGGTGTTGAAGATCCATTGCAGATTGCGCAGTACGCGGGGATTCCGGTCCGAGGGGACAAAAACCCGATCCACGAAATCCGGACCGGGAAGCTGGAGATGTTCCTTCGGAATTGTGGTGCAGCGATGTTCCAGCAGATAGCGCGCTTGCTCCTCCCCGAGCAGCTCTACAATGCGGTCAAGCGTCACTGCGGATGGGGCACTTTGGACGGTCACCACCTCCATCGCCCTCCGGTCCCATAAGACGCCTGCAAAACTACGAAGTACCTTTGAGATCCTCTTCAGGCAAAGCTCCGGTAGGCGTGCTGGGTGCCCGCACGCAGACCGCGAAGCAGGAAGACGAACCCGACGGTGCTCATCCCCACCGCCATGACCGCGGAAATTCCCAGCACAGTCCCCAGGCTGTGGAAAGAGAGCGCTGCAAGCGGTATTCCGAAAATTCCCAGCAGGCCAATCACCAACAGTATTGGAGAGAGAATACCACTGATGACAAGCCCGCTCCCGATAGCATATCCCCACAGAGCCGTCAAGAGTTCCCAGGAAGTCCCCTGCTGCGTTGCTCCAATGATCGTCATAAGCCACGCTCCAGCGCTGAGCAGTCCCCAGATAATCCCAATCCGCGAACCGAGCCGGAGTTTCCCCCTTTCGAATCTCCCTTGGTGAACGGCGAGACTATAGACAAGTGCCATTGCTATCCCAATCCCGGCAAACAGCATCCCCCAGGTTACGAGCGGATCTTTTACCCACACGCGGAGAAGCCCAACCAGCATCCCTATACCCAGCCACACCAGCACTGTCACGAAAAGCCTGAGATGGAGGAAGGTTGCAACAGCGAACGGCACCAGCAATGTCTCCGCCCACCACCCGCGCCCAAACACGAGCTCAGAACCCAGATTGAGGAGCCAGTAAAGCCCAAAGCTCAGCAGATACGGCGCCAATTCTTGTAGTTCCTGCCGTCCCTTTGCCAGGAGCAAATGGAGAACGTCAAGGGTTTCGAGCACCTCTCGAAGCTGCTCTTGGCTGACTTCCCGCTGCATGATGAATGAGCTGCTGAAAGTTGGACATTTACTCCAGAAACGAGCCGAGCAATGTCCGCAGAGAGCGAATGTAGGCAGCAAACCGCTGCTCCCCTTCCGGAGTCAGCCGGTACGTGGTCCGGGGACGCCGCCTGAGAAACGTCTTCTGCACCTCGATGCCCCCTCCTTCCTCCAGCGCCCGAAGGTGCTGCGCGAGGTTTCCATCTGTTACCCCGAGCAGACGTTTGAGGCTCTGGAAGTCCAATTCACCGTGCTGCACCAAGAGCACCAGAATCCCGAGCCGCACTCTCTCGTGGAGCAAGGGATCAAGATCCCCGACCACCATGCTGCCCGTCCCTTGCGTAGATTCTCTCCCACGGAGTACCCCCGCCCAGGGTAAAGCGCACCGATATCCCTTGTAGCTTCAGTTGCGGGGCATCCGCAAGGGCTTGATCCTCAAGCGCTAAACCACCCCAGCCCAATGGCTGCAGATACCCAACCCGAACCCCAAGGAACCAGCCATGACCGAGCCATGCATCAATTCCGAGACTTACCTGCGCAAGCCAGCCTCCCGTTGTCAACGTCGTGCTTCCTGTCGGCTCTTGCAGGAGACTCCCAAAGGAGAGCTCCCGCGGTTGCCAGAGCCGGATTACAAGACCTCCCCCACCAATAGCCCCGAGAAGGAGCACCCGTGCATGCTTCCATACCGGGACTCCGTACCCAACAGTAGCCATGCCCCAGCTGCCACCGAACCGCACGTGCCCCCGACTCCCCATCGCTGTTTGCTCCAGAAGCCAATAGCCTTCGCCGCCCACCAGGACACGCCCAATCCAGCCAGCTCCACCACCGCCGATGCTCCACATCTGCGGGCGCAGCTCACCATACCCTGCCTCACGCAGCTGCTGCCGAAAGCGTTCCCCAACCACTTGCTGCACCCCAATAGCACAATACCCCATCCCCCCGTGTCCACTCTGCGCCACCAACTCTCCAATGCCCGCAAGAGAGAAACTCAGCAGTAGCGTTACCACGCTCCTCCGCATCGCCTCGCCTCGCCTCATAATGTGGGACATGCATCACCGACACCGACGACAAACTTACTGCAGAGCAAAGTACTTTTCACCACAAAGTCTCTTGCGCTCCTCCTTCGTTTGGGGGAAGTGCGATTTCAGACCAGCTGCGGTTGCGACCGAACCCCCAGCAGAGAGTGCAGCTTAGAGATAGAGCCGGCACCCAGTGTCAGCAGCATATCGCCGGGCTGGAGGAGGGAAGACACCACCGAGGCTGCCTCTTCCAGGGTCGGGGCATAGTACACGGCACGATGCCCACTGCGCCGAGCAGCCTGGGCAATCAGCTCGCCGGTGACCCCAGGGATCGGCTCCTCCCGAGCAGGATAGACATCGGTGACGACGAGGATATCGGCTTCCTCGAAAGCTTTCCCGAATTCCGGGGCGAAGTCACGGGTACGCGTGTACGTGTGGGGTTGGAAAACACAGACCAGGCGGCGGTCCCATCCCTGGCGGGCTGCCTGCAGCGTTGCCCGGACCTCCGTAGGATGGTGAGCATAGTCATCCACGAAGAGCACCCCCGCATGCTCACCGATAATCTCGAAGCGGCGGTAGACGCCGGTGAATTCCTCGAGGGCTTCCCGGACAGTCTCAAACGGGATGCCGAGCTCGCGCCCGACCACAACAGCTGCCAGAGCATTGCGGACGTTATGGACACCGGGGACTCGGAGGGCAATCTCGCCGAGGAATTCCCCGTCGGCAAAGACCTCAAAGCGCGCAGAGCGCTCCGCAAGTCGGACCCGGCGCGCACGGACATCGCTCTGCGGAGAAAGCCCATAGGTTCGAACCTTGCGGCTCAGACGTGGCAAGAGCTCTTTGACCCCGTCATCATCGACGCAGACAACCACCAGACCATAGAAAGGGACGCTGTTGGCAAAGCGCGTGAACGCCTCCAGAATATCCTGCCGATCTGCGTAAACGTCCAGATGCTCCTCTTCAATGTTGGTGACCACGGCAATGGTCGGCAGCAACGAGAGGAAGGAACGGTCGTACTCATCGGCTTCGACCACAATCCATTCGCCGCGTCCCAGGCGGGCGTTGCTCCCACCCAACCCACGCAACCGCCCCCCGACGATGACTGTCGGGTCCAATCCACCCCGAATGAGCACCAGCCCGCATAGTGAAGTCGTCGTCGTCTTCCCATGAGTCCCGGCAATTGCCAGGCAGTATTTCAGGCGTGCAACCTCTGCCAGCATTTCTGCCCGCCGCAGGAGCGGAATACCGCGCTCACTGGCTGCCTGTGTCTCAGGATTTGTCCGAGGGTCCACTGCACTGGAGTAGACAACAACGTCGGCGCCTTCGATGTGTGCAGCGTCATGTCCGTAGTAGATGACCGCCCCTTTGCGCTTCAAGGACTCCGTGTTGTCCGACTCCAGGAGATCAGAGCCACTGATGCGGAACCCTTGCTGGAGGAGGATTTCCGCCAACCCACTCATTCCAATTCCCCCAATACCAACGAAGTGAATGTGGCGCACTGCGGAGAAAAACATTGCATCCTCATGCTCTGTGCCTTACAAAAATACACTGCCCTCGGTGCCGGTTCGCCAGCGGAGGTCTGCTCCCAGCTGCCGGAATAGCGCAGGGGGCGTATATTTGCGTCGATCCATGTACATTCTCTCTGGGGGTCTTCTAATGCGCTGGGGTTCTGTAGTGATAGGGTTCCTTGCTGCTCTTACCGTCCAGGGGCAGAGCGCCAAAGTACCTCCGGCGGAGTGGATTCTGAACAACTCTGCGCAGGGGCGGGAATTCTGGATTGCCATCCCGCCCAATGAGGTAGATGGCTATCCAGGGCAGCTATTGGAAATTTACGTGACCTCTAGCTACAACACAGAAGTCACACTCTACAGTGCGCTGGACGGACGCGTTATTCGGAAGCCTGTTCGGGCAATGGATATTACGACCTTTTCCCTCCTCAATGGGGAGCTGTTCTGGTCGGACGAGATTCGGGAAAGCGAGACTGTCACGCAGAAAGGCATTCGTCTCAGCGCGCCACAGCCTATCTCGGTCTATGTGCTCAACGGCAAGCAGTACACCTCAGACGGCTACTTAGCATTGCCGGTCAACGTTTGGGGTACGGAGTACATGCACCTGTCGTACTATGACTACGAGGACTTCGGGCAACAGCGCGGGAACGGCTTTGTCATCGTCGCTGCCGAGGACCAGACGCTGGTCACTATCCAGCTCTATGGTCGAGGCTATGGACGGACTGTCGGTGGACGCCGCATCGGGGACCGCATCACCGTGCTCCTCAACCGAGGACAGACCTACATGGTCCGGGGCGACGGGGCCCCACCGGCAGGACAGAACGATTTCAGCGGCACCCGCATCAGCAGTAACAAGCCCATCGGGCTGATTTCCTTCCACATGCGCACGATGATCCCCATGATGCCGCAGGTCGGTCCCATCAGCCGGGATTTCCTCGTCGAAATGCTCCCGCCTATCTCGGCATGGGGCAAGCGGTACGTCACCATTGAGTACCAGCGCAAAGCTCGCAAGGGGGATTTCTTCCGCGTTCTCGCCGCGCAGCCGAACACCCGCTTCACGGTGCGCTGGTATCGCAATGGAGAGTTGCGCGGTAGCATGTCCGGAATGCTCCAGTATGCAGGCGACTTCTGGGAGTACAACAAGAGCACCGTGCCTGATGATTCCTCCATCTACGGGCAATCCATCTGGGAGGCAGACAAACCCGTACTGCTCATGCAGTATTCCTACTCTGCCTTCTGGGACAACGACCCGAACTTCGACCCCTTCATGATTGTTGTCACCCCGGTGGAGCAATACATCCGCTCGACCGTCTTCCAAACCCCTGCGAACAAAGCCTTTGCAACGAATTACTTCAACCTCATCGCCATTGGGGACACAGCTGACCCAACGCAGGCAAAGCTCAAAAGCATCACTGTCGATGGGCGCCATGTCTACCGAACCAACCCAGAGTTCCTCGGGCAACGGATTCCGGGCACTAACCTCTACTGGGTTGTCCTCCGCATGCAGCCGGGTCCCCATCGCATCATCGGAGAGACTCCCTTCGGGGGCTACATCTACGGCTTCAGCCAGTACGATAGCTACGGCTGGCCGGCAGCGATGGCAATCAATAAAATCGATGAGCTCGACACGCTCCCACCGGAACTCCACAAGCAAGTCAGCTGCGGCGATTGGGAAATTCTCGCCACGGAAATCCGCAATGGAAAGGAAGGCGATAACCCTCGCCAGATCGACCAAGGCATTGCCCAGATTGAGCTCCTGGAAGGGAGCTACAACTACCGTCTGCGCCTCGTGACGGCAGAAGAGCTGAAGCCCTATCCGAAGGTGGAGCGCTTCGTCTTCCGCGTCGAGGTCATTGACAAGCGCTACTCTGCCTTTGCTCGTATTGGGGTGCTCGACCGTGCCGGCAATCTCGCCATTGATTCGGTCTGGTACATTGCCGACAGCCTCATCACCCAGCCTGAGGAGCCCATCGATGCCGGCGCTGTACGTCTGGGGCAGACGCAGGTGGTCTCTGTCAGCATTATCAACGCTCGGGATAGCGTGACCGTACTCAAAGAGGCACGCCTACTCAAGGGAAGTGCCTTCCAGATTGTCGCCGGTGCTATCCCGCCAGAACGTCGGCTTGCCGGTGGGGAATCCCACCAGTTCCAGATTCAGTACCGTCCAACGCAGGAACATCCGCCCGGCGTGTACGACTGGGATACCCTCCTGGTCCGGACCGAGTGTGCGGAGTTCCGCTGGGCACTCCGTGGACGGGGCGTGCAGCCCCATATCTGGGTTGAAGACTGGGATGCCGGCACCATTCCCGTCAACACCACCGTGTGTGCCGGAGCCGGGCTCCTCATCCGCAATCCCGGCACGGACACGCTCCACATCAGCGACATTCAGAACGTGCAGCCACCCTTTACGCTGAACACTGTAGACCCACCACTGCCGATCACCATCCCTCCGGGACAGGAAATTCGGCTCCGCTTGCCATGCTACCAACCCACCGCCATTGGGACTCATACGGCGGATGTCCTCTTCGTATGCAATGCGCCGCCGGGGGACAAAAACATCTCGCACTGGCGTGGACGCGCTGTGCAAGCAGGTCCATACATCACCTCGTACGACTGGGGTGAGCGGCGCGTGGGAACTGTGCAGGAAGCCACGCTCTTCGTGCGCAACTCGGGTTCTAGCCCAGCCTACCTGACCGATGTCCGGCTCCGTGGGCTTGCGCCGGCAGGAACGTTCACGCTCCTTGCCATCGAGCCCCAGCCCTCGCCGGGGAATCCCGTGGAAGTGCTCCCGAACGAGCAATCGGAGGTGCGCATCCGGGTCCGCTACACCCCACAGGCTGAAGGGCTTCACCTGGACAGCGTGGACGCCTTCTTCACGAATGCCGAGCCCGTCACAGGCTTCGTGCGCGGGATTGGGATCCTGCCCAAGCTCGAAGCACAAGGACACACGTTCGAGTGCATCCTGCTGGGGGAATCTGCCGAAGAGCCGACCGCTCTGCTGCTCCGGAATCCCAGCACGACGGCAGAGCTGACCATCAGCGCCATCCGCTGGGCAGCCGGTAGTGATCCCGATTTCGCGTGGACGCAGCCTCTGCCTGCTTTTCCCTACCGCCTGGCGCGCAACGGCGGCGAACTCCGGTTGGGAATCCGCTTTACCCCTCAAGCGGTTGGAACCCGACGTGCAGTTGTAGAAATCCACGCCGATGCTGCTCCAGCACCGGATTCGCTGACGGTTACCCGCGTGGAAATTCTCGGCAGTGGCTGCATCAACACTATCGCCGCAGAGGGGCTGGACTTCGGGCGAGTCTTAACATGCGATGAGCCCGAGGGAACGTTCCCCGTCATCAACCCGAACCCTGCTGGAGATATCCTCATCGACGGGCTCGACCTGGTTGCAGGTGATATCACAGCCTTCGAGCTGCTGGAGCCCACCGTCTTCCCCGTGCGCATTCCCGCCGGGGACACGCTCTGGGTGCGCGTTCGCTTCCGCCCAACAGCTCCACGCCCATACCAGGCAACGGTTGCCATCCGCAACACGATTGACCCGAACCTCACCGTGATCCTCCGCGGCGAGGGGTACCGGGTAGCAACAGCCTATGCCTTGACTCCGGCTCAGATTGTCACCGCACCCGGCGACCAGCTCGGTCTTGCCCTCGTCGGGCAGAGTGGCAGCTGGGCTGCCGCGGCAGTGCGCTCCTTCGTCGCAGAGGTCCGCTACAACAGCACGCTCCTGCAGTACATTCCGGGAAGTCTCGAACGCGGCACCGTTCTCGACGCTACGTGGCAGCTCCAAGCGCAGGAAATTCCGGAAACCGGGAACATGGCGCGGCTGGTGCTCTCTGCTGCCGGACAGACCCCTATTGCCGGCGATGGCGAGCTCCTTCGGTTCCGCTTCCAAACCTACCTGGGCGAGGCTCTCCGCATTGAGCCGCAGCTGCAGTTGCGGCTCCCTGAGCGGGAAGCCTGCGTTGAGGTCACGACTCGTCCGAACCGGATTGAGCTCGCTGGCTGCTTCGTCAACGGGCGGCTCATCCGCCTCTCTCCTGAGGGCTACATGCTGCGTCCGATCCAACCGAATCCGGTTTCCGATGGGGTGCTCTCGGTCGAGTACAGCCTCGGCTTCGAAGCGCCAACCCGGCTGGAAGTCCTCAATAGCATGGGCGAATGTGTCTTGACGCTCGTAGAAGGGATTCTCCCTGCCGGAGGCTACCGGCAGGAGGTCGATATCCGTACCCTGCCAGCGGGTGCTTACTGGATCCGGCTCCTCTCCGGTCCCTTTGCAGCCGTTGAGCGCTTCGTTATCACCCGGTAAAGCCAGAGGAAAGACCGGGCAAAAAGGAACGGGCGGCTCTGATGCCGCCCGTTCTCGCGCCTGTGACCCCGGCTGGGATCGAACCAGCGACCCACGGCTTAAAAGGCCGTTGCTCTACCACTGAGCTACGGGGTCGCGTGCGGAAAGGGTGGGATTCGAACCCACGGTGCCCCTTGTGGGAGCACACTCGCTCTCCAGGCGAGCCCGTTCGACCACTCCGGCACCTTTCCGTCCGGGGTGCGAAATTACTGAAAACCGCACGCCTTGCATGCTGTCCTACGCCGAGTACAGGCTGTTCGTCTCTTGCATCGCAACAGGCGCAGAGCCCTGGATGGCAGCCCTCTGGCGCTGGATCTTACTCGGGGTAGGTGCTCTCGGGCTCCTGCTTGGCGGAGCCATACTGTATCTCGGGCAGCAGCTGGAGGAACCCGCCCAGTGTTGGATACCTCCGGGGAGTCGTGCACGGGCAGCTTTCGAACAGGTCGCCCGATGCTGCCGCCTGCGATTCCCAGAGCTCTTCGTGATGTTCGCAATGGCATACGCCCAGCTGAGCCAGAAGCCAGTCCTGGCAGGAACACACCGCTTCGATTCCACGATGTGCTACTGGGAGCTGCTCCAGGCACTCTTCTCCGGGCAGCGGCTCGCTCGGGTTCGAGTCACTATCCCCGAAGGACTTACCCTGCGACAGATTGCCTCACTCCTGCAGCGAGACGCAGGGGTAGACTCCGCCCGCTTCCTCGCTTTCGCCTTCTCCGACAGTTTTGCCTCCCGCTGGGGCATTCCCATTGCCTCGCTTGAGGGCTACCTGATGCCGAATACCTACGAACTGTTCTGGAACCACCCGGCAGAGGACGTTCTCGAACGCCTCCTGCGGGCGCAGAACCGGCTCTGGGAGGAGCGCTTTGCCGAGCGTGCTCGTCAGCGTGGACTTTCGCGGCATGAGGTCTTGACACTCGCCTCCATCATCGAAGCCGAATCCCCCCATCCCGACGAGCGCCGCCGCATCAGTGGCGTCTTCTGGAATCGGCTCCGGCACGGTATGCCGCTCCAGGCAGATCCGACAACCGCCTACGCGCTGGGCAAACCCGGCAAGCCGCTCTCCCGCGCAGAGCTCCAGACTGCCCATCCGTATAACACGTACACCACCCCTGGACTCCCTCCTGGACCCATCAACAACCCTGGACCCGACGCCATTGAAGCAGCGCTCGAGCCAGAAGACCACGACTTCCTCTACTTCGTCCTGCGCCGCGACGGCTCCCAACGCCACATCTTCTCCCGCACCTATCGGGAACACCGCCGCGCCATCGCGGCACAACGGGCGCTTCTATAAGCTCAGGCAGCGAGTTCCCGTTCGTGCTGGAGGCGGTAGAGACGCGCGTAGATACCATCCCGAGCCAGCAGCTCGGCATGAGTGCCAATTTCGCGGACCTGCCCTCGGTGAAGCACAATCACGCAATCTGCCCGCTGGACCGTTGCTAACCGATGGGCAATGATGATACAGGTTCGTCCCTCGCGACGCAACCTCTCGAGCGCTCCCTCCAGCAGGCGCTCCGTTTCTGAATCCAGATGGGCGGTGGCTTCATCCAGGATGATGATGTCCGCCTCTCCGACAAACGCACGGCATAGCGCTACCAGCTGGCGTTCACCTGCTGAGAGATTGACTCCGCGTTCCCCGACGACTGTTGCCAAGCCGTGGGGCAAACGCTTGACAAACTCCTCCAGCCCGAGGCGTTGCAATGCCTGCCAGACTCTCTGTTCGGAAATCTCCCGGCGCCCGAACACGATGTTCTCCAGGACGGTGCGGGAGAAGAGCACATCGTCTTGCAGCACCAGCGCAATGCGCCGGCGTAAGCTCGCCTGTTGGAGCTTCCGGATGCTCCGCCCGTCGATGAGGATGTCGCCTGCCTGAAACTCATAGAAACGGCACAGCAAGCTCACCACCGAGCTCTTTCCCGCCCCTGTTGCCCCGACCAGAGCCACCATCTGCCCTTTGCGGAGAGTGAAGGAGACATCCCGCAGCACGGGCGTGACCCCATCGTAACTGAAGGTAACCTGCCGGAACTCAATTCCGAAGCGTAGCGGCGGCATCGGAACAGCGTCGGGGGCATCCTCAATCCGCTGGCGGACGCTCAGGATATCGAAAATGCGCTCTGCCGAAACTAACGCTGTCTGCAGCACATTGTAGCGCTCCGTTACATCCCGAATCGGGCGGAAGAACATCTCCACGTACTGCATGAAGGCGATAAGCGTCCCAACCGTCAACCCCCCAACCCCGAGCCAGTGGGCAGCGTACCAGAGGATCACTACGATGGCAAGTGCCCAGACCAGGTCGACGCTCGGGAAGAAGACGGCGTAGTAGAAGATGGAACGGCGCTGCAGCTGGAGATAGCGCCGATTGAGACGCTCGAAACGCCGGAATTGCTCTGCCTCCTGCTGGAAGAGCTGGATGGTCGTAATACCGCTGATGTACTCATTCAGAAAGGCATTCATCCGCGCCAGCTGCTGGCGAATCTGCCGGTATACCTTCCGCACCTTTGCCCGGAAGAGCAGACTTGCTATCACCAGGAGCGGCAGCACCGAGAGCGTCAGCAACGCCAGCCGCCAATCCGTTGCGACCATAAAGCCAACGAGGCACAACAGGAGCAGAAGATCGGCAATCAGCTGCACCAGCCCCGAGGAAAAGAACTCACTCAACCCCTCCACATCGTTGGTGACGCGGGTGACCATACGCCCGACCGGGGTTGTGTCGTGGAAGCGCAACCCCAGACGCAGGATATGCTCGTAGACCTCGGTGCGGACCGCCAGCAGGGCACGCTGCCCGATCCACTGCAAGAGATACGTCACCCCGTACTGGAGTGCAGCGTAGACGAGCACCAGGGCGAGAACCCCTGCCAACAGCCACGCGAAGCTCCCCCACTCCTGAAAGTGGAGGGCGTGGTCTATAGCGAGCTTGCTCACATACGGGCGTGCTGGGGCAATCACGGCACCGAGCACCGCTAGCACCACCCCCAGCAGCAGCCAACCCCGATAGGGGCGCAAGAAGACCAACAGGCGACGGAGCAGTGCCCAATCAATCCCGCGAACTTGCTCGGCTTCCCCGTCGCTGTGCAGCTGCACCGCCATGGCTCATACCGACACGCACCGAAAGCACTGCTCCAGAAGCATCCGGTGAAGTACAAAGACGGCTCGTTGCCAGATTTCCTGCCGCACCACCAGGCGCAGCGCCCAGGGCGGATCGACCACGCAGCTCGTCGGCGCAATTCCCTCCTTGGCAAGCGCTTCCAGCATCAGGATCGACCATCGCTCCGGCACCCCACCGACGACGGTTACCAGGGCATAGGTCCCCTCCCATGCGCTCCATCCCTCGGGGACTTCCAGCGGGAACTCAGACACCACGACGGAGCCCGTTCGGGAGACAATGCTCAGCAGGGGCGTCCGTAACCCCGGTGAGCTTTCCAGGGCAGGAACTGGGCAGCTGTATACCCAGCACGGCTGCCGCCATGCAAGGGCAAGCGGAGCAGCGGGAACTTCCCGAGCGGGCACGATTCTCGTGCCACTCCGTCCCGGCTCTGTAACGCTCCGCAGCACGACTCGAATCCCCTGGGAAAGCGCCGGCTCGACTGCATCCGGGTGGAGCACCTTTGCCCCTGCTGCCGCCAATTCCCGCATCTCAGCGGCAGAAATCTCGGCAATCAGCTGTGCCCCTGGCACAATCAGTGGATCAGCGGTGAAGAGTCCAGGGACGTCCTTCCAGACGACGACTTCCTCGGCTCCGAGAGCAGCGGCGAAGAGCGCTGCGGAGAAATCCGAGCCTCCACGCCCGAGCGTCGTCGTTCTCCCCTCCGCTGTTGCCCCGATGAAGCCCTGCGTGACGACAAGTCTGCCGTGCCGAAGGTGTTCCAGGAGTCCCTGGGAATGGACCCGCTGGATGAGGAGCTCCAGCTGTGGACGTGCAGCCCCGAAGGTTGCATCTGTGATCACATAGTGCCGAGCATCGACGAGCACAACGGGCATCGGCACGAGCTGTTCCAGCACTGCGGCAACCACTTGGCTGGAGAGTAGCTCTCCAAAGGCGAGCATTGCATCGCGGCTCCGCGGGGTGAGCTCTCGCAGAGCAGCAATCCCTCGGCACAACTGCAGCGCCTGCTGTCCCAGCCCGCGGAGGCGTTCCTCTAGCCCGCGTGCGACCGGCTCCGGGAGTACTTGCCGTCCCTGCTCGCAGTGCCATTCGAGAAGCTGCTGCAGCCCTGCTACCGCCGTTGTGGTTTCCCCTCGGGCGGCACGTTCGGCGATGACCAGCAGTCGATCCGTGACCCCAGCACAGGCAGAGACAACAACCAGCGCCGGCAGCTCAGCGCTTGCTGCAAGCGCCTCGGCTGCCTTCCGAATCCCTCCCGCATCCGGGAGAACACTGCCCCCGAGCTTGTGTACACGGAGTGCGTCAGCGCTCACTGCCCCCTTACTCCACCGTTGCCCGTTCCACACCGAAGAAGAAATGGTAGCTCAAGCCAACCGCCAATGCGGCAATCCGGGGTGCATAGCGCTCCTCAACCGGGGGTTGCGGTCCTAAGCCGATCAGCTCGTACGACTTTGCCGGGAACTTACTCAAGCCGTAGGTGGCAAAGAGCTGGAAGTTCAGCCGACCGGCTTTGGGGTCCTTGACCAGCGGAGCGGAAATACCCAGCCGGAGCTCGAGGAGTACCCCCATGTCGGAGGTGGCAACATCTTTCTCAACTGTGCCGCTGCGATTGCGGAGTGTCCCACCGAGCGGAATGCCGATATTGAGCCCGAGTCCGAGCACGTTGAGGTAAAATGTCGGGGCAATCCCCAAGTAGCGGTAATGCTGCGTGAAGGTGTTGTTGTCGGTGGTCGTGTCCGCATCGCCTGGCTTCGTTATGAAGGCATGGCTGGCGTAGCCAATATCGAGCCCGACAGCGATTTCCCCATAGCGGTCCAACGGCAGAATGCCCTGTGCCCAAATATCGGGCACTCCAGTGAAGGCAACGCCGGTCTTGGTCCCTGCGGGAATTTCGCCAGCGTTGATGCCGAACTTGGGGTGAAGACCCACTCCTGCCGCGAAGCGATAGATAAACTGCGCCGAACCACTCAGCGTGCTGGCCAGGAAAAGCATCCATAGACTCACGATCCGCGCAGTCATGGCGCACCTTCGGGAGATTGTGAGACATGCTGTTGCTGAAGCTGCCGGAGCAGCTCCCGCTGCTGTAAGCGTTGCTGGCGCCGGAGTTCTGCCTCCCGCCAGCGGCGCCATTCTTCGTCCGTCTGTGGCTCCACCGGCGGCACCGGGAGTGGCTTGCCGTACTGGTCAATAGCAACGAAGGTCAAGTACGCTGAAGCGGCATGCGTGCGTGTGCCATTGATCGGGTCTTCCCGAAAGACTTTGACCCCCACCTCCAGCGACGTCCGAAACGCTCGGTTGACTGAAGCCAGGATGTGGACAATGTGCCCGATCCGGATCGGCTCCAGGAAGCTAATGCTATCCACAGCAGCGGTCACACACACCTTCCCCGCATGGCGCATGGCAACGAGAGCCGCGGCAATATCCATCCACTGCATGAGCTGCCCCCCGAGCAGGTTCCCCAGCTGGTTGGCATGATTGGGCAAGACCAAGTGGACCATTTCCACCGCTGATGCCGAAGGCGGTTTGCCGGCTGCCGTATGCCACGCCTCACTTGCCATGGTTGAGATCTGCCGCTACTGTTTCCACAAGCTGGCGCTGTGCCCCGTTGGGGAAGAGCCGACGGTATGTCTCAATTGCTTGTTGCGCCTCTGCCCAGCGTCCGAGTTCGACCAGCGCACGGATCTTTCCAACCCACGCCAGCTCAACGAAGTCCGTGTCTGCGTACTGCTGCAGAATCCCATCGTAGTAGATGAGAGCCGACTGTGGGCTATGGAGCTTGGTGTAGAGCTGAGCAATGCTGTACTCCCGCTGTGCGAGCTTATTGCGCAGCTGGCGGATCTGCTGTTCAACCTCGGGGAGCAGGGAATCGCCCGGATAGAGCTGGCGAAACTCGTTGAGCGCAGCGAGCGCCTTGTAGGTATATTCCTGGTCACGGTCATACGGCGGGGATAGCGCCCTATACGCCTGCCCGATCTGATAGAGCGCCTGCCGGGCATATGGACTGTTCGGGTACGTCTGCCGAAATTGCTGGTAGAGAAAGGCTGCCATGATGTACTCACCCCGCCGGAAGCGGAGCTCTGCCAGCAGGAAGAGCGCATCATCGGCGTATTGGCTGGCAGGATACTGCGTGCGGATAAGCTCCAACCATTTCTGCGCCAGCATGTCTTCCTTCTTCTCGTACGCCAGCTGGGCTGCCCGAAAAAGCGCTTCCACATCCCGAGGATCTGGCTCCGGGATACTGGCACAGGCACCCAGCAGGAGCACTATGAGGGAGAAGCTCTGCCGCATGGCACATGCAAAATTAGCCTTTTCCCCAGGGCAGCGCGACCGGACCGCTTCCGCTGCCGATTGCTTTTTGCAGGCAAAGAGCGAATTTTGAATGTTGTCAAACGCTGCCACGCATCACGACACATGCCACATCCGATTCCGCAGCCGCACAATCCGGATGATCCTGTCGAACAATTCCGAGCGCTCTGGGAAATTGTTCGCCTGCTCCGGCAGGAGTGCCCCTGGGATCGCGAGCAGACCCACGCTTCGATCGCTCCCCTGCTCATTGAGGAAGCCTACGAAGCGGTGGAATCCATTCGGAACGGAGACCCGCAGGAACTCTGCCGCGAGCTCGGCGATCTCCTGCTGCACGTGCTCATGCATAGCGTCATTGCCGAAGAGCAGGGAGAATTCCGTCTCAGCTCAGTCATTGAGCAGGAGCGAGCCAAGCTCATCCGCCGCCATCCGCATGTCTTCGGCTCCAGCTCCGCCACCAGCGCCCGGGAAGTCAAACAGCGCTGGGAACAGCTCAAGCTCGATGAGGGACGGCAATCCGTGCTGGAGGGGATTCCGAAGAGCCTGCCGGCGCTGCTCCGTGCGCAACGCCTCCAAGAGCGTGCCGCCTCTGTTGGCTTCGACTGGCAGCAGCGGGAAGGTGTCTGGGAGAAACTCCAGGAGGAGTTCGCCGAGCTGCAAACCGCTCTCCGCTCCGGGGACCGCTCCCGCATTGCCGAAGAGCTTGGGGACATGCTCTTCGCCCTGGTCAACGCTGCCCGCTTCGAGCACCTCTCTGCCGAAGAGTGCCTGCAAGCAGCCAACGACAAATTCACCCACCGCTTCCAGTACATTGAGCAACGGGCACACGAGCAGAACACCCCACTGCAGACACTGTCCCTGGAGCAGATGGATAGCCTCTGGGAGGAAGCCAAACAGCACGAAACTTCCAAAGAGAGATGAGGTTGCGCCACCGCTGGGCGTGGGGAATCGGTCTCGGTGTTGTGTTCTGCGGAGCCCTCTTCCTGTGGCTCTACAGCCACAAGCTCTGGAGTAGTACTGAGGAGCAGCGCCTTGACTCGCTGCTGCATCACCCCGCTCTGCCCAAGACGGCGGAGACCGATACCAGCTCCCGGGTTGACTCCCTTGCGCCCGAGCCTGCACAACATCCGGAGTGGCTCGAATCCGAACTGCTCCCTGCCCTCTGGGGACGAGCTCGCAGCGTCCCGCCGCCGTGTTCGCGCTGCATTGCCATTGCCCTCATCGGGGTTGATTCACGCCTTACCGACCCCACCGCGCATGCTGACGCCAATCACGTCGTGCTCATCGACCCCAGCTCGGGGCGTATTACCATCGTTGCCATTCCCCGCGATACTCCGGCAGATGCCGGCTTCCCCGACACGAGTCGGTACAACAAGCTAGCCAATGTCCGGGCACAGCGTGGCTTGAAAGCGCATCTGGCAACTCTGGCGGAGCTCATCGGTATACCGGAAATCCACTACTACGCCGAATTTGGCTTCTCGCAAGCCTTTGCCCTGCTTCGCCTGCTCCGCTTCGGCAATCCTACCGAGGTACTCCGTGTCCTGCGTGCCCGCACCGGCATCTGGGGTGATGACTACCACCGGGTGTATGTCCAAGCTCAATTCATTCGACAGCAGTTGCTGCGCTGGTTCGATTCCTACAACACTCCCTGGGGGCTGGCACTGCTGCGGGGCACCCTCGGGATTGTGAATACCAACCTGACCGTCGGCGTTCTGACACGCCTTGCCGATACCCTCCGCGCCCGCGGCTTTCCTGCTGACAGCAACGCCGTCTCCATTGTCGTCTACGGGGTACCTCTGCAGCGCGTTCCCGTCTACGACTTCGGTGATCCGCGCACCTTCGCCGCTCTCGCCGAGAAGCTCCGTCGCTTCTACCGACACCACCATCCCGGGGGGAGTGATACGACATCGCACGAACAGCGCGTCCACGCCGTCCTGGCAGCCGCTCTGGACCGTGCACAGCGAGCCGCAGCCTCCGGGCGCCCGACCGAGGTTGTGCGCCTCCTCTCTCCACTTGTCCGGCAACGAGCTTGGTGGCAGCTCAGCCAGGCGGATGCTCGTTCAGCTTACCGCACGGCATACGTGGAGCTCCTCTCGCACGCGTACGAGCGTCTCGGCAAACCTCGACAGGCGGAATTCTTGCGTACGGAATTCCTCCAACGCGAACGCGAGCTCGAAGAGCTCGTCTCCACACCGTGACTACCACCCCACTGCTGTGCGAAGCAGCGAGCGGAAACGCACCGTCCACCGGAATGCCCACCGTCTCTCCCCCGCCGGAGGATGGCTCAGGTAGAGCGGGAAATCGAGCGCTAGCTCGTCAATTCTGAGCCGTTGCAGCAATGGGACCTCCGAGCCTGTCGGCATCAGAGCCATCAGCTGCAGGGAGCAACTCACACCGCCATCCCAGAGCCACTCTCGGAACGGTGCCCACCTCTCTCCAACGGCTCCGCCATCGGCAAAGAGGCGGAACTCCAGAAGCGAGCTCAGGAGCGCTCCACCCGGCAGCAAACGCAGCAACGGCGAGAGACCAAGCTCCACATTGAGCGCTGTCAACGTGCTGCCCACAACCGTGTCCTGAGCAACGTAGCCCCGCAAGAAGGCACCCCCGACCGGGGCTGTCCGGCTCCGCCGCGCCGCCGGAGAGACAATCCCAGGGGCACGGTACAGCGGGAGCTCAAGCTCCTCCAGCGGCGCAACCGAAGCCCGACGGAACCCGAGCGGCACCGGGAGAAACTCCGGTGCGCTCGGCAAGAACCCGCCAAGGGCACCCCGGAGCACGACCGGGAAAGGGAAGTCCGGCTGCAGGATCAGCTCCGCCGTTCCCCGGATGAAGCCCCACTCCGTAGCGAGCGGCACAACTGGCGTGGTCCCATACGCATACCACCCGGGCTCCAAACTCCCGTATAGCTGCAGAGACCCTGCGGGGAAATCCCCCCGGAGCCTTGCAGCAGCCCTCAGCAGTAGGAGCCGCTGTCTGTCCCGTGCAGCCAGTGGCGAACCTGGGAAGGCGTACTCTGCCGTTCTCTGCAGCCACATTCCCGCCGCAATGCGCCCGGTCAGCTCCCAGGGTGATGGTGGCTCAGGCGTCAGCTGCCAGCTTGCCCCGCCGCGGAAGCGCCACCAGCCATCCTGCCGCGCCAGCAATGCCTCCAGAAACGGGCGCCCGGGAAGTTGCCAGAGCAAATGCCCCCAGCGAAGCAGCACATTGAACGCCTGCGGACCGACGCGCATCCCCTGCAGGACCGAGAGATGGAACTGGTGAAAGAAGCCCAAGTACGCTCCACGCAGCTCCACTCCCAGCTTGAGTCCATCCCGGTTGTTGAATCCCAGCGCCGGCTGCCATGAAATCCCATAGGCGGAAAGCTCTACCGGGTCCGAGCTGAGCGCCTCGAGGAAGAAGCGCACTCGCACCGGCGGGAAGAGTCCCGAACTGTTGTTGAGCCGGTTGATATCGAGCAGCAGCACCGTATCCGGATCAACCACCGCCCGGATAGCGGGCGCAGGAAGGCGGATGGTCTTCTCCACCCGCCGCGGTCCGCGCAGCACCTCGTCTACCCCGAAGTGCAAGCGGTACCGCTGTCCGGTTGCAAGCAGCAACTCTACATCCACCGGCATAATTGCGCTGCCGCGCCGATCCAAGGCAACCGTAACATCCCAGAGCGAGCCCGCCGTGGGAGCCCGCCCTGCCGGTCCTACCGGCACATTCCGGAGTCCGCCGAAGGCATAGTCGAGCACAGGTGTCTGGGCAAACCACCGGTCGAAGAACCACCGCAGATCCACCCGCTGCCCCTCCCGCCGCAAAGCGATCTCGGACGCCAACCGTGCGAAATCCTCCGGATACACATGCCGGAAACGGTAACGGCGGAAGTACTCCTGCATCAGCTCGGCAAAGGTTTCCTGCCCCAGCACACCCCGAAGCATGAACAGAAGCGAAGCCGTCTTCGGGTACGAATTGACGCTGTAGCCGGCGACCGTCCGGTACCAATCCGAGCGCGTCAGCAGTGGCTCATCCCAGCCGCGCAGCTGCCAGAGAATCGTGCTCACCGCATTGCGCGTCCGCTCATCAGCTGCAGGGATCAGGAAACGGAGCCAGCCCGGCACACGCAGCCCCATCGCCCACCGCCCGTAGAACGCCTCCAGTGCAAGGGTTGTGATGAAGGTGTTGAAGCCCTCATCCTGGAAGCCGAACTCGGTTTCGTTGGAGTTGACCACCATCGGGTACCAGTTATGCCCGATTTCGTGCATGATGACCTCAACTGTCCAGGGGGCGATCACGCCCCCGCCGAGCCCTCGCCCGATGAAGACAATGCCGGGATACTCCATCCCACCGGTTGTGCCGCCAACGATCACAACCAGGTCGCTGTACGGGTACCGCCCGAAATGTTCGGAGAAATACCGCACGGCATGGACCGCGGCGCGGAGCCCCTCGTCGCGGTAGAAGCTCTCCAGGCGCTTTGGATAGAGCACGTGGACGAGGATACCATCCCACTGCTGCGCATCCCAGAGATAGCGGCGCACAGCAGCCCAGGCAACTGTGCGGACCCGCTCAGCACGGAAGCGCCACGTCTTCAGAGCCGTATCGCTCAATGGACGGGCAGAGAAATCAGCGATGCGAACCGGCTGTGTCTGCGTCCGAGCTCGCTGCAGCGCCTGCCGTACCTCGTCGGGAAAGACCTCATCGGGATTGAGCAGAACCCCGGTATGCACCACACAGTACGTCCCCGGCAGTGTCAACTCAACTTCGAAATCGGCGATCTCCTCGAAAAACTCTCCCGTGCCCAAATACTGCTCCGTATGCCAGCCGTAGCGGTCATACACACACACCGAGGGGAACCAGTTGGCAATGAAGTAGTCCTCCTCAAAGCGCCCCATACGCAGCCCTTCTGGGGGTACTTTCTGCGCAATGCTGCTGAGCACCACGAGAGAATCCCCTGGGGCAAGGGGCTTCGGCACCGGAAGGCGCACAATGGTGTTATCCACGCTGAAGTCGGTGCGTCGCTCGCCGGTAGAAGCAATGACCACGAAGGAATCGATCCGCACAGGGGGCAGCTCGGGGATTCGCTCCAGACGCCTCTCCCGGCTCAACTGTCGGGCATAACTCTGCGGGGCGAAGATGTTCCAGTACAGGTGCACGTATAGCTCCCGCAGCGTATCGGGGGAAGCATTCCGGTAGACCATCCGGGTCTGGACCGTCAGCAGTGTCTCTGCTGGCACGAGCACCGCACGGATGGCATATGAAACCCCCTGCTGCCACTCTTGCGCTACCGCTCCACACAGCACGATACCCAGCAGGACACTCCACCGCAGGCGCATGGCGTCTCCGTCTCAGAAGCCTACCCCGGCATAGAGACCGAGGGACAGAACCCGAAGCTGCCGTAGCGGTTCGTTTTCCCGTAACGGTGGCTTGAGTTCCTCCCTGAGCACCGAGCGTGTCCCGAGCTGGAGCCGGACATCCACGAGCAGCCGCGCAGAGCGCCGGAGAGCAAGCTCCGTCCCTATGCCGGCAACGAATCCGAGATCTGCAGTGTGGAACGAAGCCCCCACCGGTCTCGGAACGGAGTTGGGGATTGCCTGCTCGAGCTCCCCGCTCAACCGGAATGCTGGGACGATCCCTAGCGCGGGGGCAAGCATGGAGCGCCCAACAGTAGTCGCTAAGCGTACCAGAAGCGGCAGCTCCACGTACGCCAAATCGTAGCGCAGCGTGTAGCCACCGCCCCCGAGCTGGATGTCCTGCTCCGTGGTCCGGCGAGTGTAGAGCACCTCCACCTGCAGCCCTAGTTCCCCACCGGTGAAGCGCCGGAGAGCGAACACGGCGAAGCCTCCAGCAGATAGATTCGCCTGCATACTGGCTCCCTCTGCGTCAGCCCCAACGAAGGTTGTCCCCACCATCCCTACACGCAGTCCCTTGCGCTGCAAGGAAAACGGCCTGACATCCTGCGCCTGCGCGACAGCGGCAACCACTATGCACACCCCAATGCACCACCTCCACATGGACAGCCCTCTCGTGCATGACACATTTCGCCTGGACAAAAATAGCCGTCGGCAGGAAGGAAAGACGGCACGCCGCGATAAGGTTGCCAGGCATGCGTCTTTCTCCCTCGCAAGACATTAGGTACGCCGCACAATGCGGGTAGCTCTCCCTTTCAGCCTTGCGCTCTGTACCCTCGGGCTTTTGGGGTTGCAGACTCCTCCATGCCCACCCGGTGAATGGACCCGCTGGGTTCCCAACGAGGCGTTCGGATTCGGGGAGCGTCTGGAATTCGATGTCAAGTACCGCTTCATCACTGCCGGGACTGCCTTCTTCCAGATTGCACCGCAGCCGCTCTACCGTCATGGGCGCCCCTGCTACGACATCCGTTTCGAAGTCCGCTCCGTCCCTGCCCTGGATTGGCTCTATCGAGTGCGAGACACCTACCGCACGGTGGTTGATGTGGCAGGGCTTTTCCCGTATGAATTCGAGCAACGCCTGCGGGAAGGGAACTACCGCCGGGACTTCACCGCCCGTCTCGATCACGCCGCCTGCCGTGCATATACCTCCGATGGGGACTTCCCCATCCCCCGACACGTCCACGACATCGTTTCGGCATTCTACTACGTCCGCACGCTCAACCTCTCGGCAATGCCCCGGGATACGGTCATCCGCCTGCAGAATTTCTACGGCACGAAGACCTACGATCTCGGCGTGCGCATCCACGGCAAGCAGATCGTCACAGTTGCCGCAGGCACCTTCCGCTGCGTTGTGGTCGAACCCCTCGTCGTCGAAGGTGGGCTCTTCAAAAGCGAGGGGCGTATCCTCATCTGGCTCAGCGACGATGAGCGGAAAATCCCCGTCAAGGTCGCTACCAAGGTACTCATCGGCACCATTGATGCCGAGCTCACCGGCTACTCCGGGCTCCGGGGACCACTGCTAGCAAAGCTGCGATGAGTCCCTTTGGGCTGTGCATCCTCCTTGCGATGGCGAGTACCCTCGCCCGTGGCGAGGAGTTGCAGGAGCTCCGGCGCTTCTCCTCACGACTGCAGAGCATTGCGGTCGAAGCGCGTTCGGAAACGGGGATCGAAGTCGCTCTGCTCGCCGCTCGCGGGAATCGCTTCCGCCTCCAGTGGCAGGGACGGCTGGTGGTCTGCGACGGGAAGACGGTCTGGAACTACAGCCCCGAACACCGGCAGGTGGTCATCTCGGAGGCACGTCGGCTATCTGGCGGGCTGGAGCAGGTCTTCACAGCCTTCCTGGAGCATGCCCACCTGCGGATTGTGGAGCGTCGTGCCGATACGCTCCGCGTTGAATGCCTTCCGGCATCCTCTTCTCCATCGCTTGGATTCCGCTCCGCGGTGCTCACAGTGCGCCGGGGTGATTGGACTCCGCTAGCACTGGAGCTCCGCACCGAGGCAAGCACCCAGCGCTGGGAGCTCCGCAACTTCCGTGCAAACCCACCGGTGCGCCCTGAGGATTTCGCCTTTACCCCACCTCCAGGGACCGAAGTCATCCGGCTCACCCCGCCAGGGCAGTAAGTGCTGCCAAAGCCGTATCTTGCTCGGCGCAATAGCCCCACAGCAGGAGGATGCTATGGGTTCTGTCTTCAATGCCTGGTGTGACTCCTGTGGGAAGAATACCCCGCACACGCAGCACGCTTCGGGACTGGTCACCTGCAACGTCTGCGGAGCATCCACATCCGCTACTCCGACGGGCTGGATTACCGCCTACTGTCCACAGTGCGGCAAGCGGATCAGGCACATCGTCTCGGAGCTGGGCTACGCCACGTGCACCGTCTGCGGCAATCGCTGGAAGTATCGCTGACTACCACCGGCGGTGCCGAAGGTGCTCGAGGAGTTCCCGGAAAAGCTCCCGAGCCGGACCCGCTGGCAATTGCCCCAGGAGGGCAAAGGCACGCTCGTAGTAGGCGATAATCAGTTGCTCCATTTCGCTGAGAATCCCCGTCCGTTGGAGGAGCTCGATGAGCTGCGGCACGGACGCCTCCTCCGCACCACGCCGGCGGCGATAGCGCTGCAGGAGCTCGTTGCCGGGGAGCAGCTCCAGAGCCCGCAGGATGGCATACGTGTATTTGCCCTCCCGAAGGTCTTGCCCGACTTGCTTGCCTGTCTGCTCTGTGTCCCCGACCAGGTCCAGAAGGTCATCCTGCAGTTGGAAAGCCCGTCCAAGCGGGACGGCAAGCTCTTCCAGCAATGCCCGAGTGCGGGGCGTTACCTCCCCGACGAGTGCCCCGAGCTGCATGGCAGTACGCAGGAGGGCAACCGTTTTACCATCGACAAGCTCCCAGTAGTGCTCAAGCTCCGGCTGCGGGTAGGCGGGCAGTTGCAAGTCCAGCGCCTGCCCCTCGGAGACCTCAATCAAGCCTTGCGTGAAGAGGGACACCATGCGGGCATAGAATGGGCGCTCAGCATACCGCTCCAGTAGCCGGTATGCCAGCCCGATGAGCACATCGCCGGTGAGAATCGCCACTGCTTCTCCCCAGCGCTTATACACCGTCGGCTGTCCCCGGCGCAGTGGCGAACGATCCATGACGTCATCGTGCACGAGCGTGAAGGTGTGGATAACCTCCAGTGCTGCTGCCGCTGGCACGGCTTCCCACGGAGAAGCCCCCTCAACTGCCGATGCTAGCAGGCACAGCAGTGGGCGGAACCGTTTCCCAGGAAGCTGGAGCACGTACGGGACAGTTTCCCGGAGCACGGTCGTGGAGCGTACGGAGTGGAGCACTTCCCGGAGGGCGTTGTCAACGGCTGTCCGGAACTGCGCGTACACTTCGTCCGCGGGGGCATCGTACCAGCTCATGAGGTCTCCTCTGCCTGTTCCCTTTCCAGCGGCGTCCCTGACAGGAGAAGGGCTGCCGCAGCAAGGCTCGGCTCCGTGTCAGAATACGTCCGCACAACGGTAGCGACCGATCCCGGCAGCGGGACAAAGGGATTTCCCGCAAGGACTACCACGGTCGGCATCCGTTCGGCACAGCGGGCGAGCATACCATACCAGCGCGGCAGACCACGCTGGCTGCCCCGCGGGGGAACTAGCAGCAGGACCACTGCGTGGGTTGCTCCCGCTGCGGTATCGTAGAGCCGTTGCTCTTCCTCCGGGGTCACCCCCGGACTGACGTACGCCATATCGCAGCACAGACGCGTCTGCTGCGCTATGAGGCGAAAGAAGAAGGTTGCTTGCCCCATGAGAGTCTCCTCCGGCAGGCACGCCAGGAACAGCACGTGTGCATCAGCGGGCAGAGGGACAAGAGAGGTATTCCCGCTGATCTCCACGGCTGCCTGTGCCACTTGCAGTGCCAGCCGGACGTCGGCGAGGGTCTCCTCCAGCCCACTCTGCTCCGGAAATGGGGGGTCGGTGCGAAGCCAACGCCACCGCGCCAGACTCCGCCGCCGTTGCTCGATGAGCTCCGGCTGCGTATTCAGCAGATGCTCTGCCGCTGCCAGTGCTTCTTCCACATCGGCAGGCATGAGCAAGATATCCACACCTGCCCGGAGGGCATACTCAACCGCTTGCGCTGTGGTCCAGTGCTGGACGATGGCACCCATGTCCAAGGCATCGGTGAGCACCAGCCCGTCGTAGCCAAGCTCTTCCCGCAGGAGGGCGGTTGTCCGCGGGGAAAGCGATGCGGGCAGCTCCTCAATCCCGAGGGCGGGCACACGGAGATGCCCCACCATCACCCCGACAACTCCTGCAGCGAGCGCTTCCCGGAAAGGCTGCAGCTCCCGCTCCCAGAGTGTGGCACGGTCTGCCGTCACGGTGGGCAGCGCTTCGTGCGAATCCACCGTGACATCCCCATGCCCTGGGAAATGCTTCGCACAGGCACCGACACCCTCGTTCTGCGTGGCTTCAATCCAGGCACGGATGTGCACGCTTGCCTCTTGCGGAGTCTGCCCGAAAGCACGGATGCCAATGACGGGATTAGCGGGGTTGGTAGTCACATCACAGACCGGAGCGAAATTCCACCCGATGCCCAGCTGCCGTGCCTGGCGGGCAATCACGCGGGCAACCGCTGCCGTCCACTCCGGACGCCCCGCCCGGGCAAGCGCGAAAGCCCGCGGAAATGCCGTCCCCCCGGCAAAGCGCATCGGGAGTCCGTACTCCAAGTCAGCAGCGAGGACCAAAGGCACGGAGGCTGCTGCCTGCACCTCGAGCGCAACCCGGGCAACCTCCTCTGGCGTCCCTCCGAATAGGCAGAACCCACCGATGCCTTGCTCGACCCACCGCAGGACACGCTCCCGATAGGCGAGCTCTCGCCAGTACGCCGGGACGTCCAGTCGGGCAATGATACTGCGAGCAGCAAACCAGCGCGCCGGGGCACTCATCCGTCCGCTATCAGGACCTGTTCGCCTTCGTACTGCCGAATGAGCACGCGGTAGGCGTCCTGGATACGCTCCGGACGGTGCGTTGCCGGATTCAAATGCACCATCACTGTCCGAGCCGCTGCCAGCAGTTCCCGGTCTGGCAGCCGGCGCACCAGCTGCTCAAAGCTCAGCGAGCTCCGCCCAACCGAGGCAATGCGGGTGAGCACCTCGTACTCGTCATCGAAGAGTGCCGCAAGGCGGTAGTCAATCTCGATGTGGGCAACCACGAAGCGGTGCTTCGTGATGAAGGTCTGCCGTTCGATGGGCAATCCCAAGGCGCGGAAGTACTCCACACGGGCGTTTTCCAGCCAGTAGAGGTAGACGGCGTTGTGGACGATACCCTGGCGATCAACCTCGTGCGCACGGACACGTCCCAGGAGACGATGCGGGAAGCGCTCCGGTTCGGTACCTTGCCAGCGAGTGTCCTTCTGGTCTCCCATCGCTGGTCTCCCTAGGTTCCCACCAGCACCGAACGCGCAGCCCGGATGACGGCATGGGCTGCCTGGAGGGCTTGCTTGCGGTCAATGTGCAAATGGAAGACAGCACGGGCAAATCCGGGCATTCCCTGGCTGAGCAACACGCCTTCCCGTCGGCATGCCTCAGCAAAGGCAGCAAAGGGAACATGCGCCGGATAGCGGAAGACGACAATATTGGTCTGTACCCGATCCAACTCCAGCTCAAAGAGCGCTGATTCAGCCAAGAGCCGGGCAAAGAGCAGCGCATTCTCGTGGTCCTCGCAGAGGCGCTCACGATGGTGCTGGAGTGCATAGAGCGCTGCTGCTGCTAAAATACCTGCTTGGCGCATTCCGCCCCCGAGGATTTTGCGCCATCGGCGTGCCTCTTCGATAAAGGCGCGGCTGCCCACAAGCGCTGAGCCAACAGGTGCTCCCAACCCCTTGGAGAAGCTCACCATAAGGCTGTCGAACGGCTCGGCATATTGCCGGGGTTCCAGTCCCGTTGCGGCACACGCGTTCCATAGCCGTGCCCCATCGCAGTGGAGAGCGATGTTGTGGCGCTGAGCCAGGTGCGCCACCGCCTCGATGTAGTCCAGCGGCAGAATCGTTCCCCCGTGCCGGTTGTGCGTGTTCTCCAGGCAGATCAGCGCCGTCCGCGGGAAGTAGTATGCCGGTGGGCGGATCGCTTGCTCCAGCGCTGCCAGCGGCATTTGCCCTCGTTGCGAAGGGATACAGAAGAGCTGCACCCGGGCAATGAGCGCTGGCGCTGCAGTCTCGTAGGTAAAAATGTGCGAGGCTGCTTCCACAATCACCTCCTCTCCGGGGCGGCAATGGACAGCAAGCGCAATCTGATTCCCCATCACCCCGCTGGGGACGAAGAGTGCCGCCTCCTTCCCCAATAACTCGGCGACAAACTCCTGCAGGGCATTGACCGAAGGGTCCTCCCCGAAGACATCATCGCCGACGGGCGCCTGCGCCATCACACGGCGCATCTCCTCGGTAGGCTGCGTGACAGTATCACTCCGCAAGTCAATCATGACCCAGGCAGCACGAATGCCTACAAAGATACCGCAGCCGCTCGGAGAACTCTCCCCGAGCGCTGCTGACTGGCTCATATCAGGTAGTCCTCCGGGCGGTATTGCGACACGTGCGCTACAAACCAGGCAATGGTTTCCCTGAGCCCCTGCTCAAGGCTATAGCGGGGCGCCCAGCCCAGACGCTGGCGTGCTTTGCGGCTATCGGCACAGAGGCGGTAGACCTCGCCCTGTTCTGGACGCATCCGCCGTTCCTCCTGCCGCACTGGCAGCTCGGGCTTGTCCAGCAGCGCACAGAGTGTACGGCATAGCTTCTCAATGCTGATCTCGTGCCCGGTCCCAACGTTGAAACTCTCCCCAACCACTCCTTCTGCCGGTGCCCGAAGGCAGGCAAGGAAGGCAGCGACGGTATCGGCAACGTAGAGCAAGTCGCGCGTGGTCTCCAGCCGCCCCAGCCGAATTTCCTCCCGCTGGAGCGCTTGCAGGAGAATCGTCGGGACAACCGCTCGCGGTGTCTGCCGAGGACCGTAGGTGTTGAACGGGCGGAGGATGACCACGGGTAAGCCATAGGTGTGGAAGAAGCTCTCGGCAAGCTTATCGGCGGCGACTTTACTGGCAGCGTAAGGTGAGCGCGGTCGCAGTGGATGCCCTTCGTCCATCGGCACATACTGCGCTGTCCCGAAAACCTCGCTCGTTGAGGTCACCACGACACGCTCCACGCTCTCCTCTTCCAGAAGGGCAGAGAGCACATTGAGCGTCCCGGTGACATTGGTCTCCACCACCTCGCGGGGATGTACGGCAGAGTACGGGATGCTGATGCAAGCTGCCAAATGCAGCACGTACGGACATCCCCGACAGGCGCGGCGGACAGCATCGGCGTCGCGCACATCCCCGCGGACGAGTTCGAGCTCGGAGAGCACCTCCGGGGCAACCCACCGCAGATTCCCCAGGCTGCCGTCAGAGACGTACCGCACAAAAGCACGCACCTGGTAACCTTCGCGCACGAGCGCCTCAACCAGATGGCTCCCAATAAAGCCTGCAGCACCAGTGACCAGCACACGTTCGGGCATCTTCCCTACGGACTCAGCAAACTACGGTAGAGCTCGAGGCATCGCCGTGCCAGTACGGACCAGTCCAGCCCCTGAGCCGCGCGCAGGGCATTGCAGCGCATCTGGTAGCGTCCTTCCCGGTCCTGCAGCATCCTCTGCAGCGCTGCTGCCAGTGCCCGCTCATCCGCCGGGGGCACGACCAGTCCAGCACCGAAGTCCTCTACCAGGTCCTGAGCCCCATTGGTGTGGCAGATAACCAGTGGTAATCCGGCAGCGAGTGCATCAGCGCAGGAGAGTTCGAACCCTCCGCTGAGTGCCGGCGCTACGTAGACATCCGCAGCCACGAAGCGGCGAACCAACGCCTCCGGAGGCTGCAGCGGGACCCCGTGCTCATCGTGTTCGAGCGGTATTTCTCCGAGCAACTCCACCGGTGCCGGGACCTGCCCCGAGCGCAAGGCGTCCGTTCCCACTCCTGCAACCCAGAGCCGCCATCCACGGGGATAGTGCTGGAACAGATGCGCAGCAGCCCGCAGCAGAACCACTAATCCCTTCACAGGGCTGAGCCGGCTCACGGTGAGGAAAACCACTTCCTCAGCACTGACGCCGAAGGCGCGCCGGAGCGCCTCGCGGTCCCAGCCTTGGAAGCGCTGGAGGTGTGTGCCATTCGGCAAAAAGAACGCCCGCTGCGCTGCCTCCGGAGCCAGCACAGCCAGCTCGCGCTGCATCAGACGGCTGCTGACCGTCAGCGCCGCCGCACGTCTGACCGTGCTCTGAATGCGCCGTTCCACACGGCGGGAGAGCCGCAGCCCATACCCGAGCGGCTCGTAGAGGTGGATGTCCGCCCCCTGGGGGGTCACCACCACCGGCACCCGCATCCAGCGTCCAAAGCGGCAGGCATCGTATCCTGCCGGATAGAGCATCTGGGCGTGGAGAAGCTCATACGGGCGATGGCGGTGTAGCCGTGCCAGCGCCGCCCACGCACGGAGCGCTCGCGGCACCCCACGCCACGACGGCAGCGGCACGATCCGATACGGCACCTCTACTCCCAGCGGCTGCCGTGGGACGACCACGCTGACCTCAACACCGAGCTCCGTGAGCGCTCGTGCAAGGTGATGAACAGCGATCTCCACCCCACCGATCCGTGGCAGAAAGTGGTATGTCAGCAAGGCGATGTGCATCCGGTGCGTTCACGCCCTCTCCAGCAGTGGGAGCAGTTCCCGGCGCAGCCGCTCTACGAGCTCATCCCGAACGCGGCGGAACGCAGCAAGCCGCTCTTCCGGGTCCGTTACAACCCCGGGATCGGACAGGCTCCAGTGCATCATCCGTGGCGCGCCGGGAAAGACCGGGCACTGCTCCCGCGCCTGGTCGCAGACTGTGAGCACCACATCGAAGTGCTGCCCAGCGAATTCCTCGACAGACTTCGAGCGCAAGTCCTCGGTCGGTACCCCCAGCTCGTGCAGCACCGTGAAAACGTCCGGGTCCACCTCTGCGGGTTGGGTCCCAGCGCTGAACACCTCACACCGGCTGCCAGCAAGCCAGCGCAGGAGTGCTTCCGCCATCTGGGAGCGCCGGGCGTTATGGGTGCACAGGATCAGGATACGCATGGCTACCGCGTCCCCGGTCGGAGAGCCTCGTGGAGGAGTTCGAAGTAGCGTTCGATGAGCTGCTGGTAATCGGGACTGTATTTCTGCCGCAGCAGCTGCAAGAAATCCGGTGGGACCGGCGGGGGCTGTCCCTGTGGCAGCCGCAGGGCGGGCGGGCTCGGACGCACGACGTTCTGCCCCGGGCGCGATTCCCGCTGCGGTTCGTAATCCCGTTCGTAGAGCGAGCGCATCGCATCGAGCATGCGGGTCAGGATCCGGTGCTGGCGGCGCAGCGTCTCCGCGGTGAGCTTCCCGCTCTGGAGCTCTTCGACCACTTCGCGCATCTCCTCGGCAATGCGGCGCAGATCACCCAGGAGGCGTTCGCCGCCGAGCGTGCGCTGCTGATGGGAAAGCTCCTCCAAGGCACGCTGCACTTGCCCTTGCTGCGCTGCCAGGCGTGCCAGCTGTGCCTGTTGCTCTGGTGTGAGCCGCCCCTGGAAGAGCTGCTGCAGCGCGGCGGTGATTCCCTGTTGCTGGAGAGCCAATTGTTGCAATCGTTCCAGGAATCCGGCGGCGCCGGCTCCTTGTCCCATACCGGGGTTCGGGCAGGCACCGGAACCTGCTGCCTGGAGGGCGGAGAGCGCATCTTGCAGCAAGAGGGTTGCGCGGTTGAGTGCCTCCATAGCTTGCTGCTGTGCCTGCGCTGCCGAGACGGGCTCTCGCTCCGAGAGCTGTTCCCGAGCCTGCTGCATGGAGCGCAGAGCAATGCCGAGTTCCCGCGCCATCTGCGGGGTAACGACGAAGGACTTCTGGGCAACGGTCATGACGCGCTCTGTCAGGGTTGCCACTGCGCGCCGCAACTGCTCCTGCTGTCGGGCAACGTCGGAGAGGCGTTGCAGCCCAGGCAGAGCGTTCCGGGTTGTGTTCCAGAGCTGCTCTTGCTGCTCGGAGAGCTCCAGTGCGTCGAGCACTGCCTTCTGCAGCTGGCGCTGGACCTCACGGGTGAGATTCCGCTGGAGCTCTTCCCAGAGCTGCTGGAGGGCACCGGCAGCGGAGCGCATCTGCGAGGCTGCTTGTCGCTGGAATTGCTGCGCCTGATGGAAGCTCCTCTGCTGGAGGTGCTGCCCGGCTTGCCGGAGGGCTTCCCCCGTTCGTGGATTGTCCATCTGCTGAGAAGCTCTCTGGAGTGCCTCCTGCGGAGCTTCCGGCATGACCTCGCGCAGGAGACGTTCCAGCTGCTGCCATTCCCCTTGCAGGCGCTCCCACTGCTGTTGGAGCTCCCTCTGGCGCTGCGCCAACTGTTCGTACTGCTCCGGTGTCTGCGCCCGCTCGGTCTCCCGGTGGAGCGCTTCCTGCTCTTCTGCCATGCGCTCCAGCTGCCGACGGAGAGCATCGAGCTTCTGCTCCGCCTGGAGGCGTTTCAGCAAACGGAGGGTGCGCTCCAGAGCTGCCCGAAACTCTTGCTCGTTGAAGCGGAAGTTCTGCAGCGCTTGGCGTAGCTGTTCCGGGCTCATCTGCTGCAGCGCCTGCTGCATCCGCTCCAGGAGCTGTTGGAGCTGAGGGGATTGAATCTCGCGGAGGAGCTGCTGCAGCTCGCGGTACTTCTGCACTGTCTCCGGCGAAATCGCTTGGAACTGCTCCAGCCTCTGGAGTGTCTCCTCTATCTCGCGTTGCACCTGCCCCAGGCGTTCCTGCAACTCCTGATGATGCTCAACGAGCACCTGGAGCTGACGCTGCTGTTCCCACTGGGCTTCCTGCTGCCGCGCCGGTGGAGCACTGAGCTGCCGCTGAAGCTGCTCACTGCGACGGCGCAGCTCTTCGAGCTGACGGGCAGCCTCTTGCAGCTCCTGTACTGCCCGCTCTTGAGCTACCTCCGAACGCTGGAGGACCTGCTCCAGCGTGGGAAGCTGCACCGTAAGCTGGCGCGTCCGTGCCGATTTCGGTCCTGTAACCGCATCGTTATCCCATACCTCGACGAAGAACTCGTAGCGATCCCCCGGCGAGATCTTCACCGCCGTAAGGTCCCAGACGTACGGAACCTCTTGCGAAAGGAGCCGCGGCAGGAAAGGAATCGGGATGCTCCGGAACTCCCGGTGCACGGGCGCATACTGAGAAGCCACCAGCCGGTAGAAGAGAAGCAGCCGAGAAAAGCCATAGTCATCGCTGATGAAGACCCGCAGTGGGAGAATCCCGCTTTCGGACAGCTCCACATCCTCCGTCGGCTCCAGGAGCATAATCTGCGGCGATGCATCCTCCTGCGCCACGAGACGATACTGGACAGGGAACGGATTCCGTTGCCCGTCGTGGTCTACTAGCTCCACTGTCCAGCTGCCGGAGCTCTCCACACGAAAGCTCCCGGAAGCGGTGGCACCGGTCACGCGCAGCTCGGTGATGAGTGTGTCCGTCTGCTGTTGCTCACTCTCCCCCTCTATCTCCACCCCACGGTCCGGGACGAAGACAACCCGGGCGGCACGCAATGGCTTGTTTGCCTCAACTGTTAGCCAGAGGAGCGAACCGAGCGGGGCGACAAGCTCCGACGAGCGGTCGTCGAAAGTAAAGGGCGCCAGGTGCGTGTAAGCAGGAGGCTCCACCTTTCCCCGCAGAGAACGGAGCAGCAGAGGCTCCAGCATGCGGATGGATCCCACCGGGCTGCTGACCTCCTGCCCCATCCAGTGGGCACGGGCGTAGAAGCGCAACGAGCTGCTGAGCTGCCCCAGCTCCGCAAGGAAGAGTCCTGGCGTATCTGCGTGCAACTCCCGCACGGACTGCTGCCCACCTTCGGGAATCAAGTGCAGGAAGACCTCTGCCGGCGGAATGCCCTCCGCACGGACAGTGATCGTCACCGGGGTACCGCGGGGCAGCGCTACGTCCTGAGGCTCTATCCGGAGAGTGAATGGGGGCGGCGGGACAAACGAGCGATGCCATTCCACGAGCCGCTGCAGTGCTGCTCTGAGGGGATCAACGGCACCGAGGAGAGCACCTGAAAGTCCCAGCACTGCCAGCAGGAGCAGCACTGCTCGGCGTACCCGCCGGCGGTCCAAAAGAACGTCGAAATCCAGATTCTCCGCCTGGCGAGCAACGTGGACAAAGGCAGCCAGCGCCAATTCCCGCGAGACACCCTGCTGCCGGTCAAGAGTCCCGACGAGCTGCAGGACATTGCAGAGCATATCCCCCAGCTGGGGATAATAGCGTCCGAGGCGGAGCGCCAGCTGCTCCAGGGGCTCTCGTGCAGCGATCCCAAGGAGACGCAACAGGCTCGGCACCGCTGCTGCCAGCACCAGCCCCGCAGTCAGTATCAACCATCCGTACCAGAGAAACATTCGCACCGAAGAGCTGGCAAAAAGCAGCGCTTCTGTGGTTGCCACAAGCACCAGTGCGAGCAGTGCCCCCGCCACCGCCCATGCCTCTGCGTGGAGCAGCTTCAACAGCAGCTCCCGCTGCTGTGTCCGCAGGAGACGCTGCCGCAATGCGCGATACACAAGCTGATACTCCGCCATTGCTGTCCCAACGGTGTGGGCACACAGACGTAGAAGCTGCCACCGAGGTGTGCCCACTCCACGAAGCTGCTCGTGGCATCGTCATTCTGTCCAGTGGTGTGTCTCTCTGCAGGGTTTCAAGCTCATGTGGGATCTGTTCGCTGAGCAGATTCGCCGGGAAGTTCGCCAGCTGGGTTTCGAAGAGCTCCGAACGCCGGAGGAAGTTGACGCCGCCGTTCAGCGCCCAGGGACGCTGCTGGTTTTTGTCAACTCCATGTGCGGTTGCTCTGGCGGAATTGCCCGACCGGCCGTTGCCTTGGCGCTCCGGAATGCCCGAGTTCGCCCAGATTGCCTGCTGACGGTCTTTGCCGGCTACGACCGCGAAGCCACCGCCCGCATGCGGGAGTACTTCGTCGGGCAGCCGCCTTCGTCACCGGCATTCGCCCTCCTACGGGATGGGAAGCTCCTGGCAATGCTCCACCGGGAGGATATCCAGGGACGAACGCCGGAGGTAGTAGCGGCATTGCTGCAAGAACTCTTTGAACGCCACTGCACCGTTCCGGAACCTTCCCAGCCGTGATGGCGGAGGAGCGAGCCCCATTCCTGTGGCTGCTGTTCCTGCTGGCAGCCACCGCGCTGACGGCGTTCCTCGTGCTAACGGGGCTTGCCACCGCTCCGCTCGTCCTGCTCCTGCTGGGGATTGCGCTCGTGTATCCGTATCGGCACCGAGCGCCGACAGCTCGCCACCTCCTGTGGCTCTTCGTGCTTGCCTTTGTCCTGTGGCTCGTACGAGAAGCCGGCTTGCTCTTACTTCCCTTTGTTCTCGCCGTACTGGCAGGCTACCTGTTTGACCCTTGGCTGGAATGGTTGCAGCGGCGGGGTATCCCGCGCTGGCTCAGCGCTTTGGGCATCGTCATCGCGCTACTTGGGCTTGCAACGCTGCTGTCTGTGCTTATCTTCCCAGTTGTCTTCACGCAGTTGGACACTCTGGTCAAACAGCTCTCGAACCTCTACAGCACCGCCGCCTCGTATCTGGAAAGCCGGCGTTTCTTCCGCAGCCTGGCGCGCTACGGGATTCCGCCTGAGCTGGCGCAGAAGCTCTTCCAACAGGAAGTGCTCCCCCGCCTGGAGCAGGCCTTTCAGGCACTGATGAGTTCCCTGCTGACCGTGCTGGCAGGGCTTTCCCGAGTTCTGACCCACGTGGTCAACCTCCTGCTGCTGCCCATTGTGATATTCTACCTCCTGAAGGACTTCCCGAAGCTGCGTGCGCTCCTTGTGGAAGTGCTCTCCCGGCAGGCGCCGAAGGCGCTAACCATCGTGCGCCAGGCAAACCCGATCGTGCGGACTTACCTGGGCTGGATCCTGTTCATCTCCACCCTCATCGGGATACTCTCGGGCACTCTCTACGTGCTGTTCGACATCCCTTACGGACTCATGCTCGGTTTGCTCAGCGGCATACTCAATCCGATCCCGTACTTCGGGATTCTCATCGTCATGGGTGCTGGCGCCATTGCGATTGTGCTTGGGCAATCGGCGAACTTCCTGCGGGACTTCCTCCTCTTCGCGCTCATCATCAACGGGCTGCACTTCCTGAATGCGTACGTGGTCGAGCCGCGTGTGCTCGGCACTCGGATTGGGGTCCATCCCGTTGTGCTGATCCTCTCGCTCCTCCTCTTCGGCTCGATTCTGGGATTTGTCGGACTCCTCATCGCTGTTCCCACCACTGCTGTTGCTGCTCTGCTTTTCGAGCAGTGGCGTGCAAGCGCTCGTGTCTTACCAGCCCTGGATGTCTCCTCGCCAGCGGAGCAAAAACGATGAGTGCGGAAGAGCTCGCCGCCGTCATTGACCACACGCTCCTGAAGCCCACGGCAACGGCTGCCGATATCGAGCGCCTCTGCAGCGAAGCTCTCCAGTGGGGATGCGCCAGCGTGTGCGTATTGCCATACTTCGTGCCACTTGCTTACCGTCTCCTGCGGGGAAGCCGGGTTGCAGTCTGCACCGTCATTGGCTTTCCGCTCGGGGGCACGACACGGCGGACAAAACTCACGGAAGCCGAGGAAGCAGTCATGCTTGGGGCACGGGAGCTCGATATGGTCATCAATCTCCCCGCCTTCCTCAGTGGGGAAGAAAACGAAGTCGAGCGCGAGATTGCCACCGTGGCAGCCGTCGCACACCGCCGAGGTGCGCTGCTCAAAGTCATCCTCGAATGTGGGCTGCTCACTCCGGAGCAAGCACGCCGCGCCGCCGAGCTAGCAGCCCGGGCAGGAGCGGATTTCCTGAAAACCTCTACTGGCTTCCTCTCCCGAGGCGCAACGGTAGATGACGTCCGGCTCCTCCGTACCACCGTCCCCGCACACGTCCAGATCAAAGCTGCTGGGGGGATTCGGACCTACGACCAGGCACGGGAACTCCTGCAGGCGGGTGCCACACGCCTTGGGACGAGTGCAACAGCGGCACTCCTGGAAGAGGCACGCCGGCGTGTTACCATTTCGTAATCCCCCATCTCTCCCCCGGACCTCCGCCCGGTCCCTAAGTTTGCGTTCCGGTGTCCGACCACATTCAGTCTTGTCATGCGCCGATTCCTCCTCGGTGGAGTGCTCGCGGTGATCGCTCTCCTGACGCTCGCAGCACTCCAGCAGCAGACTATCACAATCAAAGGCTCCGACACAATGGTCATCCTCTGCCAACGGTGGACGGAGCTTTACCCGAACCGGGGGCGCGTTCGGTTCCAGGTCACTGGAGGGGGTTCGGGGACGGGAATCGCCGCCCTCATCAATGGGACAACCGATATCTGCGCCTCCTCTCGTCCGCTGCGTCCAGCCGAGATTGAGCAGCTCCAGCGGAGGTACGGTAGCCGCGGGGTTGAGGTCCGTGTTGCCCGCGACGGGCTTGCCGTCTACGTCAACCGAAATAACCCGGTCAACAAGCTCACGCTGCAGCAGCTGCAGGACATCTTCACCGGCAAAATCACCAACTGGAAGCAGGTCGGTGGACCCGACGCCCGCATCATCGTCTACAGCCGTGAGAACAACTCAGGCACGTACGAGTTCTTCAAAGACCATGTGCTGCAGGGCAAAGACTTCGCGCCGCAGGTCCAGCACATGCCCGGTACTGCCGCTCTGGTCAATGCTATCGCGAAAGACCGCTGGGGCATCGGGTACGGTGGCGCCGCCTATGCGAAGGAGGTCAAGGAAGTGGCTGTTGCCGCAGCTCCGGGGAAGCCGTACTATTTGCCGACATTGGAGAATGTCGTCTCCGGTCGCTACCCGATCAGCCGCTTCCTCTACTTCTACTTGCGGGAGCGCCCTCGCGGCGAAGTGAAAGCCTTCATAGACTGGGTGCTCAGCGATGAAGGACAGCGCGTCGTCACCGACGTCGGCTACTTCCCCATCCGCCCTCCAGCAGGCAGCTCGAAACGGTGAGGAAGCCGGCTTCCAGGGCGTTCCCCATAACCCGTTTCGGCGTTCTCGGCGTTCGCGCTGGGGGGAAACGCTCATAGAGAACCTGGTCCGCGTCATTGCCTTCAGTGCGATCGCCCTCATCGTTTTGATTTTCCTCTTCATTGCTCGCGAGGCACTCGGGATTTTCACAGCAGCTGATACTGCGGTGGGCTCACAGCCGGCGGCGACCTCCGAGCTCTCCCCGGAGCTCTATGGAACGGAGAGCGAATCCGCAGCCCCTGAAGTGTACAATCCCGATGTGGACTTCCCGGAGCCAGAAGCTCCTGCAGGTCCAGCTGAACGCCCGGTAGCGGAGCCCGGGCAAGGCACGCCGCCTCTGCTGGCCAACCTCCTGAGCACTACTTGGCAGCCTGTCTCCAGCCAGCCGAAGTACGGTATCCTGCCGCTCCTTGTTGGGACACTCAAAATCGCGCTGCTCGCCATTCTGTTGGCTGCTCCGATAGGAATTCTGGCTGCCATCTATGCCGCATTCTTTGCTCCCCGGTGGTTTCGGGAGTTTCTCAAGCCGCTCATTGAGCTGCTGGCGGGCTTCCCGTCGGTGGTCATCGGATTTTTCTGTCTGATGGTGCTCGCCAGCATCGTCCAGGAGTCTCTCGGCACAACCTTTCGGCTCAACGCCTTGGTCGGGAGCCTCGGGGTAGCCATCGCCATTATACCGATTGTCTTCACTATCGCGGAGGACAGCCTCAGCCGTCTGCCCCGTGTTCTCTGGGAAGCCGGCTTAGCTTTGGGGGCGCAGCCTTGGCAGGTTGTCTTCCGTATCCTGGTGCCTGCTGCTACGCCAGGGCTTTTTGCCGCCGTGCTGCTGGGCTTCGGACGCGCCTTCGGCGAGACAATGATCGTTCTGATGGCAAGCGGCAATGCTCCGCTGTTATCGTGGAGTCCGGTCGAGCCAGTGCGCACGCTTTCCGCCACTATCGGCTCGGAAATGGGCGAGGTCGTCTGGGGATCTCTCCACTACAGCGTGCTGTTCCTCCTTGGACTGTTGCTCTTTGTGGGGACTTTTCTGCTGAACGTAATTGCGGAATTCTGGGTTCGCCGGCGTCTCCTGCGTCGTTTCCAGGGTACGACAGCGGCTCTGTAGCCCGATGGGTAGAGGCTCGTACGGGTTCCGGAAAGAGTGGAGCTGGTACACGCTGGTGGGCGTTGCTGCCATCAGCATGACGGCTTTGGCAGCGCTGGCTATCGTCGGGCTGACGCTCAGTCTGCTGGGGCATTTCACGCTCGAAGGGCTACCCCACGTGACGTGGGAGTTCCTGACGCAGCCACCGCGGAACAACAACACCGAGGGGGGCATCTTTCCTGCCATCTACGGGACGGTGCTGCTTGTCGTGCTGATGTCTCTGATGGGGGTACCGATCGGCACAGCAACCGCGCTCTATCTCTCGGAGTATGCCCGGGAGGATTCGGCGCTGACCCGGTGGGTGCGGTTCGGGGTCAACACGCTGGCAGGTGTGCCCGCGATTGTCTTCGGGCTTTTCGGGCTGGGGTTTTTCGTGCAGTTTCTCGGCAAAGGCATTGACCGCATCTTCGGTCTGGAGCTCGTCTGGGGGAAGCCTGCCATTATTTGGGCAGCTGCAACGATGGCCGTGCTGACCCTCCCGGTGGTCATTGTCTCGGTAGAGGAAGCGCTCCGCAGTGTCCCGCGACACCTCCGCGAAGCTGCCTTTGCACTGGGCGCAACACGCTGGCAGACGATCTGGCACGTTGTGCTCCCCCGGGCATTGACGGGGATTTTGACGGGCTCCATTCTGGCTGTCAGTCGCGGTGCCGGCGAGGTTGCCCCGATCCTCTTCTTGGGGGTGGCGTATTCTCTGCCCGAGTTACCCAAGGGACTCACCAGCCAGTTCATGGAGCTGGGCTACCATCTCTATGTGCTCTCCACGCAATCACCCGATGTGGAGACAACCCGACCGCTGCAGTACGCCACCACGCTCGTGCTGCTCTTGACCACCTTTGCCCTCAACTTATCCGCTGTCCTCCTACGTCTTAGGCTACGCCGAGGATAAGGGGCTGCAAACGGCATGGCACCCGCGAGCCCGTTGCAGGTCAAAATCCGCACCATCGAGCTCAACGTCTACTACGGCTACAAGCATGCCCTGCAAGACGTCACGGTCGACATCTACGCCAACCGCGTGACGGCCTTTATTGGACCTTCCGGATGCGGGAAATCTACCTTCCTGCGGGCACTCAACCGCATGAACGAGCTCATCCCCAGCGCTCGCACCACGGGGCGGGTAGAAATCGACGGTATCAACATCTACGACCCCGAGGTGGACGTCGTGCAGGTACGCCGCCGGATCGGAATGGTCTTCCAGCAGTGGGTGCCATTCCCGAAATCCATCTACGAGAACATCGCCTTCGGACTGCGTCTCAACGGGAAGCCCTCGAAAGCGGAACTCGATGCCGTTGTCGAGCACAGCCTGCGCCGCGCTGCTCTCTGGGACGAAGTCAAAGATCGGCTCCAGCACTCGGCACTGGAGCTCTCCGGCGGGCAGCAACAGCGGCTCTGCATTGCGCGAGCCCTCGCGGTCAACCCGGAGGTCCTCCTCATGGACGAGCCGTGTTCCGCACTGGACCCGATCAGCACCGCCAAAATCGAGGAGCTCATCGAGGAACTCAAACACGACTACACCATCGTCATCGTCACGCACAACATCCAGCAGGCAGCCCGCATCAGCGATTACACGGGCTTCTTCTACCTGGGACGCCTGGTCGAGTACAACCGCACCCGAGAGCTCTTCACAAACCCGCAGAAGCGGGAAACTGAACAGTACATCACTGGTCGCTTTGGCTGAGTTCTACCAACAGCTCATCCCCATGCACCGCAGCTTTGAAGAAGACCTGGATAAGCTTCGCACACGCCTCATCCGCATGGGCAGCATTGTCGAGGAGCAGGTTGAGTTCGCCTTCCGTGCTCTGCTGGAAGAGAATGCCCCGCTGGCCCAGTTGGTCATCGAGCGGGATGAGAAAGTCGACGCCCTCGACCTCAAAATTGATGCCCAGTGCCAGCGCATCTTCGCACTCTACCAGCCCGTAGCAAGCGATTTGCGCCTCCTGCTCGCAGCGCTGAAGATCAACAATGAGCTAGAACGCATCGGCGATATGGCGCTCGACATTGCCCGCATCGCCCTCGAGGTGCCCGAGGTGCACCAGCTGGCTCGCAACGTCGGACTGGAGCGCATGACGAAAGCCGTCTTCACGATGGTCAAGCACAGCTTGGATTCCTTCATCGGCGCCGACGTGGATCTAGCCAAACACCTGGTGAGCCTGGATGCGACCGTGGACTCCCTCGAACGGGAAATCTTCGACCACGTGATTGGGTTCATGCAGCAGCAGTCCCGCTGGATTCTCCCCGGAGCAAAGCTCGTTGTGGTTCTCCGAGCGCTGGAGCGGATGGCAGACCACGCCACCAACATCGCCGAAAACGTCATCTTCCTGACCGAAGCCCGTCTGGTCCGCCACCGGCAATTGGAAGAGTATCCGAAACCCGAACAGCAGACACCGCCGATCTCATGACAGAGAACCCGATCGCACCGCCAGACCATCCCCTGCCCCAGCCCTCGGAAGCAGCCGTCCAGACACGGGCAGGATACGTTGCCATCATCGGCAAGCCGAACGTCGGGAAATCCACGCTGCTCAACACAATCCTAGGGACTAAGCTCTCTATCGTTACCCCGAAGCCCCAGACGACCCGCAAACGCGTCGTTGGCATCTACACCGACGAGCGGATGCAGATCCTCTTCCTGGATACCCCCGGGATTCTCGAGCCGCGCTACGAGCTCCACCGCGCCATGATGGGCTATGTGCACGACTCCCTCAAAGATGCCGATCTCATCGTGCTGGTGGTGGATGTCACGCAGCATACCGACCCCGACTCCGCCCTGACCCCCGACGTTGCCGAAGCTCTCCAACGGCTGCGGAAACCCACCATCGTGGCATTCAACAAGATTGACCTGCTCAGCAATACTGCCGAAGTCTTGCCCCTCATCGAGCGCTACGCTGCCGCGGGGCTATTCCAGGAGTTTGTGCCGCTCTCTGCTCTCAAGCACGCCAACGTGGATGAGCTCCTGCGGACAATCGAGCGCTATCTCCCTGTTTCCCCCTTCCTCTACGACCCCGGGCTTTTGAGCACGCAGCCAGAGCGGTTCTTCGTTGCCGAGCTTATCCGCGAGCATATTTTCCTGCTCTACCGCCACGAGGTGCCCTACTCAACCGAGGTCCAGATCGTGGAGTTCAAAGAGCGGCAACGGGGCAAATGGTACATTGCCGCCGACATCATCGTCGAGCGTGAGTCGCAGAAGCTCATCCTCATTGGCTCCGGCGGACAACGGCTCAAGATGCTCGGACAGCGCGCCCGGCGTGCTATTGAAGCATACTTGGGCGTCCCCGTCTACTTGGAGCTCTTCGTCAAAGTCCGGGGGCGGTGGCGGAACAACAAAACGATGCTCCATTCTTTCGGCTACTGAGAGGTCATGGGCTGGCAAGCGGCAGAGATCTTGCTGCTGCAGTCGGTTCCTGGTCTTTCGGCACGGACGGTGCTGCAGCTCGTGCAGCGCTATCCCGCTTTCGAGCACTTCCAGAGCGCGCTGGCTGCCGGTGCTCTACGCCAATTGGGCTTGTTTACTGATTCGGTGCTCGACCAGGCGCGCTCGCGCGCACGGGACATTCTCCAGCGCTGCCAGCAGCTGGGCATCCGCATTGTGACGGTTGCCGATGCAGACTACCCCCATCTCCTGCGTCACATCCCGTATCCACCCGTCGTCCTCTACGTCCGCGGGCAGCTCCAGTCTGAAAACGTCCCTGTCATCAGCATTGTGGGCACACGGCGCTGCACGCTCTACGGTCGGCTCTGCGCGGAACGCTTCAGTGAAGCCTGTGTCCGCGCCGGGGCTGTCGTCTGCAGTGGTCTGGCACAGGGAATTGACACAATTGCCCACCAGACGGCGCTGCGAGCCCATGGGATAACCTACGCCGTTGTTGCCTCTGGGTTGGATCGGATTCAGCCGGTGTCGGCTGCTCGACTGGCAGAACAGATCCTCGAGTATGGTGGAGCAGTCCTGAGCGAGTATCCCCCGGGGACGCGAGCACTGCCAGCATACTTCCCGCAGCGGAACCGCATCATCAGCGGACTGGCTCGCGCGGTGCTGGTCGTCGAAAGCGGCATCCCCGGCGGTGCGCTGCTCACTGCCCACTTCGCCTTCGACCAAGGGCGGGACGTCTACGCCATTCCGGGCAATATCACCTCCGAGAAGAGTGCCGGCACAAACATGCTCATCCGCCGCCAGATCGCTACACCAGCCCTTTCACCGGAAGACTTCCTGGCTGACCTTGGGCTTACCACATTGGCACCTGCCGCTCCAGCCCCCACCTTCCATTCCCCGGCAGAAGAACGCCTCTACGCCCTCCTCGGCAGCGAGCCTCTCCACATTGATGTTCTCTCCGACCGCGCCGGACTGCCAGTCCACGAAGCCCTGGCACACTTGCTAGAGCTGGAATTCCGAGGACTTGTCCGCCAACTCCCGGGCAAGTACTTCATCCGCTCAGCCTGAGTGGTTACCAGTGTCATCGGCTCTCCCCACGCCTGCTTCTATTTTTGCCCTCGGTGCCGTATCGCAGCTCTACCGACGCCATGCCTGTTCTCTTCGAACCCTTCCGCATCAAGGTCGTTGAGCCCCTCCGGATGACCACGCGGGGAGAGCGCGAACGCCTCCTCCAGGAAGCCCGCTACAACGTCTTCCGTCTCCGCTCTGAGGATGTGCTGATTGACCTCTTGACCGACTCGGGCACCGCCGCGATGAGCACCCGCCAATGGGCTGCCATGTTCCAAGGAGATGAAGCCTATGCTGGAGCCCGCAGCTACTTCCGCTTCGAGGAGGTGGTCCACTCCCTGACCGGCATGCCGTACATCTTCCCGGTTCACCAAGGCAGGGCAGCCGAGCACATCCTCTTCACTCTCTTGGGCGGGCACGGAAAAATTATCCCGAGCAACACGCACTTCGATACCACGCGAGCCAACATCGAGTACACCGGCGCCGAAGCTGTTGACCTCCCTATCCCCGAAGCCCTCGATCCGGAGACACCGCACCCGTTCAAGGGGAACATGGATGTGGAGCGGCTCGAAGAGCTCATCCAGCGGCACGGTCCGGAGCGTATCCCTGTCTGCCTGCTCACCGTAACCAGCAATACTATCGGCGGGCAGCCTGTCTCGCTGGAAAACGTCCGGGCGGTCAAACAAGTACTGGAACGCTACGGCATTCCGCTGTTCCTTGACGCCTGCCGAGTAGCGGAGAATGCGTACTTCATCAAACTCCGGGAACCCGGCTACGCGGAGCGCTCTCCGTGGGAAATCGCACAGGAACTGTTCTCCTACGCCGATGGCTGCTTCATGAGTGCGAAAAAAGACGGGCTTGCCAACATTGGCGGCTTTTTGGCGCTCCGGGATGCCGAACTTGCAGAGCGGGTTGGTCACCTGCTCATCCTCTGGGAAGGCTTCCCAACCTATGGCGGGCTTGCCGGACGCGACCTAGAAGCCATCGCCGAAGGGCTCCAGGAAGCTTTCCAGGAGGAGTACCTGCAGTACCGTGTGGGCTTCGTCAGCCGCGTCGTGGAATGGCTCACCGAGGCTGGGATTCCCCTGGTCAAGCCCGCTGGCGGACATGCTGTCTTCGTCGATGCTCGGCGCTTTGCCCCCCACATCCCGCCGGAGCACTTCCCCGGACAAGCCATTGTCTGCGCTCTCTACCTCCACGCCGGGGTGCGCGCCGTCGAGGTCGGCTCCCTCATGATGGGCAAGCGTGCTGCCGATGGACGCCATCTGGCACCACCGCTGGAACTGGTACGCCTGGCCATCCCACGACGGGTGTATACCGAAAGCCACCTGCGCTACGTTGCCGATGCACTCGCCGACATCTATGCCCGACGCCACGAGCTGCGTGGGCTCCGGCTCCTGCGTGAAGCCCCCTTTCTACGCCACTTCACAGCGGAGCTTGAGCCACTGTGACCTCTGCTTCCAGGCGCCGAGCCAGCTCCAAGACCCGACGCACGTACGCACGCGTCTGGGCAAAAGGCGGAATATCCCCGTAGCGCTCCACTCGCCCCGGTCCGGCATTGTACGCTGCCAGAGCCAGGGGAAGAGTTCCAAAGCGCCGGAGCATCTGGTGCAGATAGCGGCTCCCGGCGTGGAGATTTTCACGCGGGTCGAAGGGATTGGCAACGCCCAGCTCGCGCGCCGTCTGTGGCATCAGCTGCATCAGCCCCTGTGCTCCTGCAGGGGACACTGCGTCGGGTCTCCCTGCTGATTCTACCCACACCACTGCAGCAATCAGATGGGGGGAGAGGTCCGTGACCGCGGCTGCTTCCTCAATCCAGTGCCAGTACGGGCGCAGTGCTGAGCGGACGTGCTCGGCAGCGGTCGCCGGCGGGGCTCCAGGCTTGGTCTCCGGCGGCTCTGGACTCTGGCTCGGGACGGATGGAGCAGGAGCACGCCCGGGTCCTCCAGTGCTCCGCAGCGGGAGCTCCTCGCCGGTCCAGAGGCGATATAGCCAGCGAGCAAGTCCGATGCCCTGTCCACTGTGGGCAAGAAATTCCGCAAGCGACAGCAGTCCCAACTCCTCAAACCCGCCTGCCCCGACCCCCACGAGCGGGTCGTCTTCGTGATCGTCCTCTCGGGTAAAGAGCGGCTGCTGGAGCGGCTGCAGCAGCTGCCGGAGGAGCAGGGTCTCGAAGCCCCGCGCCACAAATGCCAGGCGCTCCCGCTGTTCGGTCGGCAGCGGAGCTGCCCGGGTGACTGCATCCGTTCGGAGAGATTCTGCCATTGTTACTGCACAATCAGCTCACCCTGAAGCGCCCCGGCTTCCTTCAGTGCCTGCAAAATGGCAATGAGGTCGCGCGGGCTTACCCCCAAAGCATTGAGGGCATTTGCCACATCTTGCACTGTTGCCGCTGCCGGGAGTGCAACAGCCTTCCGCTGTTCTTGCTGGAGGCTGATTGTGGCAACCTCGGCTACCTCTGTCCGCCCGAGCGTGAAGGGCTGGGGCTGGCTGATGAGCACATGCCGTTGAATCTGTACCTCTAGCCCGCCGTGCGCCACAACCGCCGGCAGCAGCTCTACATTGCCTCCAACAACAACGGTGCCAGTCCGCTCGTTGATCACCACACGGGCGGGTGGATCCACCGCCACATCGAGTTGCTCAATCTGAGCAATCAACCGCATGAGCTCATCCCGCGTCTGTCCGGCAGGGAGCTGCACAGCAACCGTTGCCGCATCCACCACCGAAACCGCTGTCCTCGAAAGTCCGGGAAGCCGCCCCAGAGCATCCGCAACACGCTGTGCAAGGGAGAATTCCGGACGGTGCAGGAGAATGCGCACCTGTTGCTGGACCCCAACCTCTGGGGAATATTCCCGTTCTACCACGGCTCCTGCCGGAACCCGCCCGGAGGCAACGAAGTTGCGCCCTACCCGCGTACCCAACGCCCGAAACTCATAGCCTCCCACGGAGACCGCTCCCTGCGCTACCGCGTAAATCGTTCCATCAGGTCCTGCCAGCGGTGTTGCCAGCAGAATGCCTCCTTGGAGCGACTCCGCATCGCCGAGCGAGGAGACTTGGACATCGAGTCGCATGCCGGGCTTGGCAAAGGGCGGCAAGCTCGCCGTGACCATGACAGCTGCCACATTCCGTGTGCGCACAAGTGCCGGCGAGACATTGACCCCAAAGCGACGGAGCATGTTGACGACAGACTGTACCGTAAAAGCTGTCCGTGGCGAATCCCCTGTCTGAGCAAGCCCCGTCACAAGCCCGTAGCCTACCAGCGGGATCGGCTGCACACCTTCCACGGTGGCAAGGTCCCGAAGCCGCGCCGCGGAGAGCAGAGTCGCAGCAATACTGAGCAGCCACAGCACACGCATGGCGTTTCACTCCGTCAGAACAACAAGCGCAACAGACGTGTAATCAACCCCGGCTCCTGCGCCCGTGAAACTGTCCCGTCGCCCTCGTAGATGAGCACTAACTCCGAGAGGGCATACGAAGGGACGGTATTATCGGGCAGGATATCGAGCGGGCGCACTTTGCCCCGGATGCGGATCAATTGCTCCTCCCCATTGATGCGGGTGGTTCGCTGCCCTTCTACGACGAGATTTCCGAGCGTGTCGACGGCAATCACCTGCGCCGTGAGCCGAGCTCGGATACGCTCCGAACGTGAGGTCTCACCACGCCCTCGGAACAGGGCACCGCTTTGGAAGCCACCGCCGACTTGGAAGCCGAACCGGTTATAGTTTCCTTGAACCCCGATGCGGAGGTCGCTACGCCGGTCTTCGCCGGTCTGCGCCGCGTTGCTCGCCTGGGCATCTTCGAGCACCAGGATTGTGAGCACATCGCCTACCGTTGCGGCTCGGAGATCCGAAGTCAGCGAGCGGGCGCTGTAGAGACTCCATTGCGCCCATCCGAGCGTGACGATCCACGGAAAGAGCACACACCACTTCATGGCTGCTCCACTGTTGGAACAACTTCCACCGTCGTTGCGTCAAGTACGCGGGCGTATACCACACGAGCGGCACCGTCTCGGGAGACTCGAACCCAGCTGCCTGGTTCACCGTCTTCGAGCGCCTGCGCCCTCGTGCGCACCTCCACAGCTCCGCTCCGAGCAACAAGGGTCACACGCTCCCCACGCCGTACCCCTGCACGTGACAGCCAATCCCGCCGTAGCACCGGAGAGCCTGCAGGCAGAGCACGCCGTGCACGCAGCGCAGGCAGCTCTTCCAACCGGACCCGCTCCCAGTACTCGGACAGACTCATCCGGCGGGAGACCACTTCGACCTGGGTCTCCGCCACCGTTGCGCCTGCTGCTACCGGTACGCGCAGCCGCAGCTCCGGTGCTACAACCCAGAGGCTCCCCGAGAGCACAAAGCGTCCGAGCCGGCGCCCTCCGCCCCAGGCTTCGAGCAGAAAGCGCCCCTGCTGCAGTGCAAGGCTATCACTCACACAGCGGAGCTCTTGCGCTCCCGGCGGCAGCATAAGCGTTCGTCCCTCCCCGAGCCAGCGGATTTCAAAGGGGACACCACCCAGCCGCTTCCGCACACATTCCTCTACCGCCTGCCGGAGTTGCTCTGGGCTGATGAGCCGCTGTGCCCAGCTTACGCCGACAAGGGCAAAGGCTCCCAGGATGATCCAGCACCGTCCCATGAGCTCCTAGCTCTTCAGGTTCACCGCCGTCTGCAACAGCTCGTCCGCCGTGCGAATGGACTTGGCATTGAGCTCGTAGGCGCGCTGCGCCATGATCAAATTGACCATCTCCTCGACCAGCTCCACATTGGAGCTTTCCAGGTGCGCTTGCAAGATCTCACCCGCAGAGCCCTGTCCCGGTGTCTCCAGCAGAGGGGGTCCAGAGGCAACCGTTTCCGCGTAGAGATTCTCTCCCACTGCCCGCAAGCCCGCCGGGTTGATAAAGCGTGCCAGGTATACCTGCCCCAGGACCTGCTCGGTGGTCCCACCTGCCATCACCGCGGTGACAACGCCATCGCGGCTGATACGGAGCTCGGCTGTATCCTCCGGTACCACAATGCCGGGCTCTAAAACGTAGCCGTGGCTGCTCACAATGCGCCCCTCACGGTCCAGCCGGAAGGAACCGTCGCGGGTGTAGAGAACTGTCCCATCGGGACGGCGCACGACGAAGAAGCCATCGCCGTTGATGGCCAGGTCCAACGGGTTGTTCGTCGGCTGGAGATCTCCCTGTGCAAACGAGCGCGTCGTTGCCACCAGCTCTGTCCCGCTCCCGATCTGCACTTCGTGTACCGACTCCATAACGTCCTGTGGAGCCGTTGCCCCCAGTGTACGGAGCCGTTCGTAGAGCAGGTCTTGGAACTCCGGTCGGACACGCTTGAAGCTCGTGGTGTTGACGTTAGCAAGGTTATGAGCGATGATTTCCACAAAGCGTTGCTGGGCTGCCAGACCGGTGGCGGCGGTACGCAAGGTCTTCTCCATCACATGCTCCGACGCTGTTAGACAAAGCGGGCAATCTCGATGCTGCGATCCAGCGTGCTGTCGTTTGCTCGGATGACACGCTGCCCCATCTCGAATTGACGCTGCAGCTCGATGAGCTGTACGAGCTCCTCGACCGGGTTGACATTCGCCCCCTCCAGGAAGCCTTGCACGACGCGGTACTGTGTCGGCACGAGGGATGTCAGTGTCGTTCCTGCAGCCAGGGCAAAGCAGACGCCGTCAACACGGCGGAGGGTTTCGACCGGTGCGTGTGCAATCCACAACGTTCCCACCACGGCGCTGCCAGAACGGATCTGACCTTCGGGAGTGATTTCCAGCACGGATGCCACCGCTTGGGATGTCCCTGGCGGCTGGGTAGTACCTGCAACGAGCGGCACTTGGAGCGGGCTTCCCCCTTGTCCCAGCACGAGCTTGCCATCGAGTGTGGTGAGTGTCCCATCGGCACGCAGCACAAAGCGCCCCTGGCGCGTGAGGAACAGCTCTCCGAGAGCATCTTGCACGACGAAGAAGCCTGGTCCATCGAGCGCCACATCGAGCGGATTGCCAGTCTTCTGGAGCGCGCCGGGGCGGAAGTCAGTGTAAGAGACCACGGGGACATCAGCGGTTTCCGCATCCCCCGGCGTGTGAGCCAGATTCTGCTGTGCTTGAATCAGTGCCCGCTGGAAAAGTGCCTCCCGACGGTAGCCAGCGGTGGACACATTGGCCAGGTTCTGGGCGGTCAGCTCCAGCCGCGTCAGCTGCGGGAGCATACCGAGCGCAGCGGTGTAGAGGGCATGCAGCATCCTGCTGGTTGACCCTGCTGGGACAGATTCCCGGGGAAGGTCTCCTTCCCTTCCCGGTGCCACCTGGCACCGCCGTAGTGTATCGGCATCCCGAGCGAAATCTTGAAGGGCTCAGCGGAAGTGAAGCAGTGCGGTCAATGGCAGCCGTCGCAGGAGCGCTCCCGGCAGGAAGCTCGCCCCAAGCGCCAGCACGACTGCTACGGCAACAACCACCACAGGATGCCACCACACGAACGCCACCGGGAGCGCATCCACGTAGTAGAGTGCCCCCTGCAGGCGGATGATGCCGAAATGCTGCTGGATCCACCCCACGAGTGCCGCAACCGCACAGCCAGCAACCGCCGACCCGAAACTCAGGCGCACCCCTTGCCGCAGGAGCAACCGCTGAAGCTGTTTCACCGACATTCCCAGTGCCTGGAGGATGGCAAAGCTGGACGTCTTCTCCACCACCAGCAGCACGAGGAAGGTGAACACGTTGAAGACTGCCACCAGGCTGATGAGCCCTAACACCAGGGGGATGGGCACACGCTGGAGCTCAATCCACGCAAAAAGCGGCTGGTGTACTTGGTAGAGGTTGAGCGCATAGAACGGAAACCCCAGGAGCTGCTCCACCCGAGCCGGCGCCTGCCGAACCTGCTCCGGGCTAGGCAAAACGAGATCCACCCCTGTTGCGACCGACTCCGGCATGCCCCACAGACGCCCCGCCGTCCCGAAGGGAAGGTAGACGTAGAGCTCCTCGTACCGCACCAATCCGCTGCGGTAGATTCCGATGATGCGGAACCGCCGCAGAAGAGGCATCTGCCCATTGCTCCCGGTCGTGATCAGAAGCACCGTATCCCCGGGATGGAGCGCCAGACGCCGTGCAAGTGCTTCGCCAACCAGTAACTCCGCTGCCGTATCGGCGCTGAAGGTAGCATCTCCGGCGCGGAGCTGGAAACGCACGGGAGCTGCTTCCGGTGGCACCGTTGTGGCACGCAGTACTACCCCTTCTACACCTACTCGTCCGCGCAGGAGCGCCTCTCGCTCCCGAACCGCGGTCACCACCGCCCCTGGGAAGCTACGGTGTAGGCGCTCCCGAACCGCCTCGAAGGCAAAGGGCTCCCCACCGAGGAGGCGCACCTGCACGTGCCACGTAAAACGCAGTGCCTCTCGATACAGCGTCTGCTGAAATCCCTCCAGAATTGCCAGCGCCAAGCTCAGCGCCAGACTTCCCAGGAAGACGCTCCCGGACGCCACAAGCCGCGAGAAACGGAAAAACCCGCTCCCCTGAGCTCTGGCGAGCCGTTGCCCCAAGAAGTGGGTCAGCGCCGGCGCTATGCGTCCCATTGGTCACCCCACTGCGGAGTCCAGAGTGCCCGATGCTGGAAAATGGTCAAGCAGTCCCGAACAATACGTCCCAGCAGCTCTCCTTCGACGACTGCTGCCATCCCTGCTGCCGGGAGCACTTCCAGAAACAGATGCCGCACCATCTGCAACGCCGCCCGCATGAGCCACTCTAGCCGGCGAATGTGCTGCTCCTCGATCCTCCCTCCGCTGGCAGCGCTCTCCGCCTGCCCAACCCCAGCTCGGAATAGACCTGCCGCGTACTCCAGCAAAGAGCGCCGGCACGCAAGTTCACGCCGTACCGCCTCCGGACGGTCATACCGCCCCATCTCTCGGAAGTACGCCCGTGCTAATCCGAGCGCAACCGCCCCGATGGAAGCCGTGGCGAAAAGCCCGAAGGGAAGCCGGTACACCGCCAGCCCTGGCTCCCAGCGCCGCTGCCCAACAACGAAGCTGAGCTCCTCGGGGACGAAAACATCGTCGACCGCAAAGCTCCAGCTGGAAGTTGCCCGCATCCCCAGAGCACGCCAATCCCGCTCACACTGCACTTGCTCCGGGAAGAACGCAAAGGCTCGGACTTCCCCTGTGCCCTCCACCACTGCGTTTGCTGTGAAGAGCGTCGCGTACTGCGCCCCGCTGGCATAGCGCCAGCGACCCGTCACCCGATATCCGCCGGCAACCCGCCGTGCCCACCCTCCGAGAGCACCAGAACCAGCGATGACAGCATGTTCCGGCGAAAACAACTGCTCAGCAACTTCTGGCGCAAACGAGGGCACGAAAAACCCACCACCGGCACCGATCTGTACCAGCCACGCAAGGCTTCCGTCCACTTCTGCTAATTCCTCGTAGAGCTGCACCGCCTCCCCGAGCGACACCTCGATCCCGCCAAAGGCTGCCGGAACGAAGAGTTTGAAGTACCGGCGGCGAACAAGCCAGCGATAGACCTCCTCGGGGATCACATCGTGCTCCGCCCAGCGCGAGGCACATTGCTGTACCCAGTGGCGCTCTTCGTCCGAGAGCCCGAAAGCCAACCGCTGGTCTCCCCTGGGCTGAGACACTGTCGAAGAGCTCATGCCTGCAACTGTTCAAGCCATTCCCGGATAGCCTTGGCAGAAGGGTAGCGCACACCGGTCAGACTCCGCCACCAGCGCTGGATATTGCCCTCCGGATCAATGATGACAACCCCCCGTGTCGGGAGTTTCCCAAGACTCAGCATTTGATACAGGCGAAACACCTCCAGCGCCGGATCCGCCAGCAACGGAAACGGTAGCCGATGCTGCTGCCGGAATTCCCGGTGCCGCTCCGCCGAATCCGGACTGATACCGTACATGACAACACCGGGCAGTGCTAGCTCTTCCCACCGGTCACGGTAGTGACAGAGTTGCTGCGTACACACCGGGCTGAAATCGCGGGGATAGAAGAACAACACCACCCACTGCCCCCTCAGCTCCTGCAAAGCAACGTGGCTCCCGTCGTCGGCAAGCAGAACAAACAGCGGCGCACTTCGGGGAAGCTTCATCCAGAGTCCTCCCGTAGCGCATGGGGGAGTCGAACCCCCGTTTCCGCCTTGAGAGGGCGGTGTCCTAACCGCTAGACGAATGCGCCATCGCTTTACAAAATTACACATTCGAGCCTGCTGCCGAGGGCTTGAATGCTCGGGACATACTTCCGCCCCTGACAAAGCTCAGCATGAGTAGCTTCTTCGGTTTGCTAACTTTGTGATTCCCGAGGTAGTTTTATGTGTCCCACACAACGAGAGTACCCGCCAATGTCCCATCCACTGGCTCACCGCCTCGCCGAACTGGCTCCCCAATGGCAACAGCACCTCCGGGATTTCCTGTCCCAGTACGGGAAAACTCCAATTGCCCAGATTCGTGTTGAGCAAGTCGTCGGCGGCATGCGAGGAGTTCCAGCACTGCTATGCGAGACTTCGCTTGTCATTCCGGAGGAAGGGTTGCGGATTCGGGGATTTCCAATCGCCGAGCTAGCCGACCGGACGCCAGAGGAGATCTTCTGGCTCCTCTGCACTGGGGAGCTCCCCACCGATGAGCAGACTTCTTCGCTACGACAGCTCCTTGCCGAGCGAGCCCAAGTGCCGGACTATGTCTGGAACACTCTTCGAACTCTCCCCCCGGACAGCCACCCGATGGCACTGCTGAGCCTGGGACTGCTGGCTATGGAACGGGAATCCGCTTTTCGGGCTGCTTTCGAGCGCGGTGTGCCTCGGGCAGAGCTCTGGCAGTTCTTGCTGGAGGATTGCCTGACGCTGCTGGGACGCATCACCACCCTGGCAGCCGGTATTTACCGTCTCCGCTTCGCTCAGGCTGCGCCAATTGCTCCCAATCCCGAGCTGGATTGGGCATCGAACTTCGCAGCGATGCTCGGTATCCCGGACCCAACGGGGCAATTCCGCGACCTGCTGCGTCTCTACCTGGTACTCCATAGTGACCACGAGGGCGGCAACGTCAGTGCCTTGACCGGCTACACGGTTGCTTCTGCCCTGTCTGACCCGTTCTACGCCATCAGTGCCGGGCTCAACGGGCTTGCCGGTCCGCTGCACGGACTGGCCAACCAGGAGTGTTTGCGCTTCCTGCTGCAACTCTCTGACGCTCTCGGTCCACATCCGAGCGACGACGCCCTGGAGCAGTACTTGTGGAACTGGCTCACCAGCGGGCACGTCATCCCAGGCTACGGACACGCCGTGCTGCGGGTAACCGACCCTCGGTTCCTTCTCTTCCGGGAATTTGCCCAGCGGTATGGACTCCAGCACGAGCTCATCGCTCTCGTCGAGCAGCTCTACCGCATTGCCCCCGAGGTCCTGAAGCGACACGGGAAAGCCAAAAACCCCTACCCCAACGTGGACGCTATCTCAGGCTCGCTGCTCTACATCTACGGGCTGCGGGAGTTTGAGTTCTACACGGTGATGTTCGGTGTCTCCCGCGCGCTGGGCATCTGCGCGCAGATTATAGTCCACCGCATCCTGGGCACGCCGATTATGCGCCCGAAATCCCTGACGCTGCACGAACTCGAAGAACTGGCACGGGCAGCTCTGACGACAGCTTCCTGAAAGGCTCACCGCACCTCTGCCTCCAGGAGGGGTGGGCTCTGCTGGATTCGAACCAGCGACCTCTTCCATGTCAAGGAAGCGCGCTAACCAGCTGCGCCAAGAGCCCACGACTGCGGTGCAAAATTAGCATTTTCGCGCCTCCCATACGGATCAGGTTCCACCAGTTGGTGAGCATCGCTGATGGTCCTTGCGCTTCTGCTGGCGGCTGGGCTGTTCTCCATTGCCGTCGCGCTTGCCTTCCGCCAACGGGTCCTAGCACTCTCTGTCGAGGCTGGGGCAGCCTCTCCAGAGGAAGCGTCCCGTCTGCGGGACATTGCCGCAGCGATTGCGGAAGGAGCGATGGCATTTCTGCTGCGCGAGTATCGAGCGCTGGCGCTCTACATGCTCGGCTTCGCCATCCTGATTGCTCTCCTCATTGATGACCCGCTGACCCCTGTGCGGGAAGGGGTCTACACGGCTATTGCCTTCTTGTGCGGTGCATTCTGCTCCGTGCTCGCTGGCTTCATCGGCATGCGAATTGCCACCCATGGGAACGTCCGGACTGCCTCCTCGGCACGGATATCCTTAGCACACGCTTTTCGGACCGCCTTCCAGAGCGGAGCCGTGATGGGATTCGGGCTAGCCGGCATCGCCATTGTCGGGCTGGTTGTGGTATACCTGGGACTCGACTGGGTACTGCATGGGGTGGAGAAGCGCACCATCATGGAAGTCCTCTCGGGCTTCGCCCTCGGCGGCTCCAGCGTCGCCCTCTTTGCCCGCGTTGGCGGCGGCATCTATACGAAAGCCGCTGATGTCGGCGCAGACCTTGTAGGGAAAGTCGAAACAGGCATTCCGGAGGACGACCCTCGGAACCCTGCTGTCATCGCCGATAATGTCGGCGATAACGTCGGCGACATTGCTGGCATGGGGGCAGATTTGTTCGGCTCCGTTGCTGAAAGCACGTGCGCAGCGCTGGTGATCGGGGCTGTTGCTTTTCCGGAAAACCTACCGGCACTCTTTTTCCCGCTTGCCATCAGTGCAATTGGTGTCCTCTGTAGCTTCATCGCCGTTGTATCCACCCGCGTCCGCACGGAAGCTGATGTCGAGAATGCTCTGCGCCGCAGTTTGCTCATCGCTACAATCCTGCTCGGCATCGGAACGTACATTGCTGCAGAGACCATGCTCCCGGAGACCTTCACCATCTTCGGACAGCAGTACACCGCGCTGGGCGTTTTCTTCAGCGTGCTTGTCGGGTTGCTTGCCGGTTTGATTACCGGGGTTGTGACCGACTACTTCACCTCGAACCGCTTCCGTCCGGTGCAGGAACTTGCCGACTCAGCCCGCACAGGCGCGGCAACGGTGATGATCGGGGGCTTAGCTATTGGCTACAACAGCGCTGTTGTTCCTGCGCTGCTGTTGGCATTGACTGCAATTGTCGGCTACACCCTCGGGGGCATGTATGGCGTTGCTGTTGCAGCTCTCGGGATGCTTGGCACGATCGCCACGGCGCTGACCATAGACGCCTACGGTCCTGTTGCGGATAACGCGGGTGGCATCGCTGAAATGGCGGCAATGGGACGAGAGATTCGGCAGCGCACCGATGTCCTGGATGCCGCAGGCAATACGACTGCTGCCATTGGGAAGGGTTTTGCCATCGGCTCGGCAGCACTGACGGCGCTGGCGCTGTTCTCTGCCTTCATCACGCGGGCGCAAGAGTTCGCTCCGGAGCTGGACATTCTGCATACTACCAGCTTGCTCGACCCGTGGGTGCTGGCAGGACTGCTCATCGGTGGTGTCCTGCCCTTTGCCTTCTCGGCACTGACCATGCGGGCTGTCGGGCGCGCGGCGTTCGATATGATCGAGGAAGTCCGCCGCCAGTTCCGGGAAATCCCCGGACTGCTGGAAGGGAAGGCTCGGGCAGACTATCGACGGTGTGTGGACATTTCTACGAAAGCATCGCTGCGGGAGATGATTGCCCCGGGACTCCTCGTCCTAGGAACCCCGCTGGTGGCAGGGTTCCTGTTCGGGTTGAAGATGCTCTCCGGGGTACTCATCGGGGCTATCGTCTCCGGGGTTGCCCTAGCGACGAGCATGGCGAACTCCGGTGCCGCTTGGGACAATGCGAAGAAGTACATCGAAAAAGGGTATCTCGGCGGCAAGGGTTCTGATGCGCACAAAGCTGCTGTCATCGGCGATACGGTCGGTGACCCGTTCAAGGACACCTCAGGTCCCTCGCTGAATATCCTCATCAAGCTCATGGCGATTCTGAGCTTGGTCTTCGTGCCCTTCTTTGTGCGCTTCAGCCTCCAGCTGTTCCAGTAATGGAGCTGGAACTGCCCATTATCACGGTAAGCGAGCTCACACAGCAGCTGCAGCTGTTGGTGGAAGAAAGCTTCCCGTACGTGCGGGTGCGCGGGGAGATTTCCAACTACAAGCTGCACACCTCAGGGCATCGGTACTTTACGCTCAAGGACGAAGGGGCACAGCTTGCCTGCGTCCTCTGGCGCGGACGTCCGCTGAGTTTTGAACCGCAGGACGGCATGCGCGTGGTTGCCGAAGGGAGCCTCACTGTTCGCCCGCAGCGTGGGCAGTACCAGCTCGACTGCTGGAGTCTGCGTCCAGACGGCATTGGCAGCCTCTACGAAGCCTTCGAGCGCCTCAAGCAGGAGCTCCATGCTCGGGGCTGGTTTGCCGAAGAGCGGAAGCGCCCTCTGCCCCGCCTGATTCTCCGCATCGGGATTGCCACCTCCCCGACCGGGGCTGCTATCCACGACATGCTCACCACGCTCCGCCGTCGCATGCCCGCCGCAACCATCTACTTCCGCCCTACCATTGTCCAAGGCGAATACGCCCCTGCTGACATTGCCCAGGCAATTTTCGAGCTCAACCAGACCGACGCTCAGGTCATCATTGTCGGGCGCGGGGGAGGCTCGCTGGAAGACCTCTGGGCCTTCAACACGCTGGAAGTGGCAGAAGCCATCTACCACTCTCGCATTCCCATCGTCTCCGCGGTCGGGCACGAGATTGACTACACCATTGCCGATTTCGTTGCCGACGTACGGGCACCGACCCCAACAGCAGCAGCAGAGCTGGTCTCGCAGTTCGGCTCTCATGCCATGCTGGACTGGCTGGCAGGGCTGGAACAGCGCCTCTGGAGCGATGTCACACGGAGCCTCGAGCGGGCACGGGTCCGGCTGAGCTGGCTTGCGCAGCACTCCGCCTTTCGCCGCTTCCGGGAACGCCTCCACCTGACGATGCAGGACCTCGATGAGCTCGCCGACCGGCTCAACCGCGCTGCTGAGCAGACTCTGCGCCAAGCTCGGGAACGCCTGGCTGCCATCGAAGCCCACTGCCAAAGCCTCCACCCCTTGGCGCCCCTGCGCCGAGGTTTTGCCCTGCTGCAGGCCTTTGGACGCTACCTGCCCGCGGACATGTCTCTGCGCGGACTGCGCCAGCTGGACATCGTGCGCCTCCACGAACGTGCCCGCGTTCGCCTCCTGGCGGTTTCAGGAATCAACCAACCATCCCCTACCGAGCATGGACCAACCGATGACCGAACAACACAGCCAACCCTCTTTTGAAGCCCAATTCGCACGCCTGGAGGAAATCGTTGCCCTCCTGGACCGAGGAACGCTGCCTCTTGAGCAGCTCCTGGAGCTATACGAAGAGGCAATGCAGCTCATTGCCTGGTGCCGCCAATATCTGGAAAAGGCGGAATTGCGCATCATCGAAATTCGCGGTAGCTCACCGCCTGCGGAGGAATCCCCCGGACCAGAAACGGGCTGAAGCAACCTCTACGGCTTCGTGCCCCGAGAACGCCCTCCGCCCTCCCCCGAGGCATCCTCTGTAGCGGCGCCCTCCCGCCGTTGACGTCCGCCGCCCTCGTTCACGTGCGCACTATCCCTGCCGCCTTGCCGCTCCCCTCGCCGGAGCTCGGCAGGCTTGTCGCTGGCAGCACTACCGGAGGAAACACGCCCGCGGGCACGCCCGCCTCCGGACTCACCCTGGACTGTCTGCCCAGCGACGTGCTCTGGGTTCCCCCGTGCTGGACCGAAGGTTCTGACCCGAACAGGCGGCACCGGCTCCTGCTCCACTGGAACAACCACGATTACAGGTGGACGGTACCATGGAGAGCACCATGAGCGGTACCGGCGAGCGTACCACCACCGATACTCCCACCACGGGGCGCTGAAGACCGGATACGGACACCACGGAGCATACCAGTCCGGGTAAACCCATGCCGGGGAAACGACGACCACTGACGGTGTCTCCCACACTCCAACGGGAGACTCTCGGGAAGCGTGCCGGGACTCCGTTTGCGGCTCGCTCTGGGCGGTTGGCGTTTCTTTGCTGCGAGGCTGCTCTCTGGAGGCTGCATTGAAGCCGAAATAGTCCCGATATGTCCCCGACGGTGTTGCACATCCGAGCAGCAGAGACACACCGATGCTCAGCACAGCACGCATCATTGCCGCCTCCACAGGCTGTTCCTGCGCGAAGACGAAGAACACCGCCCCTTCGCTCACGGGGCAGCTATTCCAGCTTTTTCGTAATCTTGCATGGGCAGAATGGCTCTCCTGCAGGATGCGCTACACTGTCGTGCTTTTCGCGCTATGCGGGCTTCTCCCCGGGTGGTCTCAGACTGTGTTGATTGGGACCGTCGATGGGACCATCAACCCGGCAACAGCAGAGTACATTACCATGCTGGTCCGCAGAGGCGAAGAGCAGGCAGCAGAAGCAGTCGTTGTGCAGCTCAATACCCCTGGAGGATTACTCGAAGCAACGCGCACCATCGTGCAGACGCTGCTGCAGGCACGGGTCCCCGTTGTCGTCTACGTTGCCCCGTCGGGAGCCCGAGCAGGATCAGCAGGTGTCTTCATTACGCTGGCAGCCCACATTGCGGCGATGGCACCGGGGACCAATATCGGCGCTGCGCACCCTGTGGGGCTCGGCGGTGACAGTGGGGACTCCGTCATGGCGGATAAGCTCACCAACGATGCCGCTGCCTTCGCTCGCGCAATTGCCCAGCAGCGGAACCGCAATGTTCAGTGGGCCGAAGATGCCGTTCGCCGTAGCATCTCCAGCACCGAGCGCGAAGCTCTCCGGGCAAGGGTTATAGACCTCATTGCCCCCACGCTGGACTCTCTCCTGCATGCCCTCGACGGACGCACGGTCGTACTTCCACAGAAGCGCCACACGCTCCGCACAGCGGCTGCCACCCGCGAGGAGGTCCCCATGAACTGGCGGCAGCGGCTGCTGGCGCTGCTGAGCGACCCGAACATCGCCTACATCCTCCTCATGCTGGGCATCTACGGACTGCTCTTCGAGCTGTACAATCCCGGCGCGATTGTCCCCGGCGTCATTGGAGCCATCTCCCTCATCCTGGCTGCCTATGCTCTGCAGATGCTGCCGATCAACTACGCTGGGCTGGCACTCATCGCGGTCGCTATCATCCTCTTCCTGCTGGAGCTGAAGGTCACCAGCTACGGGCTGCTCACGCTCGCTGGGATTGCCTCGCTGGTGCTCGGTTCGGTCATGCTGATTGATTCCCCGGCGGAGTTCGTGCGCATTTCCTGGTCCGTCATCCTCCCGACAGTTGTCGCCAGTGTTGGCTTCTTCGGCTGGATTCTGGGGAAAGGGCTCCAAGCCCAGCTGCGCAGACCTCGGAGCGGAGGAGAAGGACTTGTGGGGCAGACCGGCGTCGTGGTCGACCGGATTGCCCCACCGGAGAGAGGACGCATTCGCCTGCTGGGTGAACTCTGGTGGGCAACCGCAACCGTCCCCATCGAGGTCGGAACACGGGTCCGCGTCGTCGGGCGCAGCGGCTTCGTGCTCCACGTCGAACCCCTCATACCGCCTGACTCGCACCCACACGCTTCGGAATACATGTCAAACCAGTAATCGTGGCAGCAATGGCAACGGAACTCCTGGTCCTGATTATCCTGGCAGTCCTCGTGCTCAGCTCCGCCGTGCGCATCCTCAATGAGTACGAACGTGGGGTCATCTTCCGCTTGGGACGGCTCATCGGCTCAAAAGGTCCAGGGCTTATCCTGCTTATCCCCTTCATCGACCGCATGGTCAAGGTCAGCCTCCGCGTCGTCGCGATGGAAGTCCCGGCACAGGATGTTATCACCCGGGACAACGTCTCCATCAAGGTCAACGCGGTAGTGTACTTCCGCGTCGTAGACCCGGAGAAGGCAATCAACGAGGTGGAGAACTACCTCTTTGCCACCAGCCAGATTGCGCAGACAACGCTGCGGAGCATTGTTGGGCAGTCGGAGCTGGATGAGATTCTGGCCGAGCGCGAGAAGATCAACCGCCAGCTTCAGGAAACCATTGACAACCACACGGAGCCCTGGGGCGTCAAGGTCACAGCGGTCGAGCTCAAGCAAATTGATCTGCCGGTGGAGATGCAGCGTGCCATGGCGCGGCAGGCCGAAGCTGAACGCGAGCGCCGCTCCAAGATCATCAGCGCCGAGGGCGAATACCAGGCAGCACAACGCCTGGCGGAAGCAGCGCAGACGATCCAGCGCCATCCCGTTGCCCTTCAGCTGCGGTTCCTGCAGACACTGACGGAAATTGCCTCAGAGAAGAACTCCACCATCATCTTCCCGATCCCCATCGACCTGTTGCGCCCCTTCCTGGACCGCTCTGAGCAGACACGCCAAGGGTCGTGAGACGCACACAGGGGTATACACTCCGGCACTCTGCTAGACGTCTGTAGTTGCTGCCGATCCAGCTGGTCTGGAGCCGAACATGGCGCAGATGCGGGGAGCACGTGTCCTTGTATGTCTGGCACTGCTAGGCGAGCTGCTGGCTCCCATCGCTGCTCCGTGCTGCTCGGCTCTGCCAGCGCAGTCCGCTGCTGTCTCCGAACCTGGCTTTCTTTCCTGCACGTGTGAGGAGGACCACTGTTGCTGTGCCTGCGAAGAGGGATCCGCTCCACCTTCGTGCCGGCATGCCCTCCAACCGATCCCTCTGGTCCCGACTGTGAGCACCTCCACAGCGCCATACTCTCCACCTCCCCCGGAGTCCACGTTCGGTGGGCATATACTGGATGCCCCCCTCCTGTGGCAACATTCCCGTCTTGCTGATTTCCCACTCTGCGCTGGGAATCGCGACATTCCGCTCCGCTTCTGCAGTCTTCTGCTCTAGCACCTCGCCGTCCGTGAGGAGTGTCCGGAGTACGCCCCGCGTCGGGAGCACGACGCCGGAAGAACATGTTCCATCAACATCGACGGCGAGGAATGCGGAACGCACTGGCACTGCTCGTTCTAGCTCACGCCCTCTGCGCCCAACAACCAGAGTGGTGGGTACACCAAGCACTCCGCCAGAATCCTACCCTTGCCGCGTTGCAGGCACGCTGGCAAGCGGCTTCTCAGCGCATCGTGCCGGGGA
>BEHX01000009.1 GCA_002898295.1 bacterium HR21
AGCCATGCGCTGCTCGAAGATGACCATGCGCTCTTCGAAGTGGCGCTGTGCTTCTGCCAGGGCAGTGACAGCCTCCTCCAAGCGGGCAAGGCGCTCTTCAGCGCGGCGCTGCGCTGCACTCAGCTCTGTAATGTGGGAGGAGAGGGTGTTGAGGAGGTGGGCGAGTTCCGCAAGGGTCTGCGTGGTCTGGACAAGGAACCCCTGGGTTTGTGCAAGGGCGCTTTCGAAGTGTTCGAGCCGTTCACTGAGTGGGGCAAGCACATTCCGCACACCTTCGGTGAAGGCTTCGGCGAAAACTTCTGTAACGACCCGCGCTTGTTCCTCGGAGAGCACCTGTCGGAGCCGTTCGTAGATTTTCAGCAGCTCTACCATGCGTAGACCTGGTGATAAGCCCGCGGGGCACAAGACGAATAAGGCGTGCGCCCAGGGCGACTTCCTCGGGGAGAGCCCCTAATTTTGGCGTCCAGTGCGTGCACAGCGTCGTTGTCGATGCCGCAGTTGAAGCACATCCGGAACTTCTGCATTATCGCCCACATTGACCACGGGAAGTCGACGCTGGCGGATCGGCTACTGGAGCTGACCGGTACAGTGACGACCCGTGAGATGGTCACTGACCAGATTCTCGACGACAATCCGTTGGAGCAGGAGCGGGGCATCACAATCAAACTCCACGCCGTGCAGATGCCCTATACAGCCCCTGATGGACAGACATACATCCTCAACCTCATTGACACTCCGGGGCATGTAGACTTCTCCTACGAAGTCTCCCGGTCCTTGGCAGCCTGTGAAGGGGCGCTCCTGGTGGTGGACGCTACCCAAGGAGTAGAAGCGCAGACCATCAGCAATCTCTACTTGGCGGTTGATGCCGGGCTGGAGATTATCCCTGTCATCAACAAGATTGACCTGCCCAACGCAGCCGATATGATTCCGGTTGTTCAGCAACAGCTCGTTGACCTCATCGGATGCCGTCCTGAGGAGATCCTCCTGGTATCGGCAAAACACGGCACAGGTGTAGAGCAGCTCCTGCAGGCGATCATTGAGCGGATTCCGCCTCCCACAGGCGATCCGGATGCTCCACTGCGGGCACTGATTTTCGATTCCATGTTCGATCCCTATCGGGGGGTAGTTGTCTACGTCCGGGTCTTCGATGGGACACTGCGGGAAGGGGATCGCGTGATGTTCTGGGCAACGCAGCAGGTATATGAAGTGGACGAAGTCGGCGTCAAGCAGCTCAAGCGGCAGCGGACCGGGGAGCTGAGTGCTGGATTGGTGGGCTACTTCGTTGCGAACATCCGGCGAGTGCAGGACACCAAGGTGGGCGATACGGTCACGCTGGCGGAACGTCCGTGCGCGGAGCCGGTGCCGGGATTCCGGGAAGCCAAGCCGATGGTCTTCTGCGGTATTTACCCATCGGATGCTGAGGATTTCGAAGAGCTCCGGGATGCGCTGGCGAAGTTAGCGCTCAATGATGCAGCCATTGTCTATGAGCCGGAGACCTCAGCAGCGCTCGGATTCGGCTTCCGCTGCGGGTTTCTCGGGTTACTCCACATGGAGATCGTGCAGGAGCGCCTGGAGCGGGAATTCGGGCAGCAGATCGTGGTGACCGTCCCCAATGTCCGCTACCAGGTTCGGACGACCACTGGCAGCATCATCTCCGTGGATAATCCGGCGCAGATGCCCAACCCCTCGCAGATTGCCGAGATTGCCGAGCCTTACATCCGAGCCCAAATTATTACCCCGACGGACTACATCGGCGCCATCATGCAGCTGTGCATCGAGCGGCGTGGCACGCAGACCGGAATGGCGTACCTGTCGCCGACACGGGTGGACCTCCAGTTTGAGCTCCCGCTGGCAGAGGTAATCTTCGATTTCTACGATAAGCTCAAGTCTGTCTCGCAGGGATATGCCTCGTTCGATTACGAGCATCTTGGCTATCGTCCGGGCGACCTGGTCAAGTTGGATATCCTCATCAATGGGGAGCCGGTGGATGCGCTCTCGATGATCGTCCACCGGAGCCGTGCCTACGAGTGGGGGCGGAAGCTCTGTGCGAAGCTCCGGGAGCTTATTCCCCGACAGCTCTTCGAGGTGGTGATTCAGGCAGCGATTGGCTCCCGCGTCATTGCCCGGGAGACGATCAAGCCGTTGCGTAAGAATGTGCTGGCTAAGTGCTATGGGGGCGATGTCACGCGCAAACGCAAGCTCCTCGAGCGGCAGAAAGAGGGGAAGAAGCGGATGAAGCAGATCGGGCGTGTGGAGATCCCGCAGGAAGCCTTCCTGGCAGTATTGCGTATTGAGAAGTGACCGGAGGAGACAGGCATGGCATGGGTTGCCGAGGTTGTGCGCTCGATATGGGAGGAATACCGTCAGGAGCGGCGCCGCCGGAGAGCGCAGCGACGTAAGCCGCAGAACGCGGCAGAAGCGGTGTTCTCCTGGGTTCGGAGCTTGCTCGGAGCGTTGCTCGTGGTGATGATCCTCAATGGGCTGGCAATTGCCTCTTTCGTGGTGCCAACAGGCTCGATGGAGGGGACGGTGCGGGCGGGGGATTTCCTCTTTGTCAACCGCGTCGTCTTTAGCCCCTCGACACCGCAGATTATTCCCTTTGTGAACATCCCGTTGCCCTACATCCGCTTTCCTGGGCTACGGCAGCCCCAGCGTGGGGAAGTCATTGTCTTCATCTTCCCGGGCTACCGGGATGAGGTTGAGCCGCGGGAGTTCCAGTACTATCTGAAACGCTGTGTTGCCATTGCCGGCGATACCGTTGAAATCCGCAACAAACGCCTCTTCGTCAACGGCGTCGAGCAGCCGCTCCCGCCGCAGGCTCTGGTTACTAATCTCCCGCCACCGCCGGGCGATCAGTACCGGACATTCCCCCGCGGGCGGGGCTACACGCGGGATAACTACGGACCCATCCGGGTCCCGAAACGGGGCGATACTATCTGGCTGAGCCTGACGAACTTGCTCGAATGGGATATCTTTATCCGCCGCGAGGGACACACAGTGACCGTTCGCGACGGCGCTATCCTCATCGACGGGCGACCGACAACCTTCTACGTGGTCGAGCGTGACTACTGCTTCGGTCTGGGCGACAACCGTGACAACAGCGAAGATAGCCGCTATTGGGGCTTTATCCCAGTGGAGAATGTGGTCGGCAAGCCAATGATTGTCTACTGGTCGTGGGATCCGTTGATTCCGTTAGGTGCCTTTCTGCACAAGGTCGCCAGCATCCGCTGGGACCGCATCGGTCGGCAGGTAAGGTAGATGCGCGGGGTACTGAGCTTGCGTCTCAGCCATCGGTGGTGGATCTCATGGGCTGGGCGTCTTTCCGTGCCGGAGTCACGAGTAGTAGACCCACGGTTTGGGAGTGCGCGCAAGCCCCTGCGGTGGTTCGATCTCCTCAGCGCTGCCGGTACGGCTGCTCTCGTTGGGGTGCTTCTGAAGCTCTTCGTGGTGGATGTCTCCCGCGTTCCTTCCGGCTCCATGGTGCCGGCATTGCTGCCTGGTGATTACGTGGTGGTGAGCAGAGTCGCCTATGGGGTAGGGCTGCCGCCCCGGCTGCCGCTTTTGGATGTGCGGCTCCCGACGGAGCTGCGCTGGTGGTATCGCAGTCCGCACCGGTGGGATATCGTCGTGCTGGACTTCCCCGGTCTTCCTGGTCAGCAGCATCCCGATACACCGCAGTACTTCATCAAGCGGGTGGTGGGCTTGCCCGGTGATACACTCTGGTTTGCTGGGGATACGCTCGTCATCAACCACACGGCATATTGGCTCCCCGGGATGCGGGAGCCGCCGCGCCGCGTTGTGGTTCCTTACCGGGGTATGGTGCTGCGGCTAGCGCCGCAGACCGCTGAGCAATGGCTGCCGCTCCTGCAGCGGGAAGGTGTCCAGGTCGAGCTCCGGGGCGGTGTCGTTTACCGGGATGGCAGCCCGGTGGACTCCTATACCGTGCAGCAGGACTACTTCTTCGTCATGGGGGATAACTATCGCACCAGCTGGGATTCCCGCCATTGGGGTGTTGTACCGCGGAGCGCCGTTATCGGGAAGGCAGTGGCGATCTTCTACTCCCGGGACGAGAACGGACGGATTCGGTGGGCACGGATCGGGCGTCTGCTGCGTTGATGCGCGGGCTTTACATCCATATCCCCTTCTGCCAGCACAAGTGTAGCTACTGCGACTTCTACGCGGTAGAGCGCCTGGAGATGGTGGAACTCTTCGTGGAGGCGCTCTGCCGGGAGGTTGCCTTGCTACCGGAGAACTTTCCCGAAGCAGTGCAGGAGCCGATCGGCACGCTCTACTTCGGGGGTGGAACCCCTTCGCTCTTGGCGCCGCACCAGCTGGAGCGGATTCTCGCAGCTCTCCAGCGGGTCTTCCGCTTCGAGTCCAAGCTTGAATGGACTCTGGAATGCAATCCCGGCACGGTTGACCGCCAGCGATTGCAAGCCTATCGGGCGGTCGGAGTCAATCGAATCAGCTTCGGAGTGCAGTCTTTGGCAGACGACGAGCTGCGTTTTCTGGAGCGTCTGCACTCGGCAGAAGATGCTTGCCAGGCAGTGGAATGGGCATTTCAGGCTGGCTTCGACAATGTGAATGTGGATCTCATGTTTGCGCTGCCTGGGCAGACGTTATTGTCATGGCAGCGGACGCTAGAGAGAGTCCGTGCTCTGGCGCCGCAGCACATCTCTGCCTATAGCCTCATCTGGGAGCCGGGAACGCCGCTTTACCGGCGGTGGCAACAGGGGCAGATCGCCCCTGTATCCGAAGAGCTCGAAAGTGCTCAGTATGAACTGGCTGCCTCGCTGCTGGAGCAGGACGGCTATGTGCACTATGAGGTCTCGAACTTCGCTCAGCCGGGATACGTGTGCCGGCATAACTTGCTCTACTGGCACGGTGAACAGTACGTTGCTCTGGGACCGGCGGCGCACGGCTATGTGAACGGGCGCCGGTATTGGAATGTCCGCAACCTGCGGCGCTATCTCGAGCTACTGCGCCAGGGCAAGCTCCCGATTGCGGGAAGCGAGCAGCTCAGCGCCTACCAGCGGCTCGAGGAGGTGCTCTTCCTCGGACTGCGCTCCGATGGACTCCGCTTTGAGTCTATCCGCCGGGAGTTTGGGCTAGAGCTGGAAAGGGAAGCGCAGGAGCTCTTTCAGCGGTGGGATGAAGCGGGACTGCTGCGGCTCTGGACTCCGGAGCGGCTCTGGCTCAATAGCCGGGGATATGCACTCTGCGACGAGCTAGCCGCTGAGCTGGTCGTGTTCGCCGAGCGCCTCTGGAAGCGGCGCTACGGTACAGACTCTATGCCGGGGGTGCTTCCTCTTCGGGTACTCGACGAGGAAGCTGTGCTCGGAGCTCTTCCGGGGTATGCACAGGCTGTTGACAGCTCCAGTTCGTGCACACGTATGCCGTCGCTTCCCCGCGGAGGGCATAAGTAGCGTAGGCAGGCGCCAGAGAGCGCAGCTCTTCCCATTGAGTTGCCGTTGCAGCTCCGAGCACAACCGTGCGAGGCAGGAATGAGCGATGGACTTCCCGGACAAGCGCGGCGAATCGCTCGCTCGGTTCGGGAGCAAGGCAGAGGACTTCCGTTGTCGGACCCAGCGCCATGTCGAGCGCTATCAACGTGGTGGGGAATGCCATCGGGACTTGCACAAGGGCGTCGGGCAGCCCGCCGAGAGCCTCTTCTGCCCATGTGTGCCAGAGAGGGTTACCCGTCATGTGTGCGAGCCGGAGGAAGCTCCAGCAGGCGATGGCAGAGCCGGCGGGGATTGCCCCATCGGCGTCATCGCGGTAGCGCAAGGGGAGTTCCGCCGCAGTCGGAGCGTTCGGGCAAAAGGCTCGGCGTGTGGCGTCCCAGAAGCGGTCGCGGAGTTCTTGTCCCAAGCGCACAGCTGCCTTCAGAAATCGGGGGTCGAAAGTAGTCTGGTATAGCTCCAGCATGCCCCACAGGAGGAAAGCGTAGTCATCGAGCAGTGCAGGGACTGCCCCTTCTCCCTCGGCATAGCGGTGGAAGAGTCTGCCGTGGGCATCCCATTGCTGGAGGAACCACTGCGCTACCTGCTGTGCCAGAGTAGTGAATTCGTCCTGACCGAAGACGCGGGCAGCCACTGCGAGGGCAGCCAGGAGCAGCCCGTTCCAATCGGTGAGCACTTTTTCGTCCCGCTGGGGAGGAATGCGCCGCTGGCGGTATGCAAAGAGCTTCGTGCGGATCGACTCCCACCGCTGCTGGAGCGCTTCAGCGGTGGTGCCGAACTGGGCTGCCAGCACGTCCCATGGTGCTGTCTGGATGAGCAGATTGCGTCCGGTTCCCGGAACATTCCCTTCGGGTTCAACACCGAAGGCGAGGTGGAGGAAGTGCTCCTCCTCGGGGGATAGTAGGGCTTGCAGTTCCGCAGCGCTCCAGAGGTAGAAGGCGCCTTCTTCGCCGGCGCTGTCGGCATCTTCGGAGGTATAGAAAACGCCGTCGGGTGAGCGCAGAACACGCGTGCAGTAGGAGACAACCTCGCGCACGGTGCGTTCCCAGAGCGGGTTCGGGCGAATGGAGAAGGCTTCGGCGTAGAGCAGTATCAGCAGGGCTTGGTCAGAGAGCATTTTCTCAAAGTGTGGGATTCGCCAGCGTTCATCCGTGGCATAGCGATGGAAACCGAAGCCGACATGGTCGTAGATGCCGCCCAGGCGCATTGTCCGCAGGGTATGCTCGACCATTGTGAGCGCTTGCGGTATACCGGTTCGATACCACCAGCGCAGGAGGAAGAGCTGCTGTGGGACCATGGGGAATTTCGGAGCGCCGGCAAGACCACCGGAGCGCATGTCCCAGTTTTGCTCCAGCTGGGCGTAGCCATGCCGAAGGAGTTCGTCGGCGGGAGGCAGACCTGACAGTGGGCGGGAACGGCTCTGAAGTGCTTCCACGAGCTGTTCGGCATAGGAGAGGAGCTCTCCGCGGCGCTCTCTCCAGAGTTGGGCAATTTCCCGCAGGAGCCTCAAGAATCCCGGGCGTCCGTGGCGGTCGGATTTCGGGAAGTACGTTCCGGCGAAAAAAGGCTTACCATCGGGCGTCAAGAACAGTGTCAGCGGCCAGCCGCCATGTCCGGTCAAGGCTTGGCAGACTTGCATGGCGAAGGCATCCACGTCGGGGCGTTCTTCGCGGTCCACCTTGATAGGAACGAAGTGTGCGTTGAGGACTTCGGCGACCTCTGGGTCGGCGAAGGACTCCCGTTCCATGACATGGCACCAGTGGCATGCCGAGTACCCGATGGAGAGCAGGATAGGCTTGTCCTCGTGCTGTGCTCGGGCAAAAGCTTCCGGACCCCAAGGGTACCAGTCAACGGGGTTATCGGCGTGTTGGCGGAGGTAGAGGCTCTTTTCCTGGGCAAGTCGGTTAGGCATCTGCGCGGCGGGGATGGTGGGCTTGCCAGAGGCGCAGCACGAGGATCAGCTGCCCGGCGTGGTAAGCGGCATGTTCGGCGATGTGGTGCAGGATAGTTGAGCGCCGGACCGGAATACGTCGGCGCCCAACGTAGCGCTGGCGGTAGAGAGCATCCGGTGCCAAGAGCCGGAGTCGCTGGCGAATGCCTTCGTGGAGAGCTTCTAGATCGGCAAGGAGGTCTTCCTTGCTCGGTAGCGGCTCCGGGAGCGTCCAGTCATGCTGTGCCTCGGCAGCTAGCGCCTCGTAGTCGGGATTGCGAGAGAAGGCATACGTTGCCAGCCGCTCACTGGAGCAAATCACATGGTGGATGCGGCTCCCAATCGAAGGAATCCCCGGTGCGGGTTCCCACCAGAGCGCGTCCGCGGGGGTAGCTTCCAGATGCTCCCGCAGCCAGTAGAAGGCTTGCTCGAGGCTCTTGAAGAGATCCAGGAAGTGGTACTCCGTCGGATCAGCTGCTTCGGCATCGTCAGGGCGAAGCCACGGCTCCATGAGCTTGTCTCCCCATGCAGAAGACGGTCGGACGCAGTAGACGCTGAGCCTGGGGCGATATTTCCACAACCGTCAGCGAGCGTGACCGGCTTGCGGAAAGTTTTATAGTTTGAGCGGCGTCGGTATGCCTGGTCTGAGTCATGCACAGGCGGACGGAAAGCTGGTGGAGTCCTCGGCTGGAGAAGCCGATGCCGATAGCTGTGTACGGGCACTTCGGGGTACCGATTCTGCTGTTTCCGACAGCGCTGGCGGATTTCCTCGAGTACGAGCGCTTCGGCGTTGTAGAGGCGCTCATTGCCTGGATTGAGCGGGGGGTCTGCAAGCTCTACACGATCAACAGCGTCAACGCTGAAAGCTGGCTCCATCCGACGCTCCCTCCGCGGGAACGCATTCTGCGCCATCTTGCCTACAACCGCTATGTCACCGAGGAAGTTGTTCCCTTCATCGAGGCAGATTGCCGGGGGAAAGTGCCGATCATCACGGCGGGAGCCTCCCTGGGAGCGTTCCATGCCGCCAATCTCTTCTTCCAGCGCCCAGACCTCTTCGAGGGCACCATTGCTCTGAGCGGGGTCTACAACCTCCAAGCATACAGCAACGGCTATTTCGACGACGATTGCTACTTCAACTCCCCGGTGCATTACCTGCCGAACTTGTCCGATACCTACTGGCTACCACTCCTGCAGCGCAAACGGCATATCTACCTTGCGTGCGGGCAGGGGGCGTACGAGCGACCGGAGGCAACGCTGGAGCTGTCGGCAATCCTGACGGCAAAGGGCATCCCGCACGCTGCCCACATCTGGGGACCGGAGTACCCGCACGATTGGCAGACCTGGCGCGCGATGATGCCTTACTACGTCGAGCAGGTGTGTGGACGGTGAGCCGGCTGGCTGCCTAATTTCGTACTGGTGCAACACGGAGGAGCAGGCTGTGACACCAGCAGCGCGGCGTTCCGAACGGCAGAGGGGAACACCAGAGCGGCAGTGGCTCAGCCGCCTGATCCCGGAGCGCTACCATGACCTGGCGCTCTGTCTGCTCATCTGGGTGGCTCTCTGGGTTTTCCTGGCACCGGCGGTCTTCGGCGGAGGGGTTTTCGCTGCCTCGGACAATCTGGCGTCGTGGAGTTTCGGTCCATACCTGCAAGCGGCTCGTCGGGAGGGGACATTTCCGCAGTGGATTCCGTACATCTTCAGCGGTATGCCCTCGTTTGCCTCGTTGCTGGTGACCGGGACGCGGTGGTGGGATTTCCTCATGCAGCTCACCATTGGGCTGACGCAGCTGGTGGGGGATCTTCTCCGGAGCGATGCTGCCCGGGTTTCGTGCTTCTACATTGGCTATGGCATTGGCATGTACTGGCTGCTGCGGTTCCGTGGACATCAGCGCCTGGTTGCTTTCTGGGGTGCGCTGGCGGCGGTGTTCTCTACCTTCATCATCGCCTGGATTCTCATCGGGCACAACACGAAGCCCTGGGCGCTGATGACGCTCCCGTATGGGCTGCTGTTACTGGAACGGCTCCGGCAACGTTTCTCATTGCTGTGGGCGGCGCTGCTGGTAGTTGTCCTCCACGTCATGCTGCTCTCCGCCCACGTGCAGATGGTGTTCTACCTGGGGCTCTTCTACGCTGTCTACTTGCTCGTTGAGCTGCTGGTACGGGCGCTCCGGCGGGAAAACCCACTGGGCGTTCTTCGTGCCGGTGGGATACTGGTGGTTGCTTCCGGGATTGCTTTCGGGCTGTCGGCAGACCGGTTCCTGAGCACGTTGGAGTACACACCGTACTCGACACGGGGCAGCCTGCCGATCCATCTGGACTCTGCCCAGCGAGCAAAAGCGGCAGAAGGGGGGCTCGATTACGAGTACGCCACCAACTGGTCCTTCAGCCCGCAGGAGATGATTACGTTCCTGGTGCCGAACTTCTACGGCTTCGGGAAGCTGGAGTACCGGGGTCCGCTGAGTAATAATCGTCCGGTGATGCTCCACACGTACTGGGGGCAGATGCCGTTCACAGATGCGGCAAACTACATGGGCATTGCCGTGCTCTTGCTGGCGCTGTTCGGAGTGTGGCGGTTGCGGCGTGATCCCTTCGGGATTACCCTGGTGGGAGTGGCACTGCTGGGATTGCTACTCTCCTTTGGGAAGAACTTCCCGCTGGTGTTCGACCTGTTTTTCTACCACGTGCCGCTCTTCAACAAGTTCCGGGCGCCGAGCATGGCGCTGGTCCTCGTGCAGGTTGCTGTTCCGATTCTGGCGGCGGCAGGGCTTTCCACGGTGTTGGGCTGGCGCTGGCAGCCGGAGCCTGCAACTCGGACATTCTTCCGCTGGGCATTCGGGGCGCTCGGTGTCTGGCTCCTTCTCGGGGTGATTGTCTGGGCATTCTTCGAACAGTCCTATCTCGAGGCGGTTGCTCGAAGCCCGATAGGTAAGCAGTATCCGCCGGCAATCCACGCCTTTATCTGGAGCCAGATGATCGAGGATTGGTTCATGACGACTTTCCTCGGGCTGGCAACTCTGGGGGTTCTCTGGCTCTTCGTTCGGGGACGACTCTCCTCGGAGCTGCTGGGCGTGCTGCTGGTAGGGCTTCTGCTTTGGGACCTCTGGCGAGTGGCACTCCGCCCGATGGAGCTCGAGCGCCGGAGACCGGAGGAGACGGTCTTCCGGCGGACCGATATCATCGACTTTCTCAAGCAGCAGCGCGGGCTTTTCCGTGTGGCGGATTTCGCAAGCGCAGTGCCGAATGCGAGCGCCTACTGGTTTCTGGAGAACATCCACGGCTACCACGCCGCTAAGCTCCGGGTATACCAGGACATGCTCGATGTTGCGGGCAACGGCGGCGGCTCCGTGGTGCTCAATCCCTTCCTCTGGAACTTGCTCAATGTGCGCTTCGTCATCACCCCGGAGCCGCTTGCGGTGGAGCCGCTCCGGCTGCTGTTCCGCTCGCAGCAGACAGGGGCGTATCTCTACGAGAATCCGGCGGCACTGCCGCGGGCATTTTTCGTCGATAGTGTGGCTGTCTTGCCGCCGTTGGACATCCTGCGCCGTCTCCAGCGTGGAGACTTCGACCCACGCCGGGTTGCCTTTCTGGAGGCGCCGCTGCCAGAACGAATTGAACCTGCTGGAGAAGGAGCCACCGCGCAGGTGCTTGTGCACAAAAACGAGTACATCAAACTGCACGTTACCGCGCCGGGACGGAATTTCCTGTTCGTGAGCGAGATTATCTATCCACCGGCGTGGCAGGCGACGATTGACGGGGAGCCGGTCCCGATCTACAAGACCAACTATGCATTTCGGGGCATCGTTGTACCACCGGGGACACACACGGTGGAGTTTCGCTACCGCTCGCCGGCATTCGAACGGGGACGGCAGCTGAGCCTCGGACTCAACATCGGGGTACTGCTTGCCGTGGCTGCCGGAGCGTGGTTGGAGTGGCGGCGTCGGAAGCGCTCTGCCCTGCGCTGAAGCACGGGCAGAGGGTCCTTCCTCGTCTTCCAGTCTGTAGTGTCCACCGGGGATGTGCGGAGGCGATGGTGGAGATTGCAGATGTCATTGAATGGTGCCGTCGTGAAGCACAGCGTCGGGGGTGGGTCGAGTTCTCACCAGAACTCCTCGCGCAGCTGACCCTTGAGCAGGCGCAGCAGCTTGCCCGGGCGCTGCAGGCAACCACTCTCATGCGGCTCCCCGAGCAGGAGATTGCCTTCTTCGAGTGGCTGCGTCAGGCAGACCCGGCGGTCTGGCAGGATCTCTGGGGCGATGCTGGCGAGGAACTCTACGTGGTCGGTATCTCCTTCCTGCCCTTCCTGCTCCGCGAGCCGCGGCGCGGCTTTCCGATCTGCGACCTGGTCAGCGTGGAGAACTACTACTTCACCCCAGCGCACATCACACCGGTGGAAGGGCAGGCGTTCCTGGAGGCAGCTCGGGAAGCCCTCTTGGAAGGAAAGCCGCTGACGCTGGCGCAGGAATTCTTGCTGGAGGTCAGCACCGGACCGCTCGATATCTGGCATTTTGCCTACCACCGCCACCTGCCTGTGGCTGCAGTCAAGGAAGCTGTTGCCGAGCTGGTTGCTGGCAAGGCATTGCTGCACTTCCGCTCAGCCGAGGACGTTGCCGAGTACGTCACCCTGGAGTAAACTCATAGAGCTGGCGTCAGCGGAGCGCCCAGGATGCGGGGAAACCGGTAGTGGTGGAGCCTGCGCTCTGTGCCTCCCAGTTCGACCCACAGCCGGGAGACAAGACGGGAAAGCGAGGGGATGAAGGCAACCTCAGCCCGCAAGCTCCAGCGTTCTGTGCTCTGCCCGCCCAGATGCCACCAGAGTCCAGCCCCGAGAGCCCGCAGGAAACGAACCCGGGCAAGCTGGGTCCCTTGGTTCCATACGGCGCCGAAGTGGGAAAACAGCACCGCGGTCCACCCCAGTTCGGGCAGCAGAGCACTCCCACGCCAGCGGAGCTCCGTGCGGAGCTCCAGGAGATTGTCCGCTGCAGGCCCTGGGAAGGGGAGCGGGAAGCCCGTCAACACATCTAGCCGTTCGGCACGATAAGCCTCCCAGTTCCAGACATTCTGATGCCGTCCTTGCCAGGCAAGGAGGAGGGGAGGTACTAGAGCAACCCAGCCCTGGACAGAGGTCTCAAGCACTGTGTAGCGGGCTTGCCGCCGCAGGAAGGCGTTCCCTGCAGCGATGCGCCCGGCAAGGAAGAAACTCTGGGCAGCAACGGACTGCTCCAGCTCTCCGGCCAAGTAGCTTCCCCGTTCGCCCTCCGCTGTTCTAGGGAAGCTCAGTCCAAGGGTCACAGCTCCCCAGGCACCGGTGGTGACACTGCAGGAATCGCCCCATATCTCCGGCGAGGGCAACCGGTTGGGACGCTGGCGCAGCGACCCAATCCCGAGCAGGAGGAGAGCTGTGTTGTCGAAGGGCTGGCGATAGCCCGAATCTGTTCGTACAGAGCTCATCAGGCTGGAGAGCGTGACGGCGAGGGCATCACGACGCTGCATACCCCAGCTGAGCCAGAGTCGGAGCTGCCCGGCACGACGGGCATACAGTTCCGGGGAAGGACGGCGCACATCCCAGAGCTGCCCCACCGTCTGCTCCCACGCTGCCCCGCCGCTCCAGTGGTGAAAGGGCGACTGGAGTGGGAGCGAACCGAGCCAGACGGAGTATGCGGTCCGGTAGCGATGTGCCTGCGCACATGCCCGCAGATCAAAGCGCTCGCCCAGTGGGAAGAGCAGCTGGAACCATGCTTCTGTGCCCAGGTTCAGTTCCCGCCGAGAGCGGACTCCCAGCGTGAGCTCTTCTCCGGCACCCCAGAGCGAAGCTATCCGGAGGAGAACCCCGAGAGAGCGCACAGAGGAGCCCAGGAGCAGCTCGGGGGCAAGCACGTGCCGGCAGCGGGGGACAAGCTGCCAGCGGAGCTCAATGGCATCGGCAGCTAGCGTGTCGAGCTGGTATCGGACCCGGCTCAATGCCCCGCTGGCGTGGAGCCGCAGCATGTCTTCCCGGAGTGCGATCGAGTCGAGCCGATCGCCTTCCCCGAGTCGGAGAAAGCGCCCGAGGAATTCTGCTGAGACCTCGCTGGGCAAGCAGTGGCACAGCACTGCCCACGGCGGTGGAGCATTCTGCTGGTACTCAACCGTCAGCAGCGCAATCCGAGGCTGGGCAAGGAGTGGCGGTAGTCCGAGACAGCAGCCGACCAATGCGCCAGTCAAGCGGTTGGGCATTGTTCCGCCTGGCGAGCTCGTTGCAGCGCGTCCCACATGCGGGAGAGAAGCTCGGGAATCCCTTCGCCGGTGAGGGCACTGATGAGCAGTGGAGGCGTGCCGTCGATGCGTAGCTGTTCGGCTCGGCGCCGTTGCTCCGGGGACAGCAGATCGGCTTTGCTCAGGCAGAGGATGCGGGATTTGGTTAGCAGTGCCGGATTGTACTGTTCCAGCTCTCGGAGCAGCGTTGTATAATCCCGCTCGGGGTCCTCAGAGAGGGCTTCCAAGAGGAAGACCAGCACGTGGGTGCGTTCGATGTGGCGTAGGAACTGATGCCCCAGCCCACGTCCCTGGTGAGCTCCTTCGATCAAGCCGGGGATATCGGCAACCACAAAGCTCTGTTCAGGTCCGAGCCGCACCATTCCGAGCACGGGGGAGAGGGTCGTGAAGGGATAGTCGGCGATTTTGGGGCGGGCAGCCGAGATCGTTGCCAGCAGGGTGGATTTGCCCACATTCGGAAAGCCGACCAGCCCGACATCGGCCAGCAGCTTGAGTTCCAGCTCCACCAGGCGCTCTTCGCCGGGCTGACCAGCTTCGGCGATGCGAGGAGCGCGGTTCGTCGCTGTTGCGAAGGCAGCATTGCCGCGCCCGCCGCGTCCGCCGCGGGCAACCACGAGCTGTTGCCCGGGTTCGGAGAGGTCGCCGAGGATTTCTCCCGTCAGGGCGTCTCGCACGAGTGTCCCACAGGGGACGCGGAGGATGAGGTCAGCGCCGTTGCGTCCTGTCCGATTGCCCCCTTCCCCGTGATGCCCATTCTCCGCGGCGTAGAAGTGGCGGTACCGGTAATCCAGCAGGGTGCTCATGTGAGGATCGGCAACGAGGATGACGTCACCGCCTTTGCCGCCGTTGCCCCCGTCGGGACCCCCTTTGGGGACGTACTTTTCCCGGCGGAAACTCACACAGCCGCGCCCTCCATCACCAGCTTTGACTCGGATGGTGGCTGTGTCAACGAAGATCATGTCCGCCGTTTTCCCCGTAGTGGCGCAGGATTTCCTCCCGGAATAACACGGCGGGGCGGGAGTCAGGGGCGATGCCGTAGGCGGCGAAGAAGCGATCAATGGTGGCAGCGGCGGCTTTCCAGTGCGCGCACTGCAGGAGTGCCTGAGCGAGGGCGGAGAGAGCTTCCTCGGTGGCAAAGAGGGTGTGCAGGTACCGTCGGCGCCATGTCGGAGCGCTCAGGAGCTGTGCCAGGCTCGGCGGAGCGCCGTATTCGGGGACGGAAGCGGCAGGTGGAGGGGGCTCTTCGCGGCTTATCTGCTCGGGATGGTGTGCTGGCGGTGGGGTTGGCAGAGCGCGGAGTGCCTCCGGATCGGCGGGGAATTCTCGGTGCCAGGTCAGGTGGAGGATGTCTGGGTCGAGGGTTCCGTCGTGCCAGAGGACCTCTGCCGGAGCAGATGGCGAGAGCCACTCTGCGAGCACCTCTGGGAAGAGCGCTTCGACCGGGTCAGTGTCCCCAGGATGGGAGACCGGCGCGGGGCTCGGTGCGACTTCGGCGGACGCGGGTTCCTCGTGGGCGGGCTCTGGCGGTGACTCCGGGGGGCGTGCTACTTCGGGTTCTTCGCCGGGGCGTTCCTCCAGAGGCGGTGGGCAGTTTGTGGCAGCTGGGGAAAGCCGCTGCGGAGGTTCTGAATCGGGGTGGTCCAGCTCGGGGAATTCCAGCGGCAGCGTGTGCGTATCGGTGGGGGCTTCCAGCTCCTCCAGCAGCCGGGTGACCAGCTCCAGGAACTGTGCATGGGAGATCCACCGGAGGTGCTGCCGGCGGAGGAGCTCTTCGAGCTCGTGGGCTAGGAACCGGATGCCCTTATCGTCCAGGAAAATGACCAGCGCGGCGGTGGGCAGATGCTGCGGGAGCGCGTCCAGACTGGTGATGCGAAAGAAGGTCTCCAACGGTTGGAGAAGCTGCAGGAATTGTGAGGGGGTCAGCTCGAGCACTGTTTCATCGACGAGCTGGACGATGCGCTCGAACTCAACCACGGAGATGAGCCCATCGGTCTCGGTGCCGAGCTCCAGCTGCTGAATGTGGTGGCGGATACCAGCTAGGAGGTAGGGGTAGTCGCTCAGGTAATCCAGCCGCCGCAGGATCTCCCCGCGGTGCTTGAGCGGCTCACCACGGAAGACGAACCACTTGAGCGTGGTTCGAGGACGGCAGAGGAAGTTGAGCCGGACTTTGACGGCACTGTCTACCAATGCTTCCACCTCTGAGCGGGGAAAGCGGGCGTAGCGGGGCAGCAGCTCCCGCACGCGTTGCAGCAGAGGCTGGAGCTCAGGGGCGGAATAGTCAAAGTATGGGTGGCGTTGATGCAGCAGTTCCTCATCGTAGAGCTGCCACTGAATTTCCGCCCAGAAGTAGCGCTTGTAGGGCAGTTCCGAATCCGGCAGAGAGAGAATCCGCTGGAGTGGGACGAACGGCTCCGTCTCTGGCAGGAGGAGCCGCAAGAGGCGTTGCTTTTCCGTCTGGATTTCCCGTTCAAACACGCCTGCTCATCGGCTGCGTGTTAGACATACGCGCGCCAGGTTCGGCGTCGGCGGAAGAGTGGTCCGAGCAGCATGCCAGCAAAGAAGCCACCGACGTGTGCCCACCATGCGACCCCACCCATATTCTCGGCGCTGAGCAGCATGCCGTTGTAGAGCTGCAACACGACCCAGAACCCCAGGAAGAGGAATGCGGGTACCTCCAGCGAAAGCAATGTGATGAAGAGCGGCACGATGGTGATGATACGTGAATGCGGGAAGAAGAGGAGGTATGCCCCCATCACCCCGGAGATTGCCCCGCTGGCACCCACTGTCGGGATCATCGAGCCTGGATTCGTCACCGCATGGGCAATAGCTGCGGCAATCCCGCACAGCAGGTAGAACAGCAGGAACCGCCCATGTCCGAGAGCATCTTCGACGTTGTCCCCGAAGAGCCATAAGTACCACATGTTGCCCAGGATGTGCGCGAAGCCACCGTGGAGAAACATTGAGGTCAGCACCGGTTGCCAGCGCTCCCAGGAAAGGAGCGGTGCCTCAAAGAACGCTGCCGGGAAGAAGGCAAAGCGGTGCAGGAATTGCTCCATTGCCGCTTCTGGCAGCAGCACCTGGTAGAGGAAGACGAGCACATTTGCCCCAATCAGCCCGATGGTGATCCAGGGCTTTGAAGAAGAAGGAATCGTGTCGTACAGAGGGAACATCGTGCTCCGGCGGGCTAGGCAATTATACTGACACCACAGTCGGCTCTGAGCTTCCGCTGGAGTATTGTTGCCAGGGGTGGCGCCTTTGCAGGAACGCTTCTGCTTCGGCAACGTCTTCCGGGCTTCCCAAAAAGACGGGGCAGCGTTGGTTGAGCTCTTTTGGGGCGATATCCAGAATCCGGCGGAAGCCGTCCGAAGCGCGCCCGCCGGCCTGTTCGACCAGGAACGCCAGCGGATTGACCTCGTAGAGGAGGCGGAGCTTTCCGGAGGGGTGTATGCGATCGGCTGGGTACATGAAGATGCCACCGTAGTGGAGTACGCGGTGGACATCGGCGACGGCGGTCCCAACGTAGCGCAGCGAATACGGGCGCTGCCCATCGGCTGACGGAGTCTTCAGGTAGTCAATGTACTGCTGCAGCTCAGGGGCCCAGCGCTTGGCATTCCCTTCGTTGATGCTATACTGCTTGCCGCGCTGCGGGATGCGCAGTTTCTCGATGGTCAGGAAGAACTCCCCGAGAGTGGGATCGTAGGTGAAGACATCCACCCCGTTGCCCGTGCTGTAGACCAAGGTGACACTGCTGCCGTAGCAGACGTAGCCGGCGGCAACTTGCTCCGAGCCGGGACGCAGGAGGTCCTCAAGGGTCCCATCGGTTGTGGAGCTGGGGTCGCGGCGCCGGTAGATGGAGAAAATGGTGCCAATCGTCACGTTGACGTCAATGTTTGAGGAACCATCCAACGGGTCGAACACCAGGATGTACTTCCCGCGCGGGCGTCCTGGGGGCAGGTGGATGAGCCCGTCGCTTTCCTCCGATGCCATTGCGCAGAGGTGCCCTCCGGCTTCCATTGCCCGGATGATGACCTCGTTCGCGTAGGCGTCGAGCTTCCGCACAGCTTCGCCGTAGACGTTGGTGGTGCCGGTTAACCCGAGGATGTCGTTGAGTCCGGCACGACTCACTTCACGGGCAATCAAGCGGAAGGCGAGCATCAGGTCGCGGAGCAGGCGGGAGAATTCCCCGGTAGCATGGGGATGCAAGTGTTCCTGCTCGGCAATGTGGCGTTCGATGGTGACCAGCCGCTGTGCTGTCACAATTGCCATTGCAGCCTGCGGTTTGTCAGACTCCTCGGCTCTGGAAGCACGTGTGCGAGCTATCCTCTGCTTTGCTCTCCCTGCGGGAGGCGGACTGCAAGAACAGGGCAGGGTGCTTTGCGCAGGACACGTTCAGTGGTACTCCCGAAGAGGAAGTGCTCCAATCCGCCTCGTCCGTGCGTTCCGATGCTGATGAGCCCGATGCCGTGTTCCTGGGCGTAGCGAACAATCTGCTCTGAGGCACGACCGTGCAGGATTTCTGCTCGGACGGCAAGTCCTTCTGCCCGCAGGGCTTCAACGAGTTTGTCCAGCTCTTGCTGAGCCATGCGGTGGAGCTCTTGTTCCAGTTCGGTGAGCCCAACCTGGGAATATCCCCACTCTGCTGGGTAGATGATGGGCTCGATGACGTGGAGGATATGGAGCGTTGCCCCCAACCGACGTGCCAGCTCTGCGGCGTATTCGAGGGCGTAGCGAGCATGGTCGGAGAAGTCCGTCGGGACCAGAATGTCGGTGATTGGTTGCATCCAGTGCCGGGACATTGGTGAGACGAGCGCGGAGCAAAGTTAGGGCTTCTTCCCCAATGCCGCATGCTACCAGCGGCGGAGGGCAAGACCATAGCGGCGCTGGATATGGAAGCGGGCGCGCTCGGCATCGGCTGCCGTGGCAAAGCCCCAGAGCTTGATGCGGAAGGCGGGTTCACCATTGTGGACTATGGGTTCGTAGTAGGCGGCGTACCCTCGGGCTTCCCAGAGTTCGACCATGCGGAGAGCTTGCGCTTCGGTTGCCGCAGTGCCGGCAAGGAGCTCGTAGGGGAGCAATTCGGGGCGGAGCCAGCGGAGTTCGACTCGGCAATTTGAGCGCTGCTGATGGGGGGAGTTCTCAAAGTAGGAGAGTGGGCGGCGATTCCCTTCACTGCGCACGCGAAGCTGCCGCGAGGCAACGCCGAGCCGTAGGAGGCGGCGCCGGAGAGCCTGGACCCGCTGCAGCGCGAGCGCCTCAGCTGCCTTCTCGCTCTGCCCGCTGTGTCCGAGAAGTTCGACAACCTCCTGCGGATGTGCCCGGAGCCACTGTGCCAGGTCTTCCAGCAGGGGCTCGGTTTCCGGACCGATGGCGGTGTCGCCGGGCTCGAAGAAGCAGAGCGTCCGAAACAGCGGCACCTGCCCCGGGAGCGAATCCTCCACCTGGTACCGGAAAAAGACCCCGAGCTGCGCTGAGGAAAAGACAAGCTGGAGAACCCCGCACGGCGGTGGAGCCGGGAAGCGGAGACGATAGTGTACCTGCAGCCCGCGCACCAGCCAGCTCAGCTGCCAGGCAAGGATGTCTGGGGCTGCCACGGCGTTCCAGACGTAAATACCCCCGGTCCGGCACGCGAGAGCTTTCCAGAGAGCACGCTCGCCCATCATTCCGCTCTGGAGAACGCAGATCGGGAGCGCCAGCTGGCGGGCACTCTCGATGACCTCCTCTGCGGAGACCAGAAACGACGCCTGATCCGATGCCTCGGTCAGCAGCACGAGAGCTCGGAGGCGCACCGAGGGTGCCTGCCGGCAGTACTCCAGAGCGGCTTGGAGAATGTGAAGTGGGGCGGCTGTTCCCGAAGGGGGAAGGATGAGCATCGTGTCAACGGCTGCTGCAGCGTGCCAGCCGGACACGGCGTGAATAGCATCGGCGCGGTAGCGGTACTGGACGACCACGAGCCGATCCTCGGGGCGAAGGTGCTGCACAACGGTTGCGAGCATCTCGCGGAGAGCCGCCGGCGAGAGGGTTGCCGCGGCTGAGCGATCTAAGCACAGCAACAGCTCCAGCGGTGGGGAAGTCTCAAGGGTCCCTTGCAGCGGTCCGAGTCGAGAAGTGTCTGCTGGGCACTGGATTGTCAGCTCCCAACTGGGGAGCGCAGGTGGAACAGCTGCCCGTGTCCATAGGTGCGGGACCGTAATCCACGCCTGCCACTGCGTTGTATCCAGGGACAGCCGTACCAGCCAGGCTCCTTCCTGTCCGAGTGCGCCGGGTGCGCCGATAGCCACGCTGAGAAACGCAGAGACAGTCCTACACAGGCGAGGAAGCTTTCGTGAGCACCAGACGCCCTTCTGCATCGCGGTCAACCAGGACCGTGTCACCGGCTGTAAACTCACCGGCGAGAATCTTCATCGCCAGCGGGTTTGCCACGAAGCGCTCCAATGCACGCCGGAGGGGACGAGCGCCGAACTGCGGGTCATAGCCAATAGTGGCCAGCCATTCCAGAGCAGCATCGGTGACCTGCAGGTCCAACCCGCGCTGGTGCACACGCTCCCGGAGGCGCTCCAACTGGAGCTGAGCAATGCGTTTGACCTCTTCCCGGAGCAACGGTTTGAAGATGATGATCTCGTCAATGCGGTTGAGGAACTCCGGACGGAAACGCTGGCGAAGGAGCTCCAGAATCGGTTCCCGCAGTCGCTCCATCACTGCTTCCCGGTTAGCCTCGGAGAGATTCCCCATTGCCTCCTGGATCAGCTCAGTGCCGAGGTTCGAGGTCATGATGATGAGCGTGTTGCGGAAGTTGACCGTGCGCCCTTTCCCATCAGTGAGCCGACCGTCTTCGAGGACCTGCAACAGGACGTTGAAAACTTCCGGATGCGCCTTCTCGATTTCGTCGAAGAGCACGACCGAGTACGGACGCGTGCGGACGGCTTCGGTCAGTTGTCCTCCCTCTTCGTAGCCTACGTATCCAGGTGGGGCACCGATGAGGCGGGAGACGGAGTGTTTCTCCATGTACTCGCTCATGTCAATGCGGATCAGAGCGTTCTCATCGTCGAAGAGGAACTCTGCCAGCGCCCGAGCCATTTCGGTTTTGCCCACCCCGGTTGTGCCCAGGAAGATAAATGAGCCAATCGGACGGTTGGGGTCCTGGAGCCCAGCGCGGGAGCGGCGAATCGCGTTTGCAATGGCGCTCACGGCGTCCTCCTGGTCCACAATGCGCCGATGGAGGCGTTCTTCCATGTGAAGCAGCTTTTCCCGTTCGCCTTCCAGCATACGCTGTACGGGGATACCCGTCCAGCGAGCAACGATCTCGGCGATGTCTTCGGCATCTACCTCTTCTTTGAGCATACGCCCGGAGCGCTCCAGTTCTTCGGTATAGCGCTGCAGTTCGCGCTCCAGTTCGGGGATGCGCCCGTAGCGGATTTCAGCAACGCGACCGTAGTCGCCCCGTCGCTCGGCTTCCGCAGCTTCGATCCGAGCTTGCTCAATCTGCTCTTTGAGCGAGCGAATGTGCTGGAGGATTGCTTTCTCCCGTTCCCACCGTTGACGCAGCTGCTCGTATTCAGCCCGGAGGCGGGCAAGCTCGGCTTCAATCTCTTCGAGGCGCTTCTTCGTCGCAGTAGCGGCGTCCATCGGGATGCTCCTCAGTCTTCCACCGGGAGGCGCAGACGAACGTACTCCACTGTTGGGTGTACGCTGTTCGTCTCTACGGCATGCTCGATGGTATCGGTGGACTCAGGAGGTCGTGTTCATGGCGTGGATTGTGCTCCTTGTGCTGATCGCAGTGTTCCTCCTCTGGGCAATTTGGGCATATAACCGGCTGGTCAATTTGCGGAACCAGGTTGCCAACGGCTGGCGCCAGATTGACGTGCAGCTGAAGCGGCGCTACGACTTGATCCCCAACTTGGTCAACACGGTCAAAGGCTACATGCAGTACGAACAGGAAACGCTCCGGCAGGTCATCGAGGCACGCAATCAAGCTGTGGCTGCCCGTGGGGTTGCTGAAGCAGCGCAGCGGGAAGCGGAGCTCTCCGGTGCTCTGGGGCGACTCTTCGCGCTGTTTGAGAATTACCCCGAGCTGAAGGCAAACCAGAACGTGCTGCAGCTCCAGGAGGAGCTGACAAGCACAGAGAACAAAATCGCCTTTGCTCGGCAGTTCTACAACGATGTGGCGACCAAGTACAACATCGCCCGGGAGACCTTCCCGAGCAACATCATCGCCACCCTCTTCCGTTTCCAGCCAGCGGAGCTCTTCGCTGTTGCCAATGAGCAAGAGCGGGAGGTGCCCAAGGTTGATCTCCGCTTCTGAGGTGTGGGAGTTGGATGAGGGCAGTAGGGCATGAACATCTGGGAGCAGCAGGCACGGAATCGCCGGAATACGCTGCTGCTGATTGCCCTCTTCGTTGCCGTGCTCGCTGCACTCGGTTACGGGGCTGATTGGTACTTCGGCAGCGGGGATTTCCCAGTGCTGACTGTTCTCGCCTTGATGATGGCAACAGGGCAGGCGCTGGTGGGCTACTTTGCCGGCGATAAAATCGCTCTGGCGCTCAGTAAAGCGCGCCCGGTGACAGGGTCCACGTTCGCAGAGCGGCAGCTCATCAATGTGACCGAGGAGATAGCGATTGCCGCCGGGATACCAATGCCAAAGCTCTACATCGTTCCTGATCCGGACCCGAATGCGTTTGCCACCGGACGCTCCCCACAGCATGCCAGCATTGCCGTGACCGAGGGGCTGCTGCAGATGCTCTCCCGCGACGAACTGCAGGCGGTGGTGGCACATGAGATCGGGCACATCCGCAACTACGATATCCGCCTCATGACGCTGGTGGCGATCCTGCTGGGAACGGTCCTGATCTTGGCGGATATGGCGCGGCGTGCCCTCTTCTGGGGTGTGGGACGCCGAGATCGGCGGAGCGAAGCCAACGTAGTGCTTCTGGTAGTGTGGCTGCTGGTCAGCATCCTGGCACCGATTGCCGCATACCTGATTGCTATGGCGGTTTCCCGCCAGCGTGAGTACTACGCCGATGCCACCAGCGCGGAGCTCACGCGCAACCCCGAAGCCCTGATTCGGGCACTGCAGAAGATTGCCGCCGCTGTTCAACCCACGACGGCAATTCCACAGAGCTTGGCGCACATGTGTATTGAAGACCCGCGTGGGCGCTCCATCAATGAGAAGACGGGCTTCTGGAGCGAGCTTTTCGCTACCCATCCTCCACTGCATAAACGCATCGAAGCCCTGCGCCGTATGGCATACCTCCAGACCTGAGCACCTCCAGACCTGAGCCCGGGTCCCCACGGTTCGGACCGATGGGGATGTGGGGAGTGCCCTAATTGGGGCAAAAGTGTATTTTTGGGCAAGTGTCAGTCAATCAAGTCCGTGAGGTGTGTCATGCGTTCGAGGCTAACTCTTGTGCTGGTCAACGCGCTGCTGGGGTTGTTCTGGGTGGCTCCGAGCTCTGCCCAGGAGAAGGTGGAAATCCTCGGGGGGCGTGAATACTGGCTGGGATTCCCGCACTCGTGGATCTATCCGACGGAGACTGCTCGCGGGATTTCCGCCCTCCAGCTCTGGGTTGCGTCGCGGGAGGCTGCTCGCGTCCGCGTCTACACCAACGGCGGGCAGATGCTCTACCAGGAATTCACTACGCAGCCCAAGAAGACGTTCGTCGTGGCGATCCCTATGGACCACATGAACATTGACCCCGGGGTGGCAGCCGACAAAGGCATCCGGGTTGTTGCCGATAAGCCAATTGTGGTCACCGGCTACGTCAGCTTCACCATTTCTGGGGAAGCCTTCATGTGCATCCCGGTCGAGGCGCTGGGGAAGCGCTACTTCACGCTGAACATGTACCAGGACTGCGTGGGCAATGACTACCGCCCGGCGCAGATCCTCATCATCGCCACGCGGGATAATACCGTCGTGCGCTACTACCCGACGACAGAGACTAGCGACGGGGTGCGCCCCGGGCAGTACAAGGAAATTCGCCTCAGTAAGGGGCAGACCTACCTCATCAAAGCCAAAATTGACCCGCGCTACAACCAGGACTGGAAGACGGATCTGACGGGCACCTACATCGAAGCAAACGAGCCCATCGCCGTCATCTCCGGTCATACGAAGGGATCGTATCCCCGCTACTCCTGTACAATGCTTAGCACACCGGCGCACTTCATGCGGAACTCGCTCATGGACATGATGTGGCCGGTGGAGCTCTGGGGGACGATGTATATCTCGGCGCCGATCATGTACAAGAACCGTCCTCGCAATGGGGTAGACATTGACGATGCGGGGGATTTGATCCGCTTCGTTGCCTCCGAGGATGGGACAATCATTGAGCAGCTACGGCAGGACGGTTCGCAGGAGTGGCAGCAGATTAGCCCTCCGCTGCGGCGCGGACAGTGGTTCAATATCAGCGCCCAGGAGTACGCTGCCGCCTATCGGGCAAATAAGCCGATCCTGGTGGGGCAGTATGGGAAGGCGTGGCGCTTGACCGCAGTCAGCCCAATCATCGGGAAAGAAGAAGAACAGCCTCAGAACCCGCCACGGAATGGCGAGGGGATGCTCATGTGCTTGACCCCGCGTGAACGCTGGGCAACGTATACGACGTTCTACGCTCCGCCCGGCATGGACAACTTCTTCATGATCACCTTCGAGATGAGCCGAGTGGACGACATTTACTTCGATGGGGTCAAGCTGCGCAACAAGTTCAGTGGTGGCATCAAGCCGGTGCAGGGAACTCCGTACGGCTATGTGGTCGCCATCGTGACTCCGGGTGACCATACTGTGGAGAGCAAAAATGGGGCGCAGTTTGCCGTCTACGCTTACGGGAACCTGGATCTGAGCAAAAGCGGATTCGCCTACGGCTATCCGACGGGCATCAATTACGCCACACCGTGTGCTGATACTGTGCTGATTACCGACCGGGAAGAGTGCGGCACGGTGACGGGAACGGTCGAGGTGCGTCCAACCACTCCTGTCACAGAGTGCGCTCGCCTCTTCTCCGTTGCGCTGGATTCGGCGGTCAACTACGAGCTCATTCTGCCCGAGGAGTTCCGCCCCAGCTACGACCAGCGCACGAGCTTCGAGTTGCGTCCTGTTGATCCTCGGCAGGATGCCTATGCCCGGCTGGAGGTTATTGCCAAGTCGGGCAAGCGAGTGGTCAAGGAGTACCGGTACATTGCCGAGGCAGTGGTGGCAGAACCCCCCGTGGTAGATTTCGGCACAGCTCCCTTCGGTGAGCCGGTGGAGCAGACCGTGACGCTGCGCAATCTCAAGCCGCGTCCGGCGACAATCAAGCAGCTCTACCTGCGTTCGCGGCTGGCCGAATTTGAGATTCTCTCGCCAACACCCCAGGACTTCCCCCTGGTTCTCCAGCCAGCTGGTACCCCGGGCGACCGGGTCGAGGTCCGGATTCGGGCAACGGCGCAGGTGCCGGAGCTCCGTGTGGATTCGCTCTACGCCGAGCTGAGCTGCTACCCGGTTCCCCTGGCTGAAGTGCGCATCCAGGGCAACGAGCCTATCATGTGGGTGGATGATGCCGACTTCGGTGCGGTCCCTGTCGGCACAGAACGGATGCGGCAAGTGCGCATTGAAAGCCGCGGGCGCCTCCCGCTGCGCATCACCGCAGTAGACTGGGCCGATAAGGCACACTTCCGCACAGAGGGGCTGCTGGAAGCGCTCCCCTTGCAGATTGACCCTGGACAGAGCTACACGTTCCGTGTCTACTACAAGCCGGATGTCGCTGGTGTCCCGCACCAGACGCGGGCAACCTTCACGGTCAACGCGACCAAGATCAAGCTCTACTCCGATTGGCGCGGGACAGGCATCCAGGTCAACATCAGCATCCATGGCTATGACTGGGGCATCCGCCGGGTTGCCGATGCGTATGCGCAGCTGGATGACCCCACACTCGGCTATCGTGGGGAGGTCATCATCCGGGTCACGGGTAACACCGCCATCAACAATGTGGACGTGACGGTCGAGGATGCCTCCGGGTATCCGAACGATCGGCTGGCGTTCCGCGTAGACAAGACCAGCTTGCCGCCTCAGCTGCAGCCCGGTCAAGAAGTCCGCTTGCCGGCATACTTCAAGCCGTTGGAGGAGCGGGAGTACCGGGCACGGGTTGTTGTCCGGGGCTTCGATAATGGCGAACCGCGCGAGGCAGAAGATGAGCTCCGTGGCATCGGGGTGCAGCCGCACGTCGCGGCGGACGGGCGCGACTTTGGTACCCTCATGGTCGGGCAGAGCAAGCAGGATGAAGCCCCTGTCTACAGCCGGGGGACAATGGAGCTGACAGTGCGGGACTTCGAAATCGTCGGTCCCGATGCCAATGCCTTCCAGGTGGAGCCGAACTTCCTGCGTCAGGTGAGAGACCAAGGGCTGAGAATCCCGCAGGGAGAGAGCGTCCAGGTTCCTGTGATCTTCACAGCGCTGCGGGTCGGTGAACACCGGGCGAATCTGCGAGTTATCTCCGATGCCCCGGAGACACCAGAGCCGGAGCTTATCGGACGAGGGATTTCGCAAGGGCTGGCAGCAACCGACTACGACTTTGGGCGTCACTTCGTGACTACCCGTGTGGAGAAGCAAGCCGCCGTCTTCGTCCGCAACACGGGAGCCGCGCGGGTCTATGTGGAGCGCATCGAGAAGGTCTCCGGGGATATCAATACCTTCGATGTGCTGACCCCCGCAGGCTTCTGGATTGAACCCGAAAGCGAGTATCCCATTGATGTCGCCTTCGCCCCCGATGCTGAGCGGCGTTACCAGATGCAGATCCGCTACGTGACCAATATCGGCGATGCGTACTCTACCGTCTGGGGCGAAGGGCGCCGGGTCTACGGAGTAGTCCGCATTGGCGAATACCGCACGACACCAGGGCAGGAGCTGAATATCACGGTTGAACTCACGCGGCATCCCAATGGCGCTCTCCGTCCGGAGGACCGGGATGTGACCGATGGCGCTATCCAGAGCTTCGAAGCCCGGGTCTGGTACGATGAGCGAATGCTCGAGCCGGTCCTGGTGCCGGAGGCGATCTCCACGGTGGGGACTCTGACGGAAGGATGGACGGTGGAGTACGTGCAGCCCTTGCCGAAGCACGTGCCACCGGGTGGAACTGAGCCAATGTCTGCCTTCCAGGTGAAGCTGAGCGGGACGACTCCGCTCCAACTGACACAGGATGTCAACCCGCTTTTCCGCTTCCGGGCGCGAGCCTTTCTGGCTCCCTTCGATCGGAGCGCGCTTCCCTGCCAAATGGTACCGCTGGATCGCCCCTACGTGGTCATCGAAGAGCAGCCTGGGCTGGTTCGCTTGACGGTGCCGTGTGTGGAGAATCTGCGCCTGGTGCGGCTCAATCCAATGGGCTATAGCCTCCAGCAGGTAGTGCCGCAGCCAGCCCGCGGAGTTGTCCAGCTGCGCTACAGCATTGGCTATAGTGGCTGGACGCGGCTGGAGCTCTTCAACGCCATGGGCGAACGCGTCGCCATGCTGGTGGACCAAGAACAGCAAGCGGGCGAGTACGAGCTGACGCTCGATACACGGCTCTTCCCTGCCGGGGTTTACTACTACCGACTCAGCTCCGGACCGTATACCGAGACGCGGCGGCTCGATATCGTCAACTAGATCTGCCGCATTCCCAAGCAGCTCTGGGCAGGGGCACAGGACCTCCTGTGCCCCTGTCGTTTTCTTATCCCCAGGAGCAGATGCGGGAGGAATCTCCGGCTTTTCCGTAAGTTTGAAGCCCGAGTGTGCATGGCACGCCTTGTAGCAATTCGGCGAGTGCGTCCCCAGGTGCTCCAGTGTCTGTGGGATGACGGCTTGGCAGTGTACCTGCCGGTGGAGGTGCTGCGTGACCAATGCCCCTGTGCCTTTTGTCAAGGCGAACAGGTTTTCGACCGATATATCCTCCCGGTGCGGGTTGTAGCGCCGGGAATGTACGAGCTGCAAGCTCTGGAGCCAGTGGGGCACTATGGACTCCGGGCGGTGTGGAGAGACGGGCACAATACGGGAATTTATCCATGGGAGCTCCTGCGTCGGCTCTGTGAGGAATACGGGCAGCGGGAGCCGAGAGCGGATGATGTTCAGCAAACCGGTGCCGGTGATGAGCGTGCTCCAGAAGGAGAGTCTCCGAGCCCCTCGGGGGAGCCGACTGCATTGTAAGAACTGGCAAATCGAGGCAGCCTACCGGATGCTGCTGAATAATCTGGACCCGGAGGTTGCCGAAAAGCCAGAGGAGCTCATTGTCTACGGCGGAATGGGCAAGGCAGCACGGAATTGGGAGTGCCTCCGTGCTATTCTGCGCTGCTTACAGGAGCTTGAGCCAGATGAGACGTTGCTGGTACAGTCGGGGAAACCCGTCGGGATTGTGCGCACCTATGAGGATGCTCCCCGGGTCATTATTGCCAATAGCAACTTGGTACCGAAGTGGGCAACCTGGGAGGAATTCCGGCGCCTGGATGCGCTCGGGCTTATCATGTACGGGCAGATGACAGCAGGATCGTGGATTTACATCGGGACGCAGGGCATTCTGCAAGGAACCTACGAGACCTTTGCTGCTTGTGCCCGACAGCATTTCGGAGGCTCCCTTCGAGGACGCTTCCTGCTGACCGCGGGGATGGGTGGCATGGGCGGAGCGCAGCCTCTGGCAGGGGTCATGAATGGAGCCGCGGTGCTCTGCGTGGAGGTGGACCACGAGCGCATCGAGCGCCGAGTTCGGACAGGGTACTGCCAGTACAAGCTGTACGACCTGGACGAAGCCTTGGAGCGCATCGAGCAGGCGCGCAGCCGGGGTGAGCCTATCTCCATCGGGCTTGTCGGCAATGCGGCGGAAGTGCATCCGGAAATCCTCCGCCGAGGTATCGTCCCGGATGTGGTCACGGACCAGACCGCAGCGCATGATCCCTTGAACGGCTACTATCCGGCAGGGTATACGAAAGCGGAAGCCGACGAGCTCCGGCGCCGCGACCCGGATCGGTATTTGGAAGAGGCCTATCGCTCCATTGCCATCCATGTCCGAACAATGCTGGAGTTTCAAAAGCGTGGGGCTGTTGTCTTCGACTACGGGAACAATATCCGCGGCATTGCCAAGGAGTACGGTGGAGTGGAGGAAGCTTTTTCCTTCCCGGGCTTCGTCCCAGCCTATATCCGTCCCTTGTTCTGCGAGGGGCGGGGTCCGTTCCGGTGGGTGGTCTTGTCTGGTGACCCGAACGATTTGGCTGTGACGGACCGAGCGATTCTGGAGCTCTTCCCGCATGATGAGGTTTTGCAGCGCTGGATCCCGCAGGCGCAGCAGTACGTGAAGTTTCAAGGGTTGCCAGCGCGGATTTGCTGGCTCGGCTACGGTGAGCGCGCCGAAGCGGGAAAGCTCTTCAACTGGCTGGTGCGGACTGGGCGGGTCTCCGCTCCGATCGTCATCGGGCGTGATCATCTCGATTGCGGCTCGGTTGCCTCCCCGTATCGGGAGACCGAAGGGATGCTGGATGGCTCCGATGCTATTGCCGATTGGGTGTATTTCAACTTCGCCCTCAACGCCATTGGTGGGGCAACCTGGGTATCGTTCCATCACGGTGGTGGAGTGGGCATGGGGCTGTCGCTCCATGCTGGCATGGTGATTGTTGCAGACGGAACTCCGGAAGCCGAACGGCGGTTAGAACGGGTGCTGACGTATGATCCGCTGATTGGTATTTTGCGTCACGCTGATGCAGGGTATGACCGAGCGCGGCAGACGGCGCGCCGCTTTGGTCTTCGTATCCCGATGGCGTCAGAGTGACGCACCCTTGTAACGAGAATGTCACAGCCTGTGTCTAAACGACAGACCATGGTCAAGCGTCCAACAACGCAGCAACAGCAGGAGTCTCACGCCATGACAGGACAGATGTCAGCCGCACCGCAGCCCAAGCGGCGTCGCAGGGGGCGAGCACAACTTGCCCCGGAGCAGGTCCCGCCGGAGCGCCAAGAGCAGTACAAGGCGCTGGTAGCGGAAATCGAGCGCCTCTACCGGACCGAGCGGAAGCGCTTCCTGGGCTTCATCCGGCAGAGGGTTCGGACACAGGAGGAGGCGGAAGATATCTTGCAGGATGTCTTCGCTAACGTCCTGGCAGCGGCAGCAACGGTGGAGGGACCTATCGAGAACGTTGCCTCCTGGGTCTTTACTGCCGTGCGCAACCGTATCATTGACTCCTACCGGAAGAAGCGCACGGAGAGCTTCTCCGACGTGCAAACACCGGCCCAGCAGGAGGAGGGAATGGAGAGCTTCGAGAACTTGCTGCCTGACTGGCATTACGGACCGGAACGAGAGCACATCCGCAAGCTCATCTGGGAGGCAATCCAGGAGGGGCTGGCAGAGTTGCCCCCGGAGCAGCGAGAGGTCTTTGTCAAAAACGAGTTTGAAGGCGTCTCCTTCCGCGAAATGGCAGAGGAGACAGGCATCAACATCAACACACTGCTGGCACGGAAGCGCTATGCAGTCCTGCACCTGCGCAAGAAGCTCAAGCCGCTCTACGACGAGCTCATGAGCCAGAACTGAGCCAGTGCGGAGAAATCCTCGGCGGCTTGTGTCAGCCTCGGACACAAGCCGCTTTTCTTTTTCCCCAAACGCACCCGAGCGCTTCGTACGTCATAGCCCCCGAGTCTGAGCCTCCGACTACGTATGCGAGCAACGGTCGCCATTATTGACACCGAACAACTCCGTCGCAACTTCCGTCTCCTGCGTCGGCATGTGGAACCCGCGGCTGTCCTAGCAATTGTCAAAGCGAATGCGTACGGACATGGCTTGGTGGAGTGTGCGGAGCTGTTCCGGCAAGAAGGTGCAGCCATGTTAGGGGTGGCGTACGTGCAGGAAGGCATACAGCTCCGGCAGGCGGGGAATCCGCTCCCTATCGTTGTGTTGACACCCCCGCAGGCAGATGAGGCGGCGCTCTACTGCCGCTTTGAGCTGCAGCCGCTTGCCTGCTCGCTGCCGGTCATGGAACAGATGGCGGCGCAAGCGCGGCGCTTTGGAGTCCGCCTCCGTGTCCATGTTGCCGTGGATACGGGCATGCACCGTGAGGGCATTCCACCGAGCGAAGTCCGGGACTTTCTGCAGCGGCTCTCCGAGCTGGAGGGATTGGAGGTGGTCGGGCTCTGCACCCACTTTGCTACCGCTGATGAGGCTGATCCGAGCTTCTTCTGGGAACAGTGGCGACAGTTCCGTGACCTTGTCCGCGAGCTTGAAGCGGCGGGCTACCACATCCCCTATATCCATGCTGCGAACTCGGCGGCTGCTGTTCGTTTCCCGGAGGCTCGCTGGACGATGGTGCGACCGGGCATCCTCCTTTATGGGTATCAGCCCTGGCAGGGTGGGGAAAAGCTCCCGGTCAAGCCGGTGTTGCAGTGGAAAAGCCGCGTCGTTGCCGTGCGCCGTATCCGCTCAGGTGAGGGAGTGAGCTACCACCGACTCTACCGCGCTCGGCAGGAGACAACAATTGTGACAGTCCCTGTCGGCTATGCTGATGGCTATCGCTACGGTCTGACAGGGCGGGCAGAATGCCTCATCCATGGCAAGCGCTTCCCCGTTGTGGGAGCAATCTGCATGGACGAAATCCTGGTCGATGTTGGTCAAGAGCCCGTCCAGCTCGGGGACGAAGTGGTGCTCCTGGGTGAGCAGGGTGAGAGTGCTCTCTGGGCAGAGGAGCTTGCCTGTTGGCTACGAACGATTCCGTACGAAGTCCTTGCGGGCATCAGCTCCAGGGTGCCGCGTCTTTACCTTCAGGCGCAGGTGGATGCGACCGAGCAGCTATCGAGTACGCTTGCCCGAGTTTGAGGGACCGCTGGATGTACTGCTCTTCTTCGTGCAGCGGGAGGAGCTGCCTATCGAAGCAGTTCCGATTGCCCGCCTGGTGGAGCAATTCATAGCGTATATCCGGTGGGCAGAGGAGCTGGACCTGGAGCTGGCAGCGGAGTTTTTTGACATCGCTGCCGAGCTTCTCCTCATCAAAGCGCGCTGGCTGTTGCGTCCTCCCGGTGAACGTGGTGCTCCGGAGAAGGAGGAGCCCACCGTTGGGGAGACACCGGAACCGCTTTGGGAGCGCCTGGCTGAGTATCGGCGCTACAAGTTTGCAGGAGCGTACCTGCGCCGACGCCTGTATGAGGCGCCGCCCTTCTACGTGCGTACTCTTCCGCTGCGCTGGAAGCCCTGCGGGGATGGGGGATGGGAGAACGCGACACGGGAAGCCCTTGTGGAGGCTCTCCGTGAGCTGATGCGCCGGCTCGGACGCGCTGTTTCTCCACTCTCTGTGCCGGAAGAGCCGGCAGTGGCAGAGTATGCAACCCTCCTGTTGCAATGGGTGCGGCGTTCCGGGCGGGTGTTCTTCTCCGCCCTGCTCCGAGGGCGCTCACGGATGGAGGTGGTTGTCCTCTTCCTAGCCCTGCTGGAGCTGGCGCACCGAGGGCAGGTGAGCATCGAGCAAGAAGAGCCCTTTGCCGATATCCTTCTCAGCGCGGAAGTTCCACAGCTCCAGGAGTCTACCCATGGAGGCAACTGAGGGCACACTGTCCCGTGTGGTGGAGGCGATTCTTTTTGCGGCAGAGGAGCCTTTGAGCCCGAGCGAGCTGGTCCTGCGGACATGCGCTGCTGCGGGGTTGCCTGCTGGAGCATTCCGAGAGGAAGAGCTTCTCGAAGTGATTGACAAGCTCAATGCAGAGCTGCAGGCAACGGGGCGCCCGTATCGAGTTGTGCACAGCGCTGGCAGGTACGTATTGGCGGCAACTCCGGAGGCGGCACAGTGGCTGGAACGGGCGTTTGCGGGGAAGGCACGACGGCGGCTTTCCCAGGCAGCGCTGGAAGTGTTGGCAATTGTGGCATATCGGCAACCGATTACCCGGGCGGAAATCGACACCATCCGCGGGGTAAGCTCTGCAGAGGTTGTCCAATCGCTCGTCGAGCGGGGGTTGCTGGCGGTCGTCGGGCGCGCTGCTGCTCCGGGACGTCCGGCACTTTACGGAACTACTGCGCAGTTTCTCACGCTCTTCGGGCTGACCTCGTTGGAGGAATTACCACCACTGGAGGAGCTCGAACACATGGCTTCCCCCGAGCTCTTTGAGCCGGCACACCAGGAGCTTCTCGATGCCCAGCTGCACCAGCTGCGCCTGTTCAGCCGTGCGCCCGAACGCACAGCATCCGGGGACGCATCCGAAGAAGCTTAGAGCGAAATCCGTTCCTGTTCCAAGACCCGTTGGTAGAGCCGCTCGTAGAGCGGGACGATGAGTTCTGTATCGAACTCCAAAGCCCGTTGGCGAGCACGCTCCCGGAAGAGCTGGTGTTTCTTCGGATTGCTGAGCAATTCCAGGCAGTACCGCGCCATGCGGTCGATGTCACCAATCTCTGCCAGAAAGCCTGTCTCACCGTGGCGGACAACTTCCGGGATGCCACCGGCGGTCGTCGCCACAACCGGTACACCACAGCTCATTGCCTCCAGCGCTGCCAATCCGAAGCTCTCCGATTGGCTTGGCAGCAGGAAGATATCAGCAATGGAGAGCAGTTCAGGCGTTACGGGCTGTTTCCCCAAGCAGCGGACGTGCTCATCGACCCCGAGCTGGCGTGCGAGGCGCTCTGCTTCGCTGCGCTCAGGACCATCGCCGATGAGAATCAGCTTGGCAGGTACAGCAGAGCGGACCTCTGCCAGAATCCGCACGGTGTCGGGCGAGCGCTTGACCGGTCGAAAGTTGGACACGTGCAGCAGGATGTATTCCCCCTGCGGGGCAAACTGCCGGCGGAGCTCTGGGTTCGGATGTGGGACGAAGGTACGAGTGTCCACGAAGTTCGGAATGACCTCGATAGGGCGCTGGATGAGGAATTGGTGGCGGGTCTTCTCTGCCAGAAACGAGGAGACCGCCGTGACGGCATCAGAGTGTTCCAGGGAGAAGCGCACAACGGGATAGAAGCTGGGCTCGAGCCCGACCAGGGTGATATCGGTGCCGTGCAGCGTGGTGATGACCGGGAGCATCATGCCGTGGTGTTCCCACAGCATCCGCTGCGCCAGGTAGCCGCTGATCGCGTGTGGAATAGCATAGTGGACATGCAGGATGTCGAGCCGCTCGTAGCGGGCAACGTCAACGAGCTTGCCCGCCAGCGCCAGCGAGTAGAGCTGGAACTCGAAAAGCGGGTAGTTCGGCAGCTCCACCTCGTGGAAGAAGATGTTGTCGTGGAAAGCGTCTAAACGCCAGGGTAAGGCGTATGTGATGAAATGCACCCGGTACCCGCGCCGTGCCAGTGCCTTGCCCAGCTCTGTGGCAACGACGCCGCTACCGCCGTAGGTCGGATAGCAGACGATGCCGATATGCAGCATGGGAACCTCTGCCGTGGGGTTGGGGGACATGCGTGTGCCGATGCGGCTCGAACGGCTTGCCTGCTTCTGGGTCGGGCTATTTCGACGCACAGGTGGTTGCTGCATTGGGGCGCACCCGCCGTGGTGCTCTGCGGTGGTCTGCACGCTGGTAGAGACTCCCGCCGGTGGTGGCGGAGAAGGTCTACGGTCCAGCAGTATCCCATCGGGAGGAGGTGATGGGCAGGAGAGCTGGGAGCGTGCGGAGAGCCGGATGCGTATGGTTGGGGATGGGAATCCTTTTGGCAGGGAGCCTACCGTTGAGAGCAGCCGATAGTGTCTGGGTTGCTGGGGTTGAGGTTCGCTCAGGGATTGAGGGACTTGCTGAGGTCCGGCTCTGCCTCCAGCCGCGGCAACGCTATCCCTGGGAGCGCTTCCGGGAGTGTGTCCGTGAGGATAGTCTCCGGCTTCTCCGGTGGGTACAGGAGCAGGGCTATTGGTTTGCACGGCTCTCTCTCCGGTGGGATGCTCAGCAGGGGTGGATGTGCTACGAGCTGGAGCCGGGTCAGAGAGTGCGTATTGGCGCCGTGCGGGTGACCGTTGTACCCGATACACCTGCTGCTCTCGAGCAGCCGCTCCGGTGGAGCGCTGAGCAGGTCTTGGCTGGGGCAGCTTCCCGGAGCCGGGTTGAGGCGTTTTTGGACACGCTCCTCCGCAGTGCTATGGCTGCCGGTTATCCCGAAGCGTGGGCTGATATTGCAGAAGTGCGGCTTGCAGGAACCGAAGTGGAGCTCCGTGTTGTGCTCTCTCTTGGGGAGCCAGCTACTGCCGATACGCTGCTTTTCCAGGGTGTGGAGCCGACGGGGATAGGCTTCCTGCAACGGTGGGTGGCTCTCCCGAGCAAGGCGCCGGTTTCCGAAGACATGCTGCGGGCAGCGCAGAAGCGCCTGGAACAGCTGGGCTGGCTGGAGCTGGTGGAACCTCCACAGCTTTTCCGTATAGCCGACGGGCGCTGGGGAGTGCTCTTCCGCGTGCGTGAGCGTGCCACCGCACGATTCGATGGATTTCTCGGCTATGCCCCGGCAGCGGGTTGGAACGGCATGCTCCAGGCGCGGCTGGATAATCTCTTCGGTACGGGGCGCTCCGGGACTCTGCGGTGGTACCGGGCGGGAGCGCAGCTGCAGGAGCTTCTGCTCCAGTACGAGGAGCCGTTTCCGCCGTTTGCCCTGATACGCGGACGCTTTGAGATGCGGCAGCACGACACGCTCTACACCGAAGTGGGTTGGGAGCTGGGGTTTCGATGGCTGGGGACGCTCGCTCACGGATGGTGGCTGGAACTGGTCGGAGGACGGCGTCGAGTTGAGCCCTCGGGGGTTGCATCTCTTGCACCGAGCCTGAGTTGGTATGGCGGTGTGGGAGCCGAATTGCAGCGCTTGCAGCCCCGGGACAATCCCGTCCGTGGCGTGCTGCTCCGGGTGTTCCCCACTGTACGGTGGCAGCGCGTTTTGGGCTCCTCACAGGGACAGCGCGGGCGCTTCGCTTCGGCGCTCGATGCCGAGGTCTTTCTCCCGGTGCGGTTCCCCTTCGTGGTGCGTCTCCATGGGCATGGGCGCCTGCTGTGGGGCAGGACATTGCAGCGGGAGGAATTCTACCGGCTCGGGGGTGTCCAGACGCTGCGGGGCTATCGGGAAGCCCAGTTCCTCAGCCCCCGGGCAGGCTGGGGTGGGATCGAAGGACGGTGGGTGCTGGGAGGGCACGACCATGTGGGGGCTTTCGTCGAGCTCGGCTGGATTGATTCTGTCGGGTGGCGCCACGGGTTCGGATTGCAGTGGCAGTTCCACACAGCCGTGGGAGTGCTCCAGCTCTCCCTGGCTTGGGGCAGGGATGACCGGCTGCAGGAGGCAAAACTCGGGGTCAGAGTGCTCGATGGAGCGCTCTAGCAACGCAATTTCGCGCCGTCCAATGCCTGGCTTGTGCCGACATAGCTGCTATCTGGGGCTGCTCATCTTCCTGGCTGGCATTGTGCCGCTCTGGGGGTGGTGTTCGCGGGAGGATAGTACTGCTGCTCTCAGTGCATTGCGGGCGCGAGTGCAGGCGCTGGTAGAACAGCTGCAGCAGCGCGCACGTGTCGGGGTGCTCGTCAGTGATGTTGCCGGGCGACGCTATTTCGAACACGGGGCAGAGCAATTGCTGGTTCCTGCCTCCGTGACGAAGCTCTTCTGGAGTGTGGCGGCGCTGGCAGTGTTGGGGGATTCCGCTGTGATTCGCACAGCCCTCTACGCCGATGCCTTGCCGAGGGCTGATGGGACGCTCTCTGGGAACCTCTACCTTGTTGGCGGCGGAGATGCCCTGCTGACAGTGCAGGAGCTCGAAGAACTGGCAGCGCAGCTGGTCCGGCGTGGTGTCCGGCGCATTACCGGCGCGGTGCTGGGCGATGGGACGCTCTTCGATGGGCAGCGTACTCGGCTCCAGTATAGCGGCGATAGCGACCCGGTCGAGCCGCTACCCCCGATTACAGCGCTGGGCTTCAATCGAAATGAGGTGCGGGTGCTCGTTAGCGCCACCGGCAGGAGGGTGACGGCGCAGACAATCCCGGTTTCTCCTGGGTTTGTGGTGGATGTCTCGGGCGTGCGCATCCGAAAGGGTGCCCGGCGAGGACGGCAGCGAGTGGTTCTCTCTGCCCGGAGTGTGATGCGCAGAGGGGTTCAGTACATCGTCGTCTCCGGATGGATTGCGGCTCGGGGGACATGGTCACTGGGAGTGCCAATGGAGAAACCGGAGGTTGCCGCGGCAGCGACCCTTGTTCAGCGGCTCCGGGCAGCGGGAATCCGCGTTGAGGGTGGCTTCGGCGAAGGGAAGTGCCCACCGGGGGCAACGCTCCTGGGGCTATGGGAGCGCCCGCTGGCGGAATTGCTGGCAGCGGTCAACAAGGAGAGTGACAACTTCGTTGCTGAACACCTCTTCAAACTGCTCGGCGCGCGAGCTGCAGGCAGCGGGACTCATGCAGAACGAGCGCGGCGGCTGCTGCAGGCACTCCTCTCCCGCTGGGGAATCCCGTGCCAGGGATGTGCGCTCTGGGATGGGTCCGGGCTTTCGCGCCGCAATCGAGTCAGTGCCGCCGATGTGGTCGGGATGCTGCGCGCGGTGTTTCAGCTCCCGATTGCCGATGCCCTGTGCCGGAGTTTGTCTATTGCCGGGGTTGATGGGACACTCAAGCAGCGCCTGCAACAGACACAAGCCCAAGCTCGGGTATGGGCAAAGACAGGAACGCTGCGCAACGCCAGTGCTCTGGCAGGCTATGTTCTGACGGCGGACGGGGATCCGCTGGTCTTTGCCATTTTGAGCTTCGGGGTGGTGTCTCGCGCAAAAGCGTTAGAGGATTCGCTGGTGGCAACCCTTGCCCGCTTCTCCTTCTGTGGGGCGGGGACTCAGAGCCGGTAGCGCTGATACAGGGAGGGCAGGGACCCCCCGGAGAGGAGGTGCTGCTGGTAATTGTAAAGCGAGAGCAACCGCTGACTGCACCGGTGGACCAGGGTCGCCGGAGTATGGTGCGGATCCCACAGCTCCGGCTCTCCGATCAAGAGGTAGCATGCCGGATCGGTCTGCAGCAGGTGGTAGCTCCAGACAACCGGAGCCAAGGCGATGGGGGTGGGGGACGAATGTACGAGATCGGCGCAGCTCCAGAGGGCTTCTGTCTCACCGATGCTCAGAACAGTTCCCGTTGCGAAGACCCACAGGACCGTTCTGGGATGGAGCAGGCGCGGCAGGAGTCCGGGCAGTAGCTCTTGGACGGCAGGGAGATTATCCCACGGGAAGATGACCGCACCCAAGAAGCGCAGCATGCGCAGGTGTTGCAACTGCTGTGGGTGGATGAGGAAGAGGCTACGGAGTCGGAAGAAGCGCTGCGAGAGTACCACCGCCAACGCGACGTCGCTCCAGCCATTGTGCGAGCAGTAGAGCAGAAGGGGAGTCCGAGCCGAACCATTCCGCCACGGACGCAGATGGTGGCTACCGGCAATGTAAATCTGCGGGAAGAGGTGCCGAAGGCGGCGCCGGAGGCGCTCTGTCAACATCCAGCGGAGCATCCGCTCTGCACGCCCTCCACGGCTGCTGCAGGTGGTTCGTCTCTGCGCCCAGGAAATTACGGAGTCAGACCAAACAAATGCGCCGGAAGCGTACACGGGTGCTCGTTGGAATGTCCGGAGGGGTGGACTCCTCCGTAGCGGCAGCATTGTTGCTGGAGCAGGGCTACGAGGTGATCGGAGTCACCATCAAGACCTACAACTACGAGGAGGTCGGTGGCAACGTTGGCAATGAGTCCAGCTGCTGCTCGCTGGAGGGCATCAATGATGCGCGGCGGGTCTGCCTGCTGCTGGGTATCCCGCACCTCGTGGTGGACTTCACTGAGCCCTTCCGGCAGCAGATCATCGAGGGGTTTGTGGAGGAGTACTTCCGTGGGCGCACGCCGAACCCGTGTGTGCGGTGTAATCGTGCCATCAAGTGGGCAGAGCTCCTGCGCAAGGCGGATGCTCTCGGGGCGGAGTACATCGCTACGGGGCACTACGCGCGGCTCTTCTACGATGCAGACCGCGGGCGCTATCGGCTTCTGCGTGGGCGCGACACCCGCAAGGACCAGTCCTATGCCCTCTGGATGCTGCCTCAGGAGTTCCTGGCACGCACGCTCTTCCCACTCGGGGAGCTGACAAAGGAGCAGGTGCGGCAGGAGGCGCAGCGGCGAGGACTGCCGATTGCCCAGAAGGCAGAGAGCTTCGAGCTGTGTTTTGTGCCCGATAACGACTACCGCCGCTTCTTGCGGCAGTATGCTCCGGAGCGTTCCGAGCGCCTCCGTGGCGGGATCATTCTCCGCGACGGGCGCCCTGTGGGGCGGCATGAGGGCTATCCTTTCTACACCATTGGGCAGCGACGTGGACTGGGAATCTCGGCTCCGGAGCCCCTCTACGTGCTCGACATCCTGCCGCAGGACAATGTCCTGGTAGTCGGTCCGGAGTCACAGCTCTACCACCAGGGACTCGTTGCCCGGGAAGTCAACCTCGTTGCCGTCGAGGCGCTTCCCCCGGAGGGGATCCGCTGTACGGCAAAGATTCGCTACAAGGACGAGGGCGGAATGGCAACCGCCTGGCAGGATACCGAGGGACGGCTCTGGGTTCGTTTCGATACCCCGCGGCGGGCAATTACACCGGGACAGTCCGTCGTCCTCTACGATGGGCAGGAGCTTCTCGGAGGCGGTGTCATCGAAGCGTGGTGTGACGAATTTCCAGAGGCTTTCCCCGCGGTGCACAACGCCCAGGACACGGTGCCTGCGGCAGGCTACTCGTAACGCAGGGCGGCAATTGGGTCCAGACGAGCAGCCCGCAGTGCCGGAGCCCATCCGGCCAGAATCCCTGCGGTGAACGCCACAGCGAGGGCAATCCCGACGTGTTGCGGCGGAATGTACGACGTCAAAAACTCCGCCTCCGGAAATGCATGGGCAATACCGAAGGCGAGAAGGTTCCCCAGCATCAGCGCACCAACCGCTCCAGCACTGCAGAGGAGTCCTGCTTCCACGAGGAACTGCAGGGCAATGGAGCTCCGGCGTGCCCCCACAGCCTTCCGAATCCCGATCTCAGCAGTGCGCTCCACAACGGAGACGAACATGATGTTGACAATCCCGATGATGCCCACCAGGAACGAGAGCATAGACATCCCGAGCCCGACCCCCCAGACCGCTTGCCGCAACCCCGCAATTTCCTCACGGAACGCCTGTGTTTCGTTGATTGCGAAATCATCGGGAGCCTCTGGCGCCAGATTGCGAATGCGCCGCATCAGTCCCCGAATCTCGTCCCGCACCTCCTCCATGCGCTCCTCTGAGCCCGCCTTGACGGCAATGGAGAACGAGCGATTCGCGCTCCCGAAAAGGTGTAAGAAGGTTGGCAGGGGAATCAGGATTTGCTTGTCCACGAATTGGATGAACGTCGTGCCCCGCTTCTCGATGACGCCGATGACCTGGAAGGGATGCCCGGCAATGCGGATTGTCTTCCCGAGAGGGTTCTCGGCAGGGAAGAGCTGCTGGGCAACGGCATAGCCCAGGACAGCAACCCGTGCACTGGTCCGATCTTCGCTTGGGGAGAAGAAACGCCCGTGTTCGACAGCTCCGGCAGGGGTGCGCCCGTAGTCGCTCAGTGTCCCCATGACGGGGACGTCTGTGGTGGATTGGTCTCGGTACGCTATGCGTAGCCCCCAGGCTCGGACCAGAGGGACGGCAAGCTCAGCGCCGGTCAGTTCCTCAACGAGTGCTCGGGCTTGGGCGTAGGTGATGTTCTTGCGTGAGCGCACCTCTGTCCAGCGGGTTCGTCCGCTCCAGTCCCACTTGTCCACGTAGAGCATGTCCGGACCGATGAGCGTGATGGTGCGCTCCAGAGCTGTGTCCAAGCCGGAGAGGAACCAACCCATGAGCGACACGAAGAGCACGCCGATCGCAATTCCGACACTGGTCAAGAGCGAGCGGAAGAAGTTTGCCCGGATGGCGTCCAATGCGACCGCAACGGCTTCACGCAATTCGCTCAGCGTCATCGGTGCTCTGGAGGGCTTTCTGACCAGAGATGGGCGTGGGGTTGAGGGCATCATCTTCGATGAGTCCGTCGCGGATGCGCACGATGCGGCGTGCATAGCGCGCCACGTGCTCCTCGTGGGTGACGATGACGAGCGTATTCCCGCGCTGCCACAGTTCAGTGAACAGGCGCATGATGTCATTGCCCGTTGCTGTGTCCAAGTTGCCCGTCGGTTCGTCTGCCAAGATGAGCGAGGGCTCAATGACGAGTGCACGGGCAATAGCCACCCGCTGACGCTGTCCACCGGAGAGCTCGTTGGGGCGGTGGAAGAGGCGGTTACCCAGACCGACGGCTTCCAGAGCCTGGCGTGCCCGACGGCGGCGCTCCTCTGCGGGAACTCCTGCGTAGATGAGCGGGAGCTCTACATTCTTCAGCGCTGTTGCTCGCGGCAGGAGGTTGAAGGTCTGGAAGACAAAGCCGATTTCCCGGTTCCGGATGCGTGCCAGCTCATCATCGTCGAGCCGGCTGACATCCTGCCCGCGGAACAGGTAGCGCCCTGAGGTCGGAGTATCCAAGCAGCCGAGGATGTGCATCAGGGTGGATTTGCCCGAACCCGATGGTCCCATGATGGCGACGTACTCATTCGCGTCGATGCGGAGCGAGATCCCGCGCAGGGCATGGACCTCTTCTGCCCCAAGCCGGTAGACCTTCGTGACGTTTTCCAGCACGATCAGTGGGTGCTTCATGAGCCGCGCCGTGGGGAAGTTCGTGGTGGAGACTGCACAATGACCGGAATGCCATCCCGGAGCAAGCGGCTGATGGCGTGGTAGCTCCCCGTGATGACCTGCGTGCCTTCGTGGAGTCCCTGGCGGATTTCAATGTAGTTGCGGTCGCTGATGCCTGTCTCTACCTGGACCATGCGGGCACGCCCATTGTCGTGGATGAAGACCACCGTTGGGGGACGCCTCCGGGCAGAGGCGGTGGTGTCGGCGGTGTCCACTCGAACGGTGACGGCTTGCAGGGGGACGGCAAGCACATTGTGCCGTGTCTCTGTGCGGATTTCCGCGTTGCAGCTCATCCCCGGGCGCAGCCGGGGATCCGGGTTGAGCAGGAGGATTTTGACCTCAAAGCTGACAACCTGGTCCTGCGTACCGACTTGCCCGACCTTGGGAGAGTGGGCAATTTCGGTGACAACCCCGATGAAGCTCTGTTCCGGGAGAGCATCCACGGTCACTTCTGCTGTGTCGCCGAGCTTGACCAAGGGGATGTCGTTTTCGTTGACGTCGACAACGGCGGTCAGGCGCCGCAGGTCGGCAATGCGGAGGAGTTCTGTGCCCTGCATTTGAGCTGTGCCGACGACTTTCTCGCCGAGCTTGACGGAGAGCGAGGTCACAATGCCGTCCATTGGGGCGTAGAGTGCAGTCCGTGAGAGCTGCAGCTGTGCCTGTCGGTGAGCGGCGCGGGCACGCTCGTACTCAGCAGCCGCAGCCTTGTAGCGGTTCAGGGCTTGCTCATGGGCGGTCCGAGCTTGGTCCAGCTCCTGCTTGGAGGCAAAGCCACGCCGGTATAGCTCGGTGACCCGTTCCAACTCCGATCGGGCGCGCTCCCATTCAGCTTTGGCAGCTTCCGTAGTCATTCGTGCCGCCTCGGCTGCCGCGGCGAACTGCTCAAGCTGTGACTGCGCAATATCGGGGCGAATCCGCACCAGGAGCTGACCTCGTCGGACCGTATCGCCTTCCTGGACAGTTAGCTCGATGATTTCCCCACTGGCTTCCGAGCTGAGCTTGACTTCCGTCTCCGGGCGGATGGTCCCGGTGGCACTCACCGTTTGCGTGATTGTTCGGCGTTGGACGGGCTCTACCGTTACGGCAACGGCATCGGTACCTTTGCCGGAGAAAAACACCGCCAGCACGAGCACAAGGATAACCCCGATTCCACCGACGAGAAGCCAGCGACGGCGTTTCGCAGACATGACAGCACGGATTACGGTTCGACTGTCCCAAGGACAAAACGGAGCTGTGCCTGAGCAGCAAGGCAATCGTAGGTGAGTCCAATGAGGGTAACAACGGCGGAGAGACGCTGCGCTTCGGCAGCGAAGTATTCAAGCTGTGTAGCGGCACCGATGTCGTACCGCTGCCGGACACTCTCCGCGGCGATTTCCGCAGCACGGACAGAGCGTTGGGCAGCCTCCAGTTGGGAGGCCAGCCCTTCGAGTGTGAGCACAGCCGTTTGCAGCTCGGTGGCGATGTTCTGGCGCAGTTTCTCCAGCTCGCTCTCTGCCTGCCGGAGCTGGAGTTCGGCGCTCTGTATCTGCGCGTTCGTGCGGAAGTTCTCAAATAAGGGGACACTGAGCTGCACGCCGACAAATGTCCGTCCGAGCTGACTGAAGTCCCGCAGAGCACTGTTTGCCCAACTCCATCCCCCGCTTGCAGTCAACTGGGGGAAATAGCCACTGCGAGCGGTCATCTGGAGGGCTCGGGCTGCTTCCAGGCGGTGCTGCGCGGCGCGATAGTCGTGCCGGTGCTGGAGGGCGTACTGGAGCATTTCGGGGAAGTTCCCCCATTGCCGGGCAACGGCGCGGACGTCTTCCGGCGCAAGGGAATCCGGGATGGAAGGATCAGCGAATTCGACCACTTCGGTGGGAGATACTCCAATGAGCCCGCGCAGGCGTGCAACGGCAAGGTCATATTGGTGCTTTGCTTGGAGCCACTCGACTTCCCGCTTGGATAGCTCTGCTTCTTGTGCATACACGGCTGACGCCGGCTGGCGCCCGACCTCAATCAGGGCGCGGAGGCGTTCGAGCTCCTGCCGAGCAAGGTCATAGGAGCGCTGCCGGACGGCGATGAGACGTTCGGCTTTCAAGACTTCCATGTACTGCCGGATAACCTCGGTGGCAACGCGCTGGCGAGCGGAGCTGAGCGCTGCCTCGGCGGCGGCAACGGAGGCTTGTGCGCGCTGGAAAGCCCCTTCCCGCTCGAAGCCGTTGAAGAGTGTGTAGCTCCCGATAAGGCTGAGACTATAGGCGTTCGGGTCCACCGATGGCAGTCGAATGACCTGACCACCTACGTTGATGCTGCGTCCTCCCTCGACATTGAGCTGCCGCGTGTAGCCGGCAGAGAGGGTCAGTGTGGGTAAGTACGCACCGAATGCCGCGGTCAGCTCCGCTCCAGCGGCGGCAAGCTGTGCCTGTGCTACCTGGATATCCGGGTGTGTTGCCAGCGCTCGTTGGAGACAATCGCTGAGGCTGAGCCGCTTGCCTGGCGCCTGTGCCAGGAGCACCATGGGAATGGCTCCCCAACTGAGCACAGTGGACCACCTCATGCGCAGGCTCCTCTTGATCCGACATCTACCGCCGAGACTTCCGGGCAGGATGCGGCACAGACGGGACAGCAGGAGACGAACTCTGCCGGAGGTTCGTACGCCGTTCCTGCAGGCGGTACCAGAGGTTGAGGTAGTGCAGCCCGTGCTGCTCCCTTCCTTCAAGGGAGAGAGCGAGGCGAATTTCCTGCGTCACGTATGCCCACACCGGAATCCCTTCCGCGGCAAGCAGGAAGCGTCCAAAGGCATTGACAACAGCGCGAGCACTCAGCAGGCTGTCCCGTACAAACCACCCCGTCCCAGTTGTAACGTACTCGATGGCAGTGCAGCGGAAGCCGAGGGTGTCTACCGACGGGAATCGGCGCAGCAGCGCCGTCCGAAGAAAGCGCGGGGCGGGGGTCCCGTTTTCCCACAGTTCCAGGCTATCCTGGAGCAGCCAGGATTCGTGCAGGCGAATACACTGCTCGGCAAGCGGGATGAGGAACGGCAGCTGGAATGCCCCGCCCGGGCAGACACGTGAAGCCCCCTCCGGGGAGTGTGCCTCGAGGCGACGTCCCAGGCTGTCGAGCTGCAAGATGGTCGGACGTCGCTCACAGGGCGACTCCGGACGCATACTCCGCAAAGTGTCCATGCGCTCCTGTGCCAGAAACTCCGTCGGGATAAGCCGGAGCCAGTATGTCCCATCGCTCCCGACCGAGTCGCAGATGAGCCAGAGTAGCTCGTAGCGTTCGCGCCACAGTGGTGCTCGCTGCCCGATGAGGATGCTATCCTGCGCTTCGACCCGATAGATGAGCGTATCGCCGGGCAGGAAGCGGTACCGCAGGCAGAGCGTGTCGGGCAAAATAGACCGCTGCGCTCCAAACCCGCCTGCTGGCAGGAGCAACAGCAGAGCACAGAACAGCATCATCGGTGGCGGAGAAGGCTGCTGGCTTTTACGGTGACCGAACCCAGGAGCTCAACCTGTCCGACCACGGTAGTGGTCAATTCAAGCTGCAGCGCGCGGGTTACGATGACCGGCATTCCCGTCCCCACCTCCACGTATGCAAGGGCGCTTCCTTGCCCTGAGCCGTCGCCAGTTACGGTCCCCCAGCCCTTTTGCTCAACTGTTGAGCGAAGCGTGAACGATTCGATCGCCGTGCGGATACGGGCACAGTGCTTGCCCAATGTATCCACCAGCGCTTCCAGCGTGTTGGTTGCCTTCAGGTGGCGGATGGAACGACCGCGGGCATTCTCGTCCTCGCTTACCAGCGTGTCCCGCTCTTCGACTGTCCATTGGTGTCCGGGCATGACCAGCGTATCGGGCAGCCGGACAAGGAGGAGCGGCTTGTTGAGCCAGTCGCCCCGCCAAGCAAACGGGGTGCGGTACAAACTCAGCAAGAAGCTACTATCGCGCACGTCCTCCGATTGCGTCAGTAATCGCCCGGAGGGGAGCAGGATGTATGTCACCACGATCCCCCCGTGAGAGGAGGTGAACACCGTGTCTTCCAGGGCAGTGTCTTCGAACTTCCGGGAGAGCGCCACGGAATCGAGCTGCATGCTCAGATGCAGCGTGTCTGCAGAGCGCACCACACGGTAGCGGAGCGGCATGCGTCGGGCAATGGTAAGCGTTGTTGTCTCGCCCCCACCCATACCCAGGAAGCTCTGCTCCTGTGTCACGGAGTCCTCTTGCTCGTAGAACCACTCGCTGCCCTCTGGTGGAGCGTAGCGCAGAAGGAGAGGCGATGGCGGGGATTGCAGCGCACGGTGCTTCTGCGCCCACAGTGGGCAAGCAAATGCCAAAAGCATACAGAGCAGTCCGCGGTGCCACCGAGTCCGAGAAGAGCAGGAGAGCGGGAGCATGGGGGAAGGCGTGTCGTTGAACAAGACAACCGACCACAAAATACGGCAGGATTCCGAGAGCCGGGGAGGATGAGCTGCTGCCGGATAACGGAGCAGGGAAAATCCCGATTTTTGTGCCGTCCTCGGGTCGTTTCAGCAGCAGAAGGGCATCCATGACACCGCCGGAATCCCTTCGGCAGTGGCTGCAACGCAATGGGTTGCAGCACGTCGGTGCGGTCTACTACAACCTCTCTCCTGCTGAGCTCTACGAGCATGCGCTTCGCAATGGTGAAGGGGTGCTCTCAGCCCATGGGGCGCTCCTGGTGGTGACGGCGCCGTATACCGGGCGGAGCGCCAATGACAAGTTCATCGTGGAGGAGCCGAGCAGCCGCGAGCACATCTGGTGGGGAAAGGTCAATCGCCCCTTTGCTCCGGAGAGCTTTGCGGCGCTGAAGGCGCGGTTGCTGGCATACTTCCAAGGGCGTCCGCTCTACGTTCGGGATTGCTACGGTGGGGCAGACCCGCGCTATCGGCTCCGGGTGCGTATCCTCACCGAGCGGGCATGGCACAGCCTGTTTGCCTACAACATGTTCATCCCGGCTGAGCCTGCCGAGGAAGGAGCCGAGCCGGATTTCGTCATCCTCCACGCTCCCGGCTTCAAGACCGTGCCGGAACTGGACCGGACACGCTCGGAGGTGGTCATCCTCATCAACTTCGCCGAACGTCTGGCGCTGATTGCCGGAACGGCATATGCCGGCGAGATCAAGAAGACGGTCTTCACTGTGCTCAACTACCTGTTGCCGCTCCGTGGCGTTTTCCCCATGCACTGTGCAGCCAACGTGGGCAAGGAAGGTGATGTGGCACTCTTCTTTGGGCTATCGGGCACGGGGAAGACCTCGCTTTCTACTGACCCGGAGCGGGCACTCATTGGCGATGATGAGCACGGCTGGGGGGAAGATGGGGTGTTCAACTTCGAGAACGGCTGCTATGCCAAGGTCATCAATCTCTCGCCCGAAGCAGAGCCGATCATCTACGCCCTGACACGCCGCTTCGGGACTGTTTTGGAGAATGTCGTCTATGACCCGGTCAGCCGCGAAGTCGACTACGCCGATGCGAGCATTACGGAGAATACCCGCGGCTCGTACTCGCGCTATGTCATGGACAACGTCGTGCCGGATAACCGCGGCGGACACCCTCGCCACATCTTCTTCCTCACCTGCGATGCCTTCGGTGTCATGCCGCCGATTTCCCGCTTGACACCGGCGCAGGCGATGTACCACTTCCTCTCCGGCTTCACGGCAAAGGTTGCGGGGACGGAGCGAGGGGTGACGGACCCAGTGCCGACCTTCAGCACCTGTTTCGGTGCACCGTTCATGGTGCACTATCCGTGGGTCTATGCGCGCATGTTGGCAGAGCGGATGGAACGGCACGGGAGCCGGGTATGGCTGGTCAATACGGGGTGGATCGGCGGCGGATTTGGAGTGGGCAAGCGCATCAGTATTGCGCACACGCGAGCGCTCCTGCGGGCAGCCCTGAGTGGAGCTCTGGATGCAGTACCGTATGTCCGCGAGCCCTTTTTCGGACTGGAAGTTCCCACCGCCTGCCCCGGGGTGCCGGCAGAGATTCTCCAGCCGCGACAGCTGTGGAGTGATCCGGCAGCGTACGATGAAACGGCTCGCCGTCTGCAGCGCCTCTTTGCCGAGAACTTCCAGCAGTTCCAGGGGGTTCTCGATGGAGACCTCCTCCACGATATCCCGGCTGAGCTGGTTGCTGTCCGCTAGGGGGAACAGATGCGGAGCATAGACCCGGCAACGCTCTCGTACCGGGAACGGCACCAGCTGGTCTTGAGCGGGATTGCCCCCCGTCCGATTGCCCTTGTTGCTACTCAGGACCGGCAGGGGCGGGTGAATCTGGCGCCCTTCAGCTTCTTCAATGCTTTTGCTTCGCATCCTCCCATCGTCGCCATCGGTCCGGCGCATTCTCTGCGGACGATGGAGCCGAAAGACACCCTGGTCAACCTGCTGGAGACGGGCGAGTGTACCATCAGTGTGGTCACTGCCCGGATTGCTGAGCAGGTCAATTTGGCATCGGCAGAGTATGCGCCCGGGGTGGATGAATTTGTCAAAGCTGGGCTGACGAAGCGTCCCAGCCAGCGGGTGCGTCCGCCGGGAGTGGCGGAATCGCCCTACATCATGGAGTGCGTTCTCTTGGAGCACATTCCGCTGGCGCGCGACCGTGGGGGAAATGGGAATCTGGTCATTCTGGAAGTGGTGCTCTTCCACGTTGCTGAGTCGGTGTTCGTCGAAGGGCGCATTGACCCGAACCGGATGCAGCTGGTAGGGCGTCTGGGATATGACTGGTACTGCCATGCCTTCGGAGAGGCGCTCCGGAAGATTCCGCGCCCGGTCGGCTGCGGTATTGGTGTGGATGCGCTCCCGGAGCCAATTCGGCGGAGTCCGATCCTGACAGGGGAGGACCTGGCATTGCTGGCTAGTGTGGAACAGCTCCCGGAGCCAGAGCCGGGCTTCCCAAGCTTCCCCGAGGGAATCAGCGCTGATGATGTGGAAATCGAGCTCGCCGCTGGGGAGCCGCTCCGGGCTCTCTATGCCCTGCTGCAGAGTCCCGTGGAGGGAGAGCAGCGCTGGATCATGCTGCAGCGGATTGCCCGCGGGTTCCTGCAGCAGCGCCGTGTGCGAGAAGCTTGGCAGACACTCCTGCTCCAGCCCGGGGTTGCCTCCGCGCAGAGTGCTACGGCGTCAACCACGGAGTCGGCTGCCGCGGCGCGTAGAGCGCCTCAATGAGCTCGGCGTACTTGTGTTCTACGGCGCTGCGACGGACCTTGAGCGTTGGGGTAAGCTCGCCTTCCTCGATGGAAAACGGTTTCGGTAGCACAGCGAAGCGGCGTACCTGCTCGTAGCGTGCCAGCGGACGCTGCAGCCGTTGAATTTCCTGCCAGAGCAATTCCAAAACCTGGGGATGACGGAGAAGGCTTTCGCGGTCTGCGACGGCAATGCCGTGCTCTGATGCCCATGTGGAGAGCGCTTCGAACTCCGGGACGATGAGAGCTGTACAGTACGGGCGCCGGTCCCCGATGAGAAGGCACTGGTCAATGTAGGGGCTGCGGCACAGGAGCTGCTCGATGGGCTGTGGGGCAATGTTTTTTCCCCCGCTGCTGACGAACAGGTGCTTCTTGCGGTCGGTGATCACCAGATTGCCACGGGCGCTCCAGCTCCCGATATCCCCAGTGTGGAGCCACCCGTCGGCATCGATCACTGCTTCGGTAGCGTCGGGGTCCTTCCAGTAACCGAGCATGATGTTCGGACCACGGGCCAGGATTTCCCCGTCCTCTGCGAGGCGAATCTCCACGTTGTCCAATGGCTTCCCGACCGTTCCCAGCTCGATGTCATCGAGTCGGTTGACTGTCAGCACAGGGGCGGCTTCGGTCAGCCCATAGCCTTCCAGGATAGGGATACCAATGGCGCAGAAGAATGCTCCAACATCCACCGCGAGCGCTGCCCCACCGGAGACGAAGAAGCGCAAGCGTCCTCCGAAGCGTTCCCGGATTTTCCGGAGGACCAGTTGGTCTGCCAGCCTGTGGGAAAGACGCAGCCGAGCTGCAAGCTGGCGCCGTTGGCGGGCATGCCAGCTTTGGTGCCCAACCTGGAGCGCCCAGCGGATGAGGTGCTGGCGTGCAGGAGGTTCCTTGGCAATGGCTGTGAGAATCCGAGCCTGTGCCCGCTCGAAGAGTCGCGGAACACTTGTCATCACGGTCGGGCGTACTTCCAGAATGTTCTGCGGCACGGTTTCGATGGACTCTGCAAACGCGATGGTTGCCCCAGCGGCGAAGGCGCTGTAGTAGCCTGTTGTGCGCTCGTACGAATGACTGAGCGGCAGGTATGACAGGAGTACATCTGTGTGGTCAATCGGTACGGCACGGAGCGCTGCCTGGATGTTTGCCACAACGTTGGCATGGGTGAGCATGACCCCCTTCGGAGTTCCGGTCGTGCCGCTGGTGTAGATGAGCGTCAGCAGGTCCTCAGGACGTACCTGTTGCGCTGTTGCCAGGTACTCGTGGCGCAGCAGTGTGTGGTCTTCTGGCACACTGCCGAGGAGCTCACGCCAGGAAAGCACGGGCTCTTCGACGGGGTCCTCGCTGAAGAGGATGGCATGCTGGACGTGCCCAAGGCGATGCCAAACACTGCGGAGTTTGATCCATTGGAACCGGTTGGAGACGAAGACGGCAACAGCCTCGCTGTGGTCGAAGATGTATTCCAGCTGCTCGGCGGTCAGAGTCGGGAAAGCTGGGACGCTCACGGCCCCGAGCCCGGCCAGCGCCAAGTCTGCCACAATCCATTCGAGCCGATTTTCGGAGACAATTCCCACCCGACTTCGGGGACCGATACCGAGAGAACGCAATGCTGCTGCACACCGGAAGACCTGGTCTGCCAGCTCTGCGTATGTGATGGGGTGATACGCTCCGTGCTGCCGAACGAGGAAAGCAGCTTTGCGTTCCCCAAAGCGCTCGGTCACGTGTAGGAACAGCTCCGGTATCGTCCGGAAGGTCATCGGTGCAGCGATGCACGGTGTAACTGTACCAAATATAGCGGCTCCGCAGTAGATGGGCGGCGTTCGTCTCTAGGACACGCAATGGTGTGGTATCAACGGCGAATTCAGCTTGCGCCCAAAGCGCGGGGCATCCACTTGGTGACGCAGGAAATTCTGCAGCAGCTTCCCGAGCTGCAGCGCCTGCGGGTGGGAATGCTTCACTTGTTCTTGCAGCATACAAGCGCTAGTTTGGCGCTTAATGAGAATGCAGACCCCGCAGTGCGCACGGATCTCGAGCGCTTCCTGCGCCGTCTGGTTCCAGAAGATGAGCGGCTGTACGAGCATACGGTGGAAGGACCCGATGACATGACCTCACACATCAAGAGCGTGCTCATCGGCTGCTCGGTGCTCATCCCCGTGGTCGATGGGCGTCTGGGGCTTGGGACATGGCAGGGAATCTACCTATGTGAACATCGCGAGCGTGCCCGGGCACGCACGATCCTGGCAACGGTATGGGGAGAGGAACGTGCATGAGCGGGGAAGCTCTGGCGGAGCGCTCTCGTGCATGGCGCCCGGTCGAGATTGAGGAACCAACGAATCGGTGGATCATCCATCCGCTCAGTTGGGGAGTTGCGCGGTGGTGTGCCCGCCGGGGAATCCATCCCGACGTGGTATCCCTGATCGGGCTCTGCTGCGGGATTGGAGCGGCAGTAGCATATGGATCGTGGCACAAGGGCTGGACGTGTGGGGTTGGATTCCTCTGCATGCTGCTCTGGCATGTCTTCGATGGTGCCGATGGGCAAGTAGCTCGGCTGACTGGACGGGCATCTGAATGGGGCAAAGTCATGGATGGACTCTGCGATCACGGGACGTTCGTTGCACTGTACGGTGCGTTGAGCTGGTCGTTGCTCCCGCTCATGGGAGCAGAAGCGGTGCTCCTGGCAGCAGCAGCGGGGATAAGCCACTTTGTCCAGGCGACGGCCTATGAACGGCAGCGCCAGCTTTACGAGTTCATCGTTCTGGGAAAGCCGGCTCTTACGGCGGCGGTGGCGCACATCCCGTGGGCGGTTCGATGGCTCTATCGGCTCTATCTGGCGGTTCAGCGTGGACTCAGCGGGGAGAAGCGCCTCTTGGCGCTCGTTGCCCACCAGCCTGCCTCAATGGAGCAGCTTCGTCAGCTCTATCGCCAGATGTTCCGTCCAGTTGTGGCAGGATGGTCGGCATTGAGCTCGAACTATCGCACCCTTGTCCTATTTGCCGCATGTTGTGGTGGATCCCCTGCGGCGTTCTTCTGGTGGGAACTCCTGGGACTCAATGCGGTGCTGCTGGCGCTGCTGCTCTGGACCCACCGTCGGCAGCGGCGGTGGACAGAGCGTATACGGGAGGAAAGTGCTCAACGTCTCTGAACCCGATCGGACACACGGGGTAGTAGCAGCATGATGGTGGCTGAGGGGATGATTCTTCCGCATGCTGGACGTCTGCTGGTGCTGCTGCCAGGCCTCGGGGCAGTGGCAACGACATTCCTGGCAGGGGTTGAGGCAATTCGGCGGAAGCTTGCCTATCCGTTCGGGGCACTCTCCCAGATCGGGGAGCTTGAAGGTGAAGACAACGAACGGCGGCGGATTCCTGAGGCGCTTCCTCTGGCGCCTCTGGAGGATTTAGTCTTTGCCGGCTGGGATATCTTCCCGGAGGATGCCTACGAGGCTGCGCGTCAGGCAGCGGTGCTCTCTGAACAGGACTTGGCAGCTGTGGAGGACTTTCTCCGCTCCATTCGTCCGATGCCAGCTGTCTTCGATCCGCAGTACGTACGGCGCCTGGATGGTCCTCATGTCAAGCGGGCGCCAACCAAGCGCCATCTGGCAGAAGCGCTCATTGAGGACATCGAGCGGGCTCGGGAAGAGATGAACGCGGATCGGGCAGTGATGATTTGGTGTGCCTCAACCGAGGTATATACCCCGCCGGGAAAGTGCCACGAATCGCTGCGGGCGTTTGAGGCAGCGCTGGAAGCAAATGACCCAGCAATTCCGCCTTCTCAGATTTACGCCTACGCTGCTCTCAAGGCGGGGGTGCCCTATGCGAACGGAGCCCCGAATATTTCCGCTGATATCCCAGCTCTGGAAGAGCTGGCAGAACTCCAGCGTGTGCCGGTAGCGGGAAAGGATTTCAAGACGGGGCAGACCTTTTTGAAGACGGTCATCGCCCCGGCACTACGGCGCCGCTTGCTGGGAGTTCAGGGCTGGTTTTCGGTCAACATTCTGGGTAATCGCGACGGCTGGGTCCTGGAAGATGAGGGTAGCTTCCGCTCGAAAGAGGTAACCAAGACCGGGGTATTGGAAGGATTGCTCCCGGCGGAGCGGTATCCGGAGCTTTACGGGGAGCTGTACCACAAGGTGCGCATCCATTACTACCCACCCCGTGGGGATGCAAAGGAGAGCTGGGATGCCATTGACATTGTTGGCTGGATGGGGTATCCGATGCACATCAAGGTCAACTTCCAGTGCCGTGATTCGATTCTGGCCGCACCGATTGTGCTGGACCTGGCGCTCTTCCTCGATCTTGCCCAGCGGGCAGGGTGGTATGGCGTACAGTCCTGGCTGAGTTTCTACTTCAAAAGTCCCCATGTGCCTCCGGGAGAGCCGGTGGAGCATGACCTTTTCCTGCAATACGAGAAGCTCCACCAGGCTCTCCGGAGCCTTGCACGGATGGCTCTCACCTCTTCGTTCCAGGATTGTGCCGGATGGGACAGGCGGTGATTCTGGCAGCGGGATTGGGCTCCCGCCTTGCTCCATGGACGCCTCTGCCGAAGCCGCTGGTGCCCGTCGGTGGCAGACCTCTCCTGCTGTGGGCACTCCAGGCAGCCGAGCAGGCCGGCTGCACGGAGGCGATCCTGGTGCTCGGGTATCGGGCACAGGAGATCTGGGATGCCGTGACAGCACATTACACGGGACCGCTCCGGCTGCGCTCGGTCTATAACCCGGAGTTCCGCAAACAGAATGGGCTTTCTGTCCTGGCAGCACGCCCGTACGTTGAGCATCCCTTCCTGCTGCTGATGGCTGACCATCTGATCGAACCTGCGGCTGTCGGGCGCTTTCGCTCTCGGCGGACCCTTGTCCAAGGAGCTCTGCTGGTGGTGGACTCCCGGTTGGAGCAGGTTGTCGACCTTGCCGATGCAACGAAGGTGCAGGTCCACAACGGACAAGTGCGTGCCATTGGGAAAGAGCTGGTGGAGTACAATGCCGTGGATACAGGCATCTTCCTGGCAACAGCCGATTTGCTGGATGCCCTTGCCGCAGTTGCAGGCAGCCGCGGCGATGCCTCTCTGACCGATGGGGTGCGCGAGCTGGTGCACCGAGGACTCATGTATGCGGAAGAGCTCGGCGACTACTTCTGGCAGGATGTGGATACTGCGGAAACCTACGCCGTTGCCGAGCGGTGGGCTCAGCAGTTCATGTCCCAGAAGCATTCCGGGAGCTGATACAGGGTCGGCGACTTTTCGCGAAGTTTGTGCCCGTCGTAGGGAAATGTCTCACAGCGGTGGAGGATGCCGTGCGGTTCTCCCAAGTACTTCCTGGCACTCTGACTGTATTGCTCCTCAGCACGCTCATGCTGGGAGGGTGTACGCCCAAGATTACGCAGGAACAGCTTCAACGGCTGCGGGAGTTGCGGGCACAGGAACGGCAGTTGACGCAGAACATTCAGCAAAAGGAAGCCGATAAGGGTCGGCTCCAGCGGGAAATCAGCAGTCGGCAGGGTGAGCTCGGGCAATGTCAAGACAAAAAGCGGTTCGTCCAGGAGAAGCTCGCAGCCTGGCCGAACGTCTGGCCCAATTACACCCCGCCCTCGGCGCAGGATACCGTCGCCGCGCCGGGTGTAGAGGTCCGAACGGGGAAGAAGCCACGGTAAAGTGTTGCACAAGAGGGGATAGCTATGACACGATGGCTGCTTGTTGGAATGAGCCTGACCGTGGCGGTTGCCGCAGCGCAGCAGCGTGAACTGCAAGCGGAGAAGCCCGATGAGCAGTTGACCAAAGCGGAAGCTGAGCAGCGTATTCGCGAGTGGGAAGAGAAAGTTGCCCGTCTGCAGGCGCAATACCAGGCGAGCAGTGCGGAAGTCCAGCAACTGGAAGCCCGGCTGGGTCAGCTTGCCAATGATATCCGGCGCTGTAACGACGAGCTTTACGCCTTGCTGGGTGTGACCGACGCCGATATCGAACGGTTCCGGCAGCAGCTCGGGGTTCTCGAAGGGCGGACACGCCAGTATCGCGGTCTGTCCGATGAGGCTCTCATCGAGCGGCGGGCAGAGATTGCTGCGCTGGAAGCAGAGCTCAATGCCCTGCGCGGGCAGAAGATTGCCCTGCTACCTGAGTTCTACAACCGTATCATCGAGCTGGCGCGGGAGATCCGTGGGCTTTACCGTGAGCCCAAGGAAAAGACGTATACTGTCGGGACGTGGGCCCGCGACCGCGACTGCCTCTGGAACATTTCCGGCAAGCCGGATATCTACGGCGATCCGTTCCAGTGGGTGAAAATCTGGCAAGCGAACACGGATCAGATTCGCAACCCCGATCTCATCTACCCTGGGCAGGTCTTGCGCGTCCCGCCGCCAGGACCAAAAACACCGGAGGAGCTCAAGGCAGAACGTGCGTACTACCGGAAGAAGCGGCTTGAACAGCAGCGCGCAGCGGAAGCCGCCGCTACCCAGCCGACAACAACACCGCAGCAAGAGGCGCAACCGAAGCGGGGGAACTGAGTTGAGGTCTGCTGTGGCTGTGCAGCGCCCTCTCTGTTCCCGGGATAGCGGGGAAGGGAGGGCGCGTTTTCTCTCACTGCGTCTGTTCGTCGTTCGTTTCTAGCCATGGCATAACTTGAGTCGATGGCACGACGCGCCTTGTCCTCAATGGCACAGCATGACCTGCTTGAACGGCGCATTGTCCTGGAGGACGTCGATCCGCTTGCGCTTCTCGGGGCAAATGACCATCACCTCCGGCTCATCGAGCAGCGACTCGGCGGTTCTGTAGTTGTTCGGGGCAACACCGTGATCCTGCGCGGGGAACCGGATGAAGTCTCTGCTCTGGAAGCGCTCTTCCAGGAGCTGCTCTACCTATTGCGCCGCAATGGACGGCTCTCCGTAGAGGATGTGGCCACGGTGGTAGATGTTATCGCCGTAGAGAATTTCCCGCCTACCCGCTCCGACGAGGAGATTATCTTCCTGGGACGGCAAGGACCGATCCGCGCCCGGACTCCGAAGCAGCTGGAGTACTGGCAGAAAGTACAGACCCACGATGTTGTCTTCGCCATTGGACCGGCAGGGACCGGCAAGACATACCTGGCAGTGGCAATGGCGCTGGCAGCCTTGCGCCGCAACGAAGTCTCGCGCCTGATCCTCTCGCGCCCTGCTGTAGAAGCAGGGGAGTCGCTTGGCTTCTTGCCAGGAGACTTGCAGGAGAAGGTGGATCCGTACTTGCGTCCGCTCACCGATGCCCTACTGGAGATGCTCGGTCCGGACAAGCTGCGGAGCATGCTCGAGCGGCGCATCATCGAGGTTATCCCCCTGGCGTACATGCGGGGACGGACACTCAACAACGCCTTCCTCATCCTGGACGAGGCGCAGAACACGACCATCGGGCAGATGAAGATGTTCCTGACCCGTCTGGGGCGTCACTCGAAGGCGGTTGTCACCGGGGATGTGACCCAGATTGATTTGGGCAATCCAGCGCTTTCGGGCTTGCTCGATGTGCAAACGGTCTTGCAAGGCGTCCCCGGGATTGCGTTTGTGTATTTCGAGCGCTGTGACATTGTGCGTCACCCGCTGGTTGCCAGTATTGTCGAGGCATACGAGCGCTCCCGGCAGCTCCGCCGCGCTCGCGACGCTGAGGGCTCTGCCTCGACCAACGGGCAATGATTGAGCTACTCCGCATCGGCTTTTTCCGCTTCACACTGGCAGATCTCCTGGATATCGCGGCAGTCACGGCGCTGTTCTACGGGCTCTATCGGCTCTTTCGCGAAACGCTGGTTCTGCCTGTGTTGTTGGGATTTGTAGTGCTGTTGCTGCTCGGCTTTATCGTGGAGATAGCGGAGCTGGCGGCAGTGGGCTGGATCGTCCGAACGTTGTCGGCGGTGTGGTTGCTTGCCTTCATTGTGCTATTCCAGCCAGAGCTCCGTCGGATTCTGGTCCGGATGGCGCGGTCGCGTCTTTTGCACTTCCTCGTGCGCTCGCCTGTTCTGCCGGTTCTCGACGAGGTGGTTGAGGCAGCCTCCGAAATGGCGGAAAAGCACATCGGGGCGCTCATTGTCTTTGCGGGTTCGCAGAGCACTCGGCTGGTGGTCGAGACAGGGGTGCCTTTGCAAGCAGTGGTCTCCAAGGAGCTGCTTTTGGCTATCTTCAACCCGAGGTCGCCGCTGCACGATGGAGCTGTTGTCATCGAAGGGCGTACGGTCGTGGCAGCTCGCTGTATTCTGCCCTTGAGTGCGACTACCCATGTTTCCGGACAGCCTCTCGGGACGCGCCATCGGGCAGCGCTGGGGCTCAGTGAGCAGGTAGATGCTGTGGTGGTAGTCGTCTCTGAAGAGACGGGGCAGATTTCTCTGGCTCACAGTGGGCGTTTAGAGCAGGGGCTGTCGCCGGCGCGTTTGCGGGAACGCCTCGGGGAGTTGCTCGGAGCAGAGGACGAACTCTATGCGGGTAGGCAATGACTCCGCCGACCACACACCGCATTGATCCCTATGCCGAGCTGCGGCATGCGCTTGTGGAGCACCTGCGGCAGCGGGGTATCCGCGACGAGCGCGTCTTAGCAGCGATGGAGAAGCTCCCTCGGGAGCTTTTTGTCCATCCTGCTTTCATCCACCGAGCATACGAGGATGTGGCACTCCCGCTTGGTTATAACCAAACGATCTCGCAACCGTATACCGTTGCCTTCATGACCTCGCTGCTGGAAGTGCAGCCTGGCGATAAGGTCTTGGAGATCGGGACTGGCAGCGGGTATCAGGCAGCGCTGCTCGCGCTGATGGGGGCGCGGGTCTACACGGTTGAGCGGCAGTGGGAGCTTTACCAGCGGGCTCGTCAGCTCTTTGTACGGCTGGGATTGCCAATCCAGACCCGCTTCGGGGATGGGAGCCTCGGCTGGGCAGAGCATGCACCGTACGACGGCATCATCGTCACTGCCGGTGCTCCGCACGTCCCTAAGCCGTTGATGGAACAGCTTGCTCATGGAGGGCGGCTTGTTATCCCTGTCGGTGGGACGCAGTCGCAGGTGCTGCTACGTCTGCGGCGCCTCTCGGAGAGCGAATACGAAACGGAGGAGTTCGGGGAGTTTCGCTTTGTCCCACTTATCGGCAGAGAGGGGTGGCACGGGAGAGCCGACCAAGGGTCCTCGTCCTCGTAGGGGCAACCGCGTCGGGGAAGACCGCGACAATCCTGCACCTTGCTCAGGAGCTCCCGCTGGAGGTGATCTCGGCGGACTCTCGCCAGATTTATCGCTACTTGGACATTGGCACGGCGAAACCCACGCAGGAGGAGCGCCGGCGGGTTCCTCACCATTGCGTGGATATCCGCAACCCTGACGAAACCTATAGCGCTGGGGAATTTGCCGCCGATGCGCTCCGTCTCATCCCGGCTCTCTGGGCACGTGGCAAGCTTCCCTGTGTTGTGGGCGGTTCGGGCTTCTACATCCATGCTCTCTGCTACGGGCTCTTCGAGCAGCCACCGCTACCTCTGCTGCGGGCAGTCCGGCAGGAGCTGCAGGCACGTCTGCAGCGGGAGGGGCGGGAAGCGCTCTACGAGGAGCTGCAACGGGTCGATCCGGTCTCCGCGGCTCGGTATCCTGACCGCAATCCCCAGCGTATCCTGCGAGCACTGGAGTTCTACTACGCTACCGGCATTCCTCTCTCGCGTGCCCACCAGCTTTTGCCGCCGACGGAGCGCCCGTTCCAGACCTTCTGGGTTGGGCTCGCGTGGGAGCGTCGGCAGCTCTACGAGCGCATCAATCGGCGGGCGGAATGGATGTGGCAGAATGGGCTGGTGGAGGAAACCGCCCGTGTCCTGTCCATGGGCTACGCCCCTGATGCTCCAGGGCTGAACACGCATGGCTACAAGGAGTGTATTGCCTACCTTGCAGGGCAGCTGTCAGCAGCAGAAGCCCTGGCACTCATGCAGCGCCGGACTCGGCAGTACGCCAAGCGACAGCTGACGTGGTTCCGCCGCTATGACCACATCCATTGGATTGCCGCAGACCCCAACCCGGCGGTGACCGCCGCTCGTCTCAAAGAACTTCTCCAGCGGTGGCTCCCGGAGCACGTTCGGGCGTGTTCCCTCCCTGAGGCAGGAAGCGGCGATGCACGTACACCAGCAGGAAATAGTTCTCAGCAAACCGGCGGGCACGAGTCCGAAATGATGCCGCCAGGACGTACGGTCTGAAGCGGGCATCCTGCACCAGAGCCTGTGCCTCTGCATTGAGAAGGAGGCGGTCTTCGCGACGGCTCTTGAAGACAAAGGCGGCAGGGGAACGGGCAAAGATGTAGGACACAATGAGGCTGTCCCGTGGTGTCCCGCTCCAGTGGTGGCGTGCGAGGAAGCGGTCGTTGAGCCGCCCACCGTCGAGCGTGCGAAAGCCCGTCAGGAAGGGAATCAGTCCCGCATCTGGGTAGACAACAATCCAGGAGTCAGGCGGGAGGTGGCGGCGCAGGAAGGCAGCCGCAGCGGCGTGTTCGTCCCGGAGAAGGTGCTGGTAATCCCGGAGAAATTTCCGCTCGCCCCAGCGCCACAGTCCTCCGTGGACAGCAAGCTGCAGGATGAGGAGTCCAATAGCTAGTTGGCGAACTCGACGCAAGCGCAGCGGATGCTCCCCGGAGGTTGCTTCCAGCGCGCGGAAACCCTGTTCTGCCGCCGCAGCTGCCAGACATAGTCCCAGCGGATAGAGCATTGCCCAGAAGCGGTGGGCGTAGTTCATCTGCAAGGTGGAGCGGGAGTACTCCAGGAGCAGCACAGCCGTGCTCCCCGCTAGCAACAGCCCCAGCAGGAAGAGCTTCCCATACCGCTCTTGCAGCAGCTCGGTCCAGCGTTCCCACTCTCCAATGCCAGCTAGCAGTGCGATGAGCAGTGCTACTGCCCAGTACTGGAGGGCGAATTCCAGGAACGAGAGGAGCGCTGCCCAGCCCAAGCCCGATGCTTGCTTGGCAAAGTATGTGTTGGGCAGAAGTTCCCCGTAGAGGTGCCATCGCCAGAGATTCACCCCGAGGAAGGGCACGAGGAAGACACCCGTCCCGGACAGGAGCAGGGTGCGGGGAAGGTGGAAGCGGATGCCGAGAATCTTAGAACCAGTCGGACGGAGGATGAGCGCAAGGGTCAGAGACAGGGCAAAGAGCACGCCTTCCGGACGCACTAACGCCGTAGCTAAGAAGATCCCAAAGGTCGCTGAAGCAGCGCCGAACCTTACGCGTTCGGACTGTAGCAGGCGCACGGTGAGCCAGACCGAGGCGCTCAGGAGCGCGACCCACACCATGGTTTCCAGCCCGCTGAGAGCATGCGGGAAGAGGAATGCAGCGCTGAAGTACAGTGCAGCAGTGCCTGCCCGTACCAACGGGCGGACACGGAGCTCTTGGAGCAGGAGGAGCATGAATATGCCCGCAGCCCCGTAGGAAGCTATCCCGACGAGCTTTGCCAGTGTCGGGAGCGGTATTCCCAGAGCGTGTCCCGCTGTCAACAGAGCAAGGTACAGCGTTCCGGTATAGCCTTCAACCGGTGGTTCGCCAGGGTTCCACGTGGGAATCCCAGTTGCTAGCCAGGTGCGGGCGTAGCGGAAGAGGATGTAGGCATCGTCAACGGTCCATCCAGGGGCTTGCCACAGAGTGAACAGGGCGTATGCGATGGACAGAGCAATGAGCGCTCCCGAGCAGCTCCGTTCAGAGAGCATGGCTAGAGGTCTGCCACAGCGATGTGCTCCAGTTCAGGGCGATGGCGGAGGTGCCATTCGACCAGATAGCGCACACCCTCTGCGAAGGGTGTCTGGGGAGTCCACCCCAAGAGTGCTTGAGCGCGGGAGATATCGGCTTCGGTTGCAGGGACATCGGCCGGATGTGCCGGGCGAAACACCAGCTGTGGGCGGCGTCCGAGCAGCTCCCCCAGGAAAGCGATGGCGTCCACCAAGCGTACTCGATGGCTGTTGCCCAAGTTGATGATTGCGTAGCCCAGCGGGCGGAGGGCTCGGATGGTGCCCTCGGCGATGTCGTCGACGTATGTGAAGTCCCGTTCCTGGGTTCCATCACCGAAGATTTCCAGCGGCTCTCCCCGCAGCAGGCGCTCGGTAAAGATGTAAAGGCTCATGTCCGGACGTCCTGCCGGACCGTAGACGGTGAAGTAGCGCAGCACGGTGATATCAAGCCCATAGAGCGTGTGGTATGTCGCGCACAGCAGTTCGGCAGCGCGCTTGGAGGCAGCATAAGGGGAAAGCGGGCGATCCGAGGCGTCCTCTTCCCGAAACGGTGGGGTACCGGCGCCGTAGACGCTCGACGTTGATGCCAGCACGAACTTTGGAATCTGGAGCCGGCGACATAGCTCCAGCAGGTTCAGCGTGCCAGTGAGGTTCGTCGCATAGTAGTCCCATGGGTCCTGGAGGCTCTGCCGCACACCAGCACGGGCGGCGAGGTTGAGGATGGCATCAGGATGTACACGTTCCAGCAGCGACTCCAGCGCCGCGCGGTCAGTGATATCCGCACGTATGAACTGGAACGAAGGGAACGCCTGCAGACGGTGGAGGCGCCAGAGCTTCAGGCGCGGATCGTAAGCAGCGTTGAGATTATCAATACCAACGACAGTAGCCCCCTGCTGCAAAAGCCGTTCGCTTGTCTTCCACCCAATGAACCCAGCACAGCCAGTGACCACGTACGTCGGCATGCCCTGCGCGTGCGCCTCCGCACTGGAGTGCCCCCAACGGGATTCGAACCCGTACCGCCACCTTGAAAGAGTGGTGACCTAACCCTTAGTCGATGGGGGCGTGGAAGGCTTGCGCAAAATTAGGGCAAATCCCGAGAAAGGCTCGCCGAAAAAAGAACGACCGGCTTTGCCGGGGTGGCAAAACCGGTCACACAACCCACGTCCGACGCTGCACATTGCCACGGGCACAAAATTCGCAGCCCTCTCCCCCGACTCGGAGTGCTCATTTCGGGAACGGTTGTCTTTGGGGCACAAACGGTACTCTTTCGGCAGCGGGCGGTGCTTCAGGGTTTCTGCTGCCGTTTCGGGAAACGGTGGAGGTGGCGGAAAACCGCCCGCTCAACTTCCCGAGGGAAGCGGTACTCGAAGAGAATGTAGCGGGCAAACTGCTCCTCGGAGAGCAAGGGGCGGAGAGCTTCGGTGCGATGCTGGAGGAGCTGCAAGAGTTCCTTCTGCTGACGCAGCATCTCTTGCAGAGAGCGTTGGCGTTCTTCCGGAGAGGTAGGGTTCTGCAGTGCCAATGCAAGGCGTTGGGCAGTATTGTCGAGTTGCTGCAGGAGGCTATCAATCCGGCGGTTGTATACTGTGTAGCGTGCCAGGAATTGGCTCCCGGTGCTCTCATCGAGTCGGAGCTCTTCCAGCAAGCGGAGAATTTTCCAGCGTTCCAGTCGCTGCTTTGCCTGTTTCCATGCCGCGCCCGCTTCCTGCAGCGCTTCAGGAGCTGGAGGGGCTTGTGCCCAGCATACCAGTGCTGCGGCAACGAACAGGACACTATGGATGCTACCAAGCTTCATCGGCATGCGTGCTATCGGCGAGGACCGGTATTTCCTCCATCGCAGAGGCAGTCAGAGTCAGAGGTGAAGCCGCCAGATTCGGACTGGGGGGCAATCCCGAAGTCCAGTAGGTGAACGAAAGCAGCCCCTCGGCATACGGCAGGGGTTCGGAATCCTCCACAGCTGTGCTGAGCTGTGGGACAGGCTCGTACACCGGCGCAGACGAAGGCGAGGTCCACCAGAAGGCGAACAGAGCCAGAGCAAGGGTTGGGAGGAGGAACAGCACAACCGGTTTCCACCACGCACGGTGCTGCCGTTCTACTTCGCGGGCTTTCCAGCGGTTGAGAACGAGCACCGAGAGGATGCTCGACCGGTGCTCCAGCTCGCGCAGGTATTCCATGGACTCCAGGCGCTCAAAGACGGCGCGCAATTCCTCAACTTCCCGCAGCAGCTCTGGATAGCGGTGGAGCTGGCGCTCGACCTCACGGGCTTCTTCCGGGGAGAGTCGCCCGAAGGCGTAGTCGGGCACCATCTGTTCGAGGCGGCGCCGGTCATATGTCCGCTGCGTGTCCATTGCGTCTCCGAAGGGCTTGCCGGAAGTCATCTGCATACGGACCTGTGAGCAGCGCCTTGGCGATCTTACGGACGGCCAGGAAGTAGTTCGCTTTGAGCCCCCCGATGCTGGTGCCGAGCATCTGTGAGATTTCCTCGTACGAGAGCCCTTCGATGTAGCGCAAGACGAAGGTTTCGCGCTGTTTCTCTGGCAGCTGCGCCAAGACGTGGTGGAAGTAGCGCTCGAACTCTTCCCGCTCGTGGAGTTGGTCAGGGGTCAGGCTCGGGGAGGCAGGCTCGGTATCCTCAGGGAAGGCTTCGTCCCAGCGCAGCCAGGATTTGAGCTTGCGTTGCCGGAGCATGCTCAGCGCAGTGCGCACGGTGATGCGGTAGAGCCAGGTGCGGACACTGCTGCGGTGTTCGAAGCGGTGGAGATTGGCGAAGGCTTTCAGGAAGACTTCCTGTGCGGCATCTTGAGCGTCTTCGTGGCGTCCCAAGTACCGGTATGCGACGCTGTAGACGAAACGCTGGTAGCGTCGCACCAATTGTGCGGCTGCCAGTTCCCGATCGCCGTGACAGAACTCCTGGATGAGCTCCTCATCGCTGGCAAGGCTCAGCGCTGCTGGCTGTGGCATGGTTCTGTCTCCCTTGAGTGCACGGCGTTAGACAGTGTCTCTGGCGGAGAGGTTTAGCCCCATCAGCGCAGGACTTCCAGGATTTCGTACTCCATCACTCCGGCGGGGACCTGGATGCGAATCCGCTCGCCGGCGCTTTTGCCTAGCAGTGCCTTCCCCAGCGGGGAGGAGACAGAGAGTTTGTTCCGCTCAAAGTCGGCTTCTTCTGGGCTGACCAGGGTGTATTCCACGATAGAGCCGGTTTTGCAGTTGCGTAGTCGGACGGTCGAGAGGATGTAAATCTTGCCGTCGTTGGGCAGCTCTTTCGGGTCCAGGATTCGTGCCCGAGCCAGGATGCGTTCCAGGCGGGCGATGCGCATTTCGAGCATCTCCTGCGCCTGCAGGGCGGCGTCGTAGTCGGCGTTTTCGGAGAGATCCCCGTGCGAGCGAGCGTCGGCAATTTTCTGCGCGATCTCCCGCCGACCCTGGCTCCGCAGCTGTTTGAGCTCGGCTTGCAGCTCTTCGAAGCGCTCGCGGGTCAGGTAGATGACCTCAGACATGGCTGTCCGACGTGCAGTACGGGGTTGGTTCAACTTCTTCTGGCTCAAGGGGGCTCGGGGGAAGATGCCCGACGGTGAGCCAGTGTCCGAGCTTGTGCTGCTTTGCCAGCAAGTAGCTCCAGTTCCAGTCGTTGGGTTCAATCTCAATGGGGACACGCTCGACGATTTCCAGCCCGTAGGCTTCCAATCCCACGACTTTCCGCGGGTTGTTTGTCAGCAGGCGCATTTTGCGGACCCCGAGCTGGCGCAGAATCTGGGCACCGATGCCGTAGTCGCGCAGGTCCGGTTTGAAGCCCAGACGTTGGTTCGCTTCAACGGTATCCAGTCCTTGCTCTTGCAGGGCATAGGCGCGGATCTTGTTCCCCAGCCCAATGCCACGCCCTTCCTGTTGCATGTAGAGCAGGACGCCCTTGCCTTCGCGTTCGATCATGCGCAGGGCAGCATGGAGCTGCGGTCCGCAGTCGCAGCGCAGGGAGCCAAACAGATCGCCTGTCAAGCACTGGGAGTGCACACGAACCAGCACGGGTTCCTCCGGTGTCCAGCTGCCCTTGATGAGGGCAACGTGCTCCTGGTGGTCCACGGTGTTCTGGTAGACGGCGATGCGGAAGGTTCCCACCACGGTGGGTAGGGTTGCCTCTGCCACAGGGCGGACGAGTGTATCCGTCCGCAGCCGATAAGCGATCAGATCCCGGACGCTGATGATTTTCAGTCCATAGCGTCGGGCAAATTCGAGCAGGTCGGGCAGCCGTGCCATGGTGCCGTCTTCGTTGAGGATTTCGCAGAGCACGGCTGCTGGTTTGAGATGAGCCAAGCGCATCAAATCAACGGCAGCTTCCGTGTGTCCGGCGCGGCGCAGAACGCCCTCCTCGACAGCAATCAGCGGGAAGATGTGCCCGGGGCGAGCGAAATCCTCCGGCTTGGCTTCCGGGTCTGCCAGGGCACGGACAGTTGCCGCGCGGTCAAAGGCGGAGATGCCCGTTGTGGTGCCGTGGATGTAGTCTACCGAAACGGTAAACCGCGTCCCATGGAGCGCTGTGTTTGTGTGGACCATCACGTCAAGCCGCAGTTCGCGGGCACGCTGCTCGGTGATGGCAACACAGATCAGCCCGCGTGCCTTTGCCGCCATGAAGTTGATGACCTCAGGCGTGCAGAACTGGGCAGCACAGATGAGATCGCCCTCGTTTTCCCGGTCTTCGTCGTCCACAACGATAACCATCTTGCCCGAGGCAAGGTCCTGCAGGGCTGACGGGATGGTATCGAGCCGAACCTCTGTCATGACTTCTTCAGCACCGTTGCAATGGCAGACTTCTCCAGGCGGATACGAGTGTTGTCGGCAATCTGCAAGATGACCACCGTGTCCTCGATTTCGGCAATAGTGCCGTGGATGCCGGCGGTGGTTACCACGCGGTCGCCTTTTTTGAGCTCACTGAGCATTTTCTGGTGCTCTTTCTGCCGCTTGACTTGCGGGCGGATGAGCATGAAGTAGAAGATGAGCAGGATTGCGGCAAAGAAGATGAGTGTGCTGAGCAGACCCGCGGTCGGGTCGCCACCCTGGGGGGCGGCGGCTGCGTATGTCAGCGGCATGGGGGATCCTTAGCTTGATTCAACAGCCGTCTGCCGAATGCGCTCCAAAAATGAGCGTTTCCAGTGACGAAAGCTCCCATCCTGTATTTTCCGCCGTGCTGTTGCCAGCAGCCAATGGTAGAAGGCCAGGTTGTGTTCGGTGGCGAGCACTAAGGCGGTGATTTCCCCAGCGAGGAAGAGGTGGCGGAGGTAGCCCAGCGTGACGGTCCGGCTGACAGGATGGTCGAGCGCCGGATCGATGGGCTCGTCGGAGAAACGCCAGCGAGCATTGCGGATATTGATCTTTCCCCGTGTCGTGAACAGCTGCCCATTGCGGGCATTGCGGGTGGGCAGGACACAGTCGAAGAGGTCAACCCCGTATTCAATTGCTGTCAGGATGTTCTCCGGGGTCCCGACCCCCATGAGGTAGCGGGGGCGCTCTGGGGGCATCAACTCCGTGGAGAGAGCCACCATCTCGTACATTGCCTCAGTGGGTTCCCCGACGGAGAGTCCGCCGATGGCGAAGCCATCGAAGTCCCATTGGCAGAGCTCCTCCAGGCATTGACGGCGTAGAGCCGTGCTGGTTCCTCCTTGCGCAATGCCGAAGAGCAGCTGGCGGTATCCGTAGCGAGACCCCGTTGCGCGGAAGGCAGCCAGGGAACGCTGTGCCCAGAGAAGCGTGCGCCGAACAGCCTCCTCCAGCATCGAGTGCTCCGCCGGATAGGGCGGGCATTCGTCGAGCACCATCATGATATCAGAGCCCAGCACCCGCTGCAGCTCAATGACTCGCTCGGGGGTGAAGAAGTGCAGCGAGCCGTCAATGTGGGAGCGGAACTCTACCCCTTCGGTGCTGATGCGACGCAGCTGCTGAAGGGAGAAAATCTGGTAGCCGCCGCTGTCGGTCAGGATTGGTTTGAACCACCCGAGGAAGCGATGGAGCCCGCCGAAGTGCTCAATGACAGCAATGCCGGGGCGCAGGTACAGGTGGTACGCGTTGCACAGGAGAATCTGGGCGCCGAGCTCTTGTGCCCGGCGGTGGTCCAGCGCTTTGATGCTCCCTTGCGTCCCTACGGGCATGAATGCCGGGGTTTCTACCACGCCGTGGGCGGTCCAAAGCAGCCCAGCGCGGGCAGAACAGTCCGGGGCGGTTGCCACAACCTGGAAGGTCATCCCGTGTGGATCCAGCGGTTCCATCGCCGAGAGAGCCGACGTGCTAAAACCACGCTGATGCCAATGCCAACCACATCAGCTACCCAGTCCAAGAAATCGGCAACACGGTAAGGGACGAAGAGTTGGTGCACTTCATCGCTAGCAGCGTAGAGCGCACCGAGCACGAAGGTCCAGAGTGCTACCTTTCCAAAAGGACGGTGTGGCAGCTGGGCGGTAAGTGCTAGGGCAAGTGTCAGCCCAAAACCGGTGTAGAGCACCACATGCACCGCCTTATCTGCCCACGATGCTCCGGGCGGCGGGCGCAGCCCAGGAATGTGGGAGAGCGTGGCGATGGTGAGCGCATAGAGCACTGCAGGGAGCAGAGCGAGTCGGCGTCTCATACAATTGCCGGCTGTGGCAAAACGGCTGGGAGAGCCTCAAGGAGAGTGGAGGCGGTGATGCTCTCTGCCGAGATGGACCGCAGGCAGAGGTCCCCGGCAGCACTGTGGATGAAAGCAGCGTATGCCGCTGCCTCCAGGGGAGATAGCCCACGGGCGAGGAATGCTCCCAGAATGCCCGCGAGCACATCGCCGGAGCCGCCCGTTGCCATTCCGGGGTTCCCGCCCAGATTCCAGTACGAGCGCTCCCCGTCGGTGATCACCGTGGGAACGTGTTTGAGCACCACAACACACCCCCACTGGCGTGCCCAATGCCGAGCCCGCCAGGGTGCGCGGCGGGCAATCTCGGTGCGGCTCTCTCCCGTCATGCGGGCGAATTCCCCGAGATGTGGGGTCACAACCCAAGAGCGGGGCAAGCGCGACTGCGGCGTGACTACCCGCAGGGCGTCGGCATCGAGGACGACGGGCAGCCGCTCGGAGACCATCGAAAGCAGCTTTTCCACAACAGGAACGGCAGCAATGCCAAGCCCCGGTCCGACAACCAGAACATCAACGCGTTCGAGCAGTTCCTGAAGCGCAGGGAGGGCATCTGGTGAGAGCCATCCTTCAGGGGTCGAAGGTACCAGGCGAGCAATGACTTCCGGGAGTACGGCGCTGTGGATACGCCCGGCAGTGTAGAGGTAGACCAACCCCGCACCGCTCCGGATCGCGGCATTTGCTGCCAATGCCGCTGCCCCTGCCATGGAAGCTGAGCCTGCCACAATACCGACACGCCCGTAATCAAACTTCGTGCTCGTGCGTCGCCGGGGTGGGAAACCGCTCTGGAGGTCCTTCGACTCCAAGACCCACGTGTCGGCATATTCGTCCAAGAGTGTTGCAGGAATGCCGAGGGAAGCCACTTCAATCTGTCCGCACAAGTGCCAGCCATCGTTGAGCAGGAGCCCGGTCTTGAGAGCACCCATGGTCACAGTCAGCTCAGCACGGAATGCGTCGGGGTCTGCGTCGCCTGTTTCGGCGTCCAGACCTGTTGGGACATCGAGCGCAACTCGGCGTCCCGGCACGGAGCGCAGACAGCGCAGCAGAGGAAGCAGGGTGCCCCGGAGCGGCAGACGAGCTCCAACCCCCAGGAGGGCATCCACGATGAGATCCACTGTCGGAGGTGGCGGGGGAAGCTGCCCCGGTGCGATGAACACAACGGGGATGCGCAAGCCGTGGAGGGCAGCGAAGTTCATTGCCGTCTCTGGAGTCATCTGCTCTCTCTGCCCGGTCCACCAGACACTCACGCGCCAGCCGCGGCACTGCAGGTGGCGTGCCAGCGCGAAGCCATCGCCGCCGTTGTTGCCGCTGCCGCAGACGATCAGTGCCGAAGGCGTACTCGGGCGCCCCGAACCCAGCCATCGTTCCAGAATGTCCGCCGCTGAGCGGGCAGCATTCTCCATGAGCACTACCGAGGGGATCCCGCGTTCGATGGCTCCCGCATCGGCGCGGCGCATCTGCTCCGGGGTTAGCACAGGATGCATGCGGGAATGCCCGTGCGTGCTAATAGCGCCACAAAATTACAGCTGAGCCCCTATCTTTGCTAATTCCGGAACCAGCTGTGCGGAAGGGAGAGCGCAATGGAGCGCGGTGCTGAGCCAACCACACTCCGTATTGTCGGGGCTCGACAGCACAATCTGCGCAACGTTTCGGTGGAGCTCCCCCATCGGGCGCTCATTGTCATCACAGGCGTCTCAGGCTCGGGCAAATCGTCGCTTGCCTTCGACACGCTCTACGCCGAAGGGCAGCGGCGGTATGTGGAGTGCCTCTCAGCGTATGCCCGGCAGTTCCTGAACGTGATGCCGAAACCGGAGGTTGACTTCATCGAGGGTCTGGCTCCTGCGATTGCCATCGAACAGAAGACCGCGGGACATTCTCCCCGGTCGACGGTCGGGACGGTGACGCAGGTATACGACTACCTGCGCCTCCTCTACGCCCGGGTGGGGCAGCAGTTCTGCGTAGAGTGCAATGTGCCTGTGGAGGTGCAGAGTCTGGATCGAGTCGTGGAGCAGCTTCGGCAGCTGCCACGCGGGCAGCGCTTCCAGATTCTGGCGCCGCTGGTGCGTGGGCGCAAGGGGCACTACCGGGAGCTCTTCGAGCACCTGCGCCGGCAGGGCTTCCTGCATGTCCGGGTAGACGGCGAGTTCCATGAGCTAGAGCCGGGTTTTCAGGTGAGCCGCTACCGGAGGCATGACATCGAGGTAGTGGTAGACCGCTGCGTCGTTGCTCCAGGGATGGAGGAGCGGGTGGCAAGCTCCCTGGAGTTGGCACTCCAGCTGGGACAGCAGACGGCGCTGGTCCTGCTCGACGAGGGCGGGCAGTGGCGTCCTTGGCGGGTAAGTCTCCAGCGGGTCTGCCCGCAGTGTGGGCGGGCGTACGAGGAGCTAGCACCGAACAGCTTCTCGTTCAACTCCCCGTATGGGGCTTGCCCACGCTGCCATGGCTTGGGCGAGATTGCGGACTTCGTGCCGGAGGCACTCCTGGTGGAGCCTACCCGGGCATTGGCTGATGGAGCGCTGGCGCTTCCCCGGACCCGCCTGTGGTCTGCACTCTGGCGGCATCTGGAGGCGTTCCTCCATGCTCGGGGAATAGACCCCTCGACACCCTATGCCGAGCTGCCCGAAAGAGTACGGCACGAGCTGTTCTGGGGGACTGCCGAGGATGTGCCGCTGCAGACTCGCTGGGGAACAGTCCGCAGCAGCTTCCCCGGTGTGATTGCCTTGTTGCGCCACCACTACCAGCAGGGGACACCTCGGCTCCGGGAAGCGCTCGAGCCATTAATGGCGGCAGTCCCCTGTCCGGAATGTGGGGGCGGACGTCTCAAGGCAGAATTCCTCGCTGTCCGGATTGCTGGACGCTCGATTGCCGAGCTGACAGCGCTCTCGGTAGAGGATGCCCTGGAGTGGCTGCGGCGCCTCCCAGAGCAGCTCCCCGAGCGTGGGCGCCGGATAGCGCAGGTCATCCTGCAGGAGCTCCTTCGGCGCTTGGAATTCCTGCTCGATGTCGGGGTTGGGTACCTTCAGCTGAATCGTCCTGTGCGGACGCTCGCCGGCGGGGAGATGCAGCGTCTGCGACTGGCAGCGCAGTTGGGATCGCAGCTGGTCGGCGTCCTCTACGTGCTCGACGAACCCTCTATCGGACTCCATCCCCGGGATAACCATCGCCTGATTGCCGCTCTGAAGAAGCTGCGTGATTTGGACAACACCGTCATCGTTGTGGAGCACGATCGGGACATGATGGAGGCAGCGGACCTGCTCGTGGACATCGGTCCTGGGGCGGGAATTCACGGTGGGGAAGTACTCTTCGTTGCCCCACCGCAGCAGGTATGTGCTCTCCCAGAGCCGATACGGCGCCGCTCGCTGACGGCGCAATACCTCTGTGGCGAGCGGGAAATCCCTATTCCGGCGGTGCGCCGCCGTGGTTCGGGGAAATACCTGCTGCTGGAAGGCGCCCGAGGAAATAACCTCAAGCAGCTGACCGTGCGTTTCCCGCTGGAGACGCTCATCTGCGTCACTGGGGTCTCCGGTTCCGGGAAATCCAGTCTCATCATGGACACGCTCTACCCGGCGTTGATGCGCCATTTCTACCGTAGCCCCATGGTCCCTTTGCCGTATCAAACACTGCGTGGGGTGGAGGCGCTCCGGGGGGTGGTCGCGGTGGATCAAAGCCCTATTGGGCGCACCCCACGGTCGAATCCGGCAACCTACACGGGCGTTTTCGACCACATCCGTTCCTTCTTTGCGCTGTTGCCCGAAGCGCGGGCACGGGGGTACCGTCCGGGGCGCTTCTCCTTCAATGTGCCCGGCGGACGATGTGAGGAGTGCGAAGGTGCTGGGATTCGGCGCATCGAGATGGCATTTTTGCCGGACGTCTATGTCCAATGCGATATGTGCCGGGGGCAACGCTACAATGCCGAAACCCTTGCTGTCCGCTACCGGGGCAAGAGCATCGCCGATGTGCTGGAGATGACCGTGGAAGAGGCACTGGCATTCTTCGCTGACATTCCGCCCATTGCGCGTAAGCTGCGCATCCTGGCTGAGGTCGGGCTGGGCTATATCCGGCTCGGGCAGCAGGCACCGACGCTCTCCGGAGGGGAAGCCCAGCGTATCAAGCTCGCCCGTGAGCTGTCCAAGGGGACAAGCCGCATGCTCTACATCCTGGATGAGCCGACCACAGGGCTGCACTTCGAGGATATTCGCCACCTGGTCAAGCTGCTCAATCGGCTCGTCGAGCAGGGCAATACCGTGATCGTCATCGAGCACAATCTCGATCTGGTCAAGTGCGCCGATTGGGTCATTGACCTCGGTCCGGAGGGGGGCGCCGCTGGAGGATATCTGGTCGCGGAAGGGACACCGGAGGAAGTTGCCCGCCATCCGGAGAGCTTCACGGGACGGTTTCTGCAGAAGGTCCTCCAGCGGTACGCGGTTGGGGCAGTAGCTTAGTGGAGCTGGCTGGCGTATTCGGCAGCATAGAGCCGGAGCGCTTCCGCCAAGGCGCGGGCGATTTTCCACTGCCCCTGCGGAGAGGCAAGGAAGGCAGCATCGGCGGGGTTTGAGAGAAAGCCCATCTCGACCAGCACCGAGGGCATCGAGGCTCCCATCAGAACGTAGAAGCCAGCTTGCTGGATGCCTCGGTCCGGAAGCCCAGTGGTGGAAACGAGCTGCTGCTGTACCAATGCTGCCAGGCGGTCGCTGAGACGCATGAAGGCGCTCTGCGCCAGTGTTGCCAGAATGTGCTGCTCATCGCTCAGAGAAGCGTACCGCTGTGGGTCGTCCTCCAAGCGGATGACGGCATTCTCGCGCTCTGCAACGCGGATTGCCTCCGGGGTGCGCCCTGGGCGCAGGACGTATGTTTCGATACCTCGTGCCGGGTGCGGGCGTGTCGGGGCAGCATTGCAGTGGAGGCTGATGAAGAGCTTGCCACGGTGCTCGTTGGCAATCTGCCCACGGCGGTAAAGGGGAACGAAGCGGTCCTCTTCACGGGTGAGGATAACCCGCGTGTTCGGCAGCATCTGCCGGAGGAGTTGCCGGAGCTTGAGGGCAACAGCGAGCGTAATGGCTTTCTCAGCTTTCCCGTTGACTCCAATTGCTCCGTAATCTTTCCCACCATGCCCGGGGTCAATGACGATGACATCGAGTTCCCACCGTTGGGCTTCCGGGGCTGGGCTGGAGAGCAGCACGGAGATACGGATTGTCTGCCGTCCTTCGCGTGCCCAAAAGCAGGCGATGATTGGGGAGCGGAAGCGAATGCGATAGCGGAGGATCTCGCGGATACGCTCTGCCTGAAACCGTTCAATTGCTGGTTCTGAGGGAGATGCTGCAGCGTGGAGTGCACCGGGGATCCGCACGATGAGCTCTTCTGCGTGCCATTCGGGACGCTGGTAGTGTTCAATGGTGCCATCAGCGGTGAAGCGCACATGGAGAGTATCGGCAGAGCGCTGTACCGCAATTGCCCTGATGCGGACCGGTGCCAGAAGGGCGCTGGTTCCAACAGCAGCTAGCAGTGAGGCAGTGCCCTGCATCGCAGCAGAGTCGGGTTCCCACCGCGGGAGGCTGGGAACCTTCGGGGCAGGGCCGGTATCCGGCGGGATTGGGAGCGGGGCGATGCGGGGTGCGGGAGCAGTAGGCGGAGAGGTGGTCGGTGCGGAAGGACGACGCAGGTGAATCTCTGTCGGGCTTTTCCATTCTCCGCGGACATTCCAGAGAGCGCTGAGCGCTTCGAGCAGAGCAGGGAGAGGTACGTAGAGCTGCTTCCCATCCGATTGAACAGGAACGGGGAG
>BEHX01000010.1 GCA_002898295.1 bacterium HR21
CATGCACATGCAGGGGACACCGCGCACCATGCAGCTCAATCCGCACTACCAGAACGTTGTGGCTGAGGTGAAGGAGTTTCTGCGCGAGCGTATTGCCTATGCGCGCAGTCTCGGTATCCGGCATCTGATTGCCGATGTGGGCATTGGCTTTGGGAAGACTGTGGAGCACAATTGGGAGCTTCTGCGGCGGCATCGGGAGTTCCGTGAACTCGGTGTCCCGCTCCTGCTGGGCATTTCCCGGAAGTCTTTTCTGGGCAAGACGCTCGGCATTGAGGAGCCGCGTCAGCGTGATTGCGCCACGGCACTGCTCCATGCATTGCTCCTGGACAGCGGGGTTGATATCGTCCGGGTGCACAACGTTGCGCTCCTGGCACAGCTGCGGCGGCTCTGGGAGTGCCTCTGTGAAGGGGTAGAGGCAACCACGCCGTGACGCCAACGATGGCAGTGCTCATAGATGGGAAAGCGGTGGCGGCAGAGCTCCGGGCGCAGCTCCGCGAAGCCGTGCAGCAGCTCTGGCAAGAGCGGGGAATTCGCCCAGGGCTGGCACTGCTGCTGGTGGGCGATAACCCTGCCTCGCAGGTCTATGTCCGCTCGAAGGCGCGGGCATGTCAGGAAGTCGGCTTCGTCTCGATCGTGGAGCATCTGCCGGCAACCAGCTCGCAGGACCACGTGCTCGACTATATTCGGCGTTGGAACGCTGACCCGGCGATTCACGGCATCCTGGTCCAGCTCCCGCTGCCGCGCCATATCGATGAGCACGCGGTCTTGCTGGCAATTGACCCCCGCAAAGATGTCGATGGCTTCCACCCGGAGAACATGGGACGGCTCGTGCTGGGCTTGCCCGGCTTTGTCCCGTGCACGCCGGCGGGTATCCTGGAATTGCTCCGCCGGTACGTCGGACCGCTTGCGGGCAAACATGTCGTAGTGGTCGGGCGGAGCAACATTGTGGGCAAACCCGTGGCGAACCTCCTATTGCAGAAGACCCCGACGGCGAATGCCGTGGTCACAGTCTGCCATACGGGGGCAGCCGATTTAGTCCCCTTTACCCGGCAAGCCGATGTGCTCATCGTTGCCATGGGCGTGGCACGAGCTATCAGGGCAGAACACGTCAAAGAGGGAGCTGTCGTCATTGATGTCGGCATCAATCGGATTGTGGACCCGGAAACGGGGAAGGAGCGCCTGGTGGGCGATGTGCACTTTGAGGAGGTGTTGCCAAAGGTCAGCGCCATTACCCCCGTGCCCGGTGGGGTGGGACCGATGACGATTGCTATGCTCTTGTGGAACACCTATCGGGCAGCAACGGGTCAGATATGGAACCGATGAAACGACAGCGACCCCAGGTTCTCTACCACGACGACGACCTCATCGTGGTCAACAAGCCGCCGGGGGTGCTGAGCATCCCGGATCGCTTCCAGAAGGACCGACCGCACGTGCGCGGTATCCTGGAGCGCCGCTTTGGGAGGCTCTACGTTGTGCACCGACTCGATAAGGATACCAGCGGCGTGATGCTCTTTGCTCGGACGGCGGAAGCACACCGAGCGCTATCGCTACAGTTTGAATATCGCCGAGTGGAGAAAGTCTATCACGCCGTGCTCTCCGGCATTGTAGAACAGGATGCACTCGAGGTGGATTTCCCGCTCCTTCCCGATCCGCGCCGTCCCGGACGGATGATCCCCTCAGCCCGAGGCAAGGAAGCACGCACCAGCATTCGTGTGCTTGCCCGCTTCCAGATTGCCACCTACGTGGAGTGCCGTCTGACGACCGGGCGCCTCCACCAAGTGCGGGTTCACTGCGCCGCGCTGGGGCATCCCCTGTTGGTAGACCCCGACTACGGGGGGGCACCGGCGTTCTTCCTTTCGAGCATCAAGCGGCGCTACAAGCTGGCTCAAGATGAAGTTGAGCTCCCTCTCCTGGCGCGGCTCCCACTCCATGCTCTGGGACTCGGCTTTGAACATCCGCGGACAGGACAGTGGATGCGCGTCGAAGCCCCGCTACCGAAAGACTTCCGCGCCCTGCTTCACGCCCTGCAGAAGTACGCCCCCTACAGTCCTGTCTGGCTTGAGCCGATAAAGGAACTACCCGGGGAATCCCGAACCCGGACTCCGTAGTTTTACGGATGCGCAGAGGAAACGGGCAGCCCTAATTTCGTGCGGGCGTATGTCCCATGGACGCGAATGAAGTGATGCGCTATGGATACCTCGTGCTATTTGCTTTCGGGACAGCGCTGGCACAGCAGAACGTCGGCATCGGCACATCTACCCCTGACCCTTCAGCACTGCTCCACCTGGAGAGCACCAGCAAGGGACTGCTCATTCCCCGGATGACCCAAGCGCAGAGGAATGCGATTGGTTCCCCGGCAACGGGGCTGATGATCTACCAGACCGATAACAACCCCGGCTTCTACTACTGGAACGGCACAGCGTGGATCCCACTGCTGAGCAGCACTTCGGGAAGTGGCTTGTTCTGGTCCCTGACGGGCAACAGCGGGACGAATCCGGCGACGCACTTTTTGGGCACGACCGATGCACAGCCGCTCATTCTCCGGACTAATACAACTGGCTATCCAACTGGCGGATACCTGCGGCTCAGTGCCGATGGGCGGGGCAGACTAGAGTTTCTCAATGCGGGTGCGAGCGTGTTGATCGGGGAAGGAGCTGGAGCTGGAACCGATTTTTCTGCGCCACGCTACTCTGTGATGGTCGGATATAATGCCGGTGCAGCACAAACGACAGGACAATTCAACACCGGCATCGGAGCAGCTGCTTTGCTATCCTTGACGACGGGCTCCGATAACACGGCGGTTGGGATGGCAGCTCTTTACAGTACGACGGTAGGAGAACGAAACACCGCCGTTGGAAGGTCGGCATTGGAAGGAAACCAGACAGGGGCGGCAAACACCGCCGTGGGATATCGGGCACTTGAAGGTAATGTCGGTGGATCCTACAATACTGCTCTGGGTGCTGGTGCAACTGTTGGCGCAAGCAATTTGACCAATGCAACAGCAATTGGGTCCTGGGCCCGAGTAGATGTGAGCAATGCCCTTGTCCTGGGCTCAGTTGCAGGAGTCAACGGGGCACCGGCCACAGTGAACGTCGGCATTGGGACCACCTCCCCGACGAACCGGCTGCACGTGGTAGCCACGAGCGATCCACTGCGCTTGGAGGGGATAGCAGTGGATGCGGCGCAGGACACGGTGTTGGTGGTGACCTCGAGTGGGGTGGTGAAGAGGCGCTCGCTTAGTGAAGCTATGGCCGGGACAGCCTGGTCTTTGGCGGGAAATGCTGTTGGGAGTGCATGGAACGGGACGACCGGAAGCTTTCTGGGCACGACGAATGCGCAGCCGTTGGTGATAGCAACGACGAACACAACAACACCACAGCCAATACAGTTTTGGACTAGCAACCAGGAACGGATGCGGATTACAGCGGCGGGTAACGTCGGCATTGGTGTGAGCACACCACTGGCTCGTCTGCAGACACAAACGCTTTCCCCTACGGGAGCAACAGAGGCAATCTTTGGCTGGGGGAATCAGGGGGTCTCGCTCATGTCTCGCTGGCCTACCGTGGGCTTCAATGCGTACTACGACTACGGAGCCAGTACGTGGCGTTCTCTGGATGCGGGCTGGACAGGCAATATCTCACAAGATCAAACCGATGGGAAGCTGCGCTTCGAGACAGGCTCTGCAGCCGTCGCCGGTGCCGGGCAGAGTGTCTCCCATACCGTGCGGATGGTCATCACGCCGACCGGGCGTGTTGGGATCGGCACTGATAACCCGCTCCAGGCACTCCACGTGGTGGGATCTGCATATGTCTCGCAGCGCCTGGGCATTGGAGTTGCTTCTCCCAGCAATGTGCTGGAAGCGGTTGGGAACTATGCCGTCCTGAGCAATCCCAGCGGCAGCTTTCAGCTAGCGCTATCGAAGAACACAGCCTCCGCAACGGCATCCGTGCTCTTCCAGACGAACTACAGTGGACGTGCCGAGTTCGGCATGATCGGGGATGAGAACTTCCGCCTCAAGGTTTCCCCCGACGGGAGCACCTTCTACGAGGCGATCTTCATTGCAAACTCCTCAACCCCATTGGTTGGCATTGGGACCACCTCCCCGACGAACCGGCTGCACGTGGTAGCGCCCAGCAATCCGCTGCGCTTGGAGGGCTTGCAGACAGACAACACACTGACACAAGTGCTGGTAGCCGATGCCACTGGAGTGGTCAAGGTCCGCTCGGCAAGTACGTTGGTATCGGGCACGGCCTGGTCCCTGACGGGCAACAGCGGGACGAATCCTGGAACGAACTTTTTGGGGACAACCGATGCCCAGCCACTGGTCATCCGCACGAACAACCTTGAGCGGCTGCGGGTGACGGCAAATGGGAATGTCGGCATTGGTGTGACCTCGCCTTCCTATCGCCTTGTTGTGGCGGGGAGTATCGGCTTGCAGGCAGGAACGGAAGTCTTCGTCGGAACGCTCGACAGTAATCGTCTACGACTGACTGCTGGTGGCATAGGTTTGCTCTTGAACCCGCCCGGGGCTACCCCACCAGCAGGAGCAATCCAGCGGGATCCTGGAGGCAACCCACGGGGGATGTATGCGGTTGATCTGCAGTACGGTTCGGCTATGCTATCACAGGTGGCTTCAGGGAACTATAGCGTCATTGCTGGTGGGAGCTCAAATACCGCCAGTGGTGACTACAGTGTTGTCTGTGGGGGGTATGGAAATACCGTAGGCAGTACCTACAGCTTCGTTGGTGGGGGAAGTGGGAACACTGCATCAGCTGCTGGCGCAGTTGTCGGTGGTCAAGGCAATACGAGTAGCGGTCAGCTGGCCTTCGTTGGTGCAGGGTATCAGAACACTGCCAGCGGTCAATACAGCACAATTGGCGGTGGATATCAGAACACCGCTAGCCTCGTTGCCAGCACCGTTGGCGGGGGCTTGCAGAACACCGCCAGCGGTCAATACAGCACCGTTGGCGGGGGTGTTCAGAACACCGCCAGCGGGATCTACAGTGCGATTCCGGGCGGGTATAACCTCAAGGTGGGTGCCCGCAGCTTTGGCTTCAGTGGGCAGTCGTCGGCAACGCAGACGGATTTGAGTAGCTCCAGCAACATTGCCGCCTTTGTGGATGTGGACTTGTGGCTGTACAGTGTCCGGAATCAGGCATCACAGCTGCGGCTCTACGAAGCATCCGCTCACACCAGTGGGCAGAATTACGTTGGGTTCCGGGCACCGAATTCCTTGACAGGGAACACGGTCTGGACCCTTCCGTCTTCTGATGGTGCCCCAGGACAAGCGCTCGTGACCGATGGCAGCGGGCAGCTCAGTTGGGGCTACTCCCCGGGAGTCGTTCTCGTCCGGAAGACGAGCGACGAGAGTGTGAATTCAACCACGCTGCAGGACGATGACCATTTGACGGTGTCTCTCCCAGCAAACAGTGTGTGGGAAGTGGATGCACTGCTGTTTGTCTACGGCAGTCCGAATAATAATGATAACGGCGGCATTCAGGTCCGACTTTCCGCTCCGACCGGGACAACGATGCAGGTGTATGTGGAGATCAAGAAAGGTGGGTCGGGTAGTGACCTCACCCATCACTGGTTCTATGGAGTGCTGACTTCACCGAGCAGTTCGGTGGGATTTAACCCGATTCCAACCGCGGCAACTGGAACGGGGGCAGTCAAGCTGAAAGGCTTGGTATTCGTCGGAAGCACCAGTGGGAATCTTGTCCTGCAGTGGGCGAAGAATGCTACCGCTGGCAACGCGACGACGGTCTGGCAGAATTCCTACATGAAGCTTACGCGGGTGCAATAGCAATGCGCACAGTACTGCTCCTCGGAAGTATCGCGTGGATGGCTCTCCCGCTGCCGGCACAGGTGTTGACCAATAACGGTGCGATGCTTTTCCTCAACACTGGTGCCACGATGGTGGTCAATGGGGATGTGCAACAGCAGGCGTCGGGCACGCTGCAGCTCCAACCCTCGACCACCCTTCAGGTTTCCGGCAATGTGACGATAACCTCAGGGCAACTCCAGTTGAATGGCGATGCCTTCATGCAGGTGACGGGGAACATGACCGTTGGTCCAACCGCCACGGTGGACCGGGCGGCGAATGGGACCCTGGAAGTCCACGGCACGTTCAACAATCAAGGTACGGTAACCAACCATGGCACGGTCGAAGTCGGACCTCCGTAGTTTTACGGATTCCAGATACCTGACGCGCTGCCGAACTTCGCAGCCGGAATCCTTGTCGAGTATGTCGGATAGAATCCGTGCGATGGCAATGAAGTTCCTCCAGCGAGCTGTACGGAGTATGTCCCATCTATGGCAGGAGTCTCTCATGAAGGCTGCTGTTCGTGTATTCCTGGTGCTCGTGACTGCTGCCACCGGGATGGCGCAGAATATCGTCAACTCTGGAGTGCTCAACAATAACGGGACGATTATAGTCAAGAGCCACTTCATCAACCAGGCAAGTGGACAGATCAACAACAACGGGACCATCCGCTTTACCTCGAACACCGGGGAGTTCCGGAACGGGAATTCGAACCTCGCCCAGATTGTCAACAACGGCTGGTTCGAATTCCGGGGGACGGATAATCGGTTCACGGATCTGAGCTCAAATCCTGCCGGGACGACAGCTCTTGGGGTGGCGTGCGATTTCCGTGTGCCAGGGAACATGCGGTATACGGCAAGCTCGGGGACACAGAATGTACAGGCGCGCTACTACACCAATCTCGAGATGGCTGGCGCTTCGCAGAAGGCGATTCCCGATGCTGTCTATGTGTCCGGGACGTATGACGTCGTCAGTGGCAGCGGGGACCGAACGTACACGGGGACGTTTTACTACGACGGGACATCCGACCAGACAATCTTTGCTGAAACGGCAATGTCGGGCTCGGTCAATCGCTACAACAACCTGGCGATCATGACTGGCTCGGGAGCGTGTGCGGTGGGCTCCAGCACGAAGACAATTGCAGACAACCAGACCATCAGCCTATTGGGGAACTTCTCCAGCGCTGCCAACACGACCTTGGACCTCAAGGGGCAGCTCTTCGCGAACGACGTGACCGCCAATGGTCCGATCACGATCAACGATCCGACACCAGGAACCACGTTTGCTGAACTGCGGAGCAGCGGAATAGCGAGCTACGCGGCGAATGTGACCGTCACTGCTGGGCTCTTCCATGTTGCCGGTGGGACAGCAACTGTCCAGAGCGGGGCAACGCTCTCGTTGGCAAATTCCACCAACGCTCAGCTCCAGCTGGATAATGGAACGACTTTGGACATCGCTGGCGTGCTTCAGAACAACCTCCCCGCCCGTACGAACTGGACTTTCGATGCGGGCTCGACTCTCCGCTTTACGGCAACAGCTCCGGGACAGACAATCCCGTACACCGTCGCGTCAAATCCCTACGGCAATGTCTTCACTTCCGGTGGGACGAAGCAGACAGAGAGTGGTGGCAATGTGTACGTAGCGGGCAACCTCACGGTTGAGAGCGACAACATCACTGTTGCAACCGGGCAGACGTGGATTATGACGTCGCCGACAGCATCGGTCACCTATAGCGGTGCTGGAGCCAATTCAGAGGTTGTGGGGGCGATGCAGCGTGCTCTGAGCGGGACGGGTACATACACCTTCAACAATGCCCAGACCCAGGTGACCTTCACCGCTGGTACACTGCCTTCGACAATGACCATTACCGCCCTCCCGGGGACGAGCCCGAACAACTACGACAACACCCGGGATGTCCAGCGTAAGGTGACGGTAAGCTGGGCTGGCTCGAATAACTGGACAGCAACTTTCCGCGTGGGGTATAAAGCGAGTGATATTCCTGCGACTTGGAGCCCCGGGGTGAGCGAGAGCAATCTCCGTTTCTATGAATCCCCCTCTGCAGGGACGCCGGAGAAGGTAGCAACAGGACAGCCCTATAACCGGTCTGCTGCCGGTGCCGGACTTGGCTACATTGAGCTAGCGGGCATTCAGGGGACTGGAACACCAGTGCCGAACGGCTTCGGATACATTGCTTCCGGCAACGATCTGCTCCTGCGTGGTGGTCCGAGTGTCTTCTACGCTATTGCTCATGGGCGCTGGTCCAATCCAGCTACGTGGGACGAGGGAGCGGAGCCTTCTCCCACAGACGAGGTCGTCATTGATGGCTTCACGGTCCATGCCGGCTACGTTCGGACGATTGACAACTATACTGGCAACGAAGCGTATCCCACGCAGTTGGCGGCGAAGATCACCATTGGCTCCAGCCCCAATAGCGCTCTGCTTTTCGGTTCTACCAGCGGGGCGAAGACCTTTGCTCTCAACTACGGTACGGGAATTCCGGGTGAGCTTATCAACAACCGTCAGGGGACAGCGACCATTAGCAGTGGGACGCCCGATACAGGGAGTTCGCCAATTGACGCTGGGCTGGTTGTCTACACAACGGCTGGAAACGAGGTTACCCTGCAGATTCCCGGTGGCTTGACGAACGCCTCGGGAGCGACAATCCACAACTTCGGGACTATCGAGGTCGGTCCGTAAGCGGACAAGAGTGGTGCTGATGGGGGGGGCGTGGGCACCCGATATTGGTGGTAGGGGACCTGCGCCCCCCTCAGCGTTTTGAGGGTCGTAACGCAGCTGCGCTGCGAGGGAGAAAATGCCATGAAGGGCGAGGATGCTCTCCGGTGGGTACTCGGCGTGGTACTTGTGCTCTCGGTAGTACCAGCACCTGCGCAGCTGGTGAGCGACGGGGTGATTTACAACCACGGGACCATTGTCATCAGGGGCAATGCGAGGATCCAGCAGGATACGGTGACGGGGACGGTCATCTATGCCTGGGATCGGGAGGGGGTCAACCAGTACGTGCCGCATAAGGTCTACACCGATGTGCGCTTCACCGGGCGGACGCGGAAGATGCTGCTCGATACGGCGCGTCCGCTCATTGCCCTGCAGCGCTTTGTGAGCGATACGGGGACAGTGTTCAGCCTTCCGGTCAAGGCAGCAATTATCGCCCGGGGCACAGCGGTCCACGGCGGCTTCATCAATCCAGAGTACCTCCACGGGCAGTTTATCTTGCAAGGTGAGCAGCCACAGGATCTCTGGGGACGGGGGATCTTCCGAGAATTGAAGCTGGATAACGTTACCGGGGCCGACGTGCGCAACGGGGGCGGGTTTACGGTGACGACACGGCTGGAGCTCCGGCGCGGAGTGCTGCGCAATAGCCCGGTGGATAACTTCCGCCTAGCCGATTCTGCTGTCATCGTGCGGTATACAGAAGGGGCTCTGGCGGCTGCACCGATTTTTGGGCGGGACCTTGCCCTCCGCTACGTGGGACCAGGGCGGATTGAGAGCGGTCCGGAAGTGCCGCCGGAGACCATCCCGGTGCGGATGCTCTCGGTGGAGACCGATAGTGGGCTGGTGCTCCGCTCCTCGGTGACGGTCAGCGACAGCCTGGTACTATCGTCACCGCTCTGGACGGAGCCCGATTCGAGCGAACGTCATGTCCTCACCTACACTGCCGAGCAGAACGATCCGATCTTCCTCCATCCAGATGCCGAAATCATCGGGACGGTGCGGCGGACACGCCTCCGTACCGATGGTGAGGCGGTGATTTTCAACAATCCGTACACGTACGTCCGTCCTTCGACCAAGGGGTGGCAGGGGGTTGCGGCACTCCAAATCCGCGTCCTCCCTCGGACACAGCCGTGGCATCCACAGAGCCAGCGGAAGGTATGGCGGGTTTTCCAGGTAGCAGCATGGGATAGTACCTCCACGCCGGTAGGGCAAGGTCTGGATTTCCGGTTCGGTTACGGCTGGCGGCATCTGCCGCGGGAACCCCAGCGGGATGAGACCCGCGGGCTTCCGCTGCAGGCATTGGTTCTCCAGCGCTGGACGCAGAATGGGTGGGTTGCCGCTGGGCGTTCGATCCCACCCGTGCTCGATACACTGACCGGCTGGGCATATGCCTACGCCGATGCGGTCTACGCGACGGGCGACTTCACCATCGGGCTCCGCGACGATGCCCGGGCGCTACAGCTCCAGCTGGCAGCACTGCTCGAAGGTCCGTACCGCAATGGCTCCATGGTAGACGATCTCCGCCAGCGTGGCTGGCTGCCCGAGACACCGCCGGATATCTATCCGTACAACCTGGACCCGATGCGACCCTACATCCGGGTTAGCCCTCTTCCCGACTCTGTGGTAGACTGGGTCGTGGTGGAGCTGCGGACGCTGCTGACGGGCGGGGAGCGCTACTACCGAACCGCCTTCATCCGCCGGGATGGGCGGATTGTTGACCTCGATGGCAAAAGCCCCATCACGCTGCCGGGGCTAGAGCAGGGAGCCTACTACGTTGCGGTCCACCACCGCAATCACCTCGCTATCATCACTGCCGAGCCTGTTGAGATTGTCCCGGAGACGCAGTCGCAGCTGCTGGCGCTGACCAGCGATCCCAGCCGCATTCTCGGTGGGGCAGGGGCGCTCCGGGCGTTGCGCTCCAATGGACAGACAGTCTGGGCAATGATTGGCGGCGATGTCAATGGGGACGGACGGGTGGATGCAGAAGACCTGCGCTTGCTCCAGCTCTGGCAGCACGTCGAAGGCTATACCAATGCCGATGCAGACCTCAGCGGCATCGTGACCACACGCGACTTCAACGTGTCGTGGAATAACCGCGATCGGAGTTCTGTTGTCGTGCGCTGATGCGGCGTGTTCTTCCCATCGGGCTTTCCCTTCTGACGCTGTTCCCACTCTGGGGACAGGCACAGGGGACAGTCGTGACTGCCGTTGTGCTCCCGCAGAGTGCCCCCGATACACTGGAGGTAGATCTCCTCGTGCAGCGTCGCACGCTCGAGTGGGAACGCTGGATCAATGGGACGCTGACGCTCGTGTTGCCCGATTCCCTGACTCCATGGCAGACGCTCTCGGTTGAGGTTGTCCCGGGCAGTAGCCCGCTGGATACGACTTTCTACCGCCTGGAGCCGTTTGTGCTATGGCAGCCGCCGGTACCGGGGACGCAGTGGACCCGTCCTCGGCTCGGAGTGACCATTTATGGTCCGCCGGATTTCCCGTCCAGCCAGCTCATCCCGTGGGATACGCTCATTCGACTGGTGCGGCTGCGTATCCTCAGTACCGACGGTTCCTGGGTTCCGTACCAGCTCGACTGGGCGCGTCCTTTGGAGTACTACCAGGGCCTTGCCTACAAGCAGCGGGAAGATGTGCTGCCATGGGTACGGGCAGACGACAACCTGGAAATTGTTGCCCGCGCGGAGTACCGTCTGCAGCCCATGCGGGTCCCAGCCCACGTGGTCCAGGACTTCCGCGCGGAGTACGTCGGCGACCGAACGGTTCGCCTCAGCTGGAGAACGGCAAGTGAGGCATTCAACCGAGGGTTTGTGCTGGTCCGCTGGTGGAAGCCCTTCAACACGACCGAGCTGGTGGATTCGGTGCTCCTGGCCGATTGGCAGCGTGTGCCGCTGCTGCGAGGGCTGGGGACCAGCGATACGGGACGCAGCTACGTATTCCTCGATACAGACGCGGCGAAGCGCCGGGGGGAAGATTACTGCTACGACCTCTGGAGTACGGACTTCTCCGGACGACTCCGCTACCACGGGCGAGTCTGTGCCGCAATCCCGCACGCAGTCATCAGCTTTGCCCAAACAGATCCGAATCCCTTCACAGACCGCACGGTCATCCGCTACCGTCTGGAGGACCGCGTGCTGCTGAGCATCAAGGTCTACGACCTCAAGGGGAAAGAGCTGGCAACGCTGATGGAGCAGCGGGAAATGCAGCGTGGGGAGTATACCTTCGAATGGCGCACGCCTGCCTATGCCTCGCAGGGGCTCTACGATATTGTCCTGATTGCCTACCCGGTGGATGACCCATCGGTTGAGCTCTCGCGGGCGATTATCAAGGCACAGCTGATCCGCTAACACGATGGGGCGCAAGCAGCACTGGGGTGTGGTTCTTGTGAGCACTGTGGCTCTCTGGGCACAGGTGCCGCAGTGGACTGTCGTCGAGCGCTGGTTGCTCGCAACGGGGGATACCCTGGTGCGGCAGCGCGAGGCAGGGCAGTGGTGGATTGGGCTCGGTGGAGGGACCGCCGGAATTGGGTACCTGGGGCGGTTGAATCTGCCGCGTTCGCCGGAGGTACCCGAGCGCGGGCTTCTGCCGTTCCGCTATGGGATTGGTGCCGGTGTTGGAGTATGGCTCTCGGGCGAGTGGAGTCCCCCAGGAGAGCGCTGGGGGGTCGTGCTCCGGCTTGCCCCGTGGGAGAGTTGGCGCGGCAGCTCCAGCTTCCGACCTGTGGGGAGCTTGACGGATGAGCACTACGAGGTGGAGGTTGATGCCCGCTCTGTTGTCCTGTCCGCCTCTGCTCGCTATACGCCAGGATGGTGGCGTGGAACGCTCTGGGAAGGCTTGCACATCCTGGCTGGCATTGATGCCCGCTTTCTCTGGAGCGCTCGCGAGCGTGTCCGTCAGGTCTTCCGTTATGCTGAGCGGGTCGAAGAGTGGCGGCTCCAGCAGGACCAGCCGCTGCCGATGTGGTTGGGAGTCCACCTCGGCGTTGGGTTGGACATGATCGTCGCCCTCTTCGGGGAGCGGCTGCGGAACTACATAACCCCGATGGTGGTGCTGCAGACCGGGCTTCCGCTGCAGCGGACCTGGGGATCTACGTGGACACCGCTTGCTCTCCATGCGGGGCTGACATTCAAGCTCGGGTGGGAGCGTGTCCGCGAGCAGCTGCTGCCTTGGGATACCACGGCTGGTCCCTTCCTGGCGGGATCTTCCGAGCTGGGACCGGGAGGGGTCCCTCGCCTCTTGAGAGAAGAACGCCTCCCGCCAGCCCCATTGGCGGTGCTGGAAACTCCCCAGGCAGAGACGCCACCGGAGGAGTCCCCGACTCCGCCGCCGACCTCCCGCATCGCGATTGTTCCCAACCGTATCCAGCGCTTCAGTTACCCGACCTCTACGGCGGTGGGTATTACCCCGGAGCTCCAACGGTTCTTGGACGCCCTGGTGGAGTACCTCCGGGCGAATCCCCAGGCTGAGGTTCGCATCGTCGGGCACACCGATGAGTTCGGGGGAACGCTGGAGGAGACGCAGTACATTTCCGAGCAGCGGGCACAGCAGGTGGTCGAGTACTTAGTGCGGCGCGGTATCAGTCGCTCGCGGCTCTTTGCCTCCGGCGTTGGAGCCCGGCAGCCGATTGCCGATAACCGAACCCCGGAGGGACGTCTGCGCAATCGCCGGGTGGAAATCGTTGTGGTGCAATAGTAGCACGGAAATGGCAGACCAGCTGCAGATCTGCATCGTTGAGGACAGCCCGCCGATTCGGCGACTCATGGAAGTATTGCTGACGAAGGCGGGATTTGCCGTTGTGAGTTTTGAAAGGGTCGACGAGGCAATACGCTGGCTGCAGGAGCACCGTCCGTTGGCGGTCCTCTGCGACCTGATCCTCCCGGATGGCAATGGAATAGACGTCTTACGGGCAGTTCGGGCGCAGCCTGGCGGAGAGCAGATCCCCGTGGTAGCAGTTACTGGGCTGGCGCAGGAGAAAGATCAGGAGTACTACCTCCACCACGGCTTCGACGCCTACCTGATCAAGCCGCTCAGCACTGTGACCTTCGCTGCGCAGGTTCGGGAGATTCTCGAACGCAAGGAAGCACTCCCGCCGACGGGTAGCTGAGCTGGCTATCGCGAGCCTGAAGGTTTTCCTCTCTCACGAGGGTGCGGTGGATGTCCCCCGCCGCGGTGTCCCCCGCCGGTAGAGCGATGGTGGTTTTCCGGGCGCCGTACGGGTGCAGGGGACCGATGTCCCTGCTGACCCGGTGGAGGCGGCGGCAGGAGAGCTTTCCGGCTGAGGCGGAATTTGCCGTCTGGCTGAATCTCGATGAGCTTCACATCAATGACATCGCCCACTTTGAGGACCTCGGAGATCGTGTTGAAGGGGCGGTAGTCAATTTGTGAGATGTGGAGCAATCCCAGCCGCCGCGGCAGGAATTCCACGATTGCTCCCAGCCCTTCGCGAATTTCTCGGACCACGCCGGTGTAAACCTGTCCCAGCTCAGGCACCTGAGTCAGCCCTTGGATGTAGGAGACCGCTTTCTGCAGGGCTTCTTCCGAGGGAGCAGCCACGATGACGCGCCCGTCCTGTTCGATGTTGATCTCTGCGCCGGTTTCCTGGACAATGCGGCGGATGGTCTCGCCACCCGGACCGATGACCAGCCCGATTGTCTCTACGGGAATGGTCAGCATCGTCAGTCGTGGGGCATAGGGGGAGAGCTGCGGGCGCGGTGCCGGAAGTGCCTGGTTCATGATGGAGAGGATGTACAGCCGCGCCTGGCGGGCTTGTTCGAGCGCTTGTGCCATGAGCTCCAGGGAAATGCCAGCGATTTTGATATCCATCTGGCACGAGGTAATGCCATCGGCGGTACCGGCGACCTTGAAGTCCATGTCGCCCAGATGGTCTTCATCGCCGAGGATGTCCGACAGGATGGCAACGCGGTCACCCTCCTTGATCAGCCCCATGGCAATCCCCGCAGCAGCTTTCCGCAGCGGCACACCCGCATCGAAGAGTGCCAAACTCCCGGCGCAGACGCTGGCCATCGACGAGGAGCCGTTCGACTCCAAGATGTCGGAGACGACGCGGATGGTGTAGGGGAATTCCTCCTCCGGCGGAAGCAGCGGTTCGAGCGCCCGTTCTGCCAGGTTCCCGTGCCCAATTTCTCGGCGACTCGGTGGACCGGGGCGGCGGATTTCGCCCGTGCTGTACGGCGGGAAGTTGTAGTGGAACATGAAGCGCCGGGTATAGGTGGGCAGAAGCCCATCGATGATTTGCTCATCTCCTTTGGTGCCCAGCGTGACTGTTGCCAGGCTCTGCGTCTCGCCGCGCATGAAGAATGCCGAGCCGTGCGTTCGAGGGAGGACCCCAACGCGGCAGACAATGGGGCGAATTTCTGTGGGCGCTCGTCCGTCGAGCCGACGTCCTTCGGAGAGAATCATCTGCCGGAGCTCGTGGCGCTCTAGCTCAGTAAGCAGCGCTGGAACCAGAGATTCCAGCGGCAAGCTCTGCCAGTCCGGATGGGCAGTTGCTGCAGCCTCCTGGATGGCGGACAGCATCCGGGTGCGCAGTTCCTTGCGCCAGTTCGAGCGTTGCTCTTTGGTAGTGTTCTGGCGGATAAAGGAACGGATTTCCGCTGCCGCCAGCTGTTCCAGGAGAGCTTTGAGCTCTTCCGGGATGACTTCGGCAGGGACTTCACGCTTGGGGCGCCCGACCAGCTCAACGAGTCGGCGCTGCAGTGTATTGAGCTGGCGGATCGCCCCATGGGCGAACTCGAGCGCGGCGAGGAAGTCCGCCTCGGAAATCTCCTTTGCGCTGCCTTCGACCATGACGATGGAGTCGTCCGTGCCCGCTACCACCAGGTCCATGTCCGAGAGGGCAAGCTGGGAGAGACCGGGATTGACGATGAACTCTCCCTCGACGCGCCCGATGCGGACCTCGGAGATCGGTCCCTGAAAGGGGATAGGCGAGATCATCAGAGCTGCCGAGGCACCGGTAGCGCCGAGCGTATCGCCATCGATTTCCCGATCGTACGAGAAGACCGTCGCCATAATCTGTGTCTCGTAGCGCCAGCCCTTGGGGAACAAGGGGCGGCACGGACGGTCGATGAGGCGGGCAGAGAGCACTTCCTTATCCGTTGGACGTCCCTCGCGGCGGTAGAAGCTGCCGGGGATTTTCCCGGCAGCGGAGGATTTCTCGCGGTAGTCGACTGTCAGCGGGAGGAAATCGGCCGTTGGGAGGGGTTCATCGGCAGCGCAGACGGTGACCAGAACCATGGTATCGCCGTGCCGGACCATGACAGCGGCATCGGCTTGGCGGGCGTAAAGACCGGTTTCCAGCTCGTAGGGCAGCCCGTTGAGGAGGGTGGAAACGCGAACGGTACCGTCCTCAGCTGTTGTGACCTGGATTTCCCCTTCGGGGACGTCCACTGTCCTGATGCCTTCCGCTTCCATTGTGGGACATCGGCTGCTTGTGGGACATCATTTGCGCAGGGAGAGTGCCTGCAGGAGCTTCTGATAGCGTTCCCAATCAGTGCGCGCCAGGTACTTCAACAGGCGGCGCCGCTTGCTGACCATGAGAATCAGCCCGCGGCGACTGTGATGATCTTTGCGGTGCTTTTCCAAGTGCTCGGTCAGCTGGCGAATCCGTTCGGTGAGCAGGGCAACTTGGACTTCCACCGCGCCTGTGTTGGTGGGGGAGCCGCCAAACTGGCGGATGAGTTCAGCTTTCCGTTCCTTGGTCAGCATTGAGCACGCACGAGCTTGTGAGACCAGCTTCCAGAGGGCGATGTTGAGCCAGCCATTGCCGGCAGTAGGCTTCATCGGCTTGCATCTGGCGGCGGAGCGCTGCCGCAGTAGGGAAGGCTTCCTCTGCCCGAACCCGCTTCCAGAACGAAACACAGAGGCGCTCATTGTAGAGCGTACCGGAGAAGTCCAGCACGTACAGCTCCAGCTGTGGGGGGAGATTCTGTCCAAAGGTGGGGCGCACCCCGTAGCTGAGCAGCCCACCGTAGGACTTGCTGCCGATTTCCGTGGTAGCAATGTATACCCCGTAAGCGGGCAAGAGCTTTTCGGGGCTATCCGGGACGATGTTGGCTGTGGGGAAACCCAGAAGGCGCCCACGCCCGTCACCACGGACAACTCGTCCGCAGACCGTATACGGGTAGCCAAGCAGGACGGCTGCAGCTTCGACGTTGCCTTCCAGCAAGAGGCGGCGGATGCGGCTGCTACTGATGGGTTCATTCCCGCTCAAGCACGGCGGGAAGTGTTCCACGAAGAAGCCGAATTCGGTACCCAGACGCTGCAGTAGTTCACGGTCGCCGCGGCGGTTGTGTCCGAAGCGATGGTCGTAGCCGACGAGGATACCGCGCATGTGCAGAGCCTCCACCAGGTATTGCCGGATAAAAGTCTCCGGCTCTGTGCGTGCCAGCTCTTGGGTGAAGGGGAGCACGAGGACTTCGTCGGGTCCGAGGCGGCGCAGGCGTTCGAGCTTTTCCGGCAGCGGTGTCAGAATACCCGGCAGAGGGGTATTGCCCAGCACCTGTTGTGGATGCGGCTCAAAGGTCACAACGCAGGCCGGGAGCCGATGCAGGGCAGAGAGCTCGCGCAGCCGGCGCAGCAGGGCTTGATGCCCCCGGTGGACACCATCGAAAGTGCCTACCGTCACCAGCCGCCCATGAGGACTGGGCGGAACATCAGCCAACCGGGTGTAGAGGCGCATAGGAAGCCGTGCACTGTGTGAATTCTTCCGGTGTGAGAGCCTCCTCCACGCGGTACTCCCCAATCGCACTGCGGCGCAGCTCGACCACGTAAGCTCCACAGCCGAGTGCTGTGCCAATATCGCGGGCAATTGCCCGCACATACGTTCCAGCTGAGCAGACGATCCGGAGCTGGACGTACGGGAGCTCCATGCCCTGGAGCTCCAGCTCAAAGATGGTGACCCTCCGGGGCAACGGTTGGAACTGCACCCCTGCTCGGGCAAGCTCGTAGAGGCGCTTGCCGCGATACTTGACCGCAGCGTAGCGCGGCGGCGTCTGAGAAATCTCTCCGCGGAAGCGTTCCAGGACCTGCTGCAGCTCCTGTTCCGTTACGCGAACCTCCGGGCAGAGGACCTGCTCAGGGGCTTCGGCATCATCGGTTTCCGTGATGGCGCCGAGCTTGAGGGTGGTCACGTACGTTTTGGGAAGCTGCTGGAAGTCGGTCAAGAGCTTGGTTGCCGTGCCGATGCCCACGATGAGCAATCCCGTTGCCAGCGGATCCAGCGTGCCAGCATGTCCGGCGCGGCGTCGGAGCTGGCGCCGGACGAAGGCAACAGCCTCAAACGAGGTCCATCCCCGGGGTTTATCCAGCAGCAGGAACGCGCCTGCGCTCTGGGCGCTCCGGAGCCAGAGCGGGTATGCCTCACGGCTGGAGCGTTCCAGAATGGGCATGCCTCTATGCTGTCGCATCATCCGACCCGGACTCGGGCGCAGAGGACTGTTGGCGGAGCTGGTTGAGCAGTTCGGTGATGCGCTCGGCATAGGCGGCGGAGGTATCGTGCCGGAAACGCAACTCTGGGATGTGCCGCAGCCGGGTGTGCTCGGCGATGTATTCACGGAGTTTCCGCTGCTCGTGCTGGAGGCGCTGGAAGACCTGTTCGGGCGGGATCGGTGCGCCATAGAGGCTGATGTACACGGTGGCATAGCGCAGGTCCCGGCTCATCTCCACACGGGTGACCGTCAGCAAGAGCTTCGGGGAGAGTTCCTCAGCCAGCTTGCGTAGAGGCTTGCTCAAGACCATCTGCAGCAGACTACCGACACGCTCGGTTTTGATGGACATCGAATTCCCCCGTGCGTCCTGCTCAACTCAGACTGCGTTTCTGCTCGACGAGGCGGAAAGTCTCAATGACATCCCCGGGACGGAAGTCCTCGAAGGCAGAGACGGTAAGCCCGCATTCGTAGCCCGCGCTTACCTCGCGGACATCCTCTTTGAAGCGCTTGAGTGATTCGATTGTGCCCGTGTGGATCGGCAAGCCATCTCGGAGGATGCGGGCGCGGGCGTTGCGCTGGATGACCCCGTCGGTGACGTAGCAGCCGGCAACAGTCCCAACCCGGCTGATGTGGAAGACTTGGCGTACTTCGGCGTGTCCGAGGATCTCCTCTTTGATCTCTGGGCTGAGCAGTCCTTCGAGTGCACGCTTGATCTCATCCAAGCACTCGTAGATGATGCGGTAGGTGCGGATGTCCACACCTTCGGCTTCCGCGAGCTTGCGGGCAGCGGTGGTCGGCTGCACCTGGAAGCCGATGATCACGGCTTCGGAAGCGGCTGCCAGCATGACGTCAGCTTCCGTGATCGCACCAACGCCGGAGTGGAGAATCGAGACCCGTACCTCGTCCGTCGAGAGCCGCAGCAGGGCGTTGGTCAGCGCTTCGACCGAACCCATGACGTCGGCTTTCAAAATGAGCCGGAGCTCCTTTGCGCGCCCTTCCTGAATGCGCTGCGAGAGATCGCTGAGGGTAATCTGCCGCAGACGGCGGGCATGCTGTTCACGCTTGAGCTGCTGCCGCCGCAGGGCAATCTGCCGTGCCAGGCGCTCATCCTCGACAACGATGAGTTTGTCGCCAACCTCGGGTAAGCCGTCAAAGCCGGTTACTTGGACTGGCGTTGAGGGAAGGGCGGCTTCCAGGCGGTTCCCGCGCTCATCGTAGAGCGCGCGCACCCGTCCGTACTGGAGCCCCGCGACGAAGGCATCGCCGATGCGCAGGGTTCCCTTCTGGACGATGACGGTGGCAACAGGACCCTTGCCTTTGTCCAGATGTGCCTCGATGATGGTGCCCCGGGCGGGACGATTCGGATTTGCCCGGAGGTCCAGGAGGTCGGCTTCCAGCAGGATTTTCTCCAAGAGCACATCCACGTTCTTGCCCGTCAGGGCGGAGATTTCCACGCACTGATGAGGTCCGCCCCATTCCTCAACCAAGACGCCGTGTTCGGCAAGTTGCTGGCGGATGCGGTCAGGATTTGCCTCTGGCTTGTCGACTTTGTTGATCGCAACGATGATGGGCACATTAGCGGCGCGGGCGTGGTTGATAGCTTCCACCGTCTGCGGCATGACGGCGTCGTCAGCGGCGACAACCAGCACGACGATGTCCGTAACCTGCGCGCCTCGGGCGCGCATGGCGGTGAAGGCTTCGTGTCCGGGGGTGTCCAGAAACGTGATTAGCCGTCCGTTCGGCAGAGTGACCTGGTAGGCACCGATGTGCTGTGTAATGCCGCCGGCTTCTCCGGCGACAACATTCGTCTGCCGAATGTAATCCAGCAGTGTCGTCTTCCCGTGGTCTACATGCCCCATGATGGTGACCACCGGGGGACGGGGCTGGAGGCTCTCTGGAGGGTCGGGTTCGTCAACCAGCTCTTCGGCTTCCTCGACGTCTTGGAAGTGCACCTCGTAGCCATAGTCGGCGGCAATCAGGGCGACGGTGTCCCGGTCGAGCCGCTGGTTGATGGTCACAATGAGACCGAGCTGGAGGCATTTGCCGATGATTTCCGACGGGGAGACCCCCAGCAGCTGCGCAAGCTCGGCAGTGGTGAGGAATTCCGTCACACGGAGCACGTTCGTTTCCTGCTGGAGGGCTTCCTCTTGCTGCAGACGTCGTTCTTCCCGCTCGGCGCGGCGCCGCTGGCGGAAGCGTGCTCGGAGAGCACTCTCGTCCATCCCGCTGAGGGTTTGGCGGATGGCTTCCTCAATCTCCTCCTGGCTGATTTCCTCCAGGATACGGCGCCGACGCAATTTCGGGATGCTTTCCTCCGTCAAGGAAAGCCTTCGCTTTGGAGTCAGGGCTTTCTTCTTCACCGGGGCAGTCGGCGTGGGTGGTGGAGTCGGGGTAGGAGGCGGCGCAGGAGGAGCGGAGCTTTGCTGAGCTGGTTTGGAGGGTTTCACCGGCTTCTGTAGGCGCGGTTGGCTGCGTCCGCGCTGCCGGGTCAGCTCCGGTTGGACAGAGCGCTCTGCTGAGGGCGCTTTCTTTTCTCCGTGGGGAGCTCGTTCTCGGCGTCGCGGTCGGGTCTCGACAGGGAGCTCAATTTTGCCCAGAATGCGCGGACCACCGTCGCCCACAGAGGTTGGGACAAAGGTCCCTTCTGGGGTAACGGAGATGATTTCCCGGCGCCGTTCAGGGGAGGATTCGGGCGGTGCAGGCGCTTCCGTCTCCGGTACAGGAGCTCCTTCCGGTGGGGCGGTTTCGGTCAGTAGTTCGGATGCTGCCACCTCTACCGGCGGTTCAGGAGCAGCGTCGGCAGTGGTTGGTGTACGAGGCTCGACAGGGGCTTCCAGTTCGGCAGTTTCAGCGACTTCCGCGGCTTCTGCGGAGGTGTCGACCAGCTGCAGCTCTTCCGGCGATGTTTCCTCGGCTGTAGGAAGCTCCTCGGGTGTGGGTATCGAGGCTTCACCTTGGGTGACAGTCTCGTGTGTGAGGGTGTCCTCTGGAACTTCTCCAGGCTGGGCAGGCTCTTGTTCCAGGGCGGTGGTATCGCCGTGCTCTTCCCCGGCGGTTAGGCGGGGAGATCTCTTCGTGCGGGTTTTCTCTGTCTTTTCCCGGCGTCTTTCGGCGTTGTAGAGATCTTTGCGGAATCTCTCCAGCACCAGCTGGAGCATCTCTTCGGTGATTTCGGCGGTGGCTTTGTTCTCCACGGGGAAGCCGCGGGAGTGCAGGAACTCCACGATGGCATCCTTGCTGACCTGCAGCAGGGATGTCAAGCGGAAGAGCTTGATCGGAGCTTTGATGTCGTGCACGTCCTTCGTCATGGGCGTTTCGGGTTAGTGGGATTCATCGGATTCGTCGTCACGGTACGGGATTTCGTCAGAGAGGCGGTAGGGTTCTTCGTCCTCTTCGGAGTCATCCTCGGAGGCACTGCCGGAGTATCCCCGAGCTTGCTCTTCGGCAAAGACCTCTTCGACGTCTTCGGCTTCCAGAATGGAGCGGCGCGGTTTGGCAGAGGAGGCTGTAGGCGTCTGGGAGGCGGCTTGCGGGGCAGCTTTCTCCGAGTCCGGCGAGAGTTCCTCCTGCAGGGCTGGGGTCTCGGTGCCTTCCGTTGCCGCCTCCTCCGGTGTGGTTTCAACGGGAGTAGGTTCGATTTCCAGTGCCAGGATGCGCTCCCGCAGGGCAGGGTCTTCTTCTTCGTCGAATTCCTCAAGCATGATACTCCGCAGCTCCAGCAGGAGCTCCTTCGTCATGCCGGGGATACGCAGGAGCTTTTCAGGGTCAGCCTCGAGGAACTCGCGAGCCGTGTCAATGCCTTCGTGGATGAGGCGCTCGTAGAGCTCACGTCCGAGCTCTTCGCGAAACTCAAACAGCTCGATGTCTTCCGGTGTTTCTTTGACAAGCGTGATGGCGTAGCCGGTCAGCTTACTGGCAAGGCGCACATTGACCCCGTTACGTCCAACAGCGAGGGCAACCTGATTATTGGGGACGACAACCACGGCGCTGCGGGTTTCCGGATAGACTTCAACGCTGGTGACTCGTGCCGGTTGCAGGGCGCGGGCGATGAAGGTTGCCGGGTCATCAGAGTACTCGATGACGTCGATGTTCTCGTTGTTGAGCTCCCGCACGATCGAGTGGATGCGGATACCCTTCATCCCAACGCAGGCGCCCACTGGGTCAACGCGGTCGTCGTAGGAGAAGACAGCGACTTTTGCTCGCTCGCCGGGTTCGCGGGCGATGGCTTTGATTTCCACAATCCCGTCGTATACCTCTGGGATTTCCAATTCGAAGAGCTGGCGCAGGAAGCGTTCGTCGGCGCGGGAGAGGATGATATCGGGCATGCCTCCAGGACCCCCGGTGGGGCGTACTTCTTTGATGAGTGCTCGGATCGTGGCGCCTTTCCGGTACCGTTCTCCGGGAATTTGCTCCTCCCGCGGGAGGCGCATCTCGATTTTGTCGTGCAAGACAAGGACATCTCCGCGGCGGACTTGGTAGATTTCCCCGAGGATGATCTCCCCGACGCGGGCGCTGTATTCGGCATAGACGTTCTCGCGCTCGACTTCCCGGATGCGCTGTGTCAAGCGCTGCATGCCCAAAGCAACGATGCGGCGTCCGAAGGTCTTGCCCAGATCCTCCAGGGAGATTTCCTCCACGTACTCCTCGCCGATGGCATAGCCTTCCTCGCCACGCTCGAGCAGCTCCTGAAGAGAGATCTGAGTGCCGGGATCTTCCACGGTTTCCACGACCGTGCGGACCAGGTAGAGTTCGATATCGCCCCGGTCCATGTTGAGCACGATTTCCGGCTCGGCAGTGGGTCCGTACTTCTTCTGCACCATGTAGCGGAGCGTTTCCTCCAGAATGCCTTGCAGGAGGTCACGGTCAACGCGCTTCTGGCGTGCCATTTCTGTGAAGGCAGCAATGATTTGCTGCTTGTCGGGTTGGTGCTGTTTTGTCCGACGCGGCATCAGAGTTTTGCTAGAGTTGTCTGACTACCACCGTGGCACAACGTGTGCCGTAAGGAGCTCTGCGAAGGGGATCGAGTGCGTTGTGTGCCGTTGCCGCAGTACGATGCCCTCGGCTGTTACCTCACAGAGGGTTCCTTCCACAACGGAGCTGTCCGCCAGCTGGCACCGCAGGTGGCGCCCGATGTGCTTGCGGAACTGCCACGGAAAGCTCAGTGGACGGTCAACCCCCGGCGAGGAGACTTCCAGGAACTGGAATTCCTCCCCGAACGGGTCCCCGATAAACTCCGCCAAGACAGCATCGGAGATTGCCGCGCACTCCCGATGGGTAATTCCCTCTTCGTTGTCGATGTAGAGCACCAGACGTTGCCGCCCCGGGAGCCCAACCAGGCGTGCCTCCAGAAGGTAACACCCATGAGCCTGGCAAATGCTCCGGAGCTGCTCCACGACGGATTCTGGAATCGTTGGCTGCATGAGAAACGAAACGGCATAACCAGTCGTGTGTCAAGGAAGACGGTGAGGTGATTGCAAAATTACATCCAGCGTGGTGATTGATGGCTCAACAGGGGCTCGCGCAGCGAAGCGGATGTACTCAAGCTCGGCAGGGTCCGACCACTGCCGGCGGCGGAAATCGCGGGCAACACGGCGGAGAAACGCCTGGACTTCAGCAGTCTGCCCGAGCAGACGGGAGTAGATGATGTAGTTGATGGCAGCCCAGACAAGCCCGGGGTCTGCCTCGTACTGACGGAGCGCTTGCTGGCGGGAGCGTTCGAGGAAATCCTGCCACGCACGCTGCACCTGGTCGTCGGATAGCCCAGATTCCAGGAGGGAGAGATTCGATACCGGGTATGCTAAGGAGGCGTTGGGTATGCCCTCCAGGGAAGGAGGCGGCCAGAGCACATCGTAGCTGGCAAGCGCCAGGATGCTATCGGCAGTGAGGCGGAAGAGGCGCGGAGCACCTTCTGCTTCGAGCAAGAGTCGGCATTCGGGGAAGAGCCAGACGAATGCTCCGAAGCTGCTGGTAGAATTCCCGCCTCCCCAGGTGTAGAGGATGAGCACGTGGCGCCGACCGCGATCAATCGGCTCTATGAGCACAGCTGGCTCGTCTAGCTTCCCTGCTGAGGGGCATAAGCCGTAGGCTTCTCCGAGGACCTTGATGAGGCGGTAGAGCGAGTCGCCGGGGGCGCTGACAAAGACAAAAATGGAGTCAAGCGCGCACTCCATCAATTTCTCGGGGTCTGGAGTTGCCAGTAGGCAGTAAGTGCTTTCCCCGATGGAGTAGTACAGCTCAAAGACGCGGGGGAGAGTGTCGTATGCTACCGGGAGCTTTGCTGATCGGGATGAGGGCGGGGGAAGCTTCTCCGGTGATGGCCCCCGATGGCATCCACCAAGGACCAGTAGGAGGGCGGCGCCTAGAAAGAGGCGGAGCAGCCGCATAATTTTGTGGATATCACTCGAGGAACGTGGCGCGAATTTACAGCAGCCCTTGGTGAGAACGGTGAGAGCGCACGTCCATGGCAGAGACGCTCCGCTCAGATAGTTTCCGGTGGCTGTGGCATGGACTCAATGGTGTGCTTCTCGTCTGCGGAGTGGCGGCAACCGTGCTGCTCGTTGCTGAGTTGGGATTCGCGGCGTCGGGTGTGTGGTTGGAGCAGGTCACCACGGTACTGCTGGTGCTCTTCGGATTGCAGGAAGTAGTTCGGGTGGGATTGGTAGCAGATCCATGGCGGTACGTGCGGCGGCGGTGGTTCGAGCTCGGCATTGCACTGGCGGTTGGGATACTCCTGGTCTTTGGCAGTTTCGTGCAGCGGGAGCTCGGGCAGCTCTTTCCCAAGCTCGTGGTGGGGAAAGTGGTGCTGCTCTACCTGGTGCTCGTGCAGCTCCTGATGCTCGGGGGATTGGTGGTGCGGGTGGTGCGCTACCACGAGCTTTTGGGACGGATCGAGCTCCATCCCGGGGCGCTGTTGCTGGGGAGCTTCGTCCTGCTCTCGCTCCTCGGGGCGGGTATCCTCTCGCTGCCGACGGCGACGGTGGAGCCGATTGCGACTGTAGATGCGCTCTTTACCGCGGTCAGCGCAGTCTGCGTGACAGGGCTGACCGTGGTGGATACGGCAACACGGTTTACTCTCCTCGGGCAGATTGCTCTCCTGGTGCTCATTCAGCTGGGCGGATTGGGGCTGATGACGTTCATGAGCTTTTTCGGGATGTTCTTCACCGCTGGCTTAGGAGTCCGGGAACGTATCCTGCTCGGGGAGGTTTTCGCCGTAGAGAGCCTGGCGGAAGTGCGTCGATTGCTGGTGCGCGTGGTTGCCATCACGGTCAGCGTTGAAGTGCTCGGTGCCTGTCTGCTTTACTGGAGCGACGGAGGGGCTTGGCCCGTGGAGGCAGAGCGTGCCTTCCGGGCACTGTTCCATGCGGTGTCGGCATTCTGCAATGCGGGGTTCTCGCTCTACTCGGAGAACCTCATCGCCCAGCAGCACAATGTCGTCTACCTGAGCACCATCATGGTGCTGGTTATTCTCGGAGGGCTGGGTTTTCCTGTGCTCTCGGCGCTGTTGGCGTTGCGTCCATGGGCGCGGCGGGCACAGCGCCTGCAGCGGCGCCTCTCGGTCAGTGCTCGGCTGGTTTTGGTGACCACGGGAGTGTTGCTCGTTGGCGGGACGTGTCTACTGTGGATGTTGGAGCGCGATGGGGTATTTCGCCCGTTTTCGGGGTGGGAGCAGTGGTTCCAGGCGCTTTTCCTTGCTGTTGTACCCCGAACGGCGGGCTTCAACAGCGTGCCGATTGCGGAACTCTCTGTCCCGGCAGTGCTCGTGGTCATTGCTCTCATGTGGATTGGGGCATCTCCTGCCTCAACCGGGGGTGGGGTCAAGACTCTGACCGTTGCTGTTGCTGCTCTTGGAGTGGTGCAGCTATTGCGGGGACGCTTCTCCGTGGAGGTCGCTCACCGGGAAATCCCGCTCGAGAGCGTACTGAAAGCCTTCATCGCTGTGGTCGTCTCGGCAGTGTTCCTGCTCGGGGCGGCTTTCGTCGTCCAGATGCTGGAGCCGCAGCAGGACTGGATTGATGTGCTCTTTGAAACTGCTTCAGCACTGGGTACAGTTGGGCTCTCCCGTGGCATTACAGCAGAGCTCTCGCATGCCTCAAAGCTGTTCTTGTGCCTGGTTATGCTGGTCGGGCGAGTCGGTGTCTTGACCGTCCTGTCAATGCTGATTCCCCCGCGCCGGGCAGAGCAGTATCACTACCTGCAGGAACGTCTCATCATTACGTGAGGACTCCGGATGAGCCTCCGCGTCGGGATTATCGGACTTGGGCACTTCGGGCTGAATTTAGCCCTGTATTTGACCGAGGAAGGGTGCGAGGTGGTGGCAATTGACCGCAATCCCGAACGGGTGGAGCTGCTGCGAGATCGGGTCTCGGTCGCGGTCGTGTTGGATTCGACGGAACACCGTCCCCTGCGGCGGTTGGGGGTGCATGACCTCGACTTGGTCGTTGTCGCCATTGGGGAGGATTTCCAGAGTTCGCTGCTGACCACGGCATCCTTGCAGGAAATCGGGGTCAAACGCATCATCAACCGGGTGATCTCTCCGGTGCACGAACGGCTGCTGCGTCTCATGGGCATCCAGGAGCTCGTCTTGCCGGAAGCGGAAGCTGCGGAGGCATTGGCCAACCGAATTCTGCTGGGCAGGGTCCAGAAAGCATTCGAGATTTCGCCCGAGTACAGCGTGGTGGAGATCGAGGCGCCGGCGGCATTTGTTGGCAAGAGTATTCGTGAGATTGGTCTGCGGGAGCGCTACGGGCTCAATCTCATCACGATCAAGCGTGTTGAGCGGCGGGCTGGTCTTCTGAGCCTGGGACGCTCCGAGCGGGTCCGGGTGCTCGGAGTTCCGGAACCCACGGCGGTCATCGAGCAGGGCGATATTTTGGTTCTCTTCGGGCGCGAGCAAGATCTCCAGCGGCTTCTGGAGACAGCATGAGGTGGGTGCTTGGACTACTGCTTTCGGCAGGCTGGCTTGCTGCCCAGTGGTGTGAGCACGGGCAGGTTGCCGAGCTGAACTCCGCTGCCGATGAATTTGCCCCGGTCTGGGACCCTGCCGGGAGGCAGTTGCTGCTGAGCTCGACGCGCAGCGGAGAATCTCGGATCTACGCCGTGGTCTGGCATGATACCAGTTGGGGCAGCCCGCAGGAGCTCCCCGGGCTTGCCCTCACGGGACACCATCTCTCGTACGCGGCGCCCTCTCCCGATGGCTGGCTCTACTTGTGCCGCTACCGGCAGGGGAGGCGGCAGGCGTATCTGCACGTCGTCCGTGCCCGCCGGAGTCGGGACAGTTCATGGGAATGGCAAGAGCTGCCCGAACTCCATAGGGGAGCAGAGGAGGCTTTCTCTGCCCATCCGACCATCTCGCCCGATGGGAGCATGCTCGTCTTCGCCTCCGACCGTCCGGGTGGGGAAGGCGGGACAGACCTGTGGATTGCTTTCCGACAAGCCGACGGGCACTGGGGCGAACCGGAGAATCTGCGCAGCCTCAACTCCCCAGGCAATGAGATTACCCCTCGCTTTGCTTCGCCCGACACACTCTACTTTGCCTCCGATGGGCACGGGGGAGCCGGTGGATATGACCTCTTCGTGAGCGTCCGCCGCTGGGATGGTACGTGGCAGCCTCCGGAGCCGCTCGTGGAGCTGAATACCCCCATGGACGAGTCTGATTTCTGCTCGCTTCCGTTCGGTGAACTGGCGCTCTTCGTGCGTGCTCGAGCCGGGGAGCGCCTCAAACTCTACGCTGCCCGGCGCTGTCCGGCGGCGTCGGATTCGCCGCTCCAGAGTGCCCCGCCTCAACGGTAGTACACCAGCGCGGTACACCAGCGCGAGAGGCTCTTCGTCACAGCTGCCGCAATGACGCGTGGCTTCTCCATCGGCGTGCTTCTCGGGCTCGTTGGAGTGGGATACTCCCCTCGGGAGGGACTCCCGGTTGTGACCCCGACGGAGCTGCGGCAGCGGCTCCAGCAGCACGGGGACACGCTCGTGCTGGTGAATTTCTGGGCAACGTGGTGTCGCCCCTGTATCGAAGAGCTGCCAGCATTCGACTCTGTGGCACGACGGTACCGGGACGCACCACTGCGGGTGTACCTGGTCAACGTGGACTTCCGCTCGCAGTGGCAGCGGGTTGCCGTGTTCGTTGCGCGCCGCCGTTTCGCCGCCCCGGTTTTCCTCCTGTCCTACGGACGGGGAGATCGCTGGATGGATACCCTCCATCCGCAATGGTCAGGAAGCTTGCCGGCAACGCTCCTCTGGCGTGCAAGCGACTCGGTAGCGGTTCTGCTCGAAGAGGAGCTGAGCCTGGAGGAGCTCGAGCAATATGTGCAACACTACCTGGTGCACCGATGAGGCGTCTCGGAAGTGTGATGCTCCTGCTGTCAGGGGTCTCCGCGTGGGCGTATACCGTGGGGGATACGGTGGCGGATTTCCGCTTGCGCAACGTGGATGGGAACATGCTCTCGTTGAGCCAGTACGCTCGGGATGCTCGCGGGGTCATTGTGGTCTTCACGTGCAATAGCTGCCCGTATGCGAAGGCGTACGAGGAGCGGATTATCGAGCTGCACCGGGAGTTTGCCCCGAAGGGCTTCCCCGTTCTTGCCATCCAGCCCAATGACCCGGAGCGCTCCCCGGAGGACTCCTACCAGAACATGCAGCGTCGGGCAGCTGAGAAGGGCTATCCCTTCCCGTATGTCTGGGACGAAACCCAGGAGATTGCCCGTCGGTTCGGGGCACGGCGGACACCACAGGTGTATCTGCTCGAACGCGTGGGCAATAGCTTCCGCGTTGCCTATATCGGCGCTATCGATGACAATACCGAGGACCCGAAGGCGGTCACGCGGCGGTACGTTGCCGATGCTATTGCCGCACTGCTGGAAGGGAAGACGCCACCAGTGACGCAGACGCGTGCGGTGGGATGCACCATCAAGTGGCGTCGTCAGTAGGCTCAGCGTGAGGGTATGGTGAGCACCTGCCCCGTTGCGCTCGGAAGGGAGATTCCCACAAGCTGTGCCAGCGTCGGGGCAATAGATTCAGGAGAGACGGGCTCTGCAGAGCTGCCGGCAGCGAACCGACCGCCGAAGAAGAGGAGCGGGACAGAGCGATCGTACTCGTACGGCGTTCCGTGAGTTGTCGGAACCTCGGTGCCGAAGATCCAGAAGGGCTTCGGGTAGAAGAGGATGTCGCCCGCACGTCCAGCGGGAAAACTGCGCCGGAGAAGCTGGGAGAGAGTGTCCGGAAGCAGAACCCGGGAGTGCCCGGTCGAGAGAGCCTCAGAGGGCACGACGATCCCGATGCCCTCATACTGCGAGAGCCAGTGCACGAGGCTATCGCGGACGGCTTCTGGTGAAACTCCAGCGGCACGGATGAGTTCTCGCTGCAGGAGCAGCAGCGGTGGGTCCGGCAGTATCCAGAAAGCCCCTGCTCGGGGACCGAAGGCAGCACGGAGCTTCTGGTTCAGAAAGCTCACAAGCTCGTCCAGGGAAATCCGCCCAGCGTCAATTCCGGGGTATGCTCCAGGACCGCGGCGGGCAAGCATTTCAGGGATGGGGGCAACGCCGTGGTCAGAGGTCAGTACCAATGCGTAGTTCGCGCGTCCCAGTGCGCTGTCGAGAAAGTGGAGGAAACGTCCCAGGAGGCGATCGCAGGCAAGGTAGAGTTCGAGCACTTCGCGACTGTCCGGACCGAAGAAGTGTCCAGCAAAGTCGGTCGTCGAGATACTGATCCACAGCAGGTCCGGGATCGAATCAGCTCCCAGCTGTTCGTGGAGCAGCATGCTCTGGGCAGCCTCCAGGAGCCACTCAACCGAGAAGGGAGAAAGCAGGAAGCCGTCCCAGAAATGTGCCCCCTGGCTCGGGATGCGGTGTGGGAAGGCAGTCGTTCCCTCCGGAAAAGGAGCCTCCCAAGGGACGGAATCAGGTGGTGCGAGCGCTGCCGGAAGGAGGGCTTCCCAGAGCATTCCGGCATAGCGCCAGGGAGAATGCTGGCGGTTCCACTCAGCAAGCCAGTCCGGCGTGGGTAATCCAGGCATGCTCACCAACCCGTCGTGGTCGGGGTCGAGCCAGAAGACCCCTGTTGGGGAATGTCCGCCGAGCATGATAGCCGCTCGTGCTTTGTGCGAGAGAGCAATAACCCGTGCTGTGGGGAAGCGTGCGCGCAAGGCGTCTCCGAGGGTTGGCAGTTGGAGCCAGAAGGGTGAGGGGCGTCCGGCAGTGTCTTCAGCGCAGCCAGTCAGGAGCCGCTGGCAGCAGGTGGCAACCAGACTATTGCCGCTGATGCCATGCCGTTCGGGAGCGGCGCCAGTTGCAATGGTGGCATGCCCAGCACACGTCACCGTTGCCGCATGCTCGAAGAAACACTGCCGGTAGGCAAAACCTTCGTGCAAAAGCTGCCGGAAGCCCTCGCTCCAGAAGGGTTCCCAGCGCCAGAGATAATCACCCCGCATCTGGTCGAAGACAAGCACCACGAGCAGCCGCGGAGGCGCTGCCGGGAGTGCGACAGAGACGGCAATAGATGCGACCAGAGCGTTCCAGAAGCGCATCACCATGAGGCACAGCTGCAGGGTGCGAAGATAGAAAATGCCCCACCAGAAGTCCGGCGAGTATTTCGCGTGGTCTCGACCCTGCGCCGTATGGCAGAGGGGCACACTGCGGATTTGAGCTCCTTCGTCACTGCCTGTTGGTCAAACCACGGCATGCTGTATCCATGGACTCTGTGGCTCGTCGCCTCCTGGGTGCTGCACTTCTCATCGCCGCAGGCATCGCCATTGGCTTTTGGGTGCGCCCGGTTTTCTCCGGTGACAATGTCTATGAGCAGATTCGGAAGTTCAGCGAGGCGCTCAACTACATTTACCGCAACTACGTGGAGGATGTGGATTCACAGCGCCTGGTGGAAGCTGCTATCAGGGGGATGCTCGATAGCCTGGACCCGCACTCGGTTTACATCCCAGTCAGCGAGATGCAGCGGGTTGAGGAAGACTTCCGTGGGAGCTTCGAGGGGATCGGGATTGAGTTCGACGTCATCAATGACACCATTACCGTTATTGCGCCTATCGCGGGCGGTCCGGCAGAAGCCCTGGGGATCCAGGCGGGCGATAAAATCGTCACCATTGACGGGCAAAATGCTGTTGGGCTCTCCCGCAGCGAAGTGCCTCGCCGCCTCCGCGGTCCGAAGGGAACCACCGTGCGTGTAGGAATTCGGCGTCCCGGTGTCAAGGACATTCTGGAGTTTGTCATCACCCGAGATCGCATTCCCATCTACAGTGTGGACGCTGCCTTCCTGATCGAGGGGACCGATATCGGGTACGTGCGTATCAACCGTTTTTCGGCCACGACGTATCAGGAATTCCTTGACGCGCTGCGGCGTCTGCGCAGTGAAGGGATGCGCAAGCTCCTGCTCGACCTCCGGAGTAACCCGGGGGGCTTTATGGACCAGGCGATTCGGATTGCCGACGAGTTTATCCCCGGCGGATATCGGATTGTCTACACTCGGGGGCGAATCCCGGAATTCAACGAGGACTACTACTCCCGGGGCGGGCAAGAATTTGAGCGGACCCCGCTCATTGTCCTGGTCAATCGCGCTTCTGCCTCGGCGAGCGAGATTGTCAGCGGAGCAATTCAAGACCTCGACCGCGGGCTGATTGTCGGGGAGACCACCTTCGGGAAAGGCTCTGTCCAGCGCCAGTTTGAGCTGCCAGATGGTTCGGGACTGCGCGTGACGGTGTCCTTCTACCACACACCGTCGGGTCGAATCATTCAGCGCCCCTATAAGGGCAAAAGCCGGCAGGAATACATCTGGGCCGAGGGAGATGTCGTGGAGCCCTCGGAGGAGGGCGAAAACCTCTTGCACAGAGAGCAGGCGCTGGCAGACTCAGCTCGCCCGGTCTTCCGGACAGTGGGTGGGCGTCCTGTGCTGGGAGGCGGTGGTATTACGCCGGATTACATCGTCCGGTCCGATACCACGACGCGGCTCTCCGTTGAGCTGCGTCGCCACGGGCTTTTCTGGAAAGTTGCCGAGGAGTTTCTCGGACAGCATCGGGCAGAGCTGGAGCGTCGCTACGGGGACAACTACTGGGCTTTTGTCCGGGAGTATCGCCTCCCGGGCAGTGCTATCGAGCGTCTCCGGCAGCTTGCCGAAGGACGCGGCATTCGATGGGATGAGGAACTCTTCCGACAGGATGCCGACTACATCGAGCACCTGATCAAAGCGCAGATCGGGCGAGCAATTTGGGGAAACAATGCGTTTGCCGCCGTGATGCTCCGCATTGACCGGCAAGCACAGAAGGCGTTGGAGCTTTTCCCGGAAGCCATTCGGCTGGCCCGCCTGTGATGTGAAAGGAGCTGTTCGGATGCGCTCTCTGTGTCTTGTATTCCTCGGGGCAAGTGCGCTTTCTTGTGCCCAGTTCCTCCAGCCCGGCGAGGAGCTCGAGTACGAGGTTTCCTACTTCGGCATTTCGCTGGGTAGAATCCGCATTGTGACCGAGCGGATGGATTCCCTCCAGGGTAAACCTGTGGTAGTGGCAGCCGCCGTGATGGAATCGCACCCGAACATTCCCTTCCTGAGTCTGAAGGCGCTCTTCCGCAGCTGGCTGGATACCTCAGGAGCCTTCTCCCACCGCTTCGAGGGCTGGATGCAGCAAGGGGATCGTCCGGAAGGATATGGCAAGTACGTTTTCGACTATGACCGGCGCGTGCTCGTTGCTGAGGAGTGGGAAGGCGGGCAGCGCATCATCCAGCGGACTTTCCCCTTGCGGGCACGGATGAACGAGGGGCTCTCGCTCCTGTTTGCTGCTCGGCGTTTTGTGCACTCCAAGAAGAGCTACCGCTTCCCGACGGTGGTGACTTCGGACACCGCTGCAACGGTGATTCACTTCACGGGGCGTCGCCAGGCAATTACCATCGGTGCACTCCCGTACCCGGTGCGGACGGTGTATTTTTGGGGCACGGCGAACTGGACAGGGATTTACGGGCTGACTGGCTCTTTCGAGGGCTGGTTCAGCGACGATGAGGCACGGGTGCCAATCCGGGCGAAGCTGCGGGTCTACATTGGCAGTGTGACGGTGGAGCTGGTACGCTGGAAGCGGGCAGGATGGCAACCTCCGCGGGCATCCAACACGGAGACGCCGTAGAGCCGGAAGGACCGGTGCTGGCAGGCATTGACGGGGGCGGTTCGCGTACCCGGGTTGCCGTTACCATTGCCGGGCAGCAGGTGGCAAGCCTGGAGATCGGGACTGTCCGAATTGGCGCTGTTGGCATTGGGGAAGCCTGCGAACGGCTGGTCAATGCGCTGGTCGAGCTTCGGGAACAGACGGGAGTGATTGGCTACGATGCTGTCGTTGCGGGTATTGCCGGTGTGTGGCTGCCGGAGGAGCGGCAGCGGGTCGAGCAGGTGCTGCGCTGGATGGCGCGGGAGCGGCGCCTTCTGCTCGGGGAGCTCCGGGTGGTCAGTGATGCAGAAATTGCCCTCGAAGGTGCCCTGGCAGGGAAGCCTGGGGTGGTCCTCATTGCCGGGACGGGAACCATCGCCGTTGGGCGCACCCCGTCGGGACAGCTTGTACGCTGCGGTGGCTGGGGGATTGAGCTCGACGATGAAGGCAGCGGCGCCTGGATCGGACGCGAGGGCTTGACCGCCGTGGTCCGTGCCCTGGACGGACGGGGACAGCCTACGTGTCTGGCACAGAAGCTGGCCGAGCTCTATCCGTCGATTCGCCTCGAACAGCCGCGCACGATTGTCGCCGCCTACAATGAGCGCCTCTTTGAGTACCCAACCCTGACCCCGCTGGTCATGGCATGTGCACAAGAGGGTGATGCCGTCTGCCGGGCAATTCTGGAGCGGGCTGCGGCACACCTGGTGGAGCTTCTGCTCCCGCTGCGGCGGCATTTCCCCCGACGTCCAATCCCGCTGTCCCTGCTGGGGGGCATGCTCGAAAACCATACCCTCTTGGCACGCCTCTTCCGGGAACAGCTCGCCGGTGTGCCCGACTACCGTCTGCAGGCACCCAAAGGGACTTCCCTGGACGGGGCATTCGCGTTGGCAGACCGCCTCCTGAGTGAGAAGGAACCATGAGCACAGCACCGCAGACCTCCAAGGCGCTGATTCTGCCCTGGGAGGGCAAAACTCCGCGGATTGCTCCCAGCGCTTGGCTTGCAGGGGGAGCCTGTATCGTCGGGGATGTCACCATCGGGGAACGCTCCTCGGTGTGGTTCCACGCAGTCATCCGGGGCGATGTCAACAGCATCTGGATTGGCTCAGAGACCAATGTGCAGGACCTCTGTGTACTGCACGTCACAGGACAGCATGCGCTCTGGATTGGGGACCGAGTCACCATCGGGCACCGGGCAATTGTGCACGGGGCACACCTGGAGGAGTGCGTTCTGATCGGGATGGGGGCGTGTGTGCTCGATGGGGCACGGATTGGCAGCTATAGCCTGGTGGCTGCGGGGGCAGTGGTCAGGGAAGGGCAGGTGGTGCCTTCCGGTGTGCTCGTTGCCGGTGTCCCAGCCCGCATCGTGCGAGAGCTGACGGCAGAGGAACGGCGGCAGTTGGAAGCATCTGCTTCCCACTACGTGGAGTATGCAGCGCGCTACCGTGCCTTGCTCGGGCAGTGAATCGCTGGGAAAGCCTATCGGTACCGGTACGTCAGCCCAGCAGCGACGGTGAAGGGCGTGCGGGTCAGGATATAGGAGACCTGGTCCCCATAGCTCCTGCGCAGTTCGGAGACTTCCAGGCGGCGCAGGAGGAAGTCCAGCCGCAGGTTGGGTGCCAAGTAGAGAGCTCCCCCGGCGGCGAAGATCGCCGTGGTAGCCCCGGGGATGTCCTGTCCGTAAGGCGAAGTGATGCTGTTGTAACTTGCCCGGAGAGTCAACGGGAGCGTGGGCACCTGCCATTCGAGTCCACCGCCCCAGAGGGTTTGTCCTACGAGCTGTTCGAGGATGAGCCGGTTGAGCTGCAGGATTTCCCACGGAGCATCGGTAAACTCCAGCTGCGTCACATCCGAATACGCTGCGCCGGCAGTGAAGGTCAAGCCCACTTCGGGTACGTGGAGAGCCACCGCGCCGGAGAAGACAAAGGGAGTGCGGACGTTATAGGAGTTCTGCCCTTCCTCGCTGAGGCGCTTCTTGTCTCCATTGTCAAAGCTCGCTATTGCGCTCTGCGAGAAACGCTCCCGGACCTGGAAGAAGGTCGGAAAGCGAGTAACCAGCCCGAGGCGGAAGAAATTCCCCATCCGGAAAAGCAGCCCGATACTTCCGGTAATGCCGGAGAGTTCTTGCGTGAGGTCCTCGCGCAACTGGAGCTCATGGAAATCCACGTTCGTGAACTGGACGGTATCGAGCCAGTTGTAGCGGTTCAGCACATCCGTCTCCCGGTAATCCCGGCTATAGGTGAAGCGCCCGTACTTGAGGGCGACCGTGAAGCCGAGGGAGACCCAGCGCGAGAGCTCAAAGGCGATACCACCGGTCAAAGAGTGGAGCCCACCGCGCTCGCGGATGAAGCTGTCCTGCTGGAGGCTGTCTTGGACCGGAGTGACCATGCGACCGTTGACGGTGTCTGCCAAGTAGAGCCGAAACGCCCAGTTCTCTCGGGGAAGTGGTGTTTGTCCAGTCCAGTAGGCGATAATGCTACTGCTGGGGTTGAAGGCACTGTAGCGGAGGGAGCTTTCGTAGTCGTTGTCCAGGGCGTAGGCAACGCCGAGAGCTGCTCGGGTGGAGCCCCACCGTTCGCTTGTTGCCACCCCGAGGTGAGTCAAAGCTGTGGAATTCGATGCTGCGGGAGTGCTCGTCGTCAGGAACGAAGTCTGCGTCGAGTTCCGGGCAAAGAAGAGTCCGCCTGTGACTTCGATGCCGGGAATGAGGGTGAGCCCGGCGGGGTTGTAGGCAAGGGCACCGATGTCATCAGCGAGGGCTGTAAAGCCGATACCAAGGGCTCCGGACCGCGGAGTCATCGAGCCATCCAGACGAGCCAGGCGGAGGGCATCGTCGATGAACTGTGCCTGCAGGGGGAGTGTCAGCAGGGCAAGGCTCATGCAGAGGCGGTGCATGAGGTGCTCCACCACTGGTTGCACTGCCAGCAGAGACGCTGGAATGCTGCTGGGTATTTTCTACACCGAGGCTGGGATGCCGAGCAGGCGACGGGGGTCGGTGTATTCAAGACCGAAGGATTCAGCGACTCCGGGATGGGTGATGAAGCCATCTACGATATTGAGCCCCGCCAGGAGCTCCGGATTGGTGCGGACGGCAGTCTCCCAGCCCTTGTCGGCAAGCTCGACAATGTACGGGAGAGTGGCATTGGTCAGCGCGATGGTGGAGGTGACCGGGACAGCGCCTGGCATGTTCGCAACACAGTAGTGGACGACGCCATCCACGACGTAGATGGGATCGTCGTGGGTGGTCGGGCGGCACGTTTCAACACAGCCTCCCTGGTCTACGGAGACGTCCACGATGACGGCGCCCGGCTTCATGTCGCTGAGCATCTCCCGGGTAATGAGCTTCGGGGCTTTCGCACCAGGGATGAGAACAGCACCGATGACCAGATCGGCATCGCGCAGCACACGCCGAATGTTGGCTGGGGTTGAGACCATCGTGATGACGTTGCGCGGCATGACGTCATCCAAGTAGCGGAGCCGGTAGAGGTTGGTGTCCAGGATGACCACCCGTGCTCCCAGCCCGGCAGCGATTTTTGCGGCGTTGGTGCCGACAACTCCGCCACCGAGGATGATCACGGTTGCCGGCTCTGTGCCCGGGACACCGCCCAGGAGGATGCCGCGTCCTCCCATTGTGCGCTCCAGATACTTGGCTCCTTCCTGCGGCGCCATCCGCCCGGCAACCTCGCTCATGGGGATCAGGAGAGGCAAGGAGCCATCGGCGCGTTGGACTGTCTCGTAGGCAATTGCCACGCACCGGCTGCGCCGGATGGCAGCTGTGAGCTCTTCCGAGGCAGCGAAGTGGAAGTACGTAAAGACCACCTGCCCCGGGCGGATGAGCTCGTACTCGGGCTCGATGGGCTCCTTGACCTTCACAATCATATCCGCCTGGGCGTAGACCTCGCGGGCGCTTTCCAGAAGCTCTGCCCCTGCTGCTTGGTATTCCGCATCGGCAAAGCCGCTGCCACTCCCAGCGGACCGTTCTACCAGCACCGTATGCCCGTGCTGGCGCAGTACCTCGACCCCTGACGGGGTGAGCGCAACGCGGTTCTCGCCCGGCTTGATTTCCCGTGGGACTCCGATCACCATTGTGACCGCACCTGCTTGCTGAACGCGCTGCCAAAATTACGGTGACCTGCCAGAAGAGCTGCGGGAGCTCACTACGGCAGACGATCTGGTATGCCTGTCGGGGAGCTTTGGCGTATATTTGTGCTCGAATCGTGTGTGCTGTCCCACAAGCAGGGCTTTCTCAATGCGGTGGGTGTGCGGACTCTGTGCTGTGGCGGCGCTCATTCTGCTGGGCTGCGTTGAGGAAAATCCGGCTCTGACACCGAGTACGACGGTATCCCCATCACCTGTGCCTGAGGCAGCCGTTGCCATTGTCAACGAGACCACCGTCAAAGTCCGCTGGAAGCCTTCCCCCTCGGAGAACTCGCCTGCCTTCAAGGAGTACTACCTAGTGCTGACCGAGATCGGGGCGCAGACCGTCGTCCGGCGTCTCTCGGTGACCCAGCGACAGCCGGAGTACCTCCTCACCCTGGGAGGCTTGCGACCCGGCGTTCTCTACGGGCTGGATATCTGGGTTCGCTTCGCAGACAACTCCCTGAGCCCCGTACCGCGAACGCTCCTCTTTGCTGCGGCACCGCAGTACACCGAACTTGCCGGGCAGCCGATCCGGCTCTACGAACAGGCGGCAGACCCATCACTCCCGAACGGGCTCAATTTCAACATCGGTGGACTCCCGGCGGTGCTCGATCGGAATGCCGTGCAGCAGTGGGATATCTGCTTTGAAATTGTGGGTGATACTGCCCGTATTGGACCGGCTGCCGACGGGCGTTTCTGGAAAAGTGCTTGGGGGGAGGGGCGTCCGGCTACGGCGCTGTTGGGCAGCAATACTATTCCGGATGTCACCGCTCTCGATGAAGTCTGGGTGACCTCGCTGCTGGATACTGTTGCCGGGCTTCTTCGCCCCGTGATGCTGGAAGTGCCGCAGCAGCTGCCCTCAGGCAAGGGACTAGTTTTCTTCGTCTGGCGGGCAACCGATGCTACGTGGGCGAAGGTGCTCATCAAGCCCGGTCCGGATGGTCGCCTCATCCAGGGAAGTGCCCCGAATCGGTACGTGGAATTAGCATTTTCGTACCAGAAAGAAAGTGGAGTTGCCTCTGCTCTGCCCAGCCGCCGAGCCTATGCTCCCGATAAACCAGGCAGAGTGGGCTTTGAGAAGTGAAGTCTCACAAGGAACACAAAGGACCGATGCGAGTGCACTGGAAGGAGCTTCTCCCTGTTCTCGGTAGTGCCCTTGTGGCAGCGTTCTTCTTCCTGGGCTGCGAGGAGACCACCACCCCGGAGCAACCCCCAACCCCGACGGCACCACCCCAGCCGCCGAGCAATCTCCAGGCGCTCTCGGTGAACGACTCTACCGTGCGTCTTCGGTGGACTCCCTCACCATCGGAGTCGAACGCGAACTTTGGCTTCTATCGGCTCCGGATTTACGACGATGCACAGGGGAGGTTGGTCGGCGCACTGCGTCTGGGAACCCAGACGCCGGTTGATATCGTCGGGTTGCGGTCCGGTACAGTCTACCGCTTCGAGCTCTACGCCGTCTGGCGGGATACCACACGGGATACCGCCGAGAGCGTGACAGCTGCAGTGGTACGCTGGGCACCGGCGACGCGCTACACGACGCTGTCCGATGGGAGCCCTATTCGGCTCTACGAGACAGACTCGCAGCTTCCCAGTGGTCTAGACCTGGAGGGACCCGATGGCAGACCTCGAACGCTCACCGTTTCCCAGGGCAATGAGTGGGACCTCTGCCTCGATACCCGGGGTGGTTCCTGGGATATCGGTTCGCCGCGCTTGAGCACATACACGATTGCGAACCCCCGGCGGACGCTCATTGACACACTCCGGCTCCGACAGCAGAAATACCTGCAGGTGGATAGCCTCAACCAGATTTTTGAAACAGAGGCCTTCGGCGCAGCAACGCTGGCAGAAGCGTTGGTAAACTTCAACAACCAACAGCGGGGCTTCATCATTGTGCTGCGGACCCAGGATGGAAACTGGGCAAAGGTCTTCGTCAAAGCTGATGCCCAAGGGAATATCCTGCGGGGTACGGCTCCCAACCGGTATGTGGAGCTGGAAATCTCCTACCAGAAAACACCGAACGTTCCGTATGCTCTTCCTTCCTCCCCGTGGGAGCCGTCCGGGAGGGGATTTGTCCCCCGGATTGACATCCGCACTCAGCCGAAAGAGGTGCTCGAGTAAGCTTTCCCCGATGCTTGCCTCTGACCCCCGGGTTGCCTCCGGTAACCCGGGGTTTTTGGTCCCCTTCCACAGCCTCAGCGCCACTTGTGACCGTCGCTGACTCTACTCCGTAGAGGAAGGCACGTGCAGGGTCCCTCTCCTTCCAGCTCTGGCGGGGGAGAGCAACACAGCTTTCTGCGGTGCGCTCGTTCGGAGGGCAATATGCATCTGCTATGAATCGTCAAAGCGCCCAGCAACAGCCTCGATAGCTTGCTGCTAGATGGATCGGCGGTTTTTCTAGTATGTCTAACTCATCACACGGTCTGCCATGCGTTTTGATGTCCGGCTTGGAACTCCGCAGGTTGTCGGGGAACTTTTCACGGTGGTGCCCATCGTGCTTCCCCACGTGACGGAACGGCGGAGTGTCACCCTGGGGGAGGCGTTGGAGCGAGGAGTAGCTCGGGTGGCTGACACGAGAAGCGTAGAGCGGGCAAGCATTGAGGTGGGCGATGTGCTACCCGTGTTGGTCCTGGAGGGCGAGATTCTCGTCGGAGGTTTCCAGAATCGAGTGGTGAATGTCAGTGTTCTGCTTGAGCCGAAGGAGACACAGTGGATTCCGGTCAGTTGCGTGGAAAGGGGTCGATACTACCCATTGGACAGCTCGCAGGGACAAGGGTTGGCGAGCCGGGATGAGCGCAATGGGCGTGAGCGTGTACGCGTTCCGGGGCGGATTTTGATTCCCATTTTGATTCCCCCCTTGCCCGGATATGCTTCAGGGCGGAGGAGCAGGGGACGGCGCAGGGGAGGGCAGAGGGTAGAGATCGGCGGGGTGTCGCGGCAGGGAGAAAGACAGAGACAACAAGAGGGGCCGGTGAATATCTCCTGCTTCCGCTTGGCACCTAGCCTTGCGCCGGTAGGTCTTCGGCACACAAAGGTCGCTAGCGTTGCCGTAGCTCTCCGCTGGGGAGATGCTCGGGCGGATCAACAGGCGGTGTGGGAGGGTGTTGAGCAATACCTGCTGCGGGGCAATGCTGAGTCTCCCACGCGGGATATCACGGCAGTGATTTCCAAGCAACTCCCTGCCGTTGAGGCGTGGCTGGAATCTGTGCAACCCCTCGAGGGGCAGGTCGGGGTAGTGGTTGCCATTGACTCGACGATTGTAGGGCTTGAGGCAGTGGAGCATCCTGAAACGTGGCGGCGGGTTGCCAAGCGCATCCTGGGAAGCTACGCTCTGGAGGCTCTCAGTAGGCAGGCACAGAAGCGCTCAAGAGGGCGCAAGAGAGCTCTCACACTGGAGGAGTTCCAGGCGTTTCTGGAGCGAGTTTCTCGGGCGTTTAGTCGGGCAAAGGTGGTTCGTCCGCCGGTTGGGCTTGGCCGGTACGAGCTTCCGCGGGGGGAAAGACTCCGTGGCTTTGCTCTCGTCCACGAAGAGGTGCTCTACCATCTGGTCGTGTTCCCGAGTCGCCGGTAAGTTGGGCTTGGCAAACGCAGAGTCCGCCCGGGAGCTGTTCCCGGGCGGATTTCTGTGGCGGGGAAACAGCGTCTGTCTTGGGAAAGCCGCGGAAGTGCGGAAGCTGCAGTATTTTTGTACGCTGTGTCATGGACATGTTGCTGTGAAAGCGGCTCTCCGAATGGCGTTAGAACCTTCAGGTCGGGTAACGAAATCGGTCCGCGCCCAGGACGTCCAACGTCAGTGGTGGGTCATTGATGCTGCGGGGAAGACGCTCGGGCGTCTGGCCTCGCAGATTGCGCGGCTGCTGCGCGGCAAGCACAAGCCGTATTACACCCCGCATGTAGACTGCGGGGATTTTGTCATTGTGATCAACGCGGCGAAGGTGCGCGTAGAGGGCAAGCGCTGGGCGAAGAAGGAATACTTCCACTACACGGGCTATCCTGGCGGGGCACGGTTTGAGAGCTTTCGCTCTCTGCTGCAGCGCAAGCCGGAGGCGGTCATCGAGCATGCAGTCTGGGGCATGCTCCCGAAGGGGCGGCTGGGACGGCGTATTTTCCGCAAGCTCAAGGTTTACGCCGGTCCGGAGCATCCGCACCAGGCGCAGCAGCCGCAGCCGTACGAGCTGCCGTATCCGTGTGAGTAGAGGAGCTGGTTCCCATGTCGCGCAGTATTCTGGCAACGGGGCGTCGGAAGACGGCAGTTGCCCGGGTAGTGCTGACCCCGGGAAGTGGTCATATCACGGTCAATGGACGCGCTCTGGAGGACTACTTCCCCATCGAAGCACACCGGAAGGATATCCTCCTGCCGCTGGAGCTGACCAACACGCTTGGGCGTTTTGATATCCGAGCAAACGTCAGCGGTGGCGGGATCAGCGGGCAGGCAGGGGCAATCCGGCTCGGTATTGCCCGGGCATTGGTAGAGTTTGATGAGGAGTTCCGCAAAATCCTGCGCCCTGCCGGGCTTCTGACCCGAGACCCGCGGATGGTCGAACGGAAGAAGTACGGGCAGAAGAAGGCGCGCAAGCGCTTCCAGTTCTCCAAGCGCTAAGACAAGTCGGTTGACCTGTTCCACAGAAGAGGATGGCATCGGTGGCAGTGGAGCAACTCATTCAGGTCGGTGCCCATTTCGGGCATCTGACGCGGCGCTGGAACCCGAAGATGCGCCCCTTCATCTTCGGGGAGCGCAATGGGATTCACATCATTGACGTGCGCAAAACGCAGGCACTGCTCGAGATTGCCCGCTCGGCTGTTGTGGAGACGGTTGCGCAGGGCAAGTTGGTACTGTTCGTTGGCACTAAGCCGCAGGCAAAGGAGATCATTCGCCGCGAAGCCGAACGCTGTCGGATGCCCTACGTCATCGAGCGCTGGCTGGGTGGGACCCTGACGAATTTCTCCACGATCCGGCAGAGTATCCGCCGCCTCAACCAGATTGACAAGTGGGAGGCTGACGGTACCCTGGAGCAGTTTACCAAGAAGGAGCGCCTGCAGCTCCTGCGGGAGCGGGAGAAGCTGCGGATTCTCTTCGGTGGTATCGAGATGATGAATCGCCTGCCGGGGATGCTCTACGTTGTGGATATCGTCCGCGAACACATCGCCGTCAAAGAAGCCCGCATTCTGGGCATCCCTACGGTCGGGATTGTGGATACGAACGCTGATCCGGAAGCCGTCGACTACCCCATCCCTGCCAACGATGATTCGATTGCGGCAATCGAGCTCTTCACCCGCATCATTGCCGATGCGGTGCTGGAGGGACGGCATCTCGCACAGCAACACGGGAAGGACTTCGAGGCGCTGATGCAGGAGCAGGAGACTCCCTCAGAACGTGGCTCGCCTCGGCGTCCGCTCCTGGTAGAGCCGGACGAGGGATCGGCAGAAGGTGAAACAGGATCGCGCGTGTAATGCCTCCGGTAACGCCCCAGCTCATCAAGGAATTACGGGAGAAGACGGGTGCCGGCTTTGCCGACTGCAAGAGTGCTTTGGAAGCTGCCAATGGGGATGTGCAGGCAGCAATTGAGTACTTGCGCCAACGGGGTGCTGTCTTGGCTGCCAAGCGAGCCGATCGGGTTGCCCGAGAAGGTGTTGTCCTGGCAGCAACGACTCCGGATGGACGGAAGGCGGTATTGCTCGAACTGAATTGCGAGACAGATTTCGTGGCACGCAACGCCGAGTTCCTCCGCTTCGCCGAGGCAATCCTGCAGGTGTTGCTGGAGCGTGGGATCGGCTCTGAGGAGGAGCTGTGGAACAGTAGCCTTGGGGAGAAGACGCTGGGGAATTTGCGCGACGAGATGGCTGCCAAGATTGGGGAGAAGCTCCAGCTGCGGCGCTATCAGGTGTTGACAACAGAGGGCTTCTTCTCCGCCTACGTCCACGCAGGCAGCCGTCTGGCGGCAGTGGTGGAGGTTTCGCTTCCGGAGCCTCCCGAGGAGCTGCGGACGCTCGTGCGAGACCTGGCCATGCAGGTTGCGGCAATGCAGCCGCAGTATGTCCGCCGGGAAGATATCCCCGCGGAGCTCGTCGAGCGAGAGCTGGAACTGCACCGCCAGCAAGCCCTCAGCGAGGGGAAATCCCCCGAGGTTGCCGAGCGCATCGCGCGTGGGCGGCTGGAGAAGTTCTTCCAGGAAAGCTGCCTGCTGGAGCAGGCGTACATCCGGGATCCCAACCGTACCGTCGCTGATGTCCTGCAGGAAGCTGCCCAGCGCTTTGGACTGACCCTTGAAGTCCGTCGGTTCTGGCGGTACTTCCTCGGGGAAACCGAGCATGGGGGAGGGTAGCGGACCACGCTACCGGCGCGTCGTGCTGAAGCTCTCCGGTGAGGCTCTCCTGGGAGAGCAGAGGTTCGGTATCGATCCTGAGGCGCTGGCAGCCTTGGCAGAGGAGATTGTCCAAGCCTACCGCTGGGGAGTCCAGCTGGGGATTGTCATCGGGGGAGGAAACATCTTCCGCGGGATACAGGCAGCCGCGCACGGCATTGACAAGGTGGTCGGCGACTACATGGGGATGCTCGCCACGGTTATCAACGGGTTGGCATTGCAGAACGCGATCGAAGCCCGTGGTGTCCCGACCCGTCTCCAGACAGCCATTGCCATGGCGCAGATTGCCGAGCCCTTTATCCGCCGTCGTGCTATTCGACACCTGGAGAAGGGGCGCATCGTGATCTTCGCTGCCGGGACAGGCAATCCGTACTTTACCACCGACACGGCTGCCGCACTACGGGCAATTGAAATCGGGGCGGAGGCAATCCTGAAAGGCACCCGCGTCGATGGGATCTACGATGCGGACCCGGAGAAGGTTGCTACGGCGCGGCGCTACGAGCGCATTAGCTCCCGCGAAGTGCTGGAGAAGGGCTTGCGCGTGATGGATTTGACCGCTATCACCCTGTGCCAGGAGAATCGGCTGCCCATCCTGGTTTTCAATATCAACCGGCGGGGAAACCTCCTGCGGCTGCTTGCCGGCGAGCCAGTAGCAACGCTTGTGCACCACGAAGAAGTCTGAACAAGCGCGAGGCACAGCCATGCCCATTGCCGATGTGTTGACCAAAGCGCGGGAGCACATGGGCAAGACGCTGGAATACTTCCAGCATCAGTTAGCGCGTCTGCGCACGGGGCGTGCAACTCCGGCGTTGATTGAGCACATTCGCGTGGAGTACTACGGGGTTCCTACTCCGCTGTCGCAGCTGAGCACGATCAGTGTGCCGGAGCCCCGGATGCTCGTCATCCAGCCCTGGGATCGCTCCCTGCTGGGAGCCATTGAGAGAGCACTCCTGCAGTCCGATATTGGGGTCACCCCGACCAACGATGGGGCGGTCATCCGCATTGTGCTCCCCCCTCTGAGCGAGGAACGCCGCCGCGAGCTGGTCAAAGTCTGCCGGAAGTATGCCGAAGAGGCGCGGGTCTCTATCCGCAATATTCGCCGGGACTACCTGGAGGAGCTGCGCCGTCTGGAGAAAGAAGAGCACCTCTCCGAGGACGAACGCCGGCGCGGTGAGCAGGAGCTGCAGAAAATCACAGACAGGTTCATGGAGGACATCGAGCGCCTGCTGGAGCGCAAGGAAAAGGAGATCCTGGAAGAGTAAACCTCACGCGATGTCGAGGAGCTGGGTGGCTTCGCCGTAGCGTTCTTCGAGGGCGTGCCGGAGCGCTCGGTGCTCGGCATGCTGCAAGAGCGGGTCCATCGCGACGAGCTCAAAAGCTGCCCGCCGAGCCTGGGTGATGATGTCCCCATCGGTCACCAAGTCCGTGTACTGGAATTCGGGCATTCCGGACTGACGGGTTCCTAGAAGGTCGCCAGGTCCACGGAGCTGGAGATCGACTTCAGCGATGCGGAAGCCATCGCAGGTTTCCTCCAGTGTGCGGAGCCGGACAATGGCAGCCAGCCGCTCCCGGGGTTCGTCGGCGGCACGGTGCCAATGGTAGCGAAAGTGGTCCCGTGTGGCCAGAAAGCAGTATGCCTGTGCGCTCCCGCGCCCGACCCGCCCCCGGAGCTGATGGAGTTGTGCCAGCCCGAAGCGTTCAGCGTTGTGAACGAGCATCACCGTGGCGTTCGGAACGTCAATGCCGACCTCGATGACGGTGGTGGCAACCAGGACGTGGTATTCCCCGCGCGCAAAGGCGCGCATGACCTCCTCTTTCTCGTACCAGAAGAGCTGCCCGTGGAGAAGCCCGCAGCGGAATTCCGGGAAGACCTCCTGTTGGAGCTTCCGGTAGTGTTCCGTTGCGGCTTTGGCTTGCAGTTTCTCCGACGGCTCGATGAGCGGGTAGACGATGTAGGCTTGCCGTCCGGCGCGGAGCTCCGAGCGGATGAACTCGTACACCTGCGGCAGCTGACTCTCGAAGACGACCTTCGTGATGACGGGCTTCCGTCCCGGTGGGAGCTCATCCAGAACGGAGACGTCCAGGTCGCCGTAGAGCGTCATGGAGAGCGTTCGCGGAATCGGGGTGGCGGACATAACCAGCACGTGCGGGGCAATACCTTCGGTGCCGAGCGAGAGGCGGCTCGCTTCCCGGAGGCGGGCTCGCTGCAGAACGCCGAAGCGGTGTTGTTCATCAATGACCAACAATCCTGCACGGTTGTAGGTGACCGAGCTCTCGAAGAGGGCATGGGTCCCGACCACGATATGGGCTTCTCCTGCGGCAATCTGGCGCAGGATCTCCTTGCGTAGACGCGGGTTCTGTCCGCCGACGAGCTGGACGATGCGGAGGTCGGAGCCTTCCAGGAGGCGGCAGAGGGTGTGGTAATGCTGTTCGGCCAGGATTTCTGTCGGCGCCATCAGCAGCGCTTGGTAGCCATTGTCCACGGCGACCAGCATGGTGAGCACTGCTACGATAGTCTTGCCCGAACCGACATCGCCCTGCAGGAGGCGATTCATGGGGTGACCGCTGGTCAGGTCAGCGACAATTTCCCGCAGAACGCGCTTTTGGGCCTGTGTCAGTTCGAACGGAAGACGGTCCAGAAGCCAGCGGGCGTGGGCACTTCTAGGGTTGAAGACCAAGCCGCGCTCGCGCTGGATGCCCCGCTGGCGTAAGGCCAGCAGGAGCTGGAAGAGGAACATTTCCTCAAACTTCAGGCGCCGGCGCGCGCGCTGGAGCTCTTCGGCCGACTGTGGGAAATGGAGCTGCCGAAGCGCTTCTGCCAGCGGAGGCAGGTCGTAGCTCTGCCGGATTGTTCTCGGCAAAGGGTCTGGGAGCTGCGGGAGGACACGGGCGAGAGCCTGTTCGACCAAGGCGCGAAGGCGTGCTTGGGTAAGCCCTACCTGCCGCAAAGCTTGAGTAGAGCGATACTTCGGGATGATGCGCCCGATGGAGTAGAGCTCTTCCTCGCCGGGATCGACAGGTTCGAGCTCCGGGTGGTGGAAAGTGACAATCCCGTGTCGGTCCAGAGTTGGGCGCCCCGCCAGAATATAGAGTGCGCCCGGTTGGAGGAAGCGGCGGTAGTAGTCGAGCCGGTTCCAGAAGATGACGTGCCCGCGGGCACGGCTCTCATCGGTAATGCTCGCGATGAGCATTTGCCGATTACCGCGGACGGTGTGTTCGCGGATGCGCTCAATCCGGACCAGGAGGGTGACTTCGCTATAGAGCAACCGCTCGGTAAGCAGCGGGGAGGTGGGTTCCTCGAAGAGGCGTTCGTGCTTCTGCAGTGTCAGTGCCAGCGCGCGCAGCGTGGTGCTCGTCGTACGGTCAATGTATGCCCGGGGGAGGAAGAAGACCAGATCGCGGGCGTTCCGAATACCGAGCTCTGCCAGGGCAGCAGCCCGGCGTGCTCCGACGCCTTTGAAGTACTGCAATTCCAGCTCTGCTCGGGCAGACATGCGGCATTCCCGGATGGTCAAGCCCGCGGCGCAGAAGACGTTCACGCCTGCCACTCCGTCCATATGTCCAGCGAGTGTGTTCCCGGTATCATTGAGCGAGTCTGGAGCGCCATGAGTCACACCAATGGTGGTGCCCGGAGTGGGGCTCAGGGCGGCGCCCTGAGGAAGCGATTACGGCAGTTGCTGCTCCCCTTCAGCGTTGTGGAGAAGCTGCCTGTTGGCATTCAGTACATGCTGGCAGAGATGCCGCCGGAGGCGCAGGAGGCGTTCTGGGATGAGTACCGTCGCCGAGCGCGTGTCCTCGGGGTGGCATACTTCCGATGGCTCTTGTTCGGCTCGCACTATGCCTACCTGCAGCAATGGTGGCGGCAGTGGCTTCACTGGCTCACGGTGGGAGGGATCTTCGTCTGGTGGCTCTCCGATCTGGTTCGGCTCCCGCGGCTGGTCGAGGAGCGCAACCGCGACATTGCGCTGGAGGTGCTCCGCCTGATCCGCCTGATGGGCTGGTAGCCAGTTAGGGGCAGTTGAGGGCTTTCAAGTGCTGCTGGGCAGTGGTCTCAGCAGGATTGCGGCGTAAAGCCTCCCGGTATGCCCGGCAGGCATTTGCTGCGTCATTGAGCCCGTGGTAGGCAATGCCGAGGAAGAGCCAGGCTTTGGCGGAGAAGGGAGCAATGCGGGTTGCCTCGCGGCTGAGACGTTGCAGGCGGGCGAAGTCTTTCGCCTCAACCCACGGGGCACAGAGCGAGACAATGATATCATCGGCGCTCTGCCGGTCGCCTTGCTGCTGGGCACGGCGCAGCGCGGTCCATGCTGTCGCTTCTGCTTCGCCGTACCGGCGCAGTGCGATCAGGGCTGCAATCAGGAATCGGTAGGTAAACAGATTCGTCGAATCCAGCCGGAGGCTTTCCTGGAGAGCAGGGACGGCGGAATCGGGGTCGTTGGCTGCCAGAAACGCCATTCCGATGAGGGTATAGATGCGGGCATCGAGCGTATCCGGGCATGTCTGTAAGCGCTGGCGGAAAGCAGCGATAGCGTCGGCATAGAGCTGGCGTCGGTAGAGCAGCATACCGAGTTGGAAGCTGAGGGCACAGCGTCTCGGGTCGCGTGCGAGTGCCTGGCGGAAGAAGTCGATGGCAGTAGTGGTGTCACCGCTGAAGAGGGCAGAAACGCCCGCTCGCTCCCAATCGGCAGCGTCGGCCGGGAGGCTGCTATCGGCAAGGAGAGTTGCGTAGAGCTGGATTGCGTCGGTATAGCGCTCCTGTTCAAAGAGGCAGCGCGCCTTCAGCAGCAGTGCCCGAGGGCGGGCGGTGTCGAGCTCGTCGGCGACACGCTCCAGATGGGGCAGGGCACTGTCGCAGCGCCGGAGTTCCACCAGCGCTTGTGCCAGATACCAGCGTCCTAGGCTACCTCGGGGGCGGAGCTCGACGTAGCGGCTCAGTGCCGCGACTGCCTCGGCGTAGAGGCGGGAAAAGAAGAAGAGGCGCCCTTTCTCGTAGAAGGCGCGGGCGTTGGTTGAGTCGAGCTTTGTCAGCACATCCCAGTGGAAGAGTGAACGGTTGTAGTACTGGTTGGCAAGTTCCCGGTCTGGTTCCCGCTGTGCCAGACGGAAGTAGACTTCTGCCAAACGCATACGGGCATGGCTCTGCAAGGAATCCAAGCGGAGCGCCTGCTCGTAATTCTGCCGCGCTAGCTCGTAGACACGTTGCCGGTAGTAGAGGTCGCCGAGCATGGTATAGACGCGCGGGTCAGAGCCCGCAAATTCTCGGGAGCGTAGCACGACGTACTCGGCTTGGGTGAGGGAGTCTGCTTGGAGCAGCGCCTGTGCCAGTGCCAGGGCGATGTCAACGGAGCGGGGATGGTTCTCGGCAGCTTTTCGCAGTAGAGTCACCGCTTCCTGGTGCTTCCCGCTTGCCGAGAGGGCGAGTCCCAGGCGTTGGACGACCTCAGGCTTCGATGTGGCTTTGGGGATACGGCTGTAGAGAGCCACAGCGGAATCCGGACGCTCCAGTTCCATCCAAATATCGCCAGCCAGGAGCAGGGCAGCCTCGTTGCGCTGAGCAAGAAGCGGCTGCAGAAGTTGGAGAGCTTCTTCCGGTTTCCCTGCTGCCAGCAGTTGGCGAGCCTGCTCCAGCTGGGCGTATGCACCGACACTCACACAGCCGGTCAGCAACACTGCGGCACAGAGCATCCGCACCATGGCTTACTCCTCTGGAATCAACCGGATCCGAGCAAATGCGGGCACGATCCCGCGCTGGAGGAAGTGGCGTTGGACTTCCGCATCGGTGCCCAGGAACGTCGCCACCGTCCAGGGCAGATTCCGCAGGTCGTCCCGAAGGTAGGCGTAGATGGGAACCACGTACGGGTACTTCCGCAGCACGACGTACGACTGATGCACCGGCTTGGGCGAGACATACGCTCCGGTGCTATCCGTGAAGCCCAGCGAGATGGGACGGATAGCGCGGGAGTGAGCAATCTGCGAGAGGTATCCAATGCCGATACTCCACGGTGTTGCGGCAACGGCATGCAGGACCGAATCCGCCGTGGGCACAATCCGGAGTGCGGCTCGCGGCGGTGTGCCGTGCAGCACCTGCTGCACTATGTGTGCGTAGACCGAGGAGGTCGGTGGTGGACATACCAGTACAGGCTCCTGCGCAAGCTGGGGGAAGAAGTGCCGGAAGCGTTTCTCTCCACGGAGGATTGCCTCAAGTTGAGCGACGTTGAGCGTGTCGAGCGGGACACTCGGGTGTGCGAAGACAACCAGCGCGTCCTCTGCCAGCTTGATTCGGGGGTGGCGGGGAACGCCATAGACCCGCAGGAGCGAGTCCTCATCGGGCAGGTAATCTCGAGCAAGGACGATGAGCCGGGCTCTGAGGGCGAGCAGCTCCCGCATCGCCTCGCGAGCAGCCACGGGGATGAGCCGAACATGGGCGTTGGGGTAGAGCGTGTCGAAGCGAATCAGCGGAGCATACAGCAGTGTGGCGATCGCCTCATCGCAGAGCAGCTCGACCGTGCCGCTGGTGGGGGTCTCCTCGTGCTGCTCCGGTCCCGGCTTCTGGGATGAGCAGGCGCCGAGTAGTACCAGCACCAGCGCCGCCTTATGGAGAGTTGTCTGCTTCATCACGCTGCCACTGCCGCAAACGCCAGCGGTACCATAGCACGCGGTAGAGACCGAACAGTGCCATCACCACACCGAAGGTGCGCAGAAAAGTCTGTGAGCTCCCCGCGACAGGGAAGGAACCCAGAGCCAGGAGCAACCCGACAAGGATGAGGAGTGCTCGCGCGGCGTAGTTGACCGCGTGCCACCACTTCCTTGCAGTGCGATGTGAAGGTGGATGCACAGGGGATATCCTGGTCGTTCCGGAATCACACGACTCTGCTTACCGGAGACGGAAGTCAATCGGGATGGAGACCCAGACGGCGATGGGTTGTCCATTCTGGATTGCCGGCGTAAAGGTCATGCTCATGACAGCTTTGACGGCGGCTTCCGTCAGCAGCTCGTTGTCGGAGTGCTCCACGATGTAGCGCTTGGGTTTCCCATCGGTTCCGACCAGGACCCGGATGTAAACCTTGCCCTGGATTCCCGCCCGACGTGCCAGCTCGGGATATTCGAGACGCCGCCGGAGCTCGTTCATATCCAGTGACGGCTCCCGCTCCACGGCAACAAATTCGTAGGGGTCTGGCTCCTTGGGCACCTCCACCTGGGTGTTTTCGGGGATGACTTGGACATTGCCGCCGTCACCCCCGCCCAGGTTGCCAGTGGGTGACTGTTTGAGCTCTTCCAACGTTGCAAAGGTCTGTACCTCTGGCGGCACCAGTACGTCGGGGACGGGGATGGGGATACCGACCCGCACGGCGGGTTGCTCGGTGATTGTTGTCTGTGTCGGTGGTGGAGCGACCTCTTGGGTCAGCGAGGGCGGTGGCGGCAGTTCAGAGAGGCGGATTTTCACAACGGGTGCCGTCCGAGCTGTATACGTCTCGCTGGGCAGGAGGATGCGGATGGCGACGTAGAGGAGAAACAGCAGCACCAGGAGGGCTGTAGCCGCGAAGAAGCCAATGATGGTGTTACGCCGAATCCGTTGCAGAAACTCCCGCGTCCACTGGCGAATGCTCCAGCTGCGGGGGACCATCGGGACGGTCTGTGCCTGTGCCATCACAGCCCAGCAATCTCCTGTTCATCCTGCTCGGTCATCGGGGCAAGCGCAAAGCGGCGTTCCCGCTTGAGCCCTTCCCGGGCAAGCTGTTCGCTAATCTGCACCTCCGCGCGGTTGAGCACATCCAGGACGGCAATGACCCGCCCGTAGGGGACATTGGGCGAGGGCTTCAACACGGTGATGAGGCGGTTTTTGAGCCGCACGTTTTCCCGTACCGCCAGCGATTCCAGGTCCTTGAGCGCAATTGCCTGTGGCGCATCGGTTCCCAGGTTGTAGAAGACCTTCCCGTCGCTGCGAATGCGCAGTGTGAGCAGCTCTGACTGGCGGACCTCAACCTGGGTGCGCTCCGGCGGGATGGTCATCTCCATGACTTGGGGGGTGACCAGAGTCGTAGTCAGCATGAAGAAGGTCAGCAGCAGGAAAGCGATATCCACCAGCGGGGTCATGTCCAGCCGGTACCGCAGACGGCGCATCTTCTTGCGGCGCCGCTTCCCACCTCGGCGCTCTCGCTTGGCTTCTCCACCGAAATCGGCAACCCCCATGGGTACCCAGGACTTTGTCGGACTCACATGCTTTTGACGTTTACTGCCCGCACTCTGTTACATTGGAGGCTGCTCTGGGGGGCGGCGGTCCGTGACGAAGTTGAAGATCGTGGCTCGATTCTGCCGGAGGACGTCCATGAGGTCTTCGACCCATTTGTAGCGGACGCGCCGGTCGGCATCAATCGCAAAGCGGGTCGTCGGGCGCACGATCCGGGTTCGGCGAATGAGTTCGTCGAGTTCCTGGAGATTCACTTTGACTTGCCGGACCCGTTGTCCGCCGAGGGACTGTTGCAGCTGCTCCATACTGCCGACGACTTGTGCCCAGTCGGTCTCGTTGGTCATCTCGTAGTAGTACGATGTGTCGCCCACCAGGGTGTCGATCCCGATTTTGATGATGGCCAGGTCCTTATCTGGCAGCCGAGAGGTGTCAGCGGTTGCTTGGGGGCGAACGATGGTGAACCGCTGCTGGCTTTCGGCTTCGGATTTGAATTTCGCCGTCAGCATGAAGAAGGTCAGCAGCAGGAAGGTGATATCCACCAGCGGGGTCATATCCAGCACGAAACCAAGCCGGCGTTTCTTGACTTTCGGCATGGGCGGCGATGGGAAGCTTTACTGTTTGACCTGCACGGTGAGCGTTTCCATCATGCTCAGCGTGGCTTCATCGATGGTGTACACGAAGTTGTCCACCTTCGTGGTGAAGAAGTTGTATGCGACAATTGAGATGATCGCCGTGAAGAGCCCGCCGGCTGTGTTGTAGAGAGCTTCAGCAATGCCGATGGAGAGTTGCTGTGCGGAAACGGCGCCGGTCAGCCCCAGCGCCATGAAGGCGCGGATCATCCCGATTGTGGTTCCCAGCAGCCCCACCAGCGTTGAAATGGAGGCAATGGTGGAGAGGATGACCAGGTTTTTCTCCAGCAGAGGCGTCTCCAAGTTGATAGCCTCGTCAATGGCTCGCTGGACTTCAGCCAGCTTCCGCTCGGCATCCAGGGAAGAATCCTGGGCAACCTGTTGGTAGCGTTGCAGTCCTGCCAGCAAGACATTTGCAAGGCTGCCGCCTTGGCGTTGGCATAGCGCTATTGCCTCCTCGACTTTCCCGGCTTCCAGCAGTTTCTGGAACTCTGTCAGGAACTGCTCCGGCGAGCCTTTCCCGCGGGCTTTCTGTAGCGAGAGCCAGCGCTCGATGACGAACGTGATGGAAATCAGCGACAGAGCGATCAGCACTGCGACGAGCGGACCACCGGTGTAGGCAGTTCCCAGAATGTTACCGGGCACAGGCTCACGCCGGCGTTCCCCGTCTTTGAAGTTGGCGGGGTTGCCCATGACGAAGTGGTAGAATAGGAACGCGACCGTCAGTGCCAGGACGATGACGATGACATTGAAGAGATTCCGCAGCGGGTTGTTCATCAGTTAGCTCCTGTGCTACTTGACGAGACCCTACGACTGGAGTGCAAAAATACAGTCCCGCCTCTGCAGCAGGATTTTCTGCAGCAACGACCTCATGACGCTGCCTGCTGCAAGAGTTCCTCCATGCGGGCGATTGTCCGCCGGACATCGGCAGCCGAGCGGTGGAGCGCTTCCTGCTCTGCCTCGGTCAGCTCCAGCTGGAAGATCTCCTCCACTCCAGAGCGCCCGAGCTTGACCGGGACACCGCAGACGACATCGGACAGTCCGTACTCACCTTCCAGGAACACAGCGCAGGGAAGGATCTGCTTGCGATCATCTGCAACGGCAGCGATCATCTGCACAACGGCGGCAGCAGGGGCGTAGTAAGCACTCCCGGTTTTCAGATAGGCAACGATTTCTGCCCCGCCATCGCGAGTCCGCTGCACCAGTGCCGCAATCCGCTCCGGAGGGAGTAACTCCGCCAGCGGGACACCGGCGACGGTAGTATAGCGGACCAACGGGACCATGCTGTCGCCATGTCCGCCGAGGACCATGGCAGAGATATCGCTGACGGAGACCCCTAGCTCCATGGCGATGAAAGTGCGGAAGCGGGCTGTGTCGAGCACCCCTGCCATGCCGACCACGCGGGTCCGTGGCAGTCCGGTGATCTTCAGCGTCAGGTACGTCATTACGTCGAGCGGGTTGGAGACCACGATGTAGAAGGCGTGCGGGGAATAGGCAATGGCTTGTTCCGCACACGATTTGACAATGCCCGCGTTGGTTGTCAGGAGGTCATCGCGGCTCATGCCGGGCTTGCGCGGCACCCCAGCGGTGATGACTACGATGTCCGAGTTGGCGGTGTCCTGGTAGGAGTTCGTCCCGATCACTCGGCAATCGCGTCCCACGATAGGGAGCGATTCGTAGATATCGAGCGCTTTGCCCTGGGGAATTCCCTCGACGATGTCGAGCAGCACAATCTCGCGGGCAACTCCTTGGAGAGCTGCCAGGTGGGCTGTTGTGGCACCAACGTTCCCCGCCCCGATAATGGTCAGCTTCATGCTGCCTTCTCCCTGTTGCCGTCGATCGGGTAGACAGAAACCTTCAAGCGCTGGCGGTCTTTCCGTTCAAAGACAACCACACCGTCGGTGAGAGCGTAGAGCGTGTAGTCGCGTCCCATCCCGACGTTGCGTCCGGGGTAGAACTTTGTCCCCCGTTGCCGGACGAGGATGTTCCCGGCACGGACGAGCTGCCCGCCGAAGCGCTTGACGCCGAGGTATTTCGGGTTGGAATCGCGCCCGTTCCGCGTCGAGCCTCCAGCTTTCTTGTGTGCCATGGCTCAGACTGTCTCGGTTGTGGAACTGCCCCGCAGTTCGATACTCGTGATGCGCAGCCGTGTGTAGAGCTGTCGGTGCCCTTTGAAGCGCTTGTACCCCTTGCGCCGTTTCTTCTTGAAGACGATGACCTTCTTCCCCTTGCCATGGTCGAGAACTTCGGCACGAACGCACCCTTCAACGTATGGGGTGCCAAGCAAGACCGTGGTACCGTCTTCGACCAGGAGGAGATGGGGAAACTCTACGGTGCTGCCCGGTTCACTCGGGAGGTGAGGGACAACCAGAATCTGCCCGGGTTCGACCGTATACTGTTGCGCCGCAATTTCTACCACCGCACGCATGAACGTTGAGGAAAGCGAAGACGACATCACAAGAGCGCACAAAATTAGAGGATTCTCCGGGTTGCGCCATGGACTACAGCTGGATCTCCGGAGGCGGGGCAGCTGTGCGGGCGTAGTGGCGGCGTATTTCCCGCACCACGCAGCGAGCAAGCTCGGCAAAGAGCGCTCGCATATGAGCACCGGCAGGGTGTTCGACAGCAGGGATCCCCTCGTCGCTGGCACGCTGTAGGAGGGGGTCGAGCGGTAACTGCCCGAGGAGTACCGTTTGGAGCTCCTCGGCTAGACGTTCCCCACCGCTTTCGCCGAAGGGGAACTCGCGATGTCCACAGCGGGAGCAGGTGAAGTAACTCATGTTCTCCACAATGCCCAGAACTGCGACGTTGACTCGATGGAACATCGCCGCACTACGGCGGACATCGGCAAGGGCGAGCTCTTGCGGGGTGGTGACCAATACGACGCCCGTCAGCGGTACCTTCTGCGCCAGCGTCAGGTGAATATCGCCCGTTCCTGGGGGAAGGTCGAAGAGGAGGAAGTCCAGCTGCCCCCAGTCTACTTGCTCTACCAGCGTCATGAAGTATCCTGCCAGGAGCGGACCCCGCAGGATAGCCGCCTGGTCGCGCTGGAGAACAAATCCCATGGAAGCAACACGAACCCCGTAGCGCTGGTGGGGGATCCCGATGACGCGCCCGTGTTCATCTTTGCGGGCGTGCAGAGGCATGCCTTGCAGTCCGAACAGGGTCGGAGCGCTGGGTCCGTAGATATCCGCATCGAGCAATCCGACCGTCGCTCCAGCTTGGGCGAGGGCAACAGCTAGGTTTGCTGCCACCGTGGATTTCCCAACTCCACCCTTACCCGAGGCAATGGCTAGCATGTGCTTGACCTCGGAGAGCGACGGTGGAGTACTGCCGCGCGGGATCTCCCGCTCCCGGACGTAAATCTCCACAGGGGCTTCGGGCAGAAGCTCGGCAATTGCTAACCGGCATGCCTGTTCTAGCTGCTGGGCAATCCACCGGACGGGAGGAATCAACTCCAGGTAGAGCTCAACACAGCCATCGCGGAGGCGTACCGCGTGGACGGCGTTGAGCTCCCCGAGCGGGACTCCGAGCTCGGGATCGCGAACTTGTGCTACACGCTGGCGGAGCTGGTCTGCGAGAGCTGCGGTGTCCATCGCACGGTGGGTTCGGATAACTGGATGCCTCCACAGACGTCGGGGCTTCCCTTTCTCGTGTCCCACCGCATACGTTCAGCGGCGTACGAAGAGTGCAATGAAGAGTGCAACTTCCGCCGGCAAAATCAGCAGCAGTCCCAGAGCATCCCGGCTCAGCCATGGGGTCAGGTTCGGGGTGGAGAGAAAAGCGCGTACAGCTGCTCCGCTCAGGCTCCAGCCCAGCAGAAAGATGAAGCCAACGAAGAGCACTGCCAGGAAACCTTCGGCAATTCCCCGCTCTTGCCAGCGTTTCGTGAAGGCATAGAGCGCTGCCAGCATGTGGAGGTACAACACGAGCAGCTCTACCATTTTCCCTAATTTGCGCCCGGGTTGGACGGACAATGCCAAAGTTATGCAGAATACCCGCGATTTCTGTGTTGTCCTCATCACAACCCCGTCGCTGGACAATGCCAAGCAGCTGGCGCGCATTGTGGTCAGCGAACACTTAGCAGCCTGCTGCAATATCGTGCCAACGGTCTACTCTTACTTCAGCTGGAAGGAAGCGCTCCACGAAGCGCAGGAAGCGCTCCTCATTATTAAAACCCATCGGGAGCTTCTGGCGGCACTCCAGCAGCGAGTCAGTGAGCTGCATCCCTACGACGTTCCGGAAATCATTGCCCTGCCTCTGGAAGCATCGGCGGAGCCGTATTTGCAATGGCTGCACGAGGTTCTCAAGCCCGAGTAAATGCACCACCTACCTACCGGGCGATTCGGGAGTGGCGCGAAGATGAGCGTCCGCGGGAACGGCTGCTGCGCTACGGGGCGTCGGTGCTTTCCAATGCCGAGCTGCTGGCAATCCTGATTGGCTCTGGGACGCAGGGGTTTTCTGCCCTTGATGTCGCACGGGAGCTTCTGGATCGCTTCGGCTCGTTGACGGACCTGGCAGCCCGGGATGTCAGCGAACTGCGGGCGGTGCGGGGCATGGGGATGGTCCGTTCGATTGTCCTGGCGGCTGCCTTTGAGGTGGCGCGTCGGCTCCAGGCAGAACCCTTTGCTGCCCGGCGGGTGATCCGCTCTCCGGAGGATGTGGCGCGGCTCTACATCCCGCGACTGAGGGGAGCACGGACTGAGTCCTTCCATGTTCTGCTGCTCAACGCCGCGAACCAGATTGTCCGCGAGGTGCTCGTCAGCGAAGGAACGTTGACTGCCAGCTTGGTCCATCCCCGAGAGGTGTTCCGGCTAGCAATTACCGAGAGCGCTGCGGCAATCATCGTGCTGCACAATCACCCCTCGGGCAATAGCGAACCGTCTGCCGAGGATATTGCCGTGACTCGGCAGTTGGTCCAGGCGGGTAAGCTCCTGGATATCCCGGTGCTGGACCATATCATCATTGCCGGGGATAGCTACACGAGCCTGCGCGAGCGCGGGGTATTCTGACCAGGCTATCCCTGCTGACGATGGACCAGCCACGTGGTAGCCTGGGCGGTTGGCACGATGAGAACGTCCGCGATGACAACGTGTGGGGGGCGGGTGGCGCAGAAGAGCACCAGCTCGGCAACGTCGTGTGCTGTCAACGGTTGGAGCCCTTCGTACACCTTCCGAGCACGCTCGGCATCGCCGCGGAAGCGCACGAGCGAGAACTCCGTCTCGACCAGTCCAGGGTCAATGTTGACCACACGAATGTTCGTGCCGTTCAAGTCGATGCGGAGTGCCTCAGAGAGTGCCCGGACAGCGTGCTTGGTAGCGCAGTAGACGTTCCCGTTCGGGTAGACCTCTCGCCCGGCAATGGAGGCGATGTTGATGATCATCCCTGACCGGCGAGCAACCATGCGGGGCAGGACAGCGCGGGTGACGGCGAGCAGTCCCTTGAGGTTGGTGTCGATCATCTCTTCCCAGTCGTCGTAGGAGCCTTCGTGGAGGGGAGCCAATCCGCGGGCAAGTCCGGCGTTGTTGACCAGGATATCAATATCTGCCCATGCCGGCGGAAGTGAGCCGAGCGTGTCTTCCACCTGGTGGCGGTCTCGGACATCGCATACCAGCAGGTGGCATGAGGCAGAGAAGCGGCTGTGGAGTTCGTGGGCAAGAGCTTCCAGCCGCTCGCGTCGGCGTGCCAGGAGCAGGAGCCGGGCTCCGGCTTCGGCGAACTTTTCCGCACAGGCGGCGCCGATTCCGCTGGAGGCGCCGGTGATGAGGACTGTCTTCCCGGCAAGCATCGTCTGTAGGCAACGGCTGTGGAACAGGCAGGGAGACAAAGGACGGTGATGGCATTCCGTCAAGTGCCGCTTCGGCAAGAGCCTCCGCAGGTTGTGATCCCACCGCTGCAGCAGCTACCTGCTCCGCCTGGCTGGCAGTGGTATATTCTGCCAGAGCATAGCCTTCCGCTTGTCTCCTGGCAGCTCATTTTCCCGGTTGGAGCAGCTCATGCGCCACAGCCAGGATTGACCTGGCTGACACTGCGGAGCCTCCTGCGGGGGACGAAGCACCAGAGGGCAGAAGAGTTCCATTGCCGACTGGAAGCCACCGGCGCGACGCTGGAGGTTGCCATCCAGCAAGACTTCAGTGTCGTGCGCTGCCTCTGTCTGCGAACTGTTCTCTCGGAAGTCTTCCCGCTGGTGCTGGAGATGCTTGCCGAACCGGCGTTCCTTGAGGAGGAAGTCAGCCGTGAACGGCAGCGGCAGGAGGTGGCGCTGGAGGAACAGTGCCAGGAGGTCGAGGCATTGGCACGGTTTGCCTTTTTTACCCTTGCTGCTGCAGGGCATCCCTATAGCCAGCCGCGGTTGGGCAAGCGCTCCGTGCTTCCCCACCTGACAGCCGATGCCTGCCGTCGGTGGTACGAGGTGATGTGCCGGGCGGTGCCGCGCATCGTGCTCATCGGTGGGGATCTCCGTGCAGAGGAGGCGCTGCAGTGGTTGGAACGGCTGCAGGGTGCCTTCCCGGCAGAGGGGGTAGAGAGCACGCTCCCGCCGCTTGCTGGACAGTGGCAACGCCGGGTTGCCCTTGCGGCAAAACCCGGTGCACTGCAGAGCGCTCTCACCTTTGGACTTCCAGCTCCCCGAGCCGGACAGGAAGCGTATCCGGCTGCATACCTGATTGCGGCTTCCCTCGGGGGCTATTTCCTGGCACGGCTCAATCGGCGCTTGCGGGAGTATGAGGGCATGACCTACGGTGTCTCCGCTGTCCTTCTGTCGTTGCGCGCCGGTGGACTGACACTCATCGAGACTTCGCTTGCCACCGAGCAGCTCGGGCATGCATGCGCTCGTGTGCTCGACGAGCTCGAATGGCTCCAGCACAATCCTCTGCCGCAAGAGGAGTTCCAACGGGTGCTCCGGGTAGTCTACGGGGCAACGCTGCGGCAGACTGTCACGCTCGATGGCATCCTTGGACTTTACAGCAGCGCCCTCGTCCATGGTCTTGCCAGCCAGTACCCACAGCACTTTTTGGAAGCTCTGCGCCGACTGACCCCGGAGGAACTCCTCGCAGTGCAGCGGGACTTCTTTCGCCCTGAGCTGGTACTCATTGCCGCTGCCGGAGACCCTGAGGAAGTTGCGCCCCAGCTTGCGGGCTTCGGGAGGGTGGAGACCGTGCCTTCCCCGTGTGAGAGCTAATAGGCAGCCTGCAGCATCTCTTCCAGGCACGCTGCCACACTCCGCGCCAGGGCAGGGAGTGCGTAACCGCCTTCGAGGACAGCGACCAGGCGTCCGTTGCAGAAGGTGGCAGCCCACTGTAGCGTTTGTCGGCACATCCAGCGGAAGCTTTCTTCCGTCAGGCGTTGTGATGCCAGGGGATCATCCCGATGCGCATCGAACCCGGCAGAGATCAGGATGAGGTCGGGGTGGAACGCTGCAACGGCAGGGGCAATGAGCTGCTCGAATGCCCTCCGGTAGGCGCTCTCGTCACTCCCCGGCGGCAGAGGGATGTTGAGGGTGAAGCCTTCACCGACGCCGCGACCGCGTTCGTCCGCCCGTCCGGTCCCGGGATAGAGCGGGAACTGGTGCAGGCTGACGTAGAAGACCGTCGGGTCTTCCTCGAAAATGTGCTGTGTCCCGTTACCGTGATGGACGTCCCAGTCCAGGATGAGGATACGGCGCAGACCGTGGTATACTTGGGCAGCGCGGGCAGCGATGGCCACGTTATTGAACAGGCAGAATCCCATTGCGTGGTCACGCTCGGCGTGGTGTCCCGGCGGACGGATGGCGCAGAATGCGTTGCGGCACCTGCCCTCGATGACAGCCTCGAGTGCTCGCAGAACTCCTCCGGCGGCAAGGCAGGCAACCTCATACGAGGCTGGGCAGAGAGCCGTGTCCGGGTCAAGCCAGACGATGCCCTGGCGGGGAAGACTCCGACGGATGAACTCACAGTAGGACTCGGCATGGACCAGGGTGAGTTCTTCCAGGGTTGCCATCCGGGGAGCCAGATGGAGGAGCTGGCTCCACAGCGAGCGCTGGTGGAGCTCCTGCCAGATTGCCTGGAGCCGTTCCGGGCGCTCGGGATGTCCGCTGCCGGTATCGTGAGCCAGGTAGCGCTCATCGGTCACAAAGCCTGTCATCGCTGTCCCGTGCGTCTTTTATGAGGGAGAGTCTAACACGCAGACAAGGGACGAACAAGGATGCGGCTGCTCGTCTTTGCGCTCTCCGGCATCGGGGATGCGCTCCTGTTTACTCCCGCGCTGGCGCTGCTGAAGGAGCATTTCCCGGAGGCGGAGGTGGACATTGTGGCAATGTTTCCGGGGGTTCGGGAGCTCTACGAGCGCCATCCCGGGGTGCACCGGGTATGGTTCTGGGACTTCCTCCGGGAACCAGTATGGCGCTCGCTCGGCTTCCTGTGGCGCCTGCGGCGGGAGCGTTACGACATTGCCCTGACGGTCTACCCTTCCAACCGGTGGGAATACAACGTACTGGTGTGGTTGACCGGGGCGCCGCTTCGCGTCGGGCACCGGTACGCCCATCTGGACTTCTGCCAACTGAATTGGCTCAAGAACCGGACGGTGCCAGAAGACGAGCGTCTGCATAACGTTGAGGAAAACGTGCGCCTGGTTGCGCTCCTGGGAGTTCCCGTCCCGCCGGAGCTACCGCCGTTGCAGCTGTTCTTCCGTGAGGAGGACCTCCGTGCTGCGGAGCATTGGTATGCTGTGGAGGGAATCCCAGCGGAGGCTTTCTGTGTCGGCTTCCATGCGGGGTCGGCAGTGTTCAAAAACCATGTTCGTCGGCGGTGGGCACCGGAGAATTTCGCCGCTCTGGCGCGTCGGCTCATCCAGGAATGGGAGGCATGGATTCTGCTCTTCGGTGCCGGAGCGGAGGAGGAGCTCAACGAGCGAATTCGGGCGCAGACGGGCTTTCCCGAGCGCTGCCGAGTTGTCCGCTCCCCATCGCTGATGGTCAGTGCGGCAATTATGCGGCGGTGCCAGCTCTTCGTGAGCAATGATTCAGCGCTCATGCATGTGGCAGCCGCGCTCCAGCTCCCCACGGTAGCAATTTTCGCCTACACAAACCCGGTCTATGTCCGCCCATGGAAGACACGGCACGAACTGGTTCGCCGGGAACTCCCCTGCAGTCCGTGCTTCTACTACTCGCCACGCCCGGTGCAATGTCGCTGGAGTGGGGAGAAAGCCTTCATGTGTATCAGCTCCATCACGGTGGAGGAAGTCTGGCACGCATGTCAGCGGCTCTGCGTACGGGAGTAGGCTCTGTAGGAATCCCGACGCGGCGTGTTGCCCCGTAATTTTGTACGCCGTTTCCCGAAGATGAGGCGAGCAATGGAGCAAACGGAGCGTGAGCGTGTGATCCCCGTCCTGGTCGAAGACGAGGTGCGGGATGCCTACCTGGACTACGCCATGTCTGTCATTGTCTCCCGCGCCTTGCCCGATGTCCGCGATGGGCTCAAGCCCGTACAGCGGCGCATTCTCTACGCGATGCATGAGCTGGGGCTGCTACCGAACCGACCATACAAGAAGTCGGCGCGTATTGTCGGGGAAGTGCTCGGGAAATACCACCCTCACGGCGATGCGCCTGTCTACGAAGCCATGGTCCGCATGGCGCAGCCGTGGACGATGCGCTACCCACTCATCGACGGGCAGGGCAATTTCGGCTCCATTGATGGCGATAGCCCTGCTGCGATGCGCTATACGGAAGCCCGCCTGGCACCGCTAGCGCTGGAGACGCTCCGGGACATTGAGAAGAGCACCGTTGACTTCCGCCCGAATTTCGATGAGACATTGCAGGAGCCAACGGTGCTGCCAACCGTTGCCCCGCTACTCCTTCTCAACGGTGCCAGCGGTATTGCGGTGGGCATGGCGACGAGCATTCCGCCGCATAACCTGCAGGAAGTCGTCAGTGCGCTTCTCGCACTGCTCCAAAATCCAGACCTCAGCGACGAGGAGCTCCTGCAGTATATCCCCGCACCCGACTTTCCTACCGGGGGTATCATCTACGGCTACGAGGGTGTGCGGGAAGCGTACCGGACAGGGCGGGGCAAGATTACCGTGCGCGGTCGTGCGTTCATTGAGACTCTCCGCAGCGGGCGGGAAGCAATTGTGATCACGGAACTCCCCTTTCAGGTAGCGAAAGCCGCGCTCATCGAGCGGATTGCCCAGCTGGTGCGGACGAAGACACTGGAGGGCATTGCCGATATCCGGGATGAGTCCGACCGCGAGGGCATGCGCATTGTCATTGAACTCCGGCGCGACGCGGTGCCGATGGTCGTGCTGAACAATCTCTACAAGCACACGCCGCTGCAGAGTACCTTCTCCATCATCATGCTGGCGCTCGTCGGTGGGCGCCCCCGGGTGTTGTCGTTGCGGGAGATGTTACACGCCTTTCTCCGCCACCGCCATGAGGTCATTCAGCGGCGGAGCCGCTTCGAGCTGGATGGAGCAGAGCGGCGTGCCCACATTGTGGAAGGGCTTTTGAGAGCGCTGGACCAGCTCGATGAGGTCATCGAGACGATTCGCTCTGCGCCTGACCCGGCAACAGCATCGCAGCGTTTGCAAGACCGCTTCGAGCTCTCAGCCGAACAAGCACGGGCGATCTTAGAAATGCGCCTCCAGCGCTTGACCGGTCTGGAGCGCTCCAGCCTGCATGACGAGTACCGGCAACTCCTGCAGAGCATTGAACGCCTCCGGGCAATCCTCGGAAGCGAAGAGCTCCAACGGCAGCTGATTGCTGAAGAACTCCGCGAACTTGCCCGTCGCTATGGGGATGAGCGCCGCACGCGCATTGTCTACGAAGCCCGGGAGCTTACGGCCGAAGATGTCATCCCGGACGAAGAAGTCATTGTGACCATCACGCACCAGGGCTTCATCAAGCGGACCCCGGCGGATGCCTATCGGCGGCAGGCAAAAGGCGGACGCGGCTTGAGCGGTGCTTCCCCGCAGGAGGATGACTTCGTCGAACATGTCCTCTACGCCACTGCCCATGCCGAGATACTCTTTTTCACCAATCGCGGGCGCTGCTACCGGGTCAAAGTCTACGACCTGCCTGAAGGGAGCCGTACGGCTCGGGGACGCTCGCTGGCAAATCTGATTGGCAAAGCGGCGGAAGAGAAGGTCACTGCCTCTGTTGTGGTCCGCCGCTGGGATGCTGCCGAATACATCGTGATGGTGACCCGTTCCGGGATTGTCAAGCGCGTTGCCCTGGAAGAGTTCCGCACGGTGCGCTCCTCGGGTATCCTTGCGCTGTCGCTGTCCCCAGAGGATCAGCTCGTGGCAGCACATCTGACCAGCGGAGCACATGAGATTCTCATCGCAACTGCCCGCGGCTTTGCGTGCCGCTTTGCTGAAGAAGAGGTGCGCCCGATGGGACGAGCGGCAATGGGCGTCCGCGGGATTACCCTGGAGGAGGGCGATATGGTCATCGGAGCAGCTGTCTCAGACTCGCCGGAGGGGCACTTGCTCATCGTCGGCGAACGCGGCTACGGCAAGCGAACACGGGTGGGAGACTTCCGCCGGACTCGGCGCGGAGCAAAGGGAGTCATCTGCATGAACGTGACGCCGAAAACAGGTCCCGTCGTTGCTATCCACACCGTGCAGGATGGGGACGACGTGGTTGTCATGACTGCGCGGGGCATCCTCATTCGCCAGCCTGTCCGGGGTATTCCGGTTCTAGGGCGCCACACGCAGGGAGTCCGCCTCATCCGGCTGGATGCCGATGATGTCATTGCCGATGTTACCATTGTCCCGCATGAGGAAGAGGAAGCCGAACACCCTGCCCCGTCCCTTCCCCAGCACACTCCCGGCAATGGGTCCGGTAATGGACACGCTCTGCCTCTCTGAGTAAGGAAACCTGCCTTATATTTGCAGGTGCCCTGGAACGCGGGGCACGGTAATTTGCGTTACAATACCAGCGGCTTCATGTCATACCATCATACGGAGACGGGGCAATGACACCTGCTCGCCTCTTGACAGCGCTCGTCGCAATGGTGTTCGGGAGCATAGCGGCTTCTGCCCAGACCTACTACGATGTCACGGGCGGTCCGGGCAGTAGCCAGGGATGGTACCAGTTTGACTATGTCAACCCTTACCACGACTACTGGTGGACCGGACGGAGCCAGTACCTGGTCCGTGCCTCTGAAATGCAGGCAGCCGGTATGCCTGGTGGGCAAATCGTTGCTCTCGGGGTTCAGGTCGGTTCTTACTACGCGGGTATTGCTCCGCCTCCTCGGCGCTACCGCATCTGGATCAAGCAGACGACGGCGAATGCTATTACAAGCCTCGATAACGACCGCTCGAGTTTCACGCTGGTCTACGACGTGGACAATTTCGTCCCGCAGGCAAATGCATGGAATATCCACACCTTCTCGGTGCCGTTCCTCTGGGATGGGCAGTCCAACCTCCTCATCGAGATCTGTAATTACCGCACGGGCTGGACATACAACTTCCCGCAGTACTGGGGAACGACGGTGCCAGGGGTTTACTATCCCCATGCGTACTTCGTCAGCGACGGTGCTGACTACTGTGTGACGCTCTACACGGGGTCTGCTTTCTATACCTGGCGTCCGGTCTTCCGCTTCGGGGTGCTCTCCGGCATTATCGAGAGTTTCCCGGAGGACGTAGACCCGCGGAAGATCCTCCGAGCCGGGGAGATCTACGGCGGACAGGATGCCCAGCACCCGAAGCCGTACTTAACATACCGGGCAACGGGTTCGATCGCCCTGACGTACAAGATTGTGGGTCCACTTCCCTCGCAGAATGCTGTCTACATTGCCACCGAAGGTGGAAACCCGAACGACACGATTATCAACCTCAGCTATCCAAGTAGCGGCACGTATACGTACACAATGACCAGTGCGAAGGGACCGTATGCCGGGAGCGGTGGGGCATTGGATCTGACCAACGCCGTTGGAGGCAGCTACCGGTTGATCGCCTCGTACAGCATGCCGGGCTACACGCAGGAGTGGATCAAGGATTTCGTGGTCGCTTTCCCGAATGATCTGGCAATTACCGAAATTGTGGACCCGCAGAGCAATGCACCGCCACGGCGGACAAAGTACCCGATGGGCATTTCGATCCCGGTCTCAGCGCGTTTCCAGAATGTCGGTTTGAACACCATTACCGCGTTCCGTGCTGTTGCGCAAATCTGGCGTCTGCCGGACAATACCCGTATCTATACCGACACGGTCAACTGGACCGGGACGTTGCCGAGCACAGAGAAGGTGACCATTTCTTTCGCCCGCTTTACGCAGACGACGCAGCCTGGGCTATACCGGCTCCAGGTGTGCGGCACGCTCCTCAACGTTTCCGATGACCAGCCGGGGAACAACTGCCTCCCCGTTGCGGGCGATTACATCTTTGAGATTGCCTATGATTTCGAAGTCGAAGCTACACGGGTAGTCTATCCGAGCTCGACCACCACGCTCTATGCAGGACGCCCCTTCCGTCCGGTTGGTGCCTTTACGAACAATGGGATTGGCGATGTAACGAACGTGCAGGTGCGGATGGTCATTACGCGGCTGTCCCCGCCACCGACACAAGATGTCTACGTTGCTGATACGGTCGTGCCCGATCTCCCGATTGGAAGCACGATTCCGATCAACTTCCGCTACTTCGTCCCACCGCAGGAAGGAACCTACCAGGCCTGCATCTACGTGACGGACTCCCGTGATCAGCTGACGACGAACAATGTTGCCTGCACACAGTTTAGCGTCTTGGGTCCGCTTTCGGGGACGTACACGATTGGGACGCTGTTTGCGGGCAATCCGCGCAACTTCACCACGATCCAGGACGCCATTGATGCCCTCTACCAGCGGGGTGTTGGGGGACCGGTGGTCTTCGAGTTCACCGATGCTTACTACGAAGTCGGGGATGTGAACTCCGGACAGCCGGCGATTGACCTGAGCGGCCGGATTGTAGGGATTAGCCCGCAGAATACGGTGACCTTCCGTCCCTACGGGCAGCGGGCACTCCAGCGTGGGAGTGTGACCATCCGGCTCAAGAGCAGCTCGGGGATTGGGATTTTCATGGGGCAGTCAACAACCCCCTCGAATCTGAATGCTGTCTACTACGTCACGCGTGACCCGAAGGATGCCAACTTTGCGGGGTACATTACGTTTGACGGTGGGCAGCAGAAGTCGTTGCGGTTTGAGTTAGAGGCGCCGGTGGGGCAGGCGAGGCGGGCGGTATTTTACTTAGGGCGTGGGGTACATCATGTTGGGGTGAAGAACTGTTTGATTGGGAATGCGCCGACGACGTCGGCCAGTTATGCGACGGCGTTGCCGCGGGCGCGGTTGAATGCGGCGTTAGGGCAGTTTGAGTGGGAGCCGGATGTGCGGGTCATCGGGGGGCAGCCGGTGACGTACTCGGCGGGGGTGGTGGTGCGGAACTGGCGTATTTCGGCGTACCAGGGGGTCGATGTATTGGACACGGTGACGTGTTCGTACAACGAGGTTGTGGGCAACGAGATCAGCGGGTTTGGGTATGGGATCGTGTCGTTGGGGTTAGGTCCGTTGAAGGAGGCCGGACCGGGGAAGGTGCGGCGGTATTACAATGTTGGGAACCGGTTTGAGGGCAACATCATCACGAACGTGCGGGGTGCGGGGATTGTGTTGGGGTATGAGGAGGGGGCGGTCGTGCGGGGGAACCGGATAGACAACGTAGGCAAGGGGGCAACGGGTGGCAGTGAGCCGGCGGCGGGGATAGTGGTTGGGGGATTTGGGGCGTACAACTGTGTCGGGGTAGTGGTTGAGGGCAACGAGGTGACGCGGGTGGAGTCGGATGTGCTGGTGCGGGGGATCGTGGTGGAGCAGGTGCAGAACTATTTGACGGGGTTGGAGCCGCAGCCGGTGGTGATGCCGGATGTGGCGGAGCGGACGCGGGTAGTCAACAACGTGGTGTGGGATCTGCGGCGTGGGGCGGCTGGGGCGCATGTGGCGGGGATCCAGTTGTGGACGGAGCGGGATCCGGCGGCGACGGGGCTCGATGCGTTATTGGTGCCGCGTCGGTGGGGGTATTGGACGCGTGGGGACACGGTGGCACACAACACGGTGTGGATAGGCGATGATGGGGTAGCGGGGACGGGGATCGTTGGGGGGATAGTGGTGCAGCAGGCATGGGAGCCGGTGGTGGTCAACAATGCGGTGGCGGTGGAGGTAGGGCAGGGGCAGACGCGGGCGGCGATCATCTATGAGGGGGTACATCCGCGGAAGGCAGGGGGGATTAAGCAGGATAGGAATGCGTACTGGGTCAGTGGGGGTGGGGATGTGGTGCGGATGGTGGAGGTGCAGGTAGTCGAGGGGCAGTATGGGCTGCGCATGGGCTGGGATGGGGAGTACCGGCGGCTGAGTGACTGGCAGGTTGCCACGGGGCAGGATGGGGGGAGTGTATGGGGGAATTGGACAGGGGATTATGAGGCGGTAGGGGTGGTGTTGCTGCGGTTACGGGTGCGGACGGCGCCGGCGCCATTGGGGTCGGTGTTGAGCAATCGGGGGCTGGTGGTCTGGGGTCGGGACATTGATGGGGAGGTGCGGGGGGCAGGTGGGAGCCGGCCGGACATTGGGGCAGATGAGTTTGTGGGGCGGGAGTATCAGCAGGATGTGGAGGTGGTGCGGATTGAGGAGCCGTGGGCGTGGCGGGCAAGCGGTGGGCAGTGGGCGGATGCGGAGTATGTGATGGGGCGGGCGCCGTTTGGGGTCAAGGCGCTGGTAGCCAACCGAGGGGTATCGGATGTAGTGGATTGGCGGGTGCGGCTGCAGGTGTGGCGGGAGGATGCCATGGGGCAGTTTACGGTGCCGGTAGTTGATCGGGAGGTGCGGGTGGATGTGCGGGTTGGGGAGGAGAAGGTGGTCGACTTTGGGGTGCGGTTGGAGCCGCGGACGTATGCGGAGCTTGGGTATGCGGTGCCGGGGCAGTTTGCGGCGATGGCGCCGTGGGTGACGCCGCGGTATCGGATGGTGGTGACGGGGCAGCCGGACCAGAACGGGGCGAACAATGTGGTAGGCAAGGAGGTGCGCTACTATGTGGAGCGCTCACCGGTGATGGTGACGGTGGACCGGGGTAGTGCCGTTGGGGTGCGGAATGCGGACACGCTGGTGGCGGGAGTAAGTCGGCTGGGGTGGCGAGTGGACGTGGGGCAGGGGCGGTATGATTACGACCTGTTGGATCGCAGTGGGTGGGAGCCGCGGTCGGTCAGGTATGAGGGGTATCGGTGGGTCTTTTGG
>BEHX01000011.1 GCA_002898295.1 bacterium HR21
GTAGTAAACATCCACTTCCTGCAGCTGGGGGTCAGCACTGGCGTGGAAGACAGAGAATCCCGCGCTCTGTGCGTGGCTTTCAGCGCAGGTGAGGAGCAACACCGTGCAGAGGACAAACACTGCCTGCATGGCAAGGCTCTGTAGCTGTAGCACGTATGGGCAAACAAATTACGAAGTTCACTGCAGCTTTCGGCTGCCCAGTGACACGCGGGCGGGGGTGGGAGTTACGATTCTGCCGGGGGCTGTGGTGGGCGCAGGAGCAGCTCCTTGATCACCTCCAGATTCGGGGAGAGGGATGAGGATTCTGCCTGATAGCGGCGCAGGACTTCATCGGGTCGGACGCTGGGACGCTCCTCTCCCGGTTGAGGAGGTTCCGGCGGTGGTGATGGCAGGGGTTCTTCCACTTCAGTTCGTTGCCGCAAGCGGAGCAGAGCCAGTGCCTGGACGAGCTCGCTACCGAGAATTTCCTGGAGCTTTTCCTGGATGAGCGACCGGGTAAAAGGCTTGCGGATGAAGCCTATTGCGCCTTCCTTGAGGGCGAGTCCGAGGTTTTCCGTGTCCGACATTGCGGTGATCATCAGCACGGGGATATTCCGTGTGGCTTTCAGCCGCTTGAGCAGTTTCAGAGTCTGATGCCCACTCAGTTCGGGCATGATGATGTCCAGGAAGATCACGGCGGGCTTGCGCTCGAGGGCGAGCGCGATGGCTTCGTAACCATCGGCAGCCACGAGGGGCTCAAACCCCATGCTCTCCACGATCCGGGAGAGGATGCGCTGCATCCAGATATCGTCATCCACGATCAGGACTGGCAGCGCCTGGACAGGAAGCTCACTCTCGCCCATCGGTTTCCAGAGGTTGGGAGTGTTCGGGGAAGACGGTAGGCAGCACTGTCTGCAGCGGCAGTGGATAGAGCCGTGTTCTGCGGAGCGCTGCCACAAGCGGTGGGAGTTCTGCCGTGGTAGCATTCCGGTTGAGCTGTTCCACCGCCCGGTAGAGCTCCCGCCGGTAGATGGCAACGCCGCGGGGCGCTTCAATCCCGAGCCGCACCACGCCCCGCTCCACGGAGAGAACACGGATGGTAATGACGCCGTCGATAGCGATTTCCTCACCTGCCTTGCGAGAGAGAACGAGCATGGGAAACCTCACAGTGATGCGACATCTGCGGACAGCATCAGCGGATGGGTTGCTGAGTAACGGTCGCCAGGCAGAATCAGCTGCTGCCCTTGGCGGGAACGGATGTTGAGCACGATTGGAGCTTTGAGGTTGACGGTAATCTGGGTGGCTTGCGCTGCCAAGGTGACGACAACCAGCGGGACATACGTCGTCACGTCGGTGTATGCTGCCGGCAGTTCATAGTGCGGCAGCACGTACCAAGGCAGTAAGACGGGCAAGCCAACGGTAGGGTCTTCAACAGCGATGAGCCATCGCAGTGGCTCCATGTCTGGGGAGCCAACCAGGATGTAGTCTTTGAGTTGCTCAAAGCCGATCAGTCCAGCGGGAAAGTGGAAGATATCTCGGCGGCTGAGCCGGACGGTGCCCAGACGGGGGATGATGAGTGTCTGCTTCTGCTTCGGCATGGTCTACGGTTGCTGTGCGGTGTTAGACTTCGGAAGAACAACAGGCTGTCCGGGTTTCCAGTAGCCATACGCAGCTCCGTTCCGCTGCTCGATCAGCAGGAGCTCGACGCGGCGGTTTCGGGCACGCCCTTCCGGGGTGCTGTTGGAGGCGATGGGACGCTGCGGACCGAAACCGCGGACGACGATGTGTGTCTCCGGAACGCCGTGCTGGATGAGGTAGTAAGCTACCGCAAGCGCCCGGGCAGTAGAGAGATGCCAGTTGGATTCGTACCGCAGTGTCCGAATGGGGATGCTGTCCGTGTGACCATCGACACTGATGAGATAGGGCACGTTTTGGAGGATGTGCGCCAGAGTGTCCAGTACTGGGAGTGCCTGGGGCTGCAGCTCGGCTTTGCCGGATTCGAAGAGGAGTGCTTCGGCGACGCGGACGATGGCGCCTTCGGCAGTGCGTTCTACCGTAAGCAAGCCTTGCTCGTGGTATGGTCGGAAGAGGCGCTCGGCAGTTTGAACCCACTCGTCAACGCTGCCGAAGGCAGAGCGGGGCAGAATCGGCTGCGGGATTCCCTCCTCGCCTGACAGTACGGCGTGTCCCTGCTGCTCTAACGGCATCGGAGCAGTGCCGGGATTGAAGTACTGCACCAGTGCCTGGGCAACTTCCCGATACTTGCCCAGATCAACCTGGGAGGCAGCGTAGAGAATGACAAACAAGCCCAGAAGGAGCGTGATGAGGTCGGCGTACGTGATGATGTACCGCTCCGTACTTGCATGCTGCTCCTCTGCTATGGGAGGGCGCCGTCTCATAGCATCGGACTATATCGGCATTTCGTCGGCAAAGTGTAGGGCGCTACGGCAGGTAGAGCAGCGGATGGACTTCGCGGACTGTCCCACCGATGGAGAGGACACACCAGTACGTTCCCGGCGTCAGAGATGCCAGCCCGATCGTCCATGATTGTCCACAGAGGGAGGCAGCGTTGCCTTCAGCGAATGTCGTGCGGTGTTGTCCGAGCAGGTCATAGAGGGCAATGCGGACCGGAGCAGCTGGCAGCTCACCGCAGCGGAACCAGAGATGGAGCTGCTCCCGCACCGGCTGCGGTGCCAGGAACAAGTGCTGTCCGACCAGCGGCGGTGGTGGAGCAACAGAGACCGGCGAACGGAACCCAGCGATTTTGTAGATGTTGCCTTCAAAATCTGTCACCCAGAAGCTCTTGTCGCTCGGGTCGTATTCTATGCCCCGGGCGTTCAGCGAGGTACCACGCTGGGAGGACAGCACAAGGGAATCCCGGAGACTTGTCGGGGTAGGCAGAGAAATCTGAAGGAGGTACGCGGCGGTGAGCGAGTTGCCGCTGAAGTCGGTGGAGATGTGGTAGAGAGCGTCTTCAGCCTCATCGGCAGTCAAGCCGCGCGGTCCGAGCGGGACCCGGAAGGGGTTCTCGTAGCGGTCCTCTACCGCTCCTGTCTGCGGGTCGAGCACGTAGAGGAACTGTTGTCCATCGCGCTCGGCAACGAGGAGCTTCCCTCGGTAGAAGGCAAGCCCTGTCGGGTACCGAGCCGGACTCGGGTATTGTCCGAGGAGACGTCCAGTAGTGTCCAGCACGAGGATGATGCCCGAGGCATTCGAGGCAGTGCTGTTGAGCTTATGCACGTAGAGGATACTCCGGGCACGGTCCATCGTGAGGTCCGTGTAGAGGCTGTCTCCGCCGGGGATGCGAACTTCTTTCTCCAACTGCAGCGTTGTGGCGTTGAGTTTGTAGAGGTAGGGCGTGGAAAAGCTCGTCGTCCAGAGCCCCCCACGGTCGTCGCGGACAATACCGTAGGGGATGTGAACAACAGCAGCAGACTGCAGAATTGCCCCGCGCTTCCGTTCCAGCAGCGTAAAGGTCGGGGTGATGCGGACTTGCTGGGGATCCGCCTGTGAACTGACCCGAATTCGTGCCCACAGCGTAGGACGGTTCGGGGTCGTCCAGCGCAGGGTGGTGGAGGTGACGTTCTCTGCGATGAGCTCCCAACTTTGTCCATCATCGGCGGAGAACTCCACGCGAACTGGGGCGGTGAAGCCGTGCCAAGCAATGACAACCGGGGCACCAACGACGAAGACTTCTCCTCCTGCCGGTGCCGTAATTGCTGGCTCTGTGATGAGCTCTGTCGGCAGGGGAACTTCCCACATCGAGCGCCCATGCGTGGCAGCGCGGAGCACCCGACGCTGGAAGTGGATAGCAAGATCGACAACTGGCGCCCGAGGAAGCCCAACACCGTAAGGAAGCCAGGTAGCACCACCGTCGAGCGAGGCAAATACGCCAATATCGGTCCCGACGAAGATGTGCTGTTCATTGAGTGGACTCAGCACGATGGCATTGACTGGGATATCCGGCAAGCCGACGCTGATATCCTGCCACGTACGCCCGGTGTCCGTGCTGCGCCAGACGTGTCCAGCGCCGAAGCCAGAGAGCGTGACGTAGACCGTTCCCGGATCACTTTCGGAGAGGGCAAAATCCGTCACGAAGCGGTTCGGAAGCCCGTTTTTGCCAACGTTTTCCCAGGTCTGTCCAGCGTCACTGGTGCGCCAGACCTCGCCCCGTGCTGTGCCGATGTAAATGATATTGGGGTCAGCAGCCGAGACCCCAATGGCGGTGATGGAGGCGGTCATCGGTGGGCTGATGGCTTGCCAGAGAGCGCCTCCGTTGTATGTCGCGTAGAGGCGGCGGCGTCCATGGTAGAGGGTCTGCGAATTCGTGGGGTCCATCACCAACGGTGCGGACCAGTATCCGGGGTCGTTCGGATCAATCCCGGTGGTGATGCGCTGGAAAGACCCTGTTGCCAGATTGCGCTTCCAGAGGTCCCCATTGGGGAATTCGCCGTAGATGACGTCGGGGTTGTCCGGGTCAACGACGACGAAGAAACCGTCTCCCCCGGCGATGGCGCCCCAGTTACTGCCGCGATTCCCGAGGGTCCCGTTGTCTTGTGTCCCGCCGTAGTTGACGTTGTCCTTTGACTGATCGATTGCCATGGCGTAGAACTGGGTCACCGCCAGCCCGTTATTGATCGGCGTCCAGGTAAGCCCGGCGTCCGTACTCCGGTACATACCGCCGTCATTTGCAGCGTATACGATCGAGGGGTTGAGCGGGTTGAAAGCGGCGGCGTGCTGGTCAACGTGGACGTTCCCGCCGGAGTAGCCGTAGGTGACGTTTGTCCATGTCTGCCCGCCGTTGTCGGTGCGGTAGATGTCGATGCCGCCGGCCAACACGAGGTTGGGATTGGTTGGGTGAATGACGATGTAGGCATTGTACCAGCCCTGTCCGTTGAAGAAGGTGGATTGTCCCTGGTAGGACAGCTGCCAGCTCTGACCGCGATTGGTGGATTTGTAAATTGCCCCGGTGCCACCCGAACCACCCTGCTCGACGAGGGCATAGAGGATGTTCGGGTCAGAGGGAGCCTGCTGGACGCAGACGCGCCCGAGTGGGGAGGGAAGCCCGGTGGAGCGCAGTTCCCACGTCCGCCCTCCGTCGCTGGAGCGGTAGACGCCGCGTCCGGCAACGCCGATGAAGAACTCGGTGGTGTCCCGGGGATTGAGGCTGATATCGGTCACGCTGCCGACGAAGGTGCGTTCCCAGGTTTGCCCCCCATCGGAGGAGCGCCAGAAGCCGGCGGCGCTCTTCGTTGCACCGGCAACGATGAGGTTGGAGTTGAGCGGATGGACTTCGATTTTCGAGAATGCCCCCACGTGCGTCAGCCCGAGAGGAGTCCAGCTTTGACCGCCATCGGTGGATTTGAAGATGCCGGCGCCGAGGTAGGAGTCGATGTTATTGCTCATCTCGCCGGTGGCAGCGTAGAGAATATCCGGGTTGTTCGGGTCAATGGCTAAGGCGCCGAAGGAAAGGGAGTTGCCGTCATCGAAGAGCGGAATCCAGCTCTGCCCGCCATCGGTCGTGCGCCAGATACCGCCCGCAGCGGCGCCGATGTAGACCCACCCGTCCTTGCGGGGATGATGGACCACTGTGCGGATGCGCCCACCGACGGTAAACGGACCGATGGGCTGCCACCGGGGTTGAGCAGCCTGGAGAGCGACTTTGCCCATCTTGACCTCGAGTGCGCGAGCGTGCTCCAGTGCCCGCAGGCGAGCACCCTCCGGGATACGTTCAAAGGGGTAGGCACGCGGGAAACGAAATGCTTCGTCGCGCTGGGCAGGGTCCTCCTTGCCCTGAGGGATACCAGAGGTGTCCTGTCCATACCCGAGGCTCGGCAGCAGAAGAACCACCGTCAGACAGAGACGCCACAGACTCCGCATGGGACACTCCGCGATGTTGGGCTTGCTACAAAGTTAGTCGGTGGCAGCAAAAGAGCCTACAGCCGGATGAGCCGCTCGTAGATCAGCTTGATGGCAGCGTAGATGAAGGCAGCAAAGAGCAGCACCCCAGCCCACCAGCCGTACTCCTGCCCGATGACCACGGTTGTAATGGAGAACAGGAAGACGACCACAGCGGTCAACACGAAGATGAGGGTAGCGCGTACCAGTTGTCCGAGTCCGTCAGGCATTGAGCATTCCGGCAGGGTAGACATACGACGCGTATTGCCCGCGCAGGCGTTGCCCGATGGCAAGTGGACACCGGAGGCGAACCAACAATCCATCGGGGAGTGCTTCCTGCTGGAGGATCTGTCCAGAGGTGCGCAGATGCCGCAGGAGGCGCAGCTCTGTATAGGGCAGCACGAAGGCAAGCTCTTCGCTTTGCCCTTCGTACACCCTCTGGAGGGTAGCAAGCAGCTTGCGTATGTTGATGCCCCGTTCGGCGGAAATGAACACTGCCTCGGGGTATTCGCTGCGCAGTTCCCGCAGTACGGGTGAGTCGGCAGGCAGACGATCGATCTTGTTGAAGACCAGCACGGTAGGCTTTGTTGCGATATTGAGGGTGCGTAGTGTTTCCGTCACCACCTGCATGTGCTGGCGGAAGCTCGGATGGGAGACGTCCACAACGTGCACGAGCACATCCGCCTCTATAGCCTCTGCCAGTGTGCTATGGAAGGAGGCGATCAGCTGGGGGGGCAGCTTCCGCAGGAAGCCCACAGTATCGGAGAGCAGTGCGGGTTGTCCGCCGGGCAAGCGGAAACGGCGCACGGTCGTGTCCAGTGTAGCAAAAAGCCGGTCCTCAACGAGGACGGAAGCGGCAGTCAGAGCGCGCATCAGGGTGGATTTCCCGGCATTGGTATAGCCGACCAAGGCGAAGCGGGGGAGCTCCTCGCGCCGGCGGCGGCGTTGTGCTCGCTGGGCTACAATTTCCTCGAGTTTGCGCTGCAAGTGCTGGATGCGCCGTCGGATGAGGCGGCGGTCTGTCTCCAGCTGTGTCTCGCCGGGTCCTCGGGTACCGATGCCGCCGACTTGCTTTGACAGGTGTGTCCACAGGCGGCTCAGGCGCGGGAGCATATACTGGAGCTGCGCCAGCTCCACTTGGACTTTCGCCTCCTGTGTGCGGGCGCGTTCGGCGAAGATGTGGAGGATAATCCCCGCACGGTCGAGCACTTTCACGTTCCAGGCTCGCTCTAGATTCCGAACCTGGGCGGGGGTAAGTCCCTCATCGAAGACCACCAGCGTGATGCCTTTCTGCTCGATGAGCGCGCGCAGCTCCTCGACCTTTCCCCGCCCGATAAAGGTTGCCACATCCGGTGTTGGGCGCTGCTGCCAGGAGATGGCAAGCACTTCCGCACCGGCACTGCGGACCAGGGTTTCCAGCTCTTGCAAGTGGTCTTCTAGCTCTTCCCGTGTCGTGTGCTGGTGAAGGAGTCCAACCAACAAGGCACGCTCCGGCACACTGGGATGCTTCACCGTTGGCACTCTTCCCGGCTGTGATTCCGCGCAGGTGTGACGAAGGCAGGAGGGCTTCTATTACGTCTGCGACGTCGTCCACGACTCTGCCCAGTGGCAGAGGCGGAGCTCCGTCGGGGTGGGGAGCGCAGGATGCCAGGGGACGATGCGGACGGTGAAGCCAAACTGCCCGCTTTCTTCGAGCACCAGACCTCCCTGGAACCAGTGGCGTCCGGAGCTCTCGGTATGGACGTGCTCCAGAACGGCGGTACGAATTTCTTCAAGAGCCCCCGAAGGGTGGAGCCGTCCCAGGTAGAGCTCGACGCGCACATCCTCTGGGGAGAGTTCTCCGAGCTCGGCTTCAACGCGGACGTGCAGGGAGCTCCCGGCGCTGAGCTCGGGTTCGGCGTCGGTGAGGACGTGGAGGATACGGACTCGGTCCCATGCTGCTTCGAGGCGCTGTCTCCACTGTGCCAGAGCCCGGGCCTGAGCGGCGTTGTTTTCCGCCAAAGACATGCGCCACTGCTGGGCAGGCAAGTAGCACTCGTCGATGTACTGCTGGAGCATGCGACGGCAGGAGAACGCCGTTCCAACGGTCTGGATCGCGTTCTTCATCATCTGGACCCATCGGTCGGGAATGCCGTCGGCATTGCGCTCGTAGAAGAGCGGGACAATGTGCTGTTCCAGCAGCGTGTAGAGGGATTCCGCATCGGCGGCGTCCTGTTCTTCGGGATTGGCGTACTCCTCAGGGGTACCGATGGCGAAGCCATTTGTGCCCGTGTACGCTTCGTCCCACCAGCCGTCGAGTGTACTGCAGTGCACAACGCCGTTGAGCGAGGCTTTCATCCCGCTGGTACCACATGCTTCTTGAGGACGGCTTGGGGTATTGAGCCAGAGGTCGCATCCCTGGACGAGGAGCCGTGTCAGTTCCAGGGAGTAGTTTTCCAGGAAGACCACATGGTGTTCCAGTCCTGCCTCAACGATGGTGCGGATCAGCTGCTGGATGAGGTTCTTGGCGGGGATATCTTGCGGGTGTGCTTTCCCTGCCAGCACGAGCTGGACGGGACGCTCGGGATGACAGAGGATGCGGCGTAGTCGCTCCACATCTCGGAAGAGCAGCCCCGGGCGCTTGTAGAGAGCGATGCGGCGGGCAAAGCCGATGGTCAGTGCTGCCGGATTCAGGCGCGCCGGTCCCGGAAATGTCCGGCAGCGTTCCCGGAGAGTGCTCACCAGGCGGGAGCGGAGCAGCTCGTGAGCACGCCAGAGTTCAGCCGCCGGGATTGCCTGAACGCGTTCCCAGAGGGCTGGGGTGGTGCCGCTGCGGGTGCGCCATTCCGTTCCCAGGTAGCGGTCCAGAAGAGCAGCGATCTCCGGTGCAACCCAGCTAGGGAGATGGACCCCGTTCGTGATGGAACCGATCGGGACTTCCTCCTCGGGGAAGTCGCGCCAGAGCTCGCGCCACATCCGCCGAGCTGTCCGACCATGGAGCCGGCTGACTCCACGCCGGTGCCAGGCAACGTTGAGTCCGAACACGGTCGTCCCAAATCCACCCCCTTCCCCGTTGATGTGCCCCAGGGAGAGCAGGTCTGTACACGGGATACCAATTTCCGTGGCATACGGCTCCAGGTATCGCCGCAGGAGCTCCGGGTCAAAGATTTCGTTACCGGCGGGCACAGGCGTGTGGGTGACGAAGACGGTAGAAGCGCGGACCAGCTCCAATGCGGTGGCGTGGTCAACCCCGTAGTCTTCCATCATCTGGTGGAGCCATTCGAGTGCGGCAAAGACCGTGTGCCCTTCGTTGAGATGGAGTATCGTCGGGCGGATTCCCAAAGCCCGCAGAGCCCGCATCCCGCCGATGCCTAGAACGAGCTCTTGCTGGATACGGGTTTCGAGCGTTCCACCGTAGAGCCGGTCGGTGATGTCGCGGTACTCCACCAGCGGATTATGCTCGTGGTTGGTGTCCAAAAGGTAGAGTGGGACACGCCCGACGAGCATTCGCCAGATGCGCACTGTGACCGGACCTTTCGGGAAAGGCAGCGAGACCAGCAGGGGGCGACCGGTTTCCTCGCGCATCAGTGTCAGCGGAAGCCGGGAGATGTCGTTGGTGGGGTAAAGCTCGTACTGCCAGCCGCTCTCGCTGAGCCGTTGTTGGAAGTAGCCTTGCTGGTAGAGCAGTCCGACGGCAACCAGCGGAACCCCCATGTCGCTGGCGGTTTTGAGGTAATCGCCGGAGAGCACGCCCAGACCGCCGGAGTAGTTCGGGAAACTCTCGTGGATCCCGTACTCGGCGCAGAAGTAGGCAATGGTGCCTAGGGAGGTTCCCGGCGGGGTGGTGTACTGGACGGGGGCTTGGAGGGCGCTCTGGAAGCGCTGGTGGACGTAGGTCAGGAAGGCGCGGAAGTCGCTGTCGCGGGCGAGCGCTTCCAGGCGTGCCTGCGAGATGTGTTGGAGCAATGCCAGCGGGTTGTGGTGGACACGCTCCCAGAGCTCGGGATCGGTCCGGGCAAAGAGGGCTTGTGCCTCTTCGTCCCAGCACCACCAGTAGTTGTAAGCAATTTCCCGCAGCGGCTCAAGCGATGGAGGCAGCGTCGGGGTGACAACGAGAACCCGCAGTGGATGCATGGAGCAGGTCGCAGGATACACAACCGGCAACGCAAAGTTAGGGGTGGGAGGCTGCTCTCAAGGGGAAGGGGGCGGCGCTGGGGAATTCAGAGCTGCCGCGGCGTACTCGGGCGGTAAAGCGGTGATGACTCGCGCCGCCTGCCGACGGTTCATCGCCTTGAGGATGCGAGCAGCTTCCTGCGGGGGGAGCTGTTCCAGAATTCGAGCTACCTCCTCCGGCGGAGCATTGTTATAGATTTTGGCAAATGCTTCGTAGTGCTGCCACCGCAGGGTATCGCTCTGCTGGCTCCAGCGCTGCTGCCAGAGGAGGAGCTCGCTGCGGAGGCGCTGCAGTTCTGTCCGCAGGCTGTCAGTATGGTGGCGCAGTCGGTTCAGAGAGTCAAGCAGCGCAGCTTCACGGGCAGCAGAGTACCGGAGCTGTTCGTGGAGGTCTTCCCATGGGGAGGGCAATGGGAGGGAATCCAGCGTCTCGGGCAGAGCGTGGGGGTCAGAGGCAAGGGAATCCGCCGCCGGCAGGCGTAGCCCCAGCCAGTCCGGACGCAGTATGAGGAAGACACCCACGACCAGCACAGCTGTGCTGGAGAGCAGGACCAGCAGGAGAGCCATGCCGGCAGAGACGCGCCGACTCACCGTTGACGCCGCCGTTGGGAGACTTCATCGAGGAGGCGTTGTTCCTGGGAGGCTTCTGCCCTGCGGAAAGCTTCCCAGCGGTGCTCTCGGAGGCGCTCCAGGACATCTTTCGCTTTGAGGGCTTCGCGGACGTGATGCTGTTGGGCAGCCTCCAGCTGGCGCAGGCGAGCGTGTTCGTGGTGTTGCCGTTCCAGTTGCTGCTGGAGGTGTTGGGCGTATGCCCAGAGGTCATGGAAGTGCTGGGCTAGGACCGTCCCTGGTTGAGCAGCCTGGGTCTGAGCGGTTTCGTGCTCATGGCGGAGCTGCTCAAGGCGTGCCTCGAGAGCCAGGCGGGAAGCGGTCAGGGACTGCAGAATAGACTGTGCCTGGTGCACCTGTTGGGTGCGCAGCCGCAGAAGCCGTTCCAGTGAGAAGCGGAAGCGTCCCATAGCGACGAGAGTATCGGCAGAATGTGCGACCTCTTTAGCTCCGTTCAGCTTCTCGTGCCAGCTGCAGGAGCCTGGCAACGGTGTCCTCGAAGAGGGTACTTTCCTGCATATCTTGCCGCAGGAAGCTCATCAGCGCGTCGCGGAGAGCAATAGCCCGGTCCAATCGGGGATTTGTCCCAGGCTGGTAGGCGCCGACGGTAATGAGCTCCTCGGCTTCCCGGTAGGTTGCCAGCAGCCCCTTCAGGGTGTGGGCTGCCTTCAAGTGCTCGGGCGTGACAATATCGGGCATGACACGGCTGACGCTCTCCAGGATGTCTACGGCGGGGTAGTGTGCCTGGGCAGCCAACCGACGGGAGAGCACGATGTGCCCATCGAGAATGCCCCGGACGGCGTCGGCGATGGGCTCGGTCAGGTCATCCCCTTCGACCAGCACGGTGTAGAGCCCGGTAATTGTGCCATTGACGCCGGTGCCTGCGCGCTCCATGACACGGTGCAGCAGGGCGAAGACCGACGGGGTATATCCTTTCGTGGTGGGCGGCTCTCCGATGGCAATACCAATTTCGCGCTGCGCCATCGCAAGCCGGGTAGCGGAATCCATCATCAGGAACACGTCGAAACCGTGGTCGCGGAAATACTCCGCAATTGTTGTTGCCACCAACGCTGCTTTGACGCGGACCAGCGGGGGCATATCGCTGGTTGCAACCACCAAGACGGAACGGCGGAGCCCTTCGGCTTGGAGGTCTTTCTCGATGAAGTCTCGGACTTCCCGCCCGCGTTCTCCAACGAGGGCAATGACATTGACGTCGGCACTGGTATTGCGGGCGATCATCCCGAGCAGGACGGATTTCCCGACGCCCGAACCGGCGAAAATGCCGACACGTTGCCCCTTGCCAAGTGTTACGAACGCGTCGATGGCACGGATGCCTGTGCCCACAGGCTGGTGGACGCGCTGGCGCACCAGCGGATTCGGCGGCGTGCTATAGACGGGGCGTTCCTCCAGTCCTGCCGGCAGAGGTTTCCCGTCCAGAGGGTGTCCTAAGCCATCGAGCACGCGTCCGAGCAGTGCGCTGCCGACGCGGACGGTGAGTGTCTTGCCCAAGGCGACAATATCCATGCCGGGGGCAAGCGCTATAGGCTCTCCCAGCACCATGGAGAGCATGGTAGTTTCCCGGAACCCTACCACTTCGGCGCGGCAGAGCTCCTGACCAGTCCGAGTGCGGACACTACAGAGTTCCCCGATGGGGACGTACGGACCTTGGCTCTCTAGCAGAGGACCGACCACGTTGCGGATGTGCCCGCGCAGGCGCAGCGGACGGGTTGTGCGGATGCGCTCTGCCCAACGGGCAACGATCTCCTCAGCCGTCAGCATTGGAGCTGCTCACGCAGGTTTTGCAGCTGTTCTCGGAGCTGGGCATCAACGCTGCCCCAGGGACTTTCGAGGATACAGCCGGCAGGCTCAACCGAGGGGTCGGCAACCACGGTAATGCCTTCTTCCTGTCCTGCCACGATCCGGCTGCCGGCGCGTTGGAGGGCTTCGAGCGTATCGGGATGGAGGCGGATGCGGATTGCCCGTGTTTCGTCCGGGAGGGCGTCGAGCGCACGGCGCAGGAGCTGTTCGAGCTGCTCGGGGTGGTGTCGGAGCTCGTTCCCGAGGATGTGCTCTGCCAGGATGAATGCCAGGCGGACGGCTGCGCGCTCCATTTCCTGGGAGAGTTCGTGGAGCTGGGCTCGCAGCGTCCGCGCCAGTTCATCGAAGCGCTGGAGCCACTGGTGGTAGCGGCGGAATTCTGCCTGGTGCAGTGCCCCGGCGGCGGTTTTCCCATCCTCAAAGCCGCGCTCGTAGGCTGCCTGGAGTTCGCGTTCCCACGCCGGTGGGTCCTGGGGCGTGCTTTCCCAGGCTGCCGAGGGCTGGTCGTCAGCGGGGGAGAGCGGGAGCGGTGGGGTATCTGTGCTCTCGGCGGCAGGGACAGGCGCGGCAGGCTCCGCGGCAGGTTCTGTCTCCGGGATGGGGTGGCGGGCGAAGTCTTCGAAGACGGCAGGTTTGACCCGGAGCCGTTCCTGTGGTGCGAGCAGCCCTGTCTTCGGATGCGGAGCCATCTCAGACGTAGACCTCTTCCTTGCCACGTCCGGCAATGACGATTTCTTCCTGTTCAGCAAGACGGCGGATGACCTCGATGATCCGGGCTTGGGCTGCCTCGACTTCTTTCAAGCGTACCGGACCCATGAACTCGAGCTCTTCCTTGATGACGGCAGCGGCGCGCTCGGACATGTTCTTGAAGATTTTCTGCCGCACTTTCTCATCGGCGACTTTGAGCGCCAGGGCAAGGTCGCGCTTGTCTACCTCACGGAGGATGCGCTGTACACCACGGTCGTCGATGAGGACGATGTCCTCAAAGAGGAACATCTGCCGCTTGATATCGTCGGCAAGCGCGGGGTCGCGTGCTTCGATAGCCTCCAGCAGAGACTTTGCCAGGGCGGAGCTGCTTTTGTTCAAGATTGCCGCCACGAGCTGGCTACCGCCCCGCATTGTCGTGCCAGGACGCAGCGTGGATTCGGCAATCTGCTCCATGACGCTTTCGATTTCCTTGACCAGCTCTGGGGAGACTTTCCCCAGAGTGGCAATGCGGGTGATGACCTCAACGCGGAGACCCTGCTCGAAGTGCGTCAGGATATCGGCTATTTGGTCGGGTGGCAGGTACGAGAGGATGAAGGCGATGGTCTGCGGGTGTTCTTTGGCAAGGAAGCTGGCAATTTGTGCGGGGTCTGCCTTCTTGAGGATGTCAAAGCCGCGGATGCTTGTCAGCAGCTTGATGCGCTCGATGATGTCCCGTGCGTGGTCCAGCCCGAGCGATTTCTCCAGCAACAGCGTGGCGTACTCCAGTCCCCCTTCGACCACATAGGAGTGTGCGGTGACAAGCTGGTAGTACTCGTGCAGCACGGCTTGGGTAACCTCCAGCGGAACCTGGCGCAGGTTGGCGATTTCCATGACGATGGCTTCTACTTCTTTCGGCTCCAGCTCCTTGAGGATGTGGCTGGCGGTGTCCACATCGAGCGAGAGCAGCAGGACAGCTGCTTTCTGCCGTCCGGTCAACTGCTCGTAGCGGATGGGCTGTGGTGCCGTCATGATTCCTCACTCAGCAGGAGACGCACTAGGCGTGCGGCATCTTGTGGTTTCTGCTGGATATACTCCCGAATTCGGGAGCGGAGCTCTTCGACCATGAGCGTGCTTTCTGTCGGCAGGGCAGTTGTTTCCAGGCGCTGGCGGACTCGTTCCTCCAGGGCAAACCGCTCTTCCTCTGGCGGGAGCATGCCTTCGGCAACCTCGCCGGGCAGTGAGGGGAGAGACTCAGCTGCCGGGGGTAGCGGGGTGATTGCGGGCATACCCAGCGCTGGAACGACCGGTTCGGGGACGAGCTCAATGTGCGGGCGCACAAGGGGAGAACGCAGGATATTGCGCAGGGACCACGCTCCGACCAAGAGCGCTAGCACTACCAAGAGCACGCGCAGCCAGTGCTCTGGAGGAAGCTCGTACCACGCCCGTGGGGGCTGCGGCTCTTCGCCTGTGTCAAACTGCACGTTGACCACCGAGACCTGATCGTTCCGCGCAGGATTGTAGCCCACGGCGTTCTTGATGATCTCGGTCAGCTTCTCCATTTCCTCCTGCGTCCGGGGGATGTAGACCTGCTTCCACTGCCCGTTTTCCTGCACCAGGCGCGTCGTCCCATTGATGAGAGCAGCGACGGTGAGACGTTTGATGACCCCGGGAGCGGTGGTGACGCGTTCGATGGTGCGAGGAATTTCGTAGTTGACGATGGTGTTGGTGCGCTGGGTGGTAGCAGCTGCGGCGGTATCCCCGCCTCGGCTCTGCTCGCTGATGCTCTGTTCGCTGCGGGTTGCCTGCCGTTCGGGATCGTAGTCTTCACGGGTGCGCTCCAGCTGGGTGAAGTCGAGCTCGGTGGTGACCCGGACCACCGAGTTACCTACGCCGAGCACGCCGTCCAGGAGCGATTGCACCTTGGCGGTCAGGTACTGATCGACGCGTTGTTGCAGTTCGTACTGGGCTTGCGTCATCCCAGCCAGGCTGCCTGGGGTGGGCGTCAGCTCGGAGAGGAGCCGTCCCCGCTGGTCTACGATGGTAACGGCGGAGGGATCCAGTCCTTCCACGCTGCTTGCGACCAGGTGCTGAATACCTTCGATGTTGAGTCGGCTCAGACTGCGCCCATCCTTGAGCCGGAGGATAACCGAGGCGGTAGGCTTTGTCTGCTGTGTCTCGAAGAGGGCGCGTTCGGGCAGCACGATATGGACCCGGGCGTGCTCAACTTCTTCCAAAGTGCTGATGGTGCGGGCAAGTTCGCCTTCGAGTGCCCGCCGGTAGTTGAGCTTCTGCACGAAGTCGCTCATGCCGAAGGTGGTTTTGTCGAAGAGTTCGTAGCCAACGGTACTCTTCTGTGGCAGCCCTTGGGCGGCGAGCTGCAACCGGAGGTCGTACAGCTGTGCCTGAGGGACTTTGATGGTTTGTCCTTGGTCGGCGAGCTCGTAGGGGATGCCGCGCTCTTTGAGCTTTTCCACAATTGCGGCGGCATCGGAGGGGTCCAATCCGCTGAAGAGGACACCCATATCGGGACGCAGCGCCACAGAGAGCAGCCAGATCCCTGCAGCCAGAGCGGCAAGTACACCGACCAGCAGCCCGAGCCGCTGTCCTCTGCTGCGCTGCTGCCAGAAGTTCCGGAGCTGTTGCCACAGAGGAGGCATCCTCAGACTTGCATGCGGAGGACTTCACGGTAGAGGTCCAGTGCCTTGTTGCGCAACTCCAGCAGCAGCTGGAAGCTCGTACGCGCTTTCTCAGCAGCGATCATGACATCGTGGAGCTCGACCGGCTCGCCTTTGAGCAGGCGCTCGGTGTAATCTGCTGCTTCGGCTTGCAGGGAGTTGACCTCTTCGATGAAAGAGCGCAGGGTCTCCACGAAGCTGGTCCCGGGTGTCGGTGCTGCTGCCTGTAGACGCTGCTGCTGGAGCGGGTCTGAGAGTCGGTTCTGGAGTGCCTCAGGGACTACCATGGTGCACACGGCTGCTGGTTAGACACGAATATCCACGAGTGTGCCCTTGTAGATATCGGGTTCCCGCAGACGTCCATCGGCGGTAAAGAGCACGTGGCGGGCAATGTAGGGAGCGCTTTCGGGGAAGAGCCGGATGAAGAGTTCACGCTCTGCCGGGGTCAATTGTGGAGACGACGGTGGGGCGGAGGAAGCGGCTGCCTGTTCCGCCGGTGGGCGGACCGCCGCCGGGGACGGTGCCGAAACTCCGTAGACGCTCACCAGCGAGACGGGCGCAACCTTCATGGCTTTGTGTGCTAAATCTCCAACGAATCCCGGGCAATGCTCTTGACCGCGTTGATCACAGCAGTGTTTGCTTCAAAGGCTCGCTGCGCACTGATGAGCTCGACCATTTCCGTGACGACATTGACGTTCGGGTAGCGGACATACCCTCGGGCGTCTGCATCCGGGTGCGATGGATCGTAGACGAGGCGGAAGGGCGAGGGATCCTGCACCACGGTGCTGGAGACCACTCGAGGAGGAGTCCACCGGTGGGGAGGTTCGATGGTCGGAGCATGACCGGTGCTGGTCTGCTGGAGCCGGAGTTGGGCACCCAGAGCTTGCTCGAAGGCATCGGCAGGATGGGCTCGCAGGAGCACAATTTCCCGCCGGTATGGTTCCCCATTGGGTCCACGGGTTGCGTCCGCATTTGCCAGATTTTTCGCCACGCTGGTCAGACGCTGCCGTTGCACGGCAAGCCCTTGGGCGCTAATTGCCAGGCTTGTGAAGATGTTCCCTGCCATGGTTCCCTGACCTTACTGCAACGTGCCCCGAATGACAGTCTGCAGGTTTTGAAAGTACCGGGCGACCATCCGTGCCGCGAAGCGGAAGCGGATTTGGGTTTCCAGGAGCTGGCTCATCTCCTGGTCCAGGTTCACGTGGGAGATACCAGCGGCATACCGTTCCGGCACCGGCAGAGCTGCGTCGGCGCGCTCGCCTGCCACGGCAGCCGGGTCCGGGGGACCAATCGGAATATGGCGGGGGTCGCTGCGCACCCCGCGGTTGACTACCCCGTCTTGCTGCTGGAAGAACTCTTCGAAGCGGACACGGTACGGGCGGTAGTCCGGGGTGGTCGCATTGGCGATATTTTCCGCAATGATCCGCTGCCGGAGTGCGTAGGCATCGAGCGCTCGGTTCAGCAGCGGCAAGCGTTCCCGAAAGAGCCAGGCACGGATCTTCATCGCCACACTCGTTCTGGGAGAGGCACCGCACAGTTTCTTGCGAATCTCGTGCCAACTGCGTTCCCGCCTCGGCACTCGGGGGAGACGGTGCTGCGGCATTCCGGTATTTTTGTATCGGCGCTCAGGCACGGGACTGAAACAGATGAGGCTCTTCCGGATCGGGGAAGTTGCCCGGCAGTTGGGGGAACAGCCGCATACGCTGCGGCACTGGGAGCGGCACTTCGGCTGCCCACACCCGCGGCGGGGAAGCTTCGGTGAGCGGCTCTATAGCGAGGACGACATCGCCCTCCTGCGGCGTATCCAGCATCTGCTCCGAGTGGAGCGCTTGACACTGGAGCAGGCAAAGCGTCTGTTTGTTCCCCGAACCTCTCCAGAGCGTGTGAGGCAGGTGCAGCGTGTGCTGCGTGCCCTGCAGCTCCTGGTCGAGCCCACAACGGAAGGCTCTTGAGGGCGAAAGTGTGTATTTTCGAGGACGCGCAGTCTTCAGTCACAGGTGCACGGAGGATGGAGCGATGCGGCATTCGTTGAACAAGGTTATGCTCATCGGCAATGTTGGGCGGGAGCCCGAGCTGCGCTATACCGCCGAAGGAGTGCCCGTGGTCACTTTCCGCATGGCAATGACGGAAACCTGGCGTGACCGCGACGGGGCTCTCCGCGAACACACCGAATGGCACACCATCGTGGCATGGCGGGAGCTCGCTGAGGTTGTCCACCGCATTGTCCAGAAAGGCGCACGGGTCTATGTCGAAGGGCGGCTTCGGACGCGCGAATTTGAAGACCGCAACGGGAATCGCCGCCGGGAGGTGGAAATTCTAGCCGATACCCTGCTGCTGCTCGATCGGCGCCCGCGCGAGGCGCAAGGCACGGCGGCAGAGAGCAGCTCGGCACCGGATGTCCCGGATGACTACTCGGCTGGTTCGGCGCTCCCACCGGATGACGAAGTCCCATTCTGAACAGGTTCGGCTGTGGAGGAGACGCGACGGCAGGAATACCGCGTGGGGCTCATCACGCTCGTAGCGCTGGCTCTCTTCCTCCTGGGAGTGACGTGGGGTCGGGGAGTACGGATCGGACCGGGAACAGGCGAGCTGCTGCGCCTTCGCTTCCCCGAGGTAGCAGGGCTGGAGCCAGGTGCGCCCGTCTTCGTTGCCGGTGTCCGGCGCGGGAGCGTGGTGGCGCTGGAGCCGGACAGCACCTCTGTAGTGGTTGTCGTGCAGCTTGAGCGTGGTATTGCGCTGCGGCGCGATGCATTTGCTCGCATCGGCTTGCAAGAGCTCACAGGGGGACGGAAGGTAGATCTCTTCCCTGGGACCGCTGCCGAACCACTCCCGGAAGGCAGGGAAATTCCCGGCAGAACAACCCCGGACGTTGCTGAGCTGCTGGGAAGGCTCGGGGAGCTCTCCGGGCAGATTCAGCAGGCGATCTCCCGGCTCGATACGGCAGCCGCAGCCCTGACTGCGATCCTGACTCCGGAGTCCCGCCGTGCTCTCCAGCAGAGCATCCAGAATGTGAGCGTGCTGAGCCAGCGCTTGCGGGAATTTACCGAGCAGCATCAGGCTGCGCTGGGACAGACAGCCGAGAATGTGGCGATGCTCAGCGCAGAGCTCCGCCAGCTGCTCACAACACAACGCCCTGTGGTGGAGTCCACACTGCAGCGCCTGCAGTACACCTCCGTCGCAGCCGAGCAGACGCTCGGACGCGCCGATAGCCTTGTGCTCGAGCTGCGGGGAGCAACCCAGCGCCTGGTGCCGATTCTCCAAGAGCTGCAAACCGGCAAGAGCCTGGCAGCTCGCCTGCTAACGGATGACACCTTGGCGCACCAGGTGGATTCCACCCTCGTCCTGCTGCGGGAGTTTGTCGAGCAGGTTCGGCGCTATGGGATCAATGTCAATGTCCGCTTGGGGACCCGCCCGTGATGGCGACGCAGTCGCGCTCGACACCGACCACGCCGGAGCTTCTCGCTTACATTCAGCGCTACTTCTCCGCGGAAGATGAGTTCCTGGCTGCGGTGCGGCAGGAGGCTCTCGAAGCGGGCTTTCCCGAAATCTGGATTGCTCCCGAGCAAGGAGCCTTTCTCCAAGTGCTGCTCCGGGCAATGGGAGCCCGCTTCGTCCTGGAGATTGGAACTTTGGCGGGATACTCGGCAATCATGATGGCGCGGGCGCTGCCGGAGGATGGACATCTGATCACTGTGGAGCGAGATCCAGAACGGGCTGCCTTTGCCCGACGGGCTATTGAACGAGCCCGACTGCAACAGAAAATCACCGTCGAGTGCGCCGATGCCCGGCAGTGGCTGCGGAGTTTCCATCCGCCCGTCCCGCTGGACTTCGTCTTCCTCGACGCCGATAAACCCAGCTACGGCTTCTACCTCGAACACTGCCTCCCGCTGCTGCGCATCGGGGGCATTCTCTGCGCTGACAACGCCTTGGCGTGGGGAGAGATTGCTTCGGAGTCGAACGATCCAGACGTCCAGGCGTTACAGGACTTCAACCGTCGTATGGCAACCCATCCGCAGCTGCAATGTTGTCTGGTGCCCTTAGGCGATGGTATGCTCCTGGGGCTGCGGCGCTGGTAGGAGGGTTCCTTGTGGCCACTGTGTCTGCCTCCGGGCAAGGCTCCTGGAGCCGCCCTGCGTCGAGCCTCCGTCCAGGCGAACCACTCTTTGCTGATATCTGGCGCATCGATACCCGTGCCTATCCGGAAGAGGTGCGACTGTTTGTCCGCATCCGCGACAACACAGGCACCCCGATCACTCACTTGGCACCGCCTTATGCGCCGGAGGTGTGGCGCCAGTACTGGACACAGCTCCGCGAGCAGCTCGGGCTCTCCCACGTGCCCATCGACAGCTTCACGGTACGGGAGTACAACGAGTGGGACACCACTGCCTACGCACTGGTGTTGCTGCTCGACTGCAGCGGGTCGATCACGCCAGTGCTCTCGCTCGTGCACTCTGCCGCGGAGGCGTTCTTTCGCCTCAAGAAGCCCAGCGATCTCCTGGCGCTGGCTACGTTTAGCGAGCGCTTCGAGCTGATCAGTCCGCTGGAGCGGGACCTCGGGGTACTGAGCGCGCGCTTCCGGGAAGGGCGGTATCGTGGAATCGGCGTCTATACGGCGGTCTACGATGCGTTGCTCGCCGCTATCGAGCTGCTGCGGCAGGCAGAAACCCCCTTGCGGGCGCTGATTCTCTTCTCCGACGGGGATGATAACGCTTCGACCACATCGGCGCTGCAGGTCTATGAGGCTGCCCGTGCTGCCGATGTCAAGCTCTTCACCGTTGGCTTTGGCTATGCGCAGGATTCCCTCCTGGCAGCGCTCGCGGTCTATACGGGAGGACGCTACTACCCTCTCAGCCGTCCGGAGGAGCTCAATGCCGTCTTGAGCGAGATTTATCGGAGCCTGCGCAATTTCTACCTGGTACGCTACCGTCCGCCGCTCTACGCGGGGATACACCGTGTCAGGCTCCAGCTCCAACTCTCCGGCGATACCCTCATCGCCGAGGGCGAGTATGACACCGCACCCATCACCCCTTTTGACACCGTGAGCAAGCAGTTCGAACGGATTATCCTCTTCGACTTCGACAAAGCCACACTCCGCCCGGAGGCTATCCCGATCATCGACGAGATTGCCGAGCTCCTCCGGCGTTATCCCCGGATTCGACTCGAGGTGCAGGGGCATACGGATAACATTGGGACGCCGGAGTACAATCAGCGCCTCTCCGAAGCACGAGCACAGGCGGTGGTGGATGCCTTGGTTGAGCGAGGGATTGACCGGCGGCGGCTCCGCCCGCGGGGCTTCGGCATGACCATGCCTGTTGCACCCAACGACACAGAGGAGAACCGCCAGAAGAACCGCCGGACGGTCTTCAAGATTCTGGCGAAGTGAAGCCTAGAAGCCCAGCCGGAGGAGTTCCTCCAGGAGAGCCTCAGCGAACACGTTGCGGCTCTCCCCGTACCGCTGTCCTGGAGGAAGGAAGAGCAGCTCCGCGTAGGTGTCAACCTCCTCTGCCTGGAAGTCCGAAGAGGTGCATACCGTTGTGCCTTCCTCAGGGCGGAAGTCATTGTCAACGTCGAGGAGTTCTGCGGCGAAGGGGAGCCGAAGAGGGACGCTGCCGAGGCTATCGGGATGCTCCAGGAGGAGTGCAAGCGGAATCCGCAGCTTGGCGCTATAGCCATGAGGGCGGCGGGAGACAACGGCTTTCGCACGGCGCCAGAGCGACGAACGGGCGATTTCTTCCCACCGATGGCTGTGGAGAGTGAGCTGGGGAGCGCGCTCGGCAAAATCCCCAAGCCGGAGGCTGATACCGAGCCGCTCCCAAACTATCCGTGCGGACTTCCGCCGGGAGCGGTCCGACACAGTATCGGTTCGGGGGCGGGCAAACCAGAAGCGCAGCATGTCGGCAGGACAGGTGTCGCAGCGTCCCGTCACCACGGTCTCGTCTGTTACCCACAGAGCCAGATAGAGGAAACGCTCGTCGTAGGCTGCCCGCAGCCGGAACGAGGCATCTTCCGGACCGCTCCAGTAGTAGGCTCCGTGGGGAACGTAATCGACTGTGGCGCAGACGGCGTCGCGGGCGTATTCCTCAAAGCCCTGATGGCGGCGATGAAGGGCAGGCAGCACGATGGAGAAGCGCTGGAGCAGCTTCCCATCGGGGCGCCACCGCCGTTCGTGTTTCTGCAGCCATTGGTAGCGGAAGACAACCTCAGAGCTTGTGCCAGCCAGTGTCTGCTCCTGCCATAGCACGAAATTGCCGAACCAGTAGCGGTATCCCCGGATGCTCCAAACCCCGTTGCGGTGCTTCTGCGTCACAAAGCAGAGGGTATCGCGGATAGCGACTCCAACTTCCAGGGGCAGTTCCAGGTATGGGACCGGGAAGACCGCAACGGCGAGCAAGAAGCCATCCTGGTCAATGAAGGCATAGACCCGCACACGCCGCTGGCGCTCCCGAGGGACCAGGACGGTGAGTGCCAGATCAGGGTATCCGTCGCCGGAGAAATCTCCCACAGCCCATCCCCAGATTTCGTACGGAGCCCCCAGGGGCAGCTGAGTGCGGACATCGGCAAGGAGCGAGGGGTCAAAGTAGGCTTCCAGCTTGGGGAGCAGCTCCTCGAAGCTCATCCCGCGCTGAGCAGCTGCCGGGATGGGAGCAGTGCTCCACAGCAGCAGCCCGGCTAACACCCAGGCGCTGTATCGAGCGCCATCTGCACGAGTCGCTCGCATAGCTCAGGGAAGGGAATCCCTGCCACGTGTGCCGCTTTGGGCAGCAGGCTCAGGGGAGTCATGCCCGGGATGGTGTTGACTTCCAGGCAGAAGGGTTGTCCCTCATCGTCGAGCCGGAAGTCCACGCGGCTGAAGTGCCGGCAGCCCAGGATCCGGTGGGCGCTGAGGGCAAGCGTCTGGGTAAATTCCGCGATGTCTTCCGGCAACTCCGCCGGACAGAGGTACTGCGTCTTGCCCGGGGTGTACTTGTGCTCGTAGTCGTAGACGCCGCCGTCAGGCACGATTTCCAGCACCGGGAGCGGTTCCTCGCCGAGGATACCGACGGTCAACTCCCGCCCGGCGATGTAGCGCTCTATGAGTACCAGCTCCGAATACCGAGCTGCTTCGGCAACGGCGGCAGCCAGCTCCTCCGGTGTGGGATCGTGGAGGAAGCTCATTCCAATGGTGGAACCCTGATCGTTGGGTTTGACGACCAGGTGTGTCCCGAGTTCGGCACAGACGTCTTCCAACACTGTCTCGTTGCGGAGGTGCTCCCGATCGAGCGCGATCCAGCGCGGGGTGGGAATCCCCGCGGCAACGAAGAGGAGCTTCGCCACGTGCTTGTCCGTTGCCAGCGCGCTCGAGAGAGCTTGGCTGCCGACGTAGGGCAGACCGCGCAGCTCCAAGAGCGTCTGAATGCGCCCGTCCTCGCCATAGGGACCATGCAGGACCGGGAAGACAACCTCGACGCCCTCGAACAACGGCGAACCGATGCATTCTACCAGCGCCCAGGGGGAGAGAGAGCGGAGGAAATCCTCCGAGGGCGGATCACTCCCGAGAGTGGCAAGCTCTTCGTCAGCCAAGAGCCCTCCTGCCCCGCGGGCAGGGTCGATTGCCAGGACTTCGTGCCCGCGCTCGCGGAGAGCGGCAACAACGGCTCGCCCACTCAGAAGCGAGATGCTGCGCTCCGGGGAAATTCCCCCCATGAGGACGGCGACACGCACGGCAGAGCAGCGCACCGTGGAACCACTGCAAAAATACAGGCTCCCTCAGAAGGCGTATCCCAAGCCCAGGTGGAAGCTCCACTGCCGGAGAGCCGCCGAGCGCTGGAAGATCCACGGTGCGGAGGCATTCAGCGGGTCATGGAGCCGGAGAGCAGCATCAACCCGAATCGGACCGACATCGGTGAGGTATCCAATGCCCAGCCCGGCGGAGAGAGCGAGGTTGCGGAAAATGTCCCCCACCGTTGCCGTCCCATAGAGTTGCGGGGTCAACCGATCGTACGCATTGCCCCAGTCGAGGAAGGTAACCAGCACGAGCTTCTCCACATACGGGCTCAATGGTCCCAAGCGCAGCGGGGGAAGGCGCCAGCGCAGCTCGCCGGAACCCTCGATGAGAAGCGCACCGCCTATGTACGAAGCCAATGCGCTGCCTATCCCGGATTGGATGCCCCCGGAGGCAGGGTCCCAGAGGCTCCGAGAAGCCCAGCCACGGACGCTGTTCGCCCCGCCCGCGAAGAAGTGCCGGTCATAGGGGACGTAGGAGTTTTCCCGATTGCGCCACCAGATTCTGCCAATCCGGAGCTTGCCTGCCAGAACAGAGCCATGACGCAGCGGAAGGAAACCGAGCAGCAGCGTCTGCAGCCGGACGTACTGTGCCAGCCCGATGGCGCCGACCCCACCGATGTCGAGAGTTGCCAGCACCGTGTGTCCGCTGTTCGGCGTGGCGGGATGGTCCCGGTGGTCGGCACCCAGAAGCAGGCTCATCGTGATGTCAGACGGTGGGAAGAGGCGAGTCCCGCGGTGCGTGTACGCATAGAGCCGCTCGTATTGCCGCAGGAACGGGGCAAGAGCCGGCACCGTGTCGACTGCAGCGGCAGCTCGGGGGTAGTCCACCGGGCGCTCGGCGCGGATGTCCACGGTGAGCTCCGTGGTAGTCATCCACGTCCACGGAGCGAATTCGACCGGGAGCCGGAGCTGAACAGCGAGCGCCTCCAGCCGGAGTGGCCAGACCAGCGCCCGGATGCCGTAGCTGAGCTGTGAGCTGAGCCCGACCCGGCGCAGCAAGTACGGGAAGGTCAGTCCTGCGCTGAGCTGGAATTCGTACTCCAGTTGTCCCCGCTCCAGTGAACCGAGTGGATCCCGCAGCCCGATCCGCCCAAGCAGTTGCCCTTTCTCTGCTCCACCGAAGAGGTTGACGTTCGATAGCTGCAGCTCTACCCCGAGATTGGGTGCGCTTTCCAGCGCTGTCCGGTAGAGGCTGGCGCCGAGCAGCGTTTCCTGAAAGCGCCGGTAGCGTGTCGTTGCCAGAAGGTCAAGCGTGCCTGTTCCGGTGGAAGGGAGGGTATCGATGCGGACCATTTCGAAGACGCCGAGCCGCAGCAGGCGCAGGCGGGTGCGCTCCACCGCGCGGATGTCGTACCACTGCCCCGGCTGGAACTCGGTGCAGAAGCGGCGGATGCGCTCGGTCAAGGGCGGGGCATTGGTGGTCGTCTCCACGAAGTGGAGAGCCCCGAAGCGGAGACGAGGTCCAGGAGAGAACCGCACCAGGATGCTGTCGGCATTGCGTTCAGAGAGAATGTAGATCTGCGGGCGCTCATACGTTGCATGGGCGTAGCCCCGTTCACGCAGGAGCCGGCGGAGCGCTTCGAGCTCTTCCAGCAAGGCGGACTCGCGGAAGCGCATACCGGGGCGGAGGCGACGCAGCTGCTGCAGTTCGCGGCGGATCTCCGCGGGAACTTCCTCCAGCCCGAGGTAGAGAAGGGTATCAATCCGGGCTGCCGGACCTTCTTCGATGAGGAAACGGAGCACGACCGCACGGTCCGGCTGCCGGACAAGCTGAGCCTGGATCTGTGCCCAGTGGAATCCCTGCTGCGTGTAGAAGCGCCGCAAGGTTTCAAGGTCACCTTCGAGAAGCCGGGGGTCGAACGACGGGAGTTCGGATTCGAGCTGGTTTTCCAGCCTCTGAAGATGCCCGAGTAGCGTCGCCGGCGTTGCCGGATTGGACGCAAGGGCACGGACGTAGGAGCGTACGAGCCGGTGAAAGAATCCCCGCTGTGCCGCTCGGAGTTGAAGGAGGGGAAGGAGTTCGTCGGAGGAGAAGGCGGTGTTGTCTACAAATTCAATGCGCTCAAGCACTTCTGCCTGACCATGCAGGGGCTGAGCAGTGGAAAGGGCGAGAGCAACAAGCACGCACCCCGCCCTTGCCCACCGGCTCATTCCCGGCATGAGAACTGTGCCTGATGGGGCATCAGTATTCCTCCTGTTCCTCCTCGTCCTCGTCGAGGTAGTCCGGCAGCTGGAAGTCTGCCCACTCAGGCCAGATGTCTTCGATGCCCTCGTACTCCGTGTCGTCGTCCGGCAACTCCTTGAGGTTTTCGATAACCTGCAAAGGAGCGCCACTGCGCTCAGCGTAGTCGAGCAGCACTTCTTTCGTAGCTGGCCATGGGGCGTCTTCCAGCCATGCTGCCAGTTCCGGAGTCCAGAACATGGGAAGCCGTGTCTGCGCAGACCAACATACCTTCCAACGGCAAGGGCAGTAGTCGGACAATGCGTCGGCATTATTGTATCTTTGCGTTATTGCCTCAGCGGAGACACTGCGATGGTGGGTTCTCTGGTCGAGTCCCGGCTCTCCAACGGGCTCTGCCTGGTCATACTGCCGCGCCCGCAGACGCCAGTGGTTGCTATCGTGGTGCTCTACCGGGTAGGCTCACAGGACGAGCTCCCTGAACAGGCGGGGTTGGCTCACCTGGTTGAGCATCTGGCCTTCGGTACAACAGCCGAGCTTGCCCGCGAGGAGTTCGACCGCTATTGTACCGATGCCGGAGGCACGAACAATGCCATGACGACCTATAGCTACACGCTCTACTACATGGTGTTGCCGGCGTACCAAGTGGAGCTCGGATTATGGCTGGAAGCCAGTCGGATGCGGGGATTGCGCTTCAGCGATGAGGAATTCGCTACCCAGCAGCGGGTCATCTTGGAGGAACTCAAAGAGACGGTCTACAACCAGCCCTACGGGCGCTGGCGCGACGTGCAGGCAGCGCACGCCTTTGCACCGGGGTGCCCGTACCATTGGGAGGTGCACGGTTCGCTTGAAAGTGTTGCAGCGCTGAGACCGGAACAGGCTCGTGCTTTTGTCCAGCAGTACTACCGCCCGGACAACGCCGTGGTTGTTGTCTGCGGCGGGGTGGATCCGCTCTCCGTTCGAGAGCTCGCTGAGCAGCTCTTCGGAGAGATTCCCCGGGGCAATAGCGGGTGTCCACGCCATACCTTCCGACCAGAGTGCCGCCGCGGGAAGGTCAGGGTAAGCGTGCCTGACCGTGTGCCGGTGGCGGCAGTTTTCCTCTCATTCCACAGTGGGGGCTACACTGCTCCGGAGTTCCTCGAGCTCCAGGCGCTTGCCGATATTCTCGGTCATGGGCGAAGTAGCCGGCTCTACCGAGAGCTGGTACTTCGGCGTGGTCAGGCTTCCCAGGTTGGGGCATTCCTGGACGCACGGCAGTGGGCATCCTTGTTGACCTGCTACGCTTTTGCGGCAAGCCCTGAAGCTCAGGCGGAGGCACTCTGGGAGGCACTCTGGGATGAACTCCGGCAACTGCAGCGCGAGGGCATCCGTCAGGACGAGTGGCAGACTGCCTGTAATCGGCTCCGGACAGCGTACGTTGAGCTGCTCCAGCACCCGCTCGGGATTGCCCAGGAGGTTGCTTTCAGCACTGTCTTCTGGGGTGATCCCGAACGCCCCTTCCGAGTGGTGGAGGAGTATGCCCAGCTGCGGACCGACCAGCTGCAGGAACGTGCTCGTCAGCTGTTCTGTCCGGAGCACTCGGTTGCAACCCTTGTGGTCCCAGATTCTGCGGGATGACGGCGGTCAGCCAGGCAATGCGGCGGTATCGAGTGTGGATAGGGCTTGCTGGCGTGGTGGTATTCCTCCTCGGGATTGTGCTGGCAGACCAGGTAGTGCTGCCGGCGCTGGTGCACTCGCGTCCGGTGGTCCGGATGCCTGCGTTGGTAGGGATGCCGCTGCCGCAAGCCATCGAGCTCCTCAGGGAGCAAGGCTTTGTGCTCCACGAGGTGCGCTACGAAGCAAGCCCGAGTATCCCGGAGGGGCACATTATCCGGCAGGTGCCGTATGCCGGTGCGGAGGTCCGAAAGGGACGGCGGGTCTACCTGACCGTCAGCACTGGGCTGCGGACGGTACGGATGCCTGCGCTGCAGGGGCTGTCCTACCGTGAGGCGCAGATTCGTCTGCTCAGTCAGGGACTCCGCATGGGACAAGTCTTCTACGAGTACAGCGACAGCCTCCCTTCGGGAGTCGTGCTCTGGCAAAGCATTGCAGCGCAGAGTCCGGTCGCTGCGGGCACCAGCGTTGATCTGGTTGTTAGCCAAGGACCGCGCCCTTCGGTTGTTGTCCCGTCGGTGGTGTCGCTCTCGCTGGAGGAGGCTGAGCAGCTCCTGCAGGAAGCGGGACTGGCACTCGGGCAGGTCACGGCGGTGACGGATCCGACTTTCCTGCCCAACACGGTCATTGCCCAGGAGCCGGCTGCCGGTCAGCTCGTCCCGCCGGGGACGGTGGTCTCAGTCACGGTGACGCGATGAGCCTGCGCGCGTTCCGACCTGGGGATGAAGCGCCGGAGCTGGAAAGGCAGGGCAAGCGGCTGGTGCAGGTGTGCCCGCTGGAGGCGCTCCCGGTGGGCGCGGTTGCCGTTGTCCACTTCGATGGGGAGGATGTCGCGCTGGTGCACTGCCGCGAAGGGCTCTTTGCGCTCAGCAATCGCTGTGCTCACCAGCATGTCTCCGTGCTGGCTGCAGGGAGCCTTGAGGGGCTTTCCCTCCGGTGCCCGCGCCATGGCTGGCGCTACGATCTGCGAACGGGGAAAGCGCTGGAGGGAAGCGGCTGCCTTCCTGTCTACGAGGTGCAATGCCACAAAGGCTGGATCTACGTTGAGCGACCCGCTGAGGGCAAGCCATGGGGGTGAGTGCCGAGGAACGCCGCCGGCGCACAGAGGCAGTCAAGGATGCCGCTCGCCACTTAGGCTTTTGCGAAGTTGGCATTGCCCGGGCTGAGCCGCTGCACGAGGAGTTCGGGCGCTACCTGGCGTGGCTCGAACGCGGCTACCACGGCGCCATGGCTTATTTGGAACGGAACCTGGACCGCCGTGCCGATGTCCGGGCAATCCTCCCTGGTGCCCAGAGTGTGGTGGTGGTCGCGTACAACTACTACGTTCCGGCGGGGTATGAGGCGTTCGAACGCGAACCGCATCGCTACGGCAAAATCTCCCGCTACGCCTGGGGGGAGGACTACCACGAAGTGCTCCGCCCGAAGCTGGAAGCTCTGGCGTTAGTCATCAGCCGCATTGTGCCGGGGGCCGAGAGTCGTATTGCCGTTGACACCAGCCCCGTTTTGGAGAAAGCCTGGGCGGTTCGTGCAGGGATTGGCTGGCAGGGCAAACATACCAACATCATTTCCCGGCGCTATGGGTCGTGGCTCTTCCTGGGGGTGGTCATCACCACGGCAGAGCTTGAGCCTGATACGCCCATGAAGGATTACTGCGGCAGCTGTACTGCGTGCCTGCGTGCGTGTCCGACGGGCGCGCTCGTCGAGCCCTACGTTCTCGATGCCCGCCGCTGCCTCTCGTACTGGACCATCGAGACGAAGCCCGAGATGCCTATTCCGACGGAAATTGCCGAGCGCATGGAAGGCTGGATCTTCGGCTGTGACATCTGCCAGGAGGTCTGCCCCTGGAATCGCTTCCAGAAGCCAAGCCAGGACTCTGCCTTTGCGCCTCGGCAGGGAGAGACATGCCTGGAGCTGGATACCCTGCTGGCAATGACACCGGAGGAATTCCGTCAGCGCTTCCGCCGGAGCCCACTCAAGCGCCCCAAGTACGCTGGGCTTCGGCGGAATGCCCATGCCTGGAAAAGGGTTGTCTCACAAGCCGTTGCCCATGACGACGATGAGCCAGAACGCTCAGCACCATGAGATTGCCATTATCGGGGCTGGACCTGCCGGCTTGACAGCAGCTCTCTACACAGCGCGGGCGCGTCTGGACACCGTGGTCTTCGAAGGACCCCAGCCCGGCGGACAGTTGACAATTACGACCGAGGTAGAAAACTACCCCGGCTTCGAGCACGGCATCCAAGGACCGGAACTGATGGATATCTTCCGCCGACAGGCGCAGCGTTTCGGCGCGCGCTCCATCTACGAGACCATCGTTCGCGTGGACTTCCACCAGTACCCTTTCCTGCTCTGGTCGGATGCTGGTACCCTCTACAGTGCTGAGGCTGTCATCATTGCAACGGGTGCCTCAGCCAAGCGGCTCGGTGTTCCAGGCGAGGCGGAATACATGGGCTACGGTATCTCCGCCTGTGCGACGTGCGATGGGTTCTTCTTCCGGGACCAGCACGTCTACGTGGTCGGGGGCGGCGATACAGCGATGGAAGAGGCGCTCTTCCTGACTCGCTTTGCTCGACAGGTGACCATCATTCACCGTCGGCAGGAGTTTCGGGCATCGAAGATCATGCAGGAGCGGGTGCGGAGCAACCCGAAAATTGATTTCCTGCTCGACACCGTCGTGGAGGAATTCCTCGGCGAGCAGCGCGATGGTGTCCGCCGCCTGACAGCAATCCGGGTCCGGAATGTCCGCACCGGGGAGCAGCGCGTAGTGCCTGCCGATGGGGTCTTCCTTGCCATTGGGCACCAGCCGAATACGGAGATTTTCCGGGGCTTCCTCGACATGGACGAGCAGGGCTATCTTGTGACCCAGCCGCGGAGCACCGCGACCAGCATTCCCGGCGTCTTTGCCTGTGGGGATGTGCAAGACAGGGTCTATCGGCAGGCGGTGACAGCCGCTGGCAGCGGCTGTATGGCAGCGCTGGATGCTGAACGCTGGCTGGAAGCCCAGCGTCATGCTCGGGCACACATGGCACGCCTCGACTGAGACCGGCTACTGCCCATACCCCAGCGCCAGTGCCACGGCACCCCAGAGGGATGCCTCTGCACCGAAGACGCTCAGGCTCACCGCAGGCACTGGGACGAGCATGAGCTGCTCGTGTAAGCTTGCCACAACAATTGGCACGAGCCGTTCGGCAGCCGCGGCTGCTATGCTACCGCCGAGAACGATCCGCCGGGGAGCATAGAGCACGGCAATGTTCCGCAGTCCATGCCCCAAGATGCGCCCGATGCGCTCCCAGGTCTCTGCCGGGAGTTCTGCCGGAGAACATCCAAAGCGCTGCTGCAGAGCACGCCCGGAGATCAACGACTCCAGGCAGTTGGAAGCCCCGCAAGCGCAGCGCACAGGTTCGGAATCACCGAACTCGTTCGGCACAATTTGATGCCCCAACTCTGGATGCGCCCCTGAGGCTCCGCGGTAGAGTTGTCCGTCGAGCACCAGGGCTCCACCCACCCCAGTGCTGAGCGTGACGTAAACCAGCGGACTTTCCCGGACATTGCCCAAGTGCCACTCCCCGAGAGCAGCAGCGTCCGTATCCACCTCAATGTGGCAGGGACAGCGGAAGCGTTCTTCCAGAAGCAGGCGGAGCGGGACATCCCGCCACTGTGGCTGATGCAGAGGGGAAACGGTTCCCCGACGGCGATCAATGGGTCCGCCGATGCTAACACCGATGGCGCGAATGTGAGCCCCTGCTGCCACTGTCTCGATGGCAGCCACAAGCTGCTGGAGCCCCTCTGAGAGCGCAGTCGGAGTTGGGAAGCGCTGGCGTTGCACCTCCCGTCCGGTCTCATCGCAGGCAACAACCAGGGTTTTCGTGCCCCCGATATCAGCACCGATGAAGACCTCTACTCCACCAGCCATCGAGTGATGTGGAAGGCGAGGAAGCTGAGACCATAGGCCAGCGCAAACGTATACGCGAATGCCAGTCCCACCCAGCCCCATGAACCGCTTTCCCGGCGCAGCACTGCCATAGTCGAGATGCACTGCAGGGCGTAGACATAGAAGACCAGCACGCTGAGGGCAACCGGCAGCGGGAAAGTCTGTGCGAGAACCTCTCGCAGCGTGCTCTCCGCCGCTTCGACATCAATGGCGTAGAGCTGCCCCATGAAGGAGACGAACACCTCCCGGGCAGCAAAGCTCCCCAGGAGGGCAATGGTAGTTTTCCAGTCGAAGCCCAGCGGAGCGAAGAGAGGCTGTATGAGCCGCCCGAGCTGCCCTGCCAGCGAGCCTTCCAGCTGCAACCGCTGTGCCTCCAGCGGAGGAGTCCCCGGCGGAATCGCAACGGGAGGAAGCTCCGTCAATGCCCACAAGACAATGGAGAGAGCCAAGATGATGGTGCCCGCTGTGCGGAGAAACTCCCGCCCACTACTCCAGGCTCGCCCGACTACATTCCGCCATGTGGGGAGCCGGTATGGAGGAAACTCCACCACGAACGGCGTCTTCGCCCCGCGCAGGACAGTGTGGCGGAGAATCCACGCAACGCCGAGCCCAGTTACGGCTCCGAGCGCGTATAGACCCATCATCACGAGTGCTTGCAGCGAGAAGATGCCACCGATGTACACTGCCGGAACCGTTGCCGCAACCAGCAGTGTGTAGATAGGCAATCGCGCCGAGCAGGTCATCAGGGGAATGATGAGCATTGTCGCTAGCCGCTCCTGCCGGGATGGGATGACGCGGGTGGAGAGAATTGCCGGAATAGCGCAGGCAAATCCGCCCAGAATGGGCAGGAATGCCCGTCCCTGCAGTCCAAAAGCACCCAGCAGGCGGTCTACCAAGAATGCCGCACGAGCAAGGTAGCCGGAATCTTCCAACACCGTCAGCACGACGTAGAGCAGCACGATTTGCGGCAGAAAGACCACAACGGAACCCACCCCTCCGAGAATGCCGTGGGTGAGGAAGTTCCGCCCTACCCCAGCAGGCAGCCACGCTTCCAGCGCGTGTTGCAGCCACCCAATGGCAGCCTCGATGGCATCCATAGCAGGCTGGGCAACGGTGAAGATGGTCTGGAAGAAGAGCAGCATCACGAGCCCAAATACGAGCAGCCCGGAGACCGGATGGAGCACAATGCGATCGATCCGCTCGGAGCGGTGGTCGGGTTCGGGAAAACGCAGGACGTGCGCGGCAAGCTCTGTTGCCCAGCGGTATCGCTCCTCCGGAGGAGCCCCCGGAGGCAACGACAGCAAAGGAATACCCCACGGTTCCCAGGAGAGGAGCGAGCGGCGTACCTCTTCTACCCCGATGCCCCGGCGCCCGACAACGGTGAAGACGGGAATTCCGAGCCGGTGCTCTAGCCCCTCAGCATCGAGGACTCCGCCCCGGGCTTTCAGTTCGTCAATCATCGTCACAACGAGCGCAGTAGGGCGCTGCAGCAGCGCAATCCACGAAATCAGCACCAGCCCTCGCTCAAGCTGTGTCCCATCGACAACCACAAGGATGCGGTCGGCTTTCGGTGCTTTGGGGAGTTCGCCCTGGAGGAAGGACACAGCTAAGCGCTCGTCTTCGGTCTTCGGGGAGAGGCTGTAGATCCCAGGCAGGTCAACCAGCGTCACGCGGACTCCGTCTTGCTCGAGCGCTCCTAGGAAGGGCTCAATAGTCACCCCGGGATAGTTCGCTGTGCGCTGCCGCAGCCCCGTCAGAGCATTGAACAACGTGGATTTGCCACTGTTCGGCAATCCGACTAGGGCAACAGTACGCTGGGCTGCTTCAGTGGCTGCCGTTGCCATTGGGGATGAGCACGTAAATGGTGGCTGCTTCCTCAGCCCGGACCCCAATCCGGAGCCCGCGACACTCAACCTCGAAGCTCCCCCCGAGTGGAGCCCGCCGCCGCACAACCAGAACGGTCCCGAGCGTGAACCCTAACTCCCGGAAGCGCTCAATGGCAAAATCTTCCCCCGCATACCCGGCAACAATGACCGGGCGGTGCAGAGGAGCCTCAGAGAGCGGGATAGGTGCCATGGAGGAAACGGGCAACTTGGACCAGGTACAAATTTAGCGCTTCCTTCGTGCTGCTGCCAACGACGAACGAGAGGAAGCGACAGGTATGCGTGGCAGCAGATGTGTAATTTTGCATTGCTCCCTTAGCTCAGCTGGAAGAGCAGCGGACTCTTAATCCGCGGGTCGGGGGTTCGAATCCCCCAGGGAGCACCGCAGAGGGAAGGAGGGAAGCCACATGGTACGGCAGACTGTCCCACGGGGCAGAGGCACCAAGTCGCCGATATGGACGTTCCCGCTGGGGAAGCGGAACTGGCGCATCATTGGGCTGGGGCTTGCTCTCTTGGTGGTAGGCTATGGCTTGATGAGCATTGGCATTTTTACCCGCTACGACAACCCGATTGCGATGGTCGTCGCGCCGCTGGTCCTGGTGGTAGCGTATTTGGTGATTGTCCCCGCCGGTATTCTCACGCGCTCGAAAGGCTCTTCGCCGGGCGCATCCCAATGAAGGCGACCATTCGTCCGGCGGCAGAGCCATCGCGACGGAAGGAGTGGTAGCGCGGGTCGCCGATCGTACATCCGGGGGAGTGTTCGATAGCGCTCTCCGGGATGCCCAGCCGGAGGAGGCGACGGTGAAGTTCGCCGCGGAGGTCCAGGCGGAAGAATTCCCGATCGAGTCGGAAGGCACTCTCGGGGAAGAGTTGCGCGACGTCTTCCCGGACCACATAGCGTTCGACGGAGGCACAGGGCGACAGGTACACCCGTAGCCTGTCTGGGTTACAGCCATGACGGAGCAATTCTTCAACGCCGGTTTCCACAATCCCGGCAGCAATTCCCCGCCAGCCGGCGTGGAGAGCGGCAATCAGAGGAGGCTCCAGAGAGGCAAGCAGGACAGCACAGCAGTCCGCAATGCGGACGCAGAGGAAGAGCCCCGGGGTTGCGGTGATCATCCCGTCGCTCTCCTCTGGGGGACTTGTGGGTCCGACCCAGCGAACGCGGGTGCCGTGGACTTGGTACTGGAACTTGAGGGCATGCCATGGGACTCCCAGCATTGCCGCCAGCAGTTCCGTTTCAGCACTTGGCGAGGAGAATACATCGATGGAGAACCCGCGGGGCGGGAAACGTTCGGCTGCTCGCAGGGTAACCCCAGCGAGGATCCAGGGTGGGAAAATCCGGGGCAGCTCCAGGGGGAGAGAGGCTACCATGGCTTTGAGCATCTATACCCCGGCGGTTGCTCCACCGAGGGAGAGAGACGTGGAGAGCGCAGAGGTTTTGTAGGGAAGCCCTATTTTCGCTCCGCTCGTATTGGGCTTGGAGGAGCCGGCATGGAGCGCAGAGCAAATTTCATCGGCGGGAGTTTCTGTGAGCCGCTCGGAGGTCAGTATATGGAAAAGCGTGATCCAGCAACGGGGCAGAGCTTCGCGCTGGTCCCGGCATCCGATGAGCAGGATATTGCCGCAGCGGTGGAGGCAGCGCGGCAGGCATTCCCGCAGTGGGCGGCGTTGCCGTCGGAGGAGCGTGCCCGGCTCCTTTTGCGTCTTGCCGATATCGTGGAGCAGCATCTGGAGGAGTTGGCCTTGGCAGAGTCGCGCGATACGGGCAAGCCACTGTGGCTTGCCCGGCAGCTGGATATTCCGCGGGCGGTGCGCAATTTCCGCTTCTTCGCCACGGGACTTTTGCATCTGTCTTCGGAAGCATATCGGGGGGATGGGGACATTTTCAGCTATACGCTCCGGCAGCCCCTCGGGGTAGTAGGCTGTATTTCTCCATGGAATCTGCCGCTCTACCTGTTGACCTGGAAAGTCGCTCCGGCATTGGCGGCGGGCAATTGCGTGGTGGCGAAGCCCTCGGAGCTGACCCCGACCACTGCACAGATGCTGGCACAGCTGGCCTGCCAGGCGGGATTGCCTGCCGGTGTCCTCAACGTCGTCCATGGGGATGGTCCTCGAGCGGGAGCAGCCCTCGTGGCGCATCCCGAAGTGCGCGCTCTTTCCTTTACTGGCGGAACCCGCACGGGCGCCGAAATTGCTCGGATTGCGGCGCCGATGTTCAAGAAGCTCACGCTCGAGCTGGGTGGGAAAAATCCCTTCATCCTCTTTGCCGATTGCCATTTCGAGCGCGCTGTTGCAGAAGCTCTCCGCGCGGCGTTCTCCAACCAGGGGCAGATCTGCCTGTGTGGTTCCCGGATCCTGGTCCATCGTCCGCTCTACGAGCGTTTCCGGCAGGAGTTTGTTGCTCGTGTGCGGGCACTCCGCGTCGGCGATCCGCTGGAGCCCACAACCCAGCAGGGTGCCTTGATTTCGGAAGCCCATCTGCAGAAGGTGCTCGCCTACATTGAGCTGGCACAGCAGGAAGGCGGACGCATCCTCTGCGGAGGGGAGCGCCTCCGGCTGGAAGGACGCTGCCGCAATGGGTACTTCGTTGCTCCAACAGTCATCGAAGGGCTCGCCCCGGAATGCCGGGTCAATCAGGAGGAGATTTTCGGACCGGTCGTCACGCTCATCCCATTCGACACAGAGGAGGAAGCGATCGCTTACGCGAACAGCGTCCCCTATGGGCTAGCTGCCAGCATCTGGACGGAGAATCTTGCCCGTGCGCACCGTGTCGCGGAAGCCCTGCAGGCGGGAGTTGTCTGGGTCAACTGCTGGATGGTGCGGGATTTGCGCACCCCTTTCGGGGGAGTCAAGCAGTCGGGATTGGGACGAGAAGGTGGCTGGGAAGCGTTCCACTTCTTCACCGAACCGAAGAGTGTGACACTGGCTCTCTGGCGGGACTGACAATGCGGCGTGTCATCATTGCGACGGATGCAGCTGAGCCGGTTGGACCATACCCGCACGCGGTGCAAGTGGGCAACTGGCTCTTTCTGTCCGGCATTGGACCGCGCCGGCGAGGGAGTACCGAGATCCCCGGTGTGCTCCGCGACAGAGAGGGGCGCATCATCGGCTACGACTTCGAGACCCAGTGCCATGCTACCTTTGCCAATGTTGGGGCGATTCTCCGTGCTGCCGGTGCCCGGTGGGAAGATGTGGTAGATGTGACGGCATTCCTGACCAATCTGGAGCGGGATTTTGCGACCTTCAACCGCATCTATGCCCAGTACCTGGGACATGTGCAAGCATGCCGGACGACGGTAGAGGTGCAGCGTCTCCCGACCCCAATTGCCATCGAGCTGAAGTGCATCGCGTACGTGGAGGGGCAATGAAACGGTGCGTACTCTGGCTCTCTGCTGCCGTCGTCCTGCTGGGGCAGCCGCGGGCGGCGTATATCCTCCCCGATATCGGGGCTCCGGGCATGGCGGTTGCGGTAGACATCATCGCGTGGCACGATGCCCGGGGCACGTTTGGCAGCGATGGGCTCTATGCCAATGAGCCAGGCGATCCGGTGCGGGTTGAATGTGCTCGCCTGGAGGACACCGCACGCATCACGCTGGGACCGCTGGTGGTCAGTTGGGAGGGGCGGCTAATCAGCACGCACGTCTTCGTCCATCCCTGGGTACGACCGAATAGCTGGCGCTGGACTGAGCTGCAGCCGGAATTCCGTATCCCGCTTCGGGTGGTCGTCGGAGGACAGAGCGTTGTGGTGGATACCTTCTACATCGTTGAGCCGACCCCCATCGGGGTATACACGGGCACTGAGCGGGTACTCGGGGAGGGGGCTCTCGGGATACGCTCTCGCCGGGGAGCGCTAGTAGTGGATAGCCTCATCCTGCCGGCAGGGGCAACCTTCCGGGTCTCGACGGCCGACTGCGATCCATGGACACCGGGCAATCAGGGGTACTTACCCTGTGTGCTCATGGCACGGGGACCTATTCGGGGCGGGGCAGGGACCACACTGAGTGTCAGTGCTGAAGGGATCAATGCGGGACCGGGCGGGGGTGGTGGCGGGGGCTCGTTTTGCGATGTGCTGACCGGCTCAGCGCGTGGCAGCAACGGTGGCAGTGGCTTTACCAGTGGCGGGCGGGGCGGCAAGAATGGGGTTGGGGTTGGTTCCAACGAGTACCGTGACTACGGGCAAAGTACAGGGGCTGCGGGAGCCAGTCTCAACGGCGTTGCGCCGGGGACATCGCCGCAGTATGAATCTGCCGGTGGCGGGACGGGGCATCCGTTCGGGCTCTCCGGACAGGGATGCCGAGATGGGAACACGTGCACACCCGAGGGCGGCTACGGCGGCGGCAGCGGCTTCCAGCAGCGGCAAGCCGGGGGCGCTGGCGGGTATGCAACGCGTGGGCAGAGTTCTGGAGCGAACAACGGCGGCTACGAGCACGGCAACGCGTGTTTGGTCCCGCTGGCAGGCGGCTCCGGCGGGGCCAGCGGGAATCCGCAGGGAATCAATGTCTGCTCCGGTTCCGGAGGTGGTGGCGGGGGAGCACTCCAGATTGTGGCGCCAATCGTCCAGGGGCTGCGCCTCCTTGCCGAGGGAGCACCGGGGGAACTGCCGGGCACGTCCCAGGCAGGGGCAGGGGGCGGGGGCTCCGGAGGAGCGCTCCACATCTGCGCTCCCGGTGGGTATGAGTTGCCCCCATTGAGCGTTGCCGGCGGACGCGTAGCGGGAGCCCCCTCTGGAGGTGCAGGACGGGTTCGGCTCGATGGTCCGGAGAGAAGCCCGGCGTCGGTCCAGCCGCCGGAGGCTACACGCTTTGTCGGACCCAGCATTGCACTGTTGCCGCCGTTGCCCCGGCAACGTGCCGTGGTCAGCGGCACCGGCAATGGACAGCCAATTGTGCTCTATGGTAAGCCGTACGGCGGTCGGTGGCGTCCGCTCGATACCCTTTTCGGATACGGAGTCCGCTGGAGTACACTGGTTGCACTCCCGGAACCCGACACGCTCTTCTTCCTGGTTGCGCTGCAGCAGATTCCTAATCCGAGCTCGAGCCTCTATGCGGCAGAACCTCCCTGGGTGCTCTCGCCAGCGGCGGCACGGCTCCTTCTGGTTGCCCGAGTGCCCCGCCTTGTTGCCCCGGCGAGCCGACAGCTGGATACGGTGCTCTGTGCCGAGACCGAGCTTTGGGATACGGTGACGGTGCGGAATACCGGCGATGCTCCACTGGAGATTCTCTCTGCTGGCTTCCAGCGGGGCACGCAAGGATTCCGCCTGGTGACGCCCCCGGCTTCCCAGTTCCCGTTGAGTGTGCTGCCGGGTGATTCGCTCCGCCTGGTGGTGGCATTCCAGGCGCCGGCGTCCATGGGAGTCTTCCAGGATACGCTGCTGCTGGTACATACAGACACGCTCGATGCAGGCTCGCCCTGGTCCATTGCCTATCGTGCCATCAAGGACACGGTCGCGTTCCAACTCACGGATGGGACTGCTCCGGTGCGATGGCTCGACTTCGGTACGCTCTGCCCTGGGGAGGAACGGGAGGGCAGAGTGGTGGTCTCCAATACGAGCGGGCGTCCGCTCCGGTTTGCCCCACCACGCCTGCTGGGTGGAGCAGTCTGGAGCGTAACGCCGGGGACGGCATTCTCGCTGCCGCCGGGAGGGAGCCAGGAGATACGGCTCCGCTGCCGGGCTGGTTTTGTCGGAAGCCTCCAAGGGAAGCTGGTCGTGAGTAGCGCCGAGTGCCCGATTGCCGATACAATTGCTCTGACGGTCGTTGGGCTGCAGACTCACCTGCAGTGGTACGGGTCAGGACAGTTTGGATTCGTCCGCGTCGGGAGTAGGAGCGAGCTGAGTGTCAGTCTGCGGAATGTGGGGTACTCGACGGCGCAGGTCCTGGCGGTGTCCGGTATTGCGCCGCCGTTTGAGCTGGTGAATGTCTCTTCCCCATTGCCGGCTCTTCTGGCACCGCAGCAGGAATTGGAGTTCCGTTTCCGCTACACGCCCACGGCGGCACGGTTGGACGTGGCAGAAATTGTTGCCATCGCCGTCCGGGCTGATTCCGCATGCCCGGATACGGCACGGTTGCTGCTCAGCGGGACCGGCGTTCGGGTGGAGCTGCAGGTGCGTCCGAGTGCGCTCGATTTTGGGCTTGTCAGCCGGTGCGAGATGCCGCTCGATACCGTCTGGCTGGTCAATACCGGGACGGTGCCTCTGTCTCTGGTGCGTCCGGCACAGGTAGTCGGACCGCATGCGACCGAATTCATCGTCGTCGTTCAGCCGGCTGTTCCTGCCGCCATTCCGCCGGGGGATTCGGTCTTCTTCGTCGTCCAGCTCCGTTCACAGGGGCAGCTTGGGACTCGTTCAGCCCAGCTGGTAGTACAGACCTCCGACAGCCTGGAGCCGTTCATCACGGTTGGGCTGCGTGCAGAGGTAGTCTCGCCTTTCGTTGCCATGCCGGCAGCGCTCGACGTAGGAACCCTCCGCCGAGGGCAGAGTCGGCAGGCGATGGTGGAGGGGCGCAATCTGCTGTTGCGTCCGCTGACGGTCCAAGCCGTGCAGAGTTCGCATCCTGACGTGACTGTCATGCCGCAGGCGGTGACCATTCCCGCCTCGGGGACGCAGCTCTTCACCATTACGCTGACGCCGCAACGCTTGGGTCTGCTGCAGGCAGAGCTCCGCTTCTTGGTCAGCGAGCCGTGTCTGGATACGCATCGGGTGGTGGTGCGCGCAATGGTTACAGGCGAGGGCGTGACGTACACCTCCCTGCTGGATTTCGGGACGGTTGCCTTCTGTCAGGAGCGGTCAGACACGGTGGTCATTGCCAATGGGACAGCGGACACACTCTGGCTGCTGGCGGCGCAGCTCCGTGGAGCCGATGCGGCAGCATTCGTCGTTGAGCTGCCCCCGTTACCCTTTGGGGTTGCGCCGGGGGAGGAGGCTCGCCTGGCGGTGTTCTTCCGCCCGCAGGGGCTCCCCGATGGGCTCAAGCAAGCTCAGTTGGAGCTGACCGCGCGGCAGGGACTGGAACCGATGGCACTCACGGTCCAGCTGGTCGGGCGTCGGGAGACCCCGTTGCTGGGCGCACCGCCGCAGATTTCCTTCGGCACCGTCCTGGTGGGTGCCTCGGCGCAGCAGCCTGTGACCCTGACCAACCGGGGGAACGTTGCAGTGCGCGTCGATGGGATTCAGCTGCAATCAGGGCAAGCCTTCGCCGTGCTCTCCCCGCCGGTCTTCCCAGTCATGCTGGCGCCTGGGGAATCGCTGGTGCTGGCTGTTGCGTTCCGTCCGGTACAGCCAGGCAGGGTTGCCGACACGCTGCGCTTGCTCATTGGGGACCCGTGCCGAGAGGAGCGTGTCCTGTTGCTTGAGGGCATCGGGGTGTTCCCGGTGACAGTCACGGTGTGGTTCCCTGAGCTGGAGGCACCGCCGTGGGCGCAGCAGTACCGCATCCCGCTCCGTCTGGAGAGCTCCGCGCCGGTGCCAGGACAACGCTGGGCGGAGATGGAGCTTGCCTACGATGGGGATCTCTTCATACTGCGGGGTGTGAGTCGAGGGCGGATTGTGCGGCAGAGTAGGAGCGGCAGTCTTGTGCAGGTGGTGGTGCGTGTCGAAGGGCTCACGCTTCCAGGCGATAGTGTGGTGACTGAGCTTATCGGCGATGTCCTGCTGGGCAGTCAGGAGGAATCTCCGTTGCGTGTACTGAGCTTCCTCTGGGACGATGGACTCCTCAGCGGGCAGACACAGCGCCGGGATGGACGCCTGCGGCTGGTGGGAATCTGTCGTGAAGGTGGACCGCGCCTGCTGCGCCCAGTGGGGCAGACGCGACTGCTGGTGCACTCCGACGGGGACGAGCTTCAGCTCGTGACAGAGGCAGGGGAGCGGGGCACGTATGTGCTCCAGATCTGCTCGCTCGAAGGGCGGTGTCTGCCGGTAGCACGGTGGCAAGAGCGGGAAGCCGGCATGCATCAGCGGCGGTGGGTGGTGCCAAACCTTCCGGCGGGAGTGTACGTGGTGCGTTTCCAGACGCCGACGGAAGAGCGCTCCGTTCTGCTTCCCGTGGTGCCGTGACGATGTGGGAATTCTGGATGCCTACAGAGGTCGTAGCCCATGCGCCGGACCTGTTCGCTGTGGAGTCGGGTCCGGCGGCAACGGTAGGGTATCTCTTGCTGGACCTGGCAGCAAGGGAAGCGTGCGTGATTGACGTGCCGATGGGGAGTGCGGAGCGCTTCAGAGAGCTAGCGCAGCAGCACGGGGTGCGGATTCGGCGGATTCTGCTAACGCACACGCACTGGGATCACATTGCCGATGCGGCAGCCTTGCAGCGGGCAACGGGTGCTCCCATCGCGGTGCATCCTGCCGATGCATACCGGCTGCAGGATCCGGTGGAATTGCGTCTCTGGCAGCTCCCGCTTCCTTTCGAGCCGGTGCAGGCGCAGGAGTTTCTCCAGCACGGGCAGCGGCTCCGGTGCGGGACAGTCTGGGAGCTGGAGGTACGCCATACGCCGGGACACACCGAGGGCGGAGTTTGCTTCGTAGACCAGCGCCGGCGCGTCGTCTTCAGCGGCGATACGCTCTTTGCCGGGAGTATCGGGCGGACAGATTTGCCGGGTGGGGATCTCGGGCAGCTGCTCCGGTCCATTGCTGAGCAGCTCCTGGTGTTGCCGGAAGACTTCCGGGTCTATCCCGGACACGGGGGTCCGACCACAATCGGGGCGGAACGGCGGGATAACCCCTTCCTCCAGACGGCGGGAAGATGATGAGGCTGTCAGAAAGCACTCAGCATTTGCTCAGCCTCGTGTGCCTAAGTTGCATCCTGGCAAGCTGTTACTCCTTCACTGGCGGGCGCCTTCCGGCGCATCTGCGCACGGTCGCGCTGAGCCCTGTGGTGGACAATACAGGCTTTGGGGTGCCGATGTACCGGGAGTACCTCATGCAGCAGTTGGTACGGCGCCTTCCGCAGGAGACGCCGCTACAGCTGACCACTGGGCAGGCAGATTCCCGGCTCACCGTCTGGATGCAGCGTATCAGTGACCTGACGCAGGCGGTTCGCCCTGGGGAGGTCGAACGGGAGCGTCGGGCAGAAGTTGCCCTTGAGGTGGAATTCTACGATGCTGTCCAGCGGCGGACGCTGTGGCGGCGGACATTTGTCCGCTCGGAGGTCTACGACCTTGCTGGTGGGCAGGCAGCACGGGAACGGACTCTCTTGCGTGTGCTGGATGCCCTCTGTGACGATATCGTGCTGGCAATTGTCTCGCTCTGGTAGGGTCTGCCACGAGGTGATCATGGAGGGTGAGCAGTCTGTCCCACAGGGCGCAGGGTGGTGAATGGAGCTGGTGACATTAGGACTGTACACGCTGGCACTGACGGTGCTCTTCCTCTTCGGGCTGCACAGCCTGGTGATGGTGTACTACCACTGGAAGACCAACAAGCTGCCGCTCCTCCAGCCGCCTCCGCTGGAGGAATTCCCGATGGTGACTGTGCAGCTGCCGATCTACAACGAGCAGTATGTCGTCGAACGGCTGCTGCGGGCAGTGTGTGCTCTGGACTATCCCCGCCAGCGGCTGGAAATCCAGGTCTTGGATGATTCCACCGATGAGACCACGGAGCTGCTGGCGCGGCTCTGTGCGGAGTACCGGGCACAGGGCTTTCTCATCGAGCATCTCCGCCGGGCAGACCGCGAGGGTTACAAAGCTGGGGCGCTCCGCTATGGGCTGGAGAGGGCACGCGGGGAGTTCATCGCGATCTTCGATGCCGATTTCGTCCCACGCCCGGATTTCCTGAAAAAGACGCTGCCCTACTTTGCCGATCCTCGTGTCGGGATGGTGCAGACCCGCTGGGAGCATCTCAACGAGGATTACTCTTTCCTGACCCGGGCGCAGGCACTGTCGCTCGATGGGCATTTCGCGATGGAGCAGATGGTGCGCTATCGGGCAGGCTTTTTCATCAACTTCAATGGGACTGCCGGGGTGTGGCGGCGGCGCTGCATTGAGGATGCCGGCAATTGGCAGGCTGATACGCTGGCAGAGGACCTGGATTTGAGCTATCGGGCGCAGCTCCGGGGCTGGCGCTTCGTCTTCCTGCCCGATGTGACAACGCCGGCAGAGCTTCCCGTTGACATCAATGCCCTCAAGCTCCAGCAGTATCGCTGGACCAAAGGTGCAATTGAGGTTGCCCGCAAGCTCCTGCCGGCTCTCTGGCGCTCTTCTTTGCCGCTGCGGATCAAGGCGGAGGCGACCGTTCACCTGACCAGCAACCTGGTCTTCCCGTTTATCCTGCTGACGGCACTGCTGAACGTGCCGGTCGTTATCCTGAAAAACACGCTCGAGGGCTACGACGGCTTCTTTACGGCGCTCTCTGTCTTTGTGCTCGCCGGCATCGGAACCTTCCTCTTCTACCTCTACGCACAGCGAGCGGTCCACTGGGATTGGCAGCGGCGGCTGTTGCTCTTCCCGGTCTTTCTGGCCGGCAGTATGGGGCTGGCAGTCAACAATACGCGGGCGGTGTTCCATGCGCTGCTGGGCAAGAAGACGGAGTTTGTGCGCACGCCGAAGTACCACGTCGTCTCGCGCTCGGATCGCTGGCAGGATAAAAAGTACGTGCCTCGCAGACTCCAGCCCGTGGTCATTGTGGAGCTCCTGCTGGGGCTATACTTCCTGGCAGGCATAGGCATTTCGCTGTACCATGCGGAGTTGGCGGCATTGCCTTTCCAGGCAATGTTCCTGGTTGGCTTTGGGGGGATCGGGCTACTGTCGCTGCGCCATGCCCTGCAGCGCTGATGGTCACACCAGCAGGGAACGACGATGCGCCTTGCCTCGTACCGCCAGGGAGCCTGTGTGCGGGCAGCATTACTGAGCCAGGAGGAGTGGCTGGTGGATATTGCCGCGGCGTACGAGCTTGCCCGGCGGGATGGGATGCCGCAGCGGCTCTTCCAGCTCCCGTCCACCGTGCGACAGCTCCTGGAGCTTTGGGACGTTGCTCTCGAGGAACTCCGCCGCCTGCAGGAATGGTGTGCTGGGCGGGAGGAGCTCCTCTGCGCTGAGGGAGCAGCACTCCGGCTTGCCGACGCCAGGCTGGAGGCGCCTTTGCAGCCACGCTCGCTCCGAGATGGATACGCCTTCCGGCAGCATGTCGAGGCGGCACGCCGCAGCCGCGGACTGCCGATGATTCCGGAGTACGACCAGTTCCCGGTCTTTTACTTCAGCAATCACGCTGCCGTGACGGGTCCGGGTCCGGTCTTCGTCCAACGGCGCCATCTGGAACGGCTCGACTTCGAGCTGGAATGTGCTATCGTCATCGGGAAAGCGGGGAAGAATATCCCCGCCAGCGTTGCTGACCGCTTCATTGCCGGCTTTATGGTCATGAATGACTGGAGCGCCCGGGAGCTGCAGGCGCAGGAGATGAAGCTCAATCTCGGACCTGCCAAAGGGAAAGATTTCGCTACCTCGCTGGGTCCCTGGCTGGTTACCCCGGATGAGCTGGCAGATCGCACCATTGCCACGCCGCAGGGGAACCAGTACGATCTGGAAATGACGGCTCGGCTCAATGGGGAACAGGTTTCCCGGGACCGACTCGGCACTATGACCTGGACTTTTGCCCAGCTGCTGGAGCGCATCAGCTACGGCGTTTGGCTCTACCCCGGCGATGTGATCGGCTCGGGGACGTGCGGGACGGGATGCCTGCTTGAGCTCAACGGTACGGGAGCTTTCTCGCCTCCTCGCTGGCTGCAGCCCGGCGATACGGTGGAGCTCACCATCGAACGGCTGGGAACCCTGCAGAACACGGTGGTCCTGGTGGAAGACGAGCCTGTGCTCTGACCCCACCGATATGGAGGCAGCTCCATGGCACTCTGGTGGTTGCTCCCCTTCTTCGGGCTCGGATACCTCCTGATCGCCTTCGAGCATCCCTTGCGACTCAACAAGAGCGCTGTGGCACTCCTGACGGGGGTTGGCTGCTGGAGCCTTCTCCTCCTGGCACAGCCGCACCGGCACCAGGAGCTTTTGCAAGAGCTGACAGAGCACATAGCGGAGATTGCCGGGATTGTCTTCTTCCTGCTGTGTGCCATGGCGATTGTAGAGACGTTACAGGCGCATCGGAGCTTCCGGCTCCTTGCTCGATGGCTTCCTGTCCGGCATCCGAGTGCTCTCGTACTGGTGTTAGTTGGGGTGACCTTTTTCCTCTCCGCGGTCATTGACAACATGACGACCACGCTGGTCATGCTGGCGCTCCTTCGGGAACTCCTCCCGGGGCAGCAGGCGGTGCGCCGGGTCCTTGCCGGAGTGATCATCGTTGCTGCAAACGCTGGCGGGGCGTGGTCGCCGATTGGGGATGTGACCACGACGATGCTCTGGATTGGAGGGCATGTGCACGCGGTGTCGCTGGTGCGGGAGCTTCTGGTACCGAGTATGGTGACAGTTGTCCCCCCGCTTGTGCTTGTGCTCCTCGCTGTTCGGCGAGAGTTGCGGGGAGCCACGCGGGCAGACGTTGCCGTCGAACCCCATGCCGGGGGATTGTTCGCCATCGGGATTGCTGGACTGCTGTTTATCCCGGTTTTCCATACGGTGACTGGTCTGCCGCCTGTGTTTGGGGCGTTTCTTGCCGTTGGCGTGGTCTGGGTCCTTACGGAGGTGCTCCACCGCGGCTATCCGGAGCGGGAGCATCTACGGGTCCACCAGGTTCTGCATGTGGTGGATGTCAGCAGTTTGCTCTTTTTTGTGGGCATCCTGTTGGCAGTCGACGCCTTGCAGAGTGCCCATCTGCTCGGAGAGCTTGCCCGGTGGCTGGACCGAGTGATTCCGGCAAAGGAGGTTACCATTTCCCTCCTGGGGCTGCTGTCGGCAGTTGTGGATAATGTCCCGTTGACGGCAGCGTGTATGAAGATGTACGCGACCTACCCACCCGACCATGCGCTCTGGATGCTCATTGCCTATGCGGTTGGGACGGGAGGGAGCATTTTGGTCATCGGCTCGGCTGCTGGAGTGGTGGCGATGAACGCTGAGAAGCTGGAGTTCTTCTGGTACCTGCTGCGGGTCTCTCCGCTGGCGCTGCTCGGCTATGGCGTGGGCATTGCGACCTTCCTGGCACTCCAGGCGCTGGGCTGGTAGATGCCCGGCAGGCATTTTCCTGCTTCCCGAAGGCTTTTCCCTAACTTTGCGGCTGGTTCGACCATCCGGGAACAGTGATGCGGCAAGGCGTACTGTGGGTTGTGGTCCTCTGCGGGGCAGGGCTCGGCTTCCACTGTGCCTCGCCGGAGTTTACCACGGCGAAAATCGCCCTCGGGCAGCGGGATTACCCGAAGGCGCTCCGCAGTCTGGAGCTGGAGACGCAGAAGAACCCGGGCAACGTTGAGGCATGGATTCTCCTGGCTCAGCTCCGGCGGGAGCACTTCCGGGATTACACCGGGGCAGCGCAAGCCCTGCAGAATGCCCGTGCCAATGACAAGGCGGGACGCTGGACACAGCAGATTGCCGCCGAAGAACTCGCGCTCTGGGTTGCCGTCTATAACGAGGCAATCAGCCTCTACAATGCCCTTGCCGTTGCGGCGCAGCCTGACCCCGAACGTCTCGCCGTCGCGCAGCGGCTCATTGAGCTGGCGGTGCGCCTCAAGCCGGATGTCCCGGATGCCTATGGCATTCTCGGGACACTGCAGGAGCTATCTGGGGATACCACGGCAGCGTTGCAGACTTTTGCCCGGTACCGGGAGCTCTTGCAGCCTCTCCTGGAAGCGCACCGCCGGGTGGGGCTCGTGCTCGGAATGACCCGGGGGGAGCTCTTCCAGAAGCTCGGACAGCCCGCCGCAAGCCGCGCCTTCCCGACAGAGACCGACACGCTCTTCGTTGACCAGTGGCAGCTCGAAGGGGAACCGCTCTACGTCTTCTCCGCCGGAGCAGGTGCCCAAGCCCGAGTCGAAGGCTGGCGATATAGAGCACCGCAGCATTGGACGCAGACAGAACGGGAGCGCTACTCCCGTCTTGCCCTCCAGCCCTTAGTCAGCGCTGCCATCGCGCTGCTCGACCGCGGGCAGCTGGAAGAAGCCCTGGGCATTACCCGAGAAATCCTCGAATTCAAGCCCGATAACGAGCAAGGATTAGCGCTCCTGCTGGAAATCTACGAGCGTCAGGGACGGACCGAGGAGCTCGTCCAGCTGCTCCAGCAGCTCCGAGAGCGGTTCCCGGAGAAGACAACCTACACGCTGCAGTACGCCATCCTGTTGACGAAGCTGGAGCGCTACAGCGATGCTGTCTCGCTCTACGAGGAGGTGCTGCGCCGAGAGCCGACCAACGAGCTGGCGCTCTACAACGCGGCGGTTGCGTATAAGAACTGGGCGGGGAAGCTCCAGCAGGAAGAGTTGGAGAAACGCCGGCAAAACCCGCGGTACCAGGAACAGCGCGAACGCTACGCACCCCTTCTGCGCCGTTCCGCAGAGCTCTTCGAGCAGTACCGAAGCCTGCCGGGCAAGCGCGAGGAGCTGTCCGTTCTCGACCAATTGGTCAACATTTACGAAGTTCTGCCCGATCCGGGAAAGCTCAACCGGCTGGTGGCGGAGCTCGAGGGCTTAGAGCCGCTGTTCCGTACGCAGGCACGGTACTACGAGATTCTCGGCGGGATCTATGCCCGCCGTGGGCAGAAGGAGAAAGCTCAGCAGTACTACGACCGCGCTGATCAGTTGCGCAAACAGCAGTGAGGATTCCTCATGGCAGCCGACAAGCTCCACCCGGACCAGCCTCCCGTTGAGCACCAGATCAACATCGAGCTGGGCGAGCAGGAGGCACAGGGCATTTACTCGAACCTGGTGATTATCTCGCACTCGATGGCGGAGTTCGTGCTGGATTTCACGCGGATTTTGCCTGGACTGCCGCGTGCGCGGGTGCACGCGCGCATTTTGATGACCCCACAGCACGCGAAGCTCTTCTGGATGGCGCTCGGGGAGAACATCCGCAAGTACGAGCAGCAGTATGGGGAGATCCGCGTCGAGTCGCAGCCCTCACTATCTGGCTCTTTCCGGGTCCATTGACCCCGCGCTGTGCCGATGGCAGTGGGAGCGCTCACGCTGGTGCTGCATTCCCATCTGCCGTATGTACTCCATCACGGACGCTTTCCCCACGGCAGCGAGTGGCTCTGCGAGGCGGTTGCCGAGTGCTACCTCCCGCTTCTGGGCGGGATTCGGCGGCTTGTGCGTCGGGGACTGCTCCCGCGATGGACGCTGGAGTTTTCGCCCGTCCTCTGCGAGCAGCTGGCTCAGCCTGCCTTTCGGGTGCTTTTCCAGCAGTACTGCCGGGACAAGATGGCAGCGGCTCGCGACGACGAGCTGCACTTCCTGCGCTACGGCTATGGCGAGCAGTGGGTACGCCTGGCACGCTTCTGGCAGAGTTGGTATGCTGCACGCTTGGAGGAGTTTCTGGAGGAGTACCGGGGGGAGATCCTTGGGGCATTTGCACGCCTCCAGGAGCTGGGCGTGCTCGAGCTAGCAGGCTCAGCCGCAACGCATGCGTACCTGCCGCTGTTGCCGAGTGAACAGGCGGTAGCCTTCCAGCTGCGGGTGGGGGTGGAAACGTACCGACGTCACTTCCGGCGCGCCCCTGACTCGTTCTGGCTACCGGAGTGCGGCTACTACCCGGCAGGTGATCGGACAGCGGTCCCGCTCTACGGGGAGATGGCTGCCCGGATGCGGGGAGTAGAAGAGTGGTTGGCACGGCTCGGGGTCGGAGGGTTTGTCGTCGAACAACAGCTGCTGGAACGGGCACAGGTGTGGACCGATGCAGAGGCACTCTCGCCCACGGTGCGGCTGCTGCAACCGCAGTGGTGTGTCTCTTCCCCGGATGCGGGATACGGCTGTACTGTGCTTGCTCGCTACCAGCTGCTGGCTGCCCGTATCTGGGATGCGCGCACGGGCTATCCCGGCGACGGGGATTACCTGGATTTCCACAAACGGCACTATACCTCGTGGCTGCGCTACTGGCGGGTCACCGATAACCGACTCGATATGCAGTACAAGCTTCTCTACGTTCCCGAGTGGGCGGAAGGGAAAGCCCGGCAGCACGCGGAGCATTTTGCCGAGCTGGTGGTCACAACGCTGGCGCAGGTGCGGCACAGTACAGCCCTCTTTCCCGTGGCGTGCCTCCCCTTTGATACCGAGCTTTTCGGGCACTGGTGGTTTGAGGGACCGATGTTCCTGGAGCATCTCGTCGAACGCCTCACCGAAGCGCAGCAGGTAGAACTGTGGACTTTCCGGGAATGCCGGCAGCGAGTCGGACCAGCGGCACGCGTGCGTCTGCCTGCCGGTTCGTGGGGCAAAGATGCCGGGCATGAGCCCTGGGGGAATCCGCAGGTATGGTGGATGTGGCACGCTGTGGCACAGGCAGAGCGGCAGCTCAACGAGCTGCTGCGCCGCTTCCCGGCGCCACGGCGGACCCCGGTGCATGACCGCCTCTTCTGCCAAGCACTGCGAGAACTCCTCCTGATGCAGGCATCGGACTGGAGCTTCCTCGTTGTGACGGGCTCTGCACGGGACTACGCGGAGCAACGCTTCACTTTCCATGCTCAGGATTTCCAGCGCCTGCTCCAGCTTCTGGAGCAGCTCGACGAGCGTGGAGAACTCCGCCCTGACGGAGAGGCTTTCCTCCAAGCGCTCGAACAGCGGGATGCTCTCTTCCCTGAACTGAGGCTGCACTGGTGGGAGGAGCCTCTATGAGTCAGTCATTGCCCCCTCTTGTGGTGGATCTGGACGGCACGCTCCTGCGGACAGACACGCTCTGGGAGAGTTTCCTGGGGCTTCTCCGACGGCGTCCGTGGCGGATTCTCTGGATGCCGTTCTGGCTCCTGCAGGGACGGGCTGTTCTCAAGGTACGCCTCCTGGCGGAGGCTCTGCCCGATATTGAGTACTTGCCGCTGCGCGAGGAGGTGCTCCAGTGGCTGCAGGCGGAGCGTTGCCGAGGACGGCGGCTCATTTTGGCAACGGCGAGCCCTGCCTCCGTCGGTCAGGTGCTGGCCCAGCGGTTAGGACTCTTCGAGGCGGTGGTGGGAAGCTCCGACACGCTCAACGCGCGGGGAAAAGCAAAGCTGGCACTGGTCCGGCAGTACCTGGGTGAGCTTCCTTTTGAGTACCTCGGCAACTCGTGGGCAGATTTCCCCGTGTGGGCAGGAGCGGTGGAAGCGCACGTGGTCGGCACTCCGCGCTTTATCCGCCGGGTGCGGCGGCATTTCCCGCGCGGGCGTGACTTCCCTCAGCCGCTGCGGTGGAGCGCGCTGCTGGGGTTGTTGCGTCCGTACCAGTGGGTCAAGAACCTGCTGGTGTTCCTGCCCATGCTCTTAGCCCACCGGGTGTTGGAGGGAGCGCTCTGGGGAAAGGCGATAGCAGCCTTCGCTGCGCTGAGCTTGGTTGCTTCAGGGCTGTATGTGGTCAACGATCTGCTCGATGTGGAGGCAGATCGGCACCATCCGCGCAAGCGCTTCCGTCCCCTTGCTCGGGGTGATGTGCCGCTGTGGGTGGGGATGGTCATGGCACCACTGGTTTTCGGGATGGGCTTCGGGATTGCTGGGGCAGTGCTGCCTCCGCTCGGGGTCTTGGCTGTCGGGCTTTACGGAGGACTTTCGGCGGCGTACTCGCTGTGGCTCAAAACGCTCCCGCTGCTCGACGTGCTGGCGCTTGCCGGGCTCTACACCGTCCGTGTCCTTGCCGGTGGGTGGGCAACGCAGGTACCGCTCTCGGGGTGGCTGTTGACCTTTGCCATTTTCTTCTTCCTGAGCTTGGCGTTTCTGAAGCGCTACGTTGAGCTTCGGGCGTTGGGCGGAGCAGAGCTCCCGCGACGGGGCTATACGAGCCAGGACGAAGCTCTGGTTCGTACCTTCGGCATCGCCAGCGGGTATTTGGCTGTGCTGGTCTTCGTGCTCTACTTGAATAGTCCGGCGGTGGTCACGCTCTATCGGGAGCCTCGCTGGCTGTGGTTGAGTGTGCCATTGTTGCTGTACTGGATTGCATACCTCTGGCTCAGTGCCCATCGTGGGCGCATGCCCGATGATCCGATTCTCTTCGTGCTCCGTGATCCGGTCAGCTACATTGTTGCCGCGGGCTTACTGGGGCTCTTCGTGCTGGGCAGCGCATGAGAGTGCATGGCTACCTTTCGTGGGGACGATATCCTCGGCTGTATCCGGCGGCGGTGTGGCGGCTCCACTGGCGCGGCGAGGCGCTGCCGTCGGTGCCACCGGGGATGAGCCTCTTGCCCCGCGGGTATGGACGGAGCTACGGGGATTGTTGCCTCAACGAGGGTGGGCTGCTGCTCGATGTCACTGGGTTGGACCGGTTCCTCGCCTTCGATCCGGAGCAGGGGCTGCTCCGGTGCGAGGCGGGGATCAGCATGGCGGAGATTGTGTCTTTCGCGCTGCCTCGCGGCTACTTCGTACCAGTAACGCCGGGGACGAAGTGGGTCTCGCTCGGTGGGGCGATCGCCAACGATGTGCATGGGAAGAATCACCACCGCGCCGGGAGCTTCGGGTGTGCGGTGTGCGCCTTTGAACTGGTGCGCTCCTCCGGGGAGCGGCTACGGTGTACGCCGACGGAGAACGCCGAGCTTTTCCGGGCAACAATTGGTGGGCTGGGCTTGACTGGGCTGATAACGTGGGCAGAGATTCGGCTCCGACCAGTGGAGACAGCCTGGATGCGGGTGGAAGTGATCCCCTTCGGACATGTGCGGGAGTTCTTCCGCTTGAGCCGGGAATCAGATGCCGCCTTCGAGTACACGGTCGCCTGGGTGGATGTGACAGCTCGGGGAAAGCAGCTCGGGCGCGGGATTTTCTGGCGGGGCAACCATGCCCGGCGAGAGGAGGCACCCCGGGAGCTCCCGCGGAGGAGGCTCCGCCTGTCCCTGCCAGTGGATGCTCCGGAATGGCTGCTGAATCCGTGGAGTGCACGGCTGGCCAATGCGCTCTACTTCCGCCTCCATCGCCGGCGGGAAGGGATTGTGCCGTACGACGCCTTTTTCTACCCGCTGGATGCGCTCGGGCAGTGGAATCGGCTTTACGGCGCTCGGGGCTTTGTGCAGTACCAGTGTGTTGTGCCGCCGGAGACAGCCGAAGGGGCCGTAGAGGAGCTGCTCGAGCGGATTGCCGCTGCGCGGGTGACGGCACTTCTGGGGGTGCTCAAAGTGTTCGGTGCACAGCGTTCGCCGGGTATGCTCTCGTTCCCACGTCCTGGAGTGACACTGGCGGTGGATTTTGCCCTCGAGGGGGAGAAGACCTGGCAAGTGTTGGCGCAGTTGGACGCGTGTGTCCGTGCGGCAGGGGGAGCGCTCTATCCGGCAAAGGATGCCCGGATGCCGCCGGAGATGTTCGTCCATTCGTTCCCGCAGTGGCGGGAGTTTGCCCGATATCGGGACCCGCTCTTTTCGTCGAGCTTCTGGCGACGTGTCACACGGGGGTTGGACTGATGCGGCGTGTCCTGCTCATCGGGGCAACTTCGGCAATTGCCCAGGAAGTCGGGCGCCTCTACGCGGAGCGGCAGGCGCAGGTGTTCCTCGTCGGGCGCACGGCAGAGAAGCTCGAAGCGGTGGCGGCAGACCTAACCGTGCGCGGAGCCAAGGTTGTCGGCACCGTGTGTTGGGATGCACGGGATTGGGCACAGGCAGCCGACATTGTTGCCCGCGCCCGGCACGCGCTGGGGGTGCTGGAAGTCGTGCTCATCGCTCACGGGAGCCTGCCTCGGCAGGAGGAACTCTGGCATCACCCGGAGCGAAGTGTGGAGCAGTTCCAGCTCAATGCTACCAGTGTGGTGGCGCTTCTCAGCGCGCTCGTGCCCGTGCTCCAGGCACAGCGTCGTGGCACTGTCGGAGTCATCAGTTCTGTGGCAGGTGAGCGTGGGCGGGCACGTATGGCTGTGTACGGGGCGGCAAAAGCCGCGGTGACGGCGTTCAGTGCCGGTGTTCGCGGCTACTTGTACCCGTACGGTGTGAAGCTCATCACGATCAAGCCTGGGGTTGTTGACACTCCCATGACCGCCCATCTGCCGAAGAACTTCCTGTTTGCCTCCGCCCGTGCTGTCGGGAGGCGCATCTACCGGGCGCTCGAGCGTGGGGCGCCGGATATTCTCTACGTGCCCTGGTGGTGGCGTCCAGTGATGGCGCTTGCCCGGCTCGTGCCGGAACGCCTCTTCAAACGGCTCCGGATCTAGCCGAGGCGGCGACCGCTTGCTATGTGACTCGCGGTGTTGTAAATTTGCACTGCCGCCGAGGAGTCGGGAAGGGTGGGGGAAAAGAATCAGTAGTGGAAAGAGGGACGGTGTGTATGGGTAGAAGACACAACATCGGCGGTTTCCAGCGCTGCTTTTCTCACACGAGTCGAGGCGAATTCGCTAAGTTTGTGCCCAGCAACGTGACGCATGCGGGCGGTGTGCATGCCGGTGCGATGTCAGAGTACCTCCCTTGGTCTTCCCTGCCGTTCGGTACATGGACTGCACGTTTGCTGCACAGGAAGTCTCACTCTGCGCGCGAGGGTTCTCATGCGGATGATGACGCTGGTTCTCGGTGTATTTCTCCTCTCGGTGTGGGCAGCACAGGGTGCGCAAGAGCAGCAAGTCCCCTATAGCGGGGTAGCCCTCTCTGCTGCGGGAGAGCCTGTGCCCGACGGGCTCCATCGGATGGAGTTCTGCCTGTTTGAGTCGGGAGGCACGCAGCCAATCTGGAGCGAAGTCCACCTGGTGGAGACGCGAGCAGGTGCCTATCAGGTGCTCTTGGGGAGCGCACGCCCTCTCCGACTCGCCGCGGGGAAGCAGTACTGGCTTGAGGTCTTCTGCGATGGGCACTCACTGGGACGGTTCGCATTCCCTGTGGTGAGCTCGCAGGAGCAGAAGGGGGTTCCAGGATTCCGGATGGCGCCGATCCAAGACCGGACCGAGGCTGGCAAGACGGCCGTGATGGATGGACGTGGGCAGCTCCCGGTTCTCGGAGGGGTCTCCCCAGCAATGCCCCTGGTGGTCAATACGTGTGCTGAGTGCACCACAACCTTTTGGTCGCTGACGGGGAATGCAGGTACTGATCCGGCGAATAACTTTTTGGGTACAACCGATAACCAGCCCCTCATCATCCGCACGAACAATGTCAACCGTGTGCGGATCACCACCGGAGGACAGATTGAGGTTCTCAATAGCGGGCAGTCCGTTGCGCTCGGCGAGGCTGCTGGGACGGCAATGGACTTGACCTCGCCCCGACAGAATACTTTTGTCGGCTACCAAGCGGGGAGCCTGACAGAGACAGGGGAGAAGAACGTTGCCGTGGGAGCAACTGCGCTGTCGCAGAACATTGACGGCACGGGCAATACAGCGCTGGGCTCGAGCACGCTCACCAGTGTTACCAGTGGGAATTACAATACCGCGATCGGCTTCGGTGCCGATGTCAATGGAAACCTTACGAATGCAACGGCAATAGGTGCCTATGCGTTTGCGGCTTCTGATAACAGTGTTGTCATCGGCTCCATTGCAGGAGTCAATGGTGCGCCGGCGTCAGCGAATGTGGGGATTGGCACAACGGCACCCACACATCGTCTCCACGTTGTGAGCACCGCTGACCCGCTCCGTATTCAGGGACTCCAGGTGGATAACACGCTGGACAATGCGTTGGTGATAGACCCCAGCGGCATTGTCAAGATCCGCTCGCTTGCCGGACTGGTTGGCTCAACTGCCTGGTTGTTGACGGGCAATACGCTCTCGGGAGGAGAGGTTCTGGGGTCGCTCAATGCGCAGCCGTTGGTTGTGGTAACTAATGGTACCGAGCGGCTGCGGGTGACAGCTACAGGAGGGGTGGGTATTGGGACCAATGCTCCCACGGCACAGGTGCACATTATGAGTCCAAGCGGTGGGGAGGTGTTGAAGCTACAGGCGGTGACTGGACAGAGTGGGTCGTTATTGCGGTGGGAGGACGAGTTTGGGAATGCGTGGGGTGTAATTGACAACAGTGGGTTAGTGGGGATTGGGACGGCGACGCCGGTGCAGAAGCTGCACGTAGTTGGCAATGGGGCGGTATCGGCGGTGTTTGTCGAGGGCGGGGTAGGGGTAGGGACGGTCAATCCGCTGGCGACGCTACACGTGTACGACGAGGGGACGCTGACTCCGGGGACGACACAGGTATTGATTACGGCGGGGGCAAGTCAGGTCGGTAGTGGGGTCGCGTTACTGCGGTGGGAAGACAATGGGAGCAATGTGCTTGGGGTCATCGATGAGGTGGGGCAGGTGGGGATTGGGACAGCGGCACCGGCAAGGCGGTTGCACGTGGTGGGACCGGGAGGAGGGATTTCACCGGTGAGGCTGGAGCAGGTTCCGGTAGCGGCAGATGACGATGTACTGACGGTGAACAGCGGTGGGGATGTGCGCAAGCGGTCGTTGTCGGGGGCAATTAGCGGGATGGCCTGGTTGTTAGGTGGCAACACGTTGACAAGTGAGCAGGCGTTGGGGACCTTGAGTGGGCATGATTTGCCGATTTACACGGCGGGCAGCGAGCGGATGCGGATTACGACCTCGGGCAACGTCGGCATCGGGACGGCAAGTCCGGGTGAGCGGTTGGATGTTGCAGGTAACGTACGTTTCAGCGGGGCATTGATGCCGGCGGGGATGCCAGGGGCAGGAGGGCAGGTGCTGGTCTCTCAGGGGGCGGGGACAGCCCCGGTGTGGAGCAATGACATGTACTGGGACCAAGGAACACAGCGGCTTGGGATCGGAACGGCAACGCCGACAGCGAAGCTGGACGTGCGAGGAGGTATCTACGCGCAGCATCCAACTGGTGGAGATGTATTGACACTCCAGGCGGTGGTGGGGCAGACTGGGGCGTTGTTGACATGGGTGGACGAGACGGGGACGCCCTGGGGTGTGATAGACAACGGTGGGCTTGTTGGGATTGGGACGACGACGCCGGTACAGAAGCTGCACGTAGTTGGCAATGGGGCGGTATCGGCGGTGTTTGTCGAGGGTGGGGTAGGGGTAGGGACGGTCAATCCGCTGGCGACGCTACACGTGTACGACGAGGGGACGCTGACTCCGGGGACGACACAGGTATTGATTACGGCGGGGGCAAGTCAGGTCGGTAGTGGGGTCGCGTTACTGCGGTGGGAAGACAATGGGAGCAATGTGCTTGGGGTCATCGATGAGGTGGGGCAGGTGGGGATTGGGACAGCGGCACCGGCAAGGCGGTTGCACGTGGAGGGGGATGGGACGGCGCCACCGGCACGGGTGACGAACCTGACGACGGGGGCAGCCACGGACAATGTGGTGGTGGTGGATGCCGCGGGGGATCTGAAGCAGATCGGGGCGGGGGCATTGATTGGGGCGCATGCCTGGTTGCTGACGGGCAACGGTGGGACGGACCCGGCAACGAACTTTTTGGGCACCACGGATGGGCAACCGTTGGTGATTCGGACGAACAACGTGGAGCGGGTGCGGGTGACGGCGACAGGGCAGGTGGGGATTGGGACGGCGACGCCGGGGGCGCTGCTGCATGTGGCGGGAGATGTGCGAGTGGATGGCAACACGACGTTGGGGGATGCGGCGACGGACCAGGTGACCTTTACGGCGCGGGTCAACTCGGCGGTGATACCGGCGGTGGACAATGCGTATGATTTCGGGGAGAACCTCACGCCGTTGCGGTGGCGCAGTGGGTATTTTGGGACATCGGTGGTGGTGGGGTCGAGTGTGAGCTTGCTGGGGGCGACGAACGAGTTGGCGTACAGTGGTGGGGATGGGCTGATACGGGTTGCGGGGGCGAATGCGTTGCAGGTGTGGACCAACGGGGCGGAGCGGGTGCGGGTGACCGGGGGTGGGGTGGTGCAGATACAGAATCAGGCAGGGGGGACACCGACGACGGAGCTGCAGGTGTTGGCAGGCAACAGTGGGGCGGGTGCGACGCGGCTGCTTTTGCGGGCAGGCTTGGGGCAATCGGGGACGAATCTGTTTGAGTGGCAGGATGCCACGGGGACGCCCCTTGGGGTGATAGATGCGTCGGGCTTTGTGGGGATTGGGACCACGACGCCGCAAGTGCCTTTGCATGTGAAGAGCACGCCGTTTACGGCGACGTTTGAGGATGGGACGGTGCGCATAGGGACCATTGGGATAAGTGGGAGCACGTCGGGACCGGACCTTGTGGTGTGGGATGAGCCTGGGGCGACGCAGGTGGTGTTGCAGTTAGGGACGTCCCAGGCTGGGGCGAACCTTTTGGAGTGGCAGGATGCTGTGGGGACGGTGTTCGGTGGGGTCGATGATGCGGGGAACTTCTTTGTGAACACGAACACGACGTTGGGGGATGCGGCGGCGGACCAGGTGACGATCACTGCTGGGACGGTTGTGGCGGCGAACATACCGGGGGGGAGCACGGCGACCGATGTGGTGGTGCGCGCAGGTGGTGGGGCGTTACAGTATCGGGATGCCGGTGGGTTGATAGGCGGGTATGCCTGGTTGCTGACGGGCAACAGTGGGACGAACCCGGCGACAAACTTTTTGGGCACCACGGATGGGCAACCGTTGGTGATTCGGACGAACAACGTGGAGCGGGTGCGGGTGACGGCGGCGGGGCAGGTGGGGATTGGGACGCCGACGCCGGGGGCGACGTTGGATGTGGCGGGGACAGCGAACGTGAGTGGGAACACCAGTGTTGGGGGGAATCTGACGGTTGGGGGCAACACGACGTTGGGGGATGCGACGAGTGACAACGTGACCTTTACGGCGCGGGTCAACTCGGCGGTGATACCGGCGGTGGACAATGCGTATGATTTCGGGGAGAACCTCACGCCGTTGCGGTGGCGCAGTGGGTATTTTGGGACATCGGTGGTGGTGGGGTCGAGTGTGAGCTTGCTGGGGGCGACGAACGAGTTGGCGTACAGTGGTGGGGATGGGCTGATACGGGTTGCGGGGGCGAATGCGTTGCAGGTGTGGACCAACGGGGCGGAGCGGGTGCGGGTGACGGCGGCGGGGGTAGTGCAGGTGCAGAATCAGGCAGGGGGGACACCGACGACGGAGCTGCAGGTGTTGGCGGGCAACAGTGGGGCGGGTGCGACGCGGGTGGTTATCCAGGCGGGGAATGCTCAGTCGGGGGTGAACCTGTTGGAGTGGCAGGATAACACGGGGCAGCTCATTGGGGTGATTGACAACTCGGGCTTTGTGGGCATTGGGGTGAACAATGCCGGCTTTGGTGGGATTGCAGGGTACTTGCACGTATACAGCAACGCAGCGCAGCCGGCAGCGATCTTCGAGAACGGGGCGGTCGGAATCGGGACGAATGCACCGGACTTCGCCTCGACACTGCATATCTACGATGCCCGACCAGCGGGACCAGGGACAGGAGCCACGCGGGTGGTGCTGCAGATGGGGGCTAACCAGGCAGGGGTGAACCTGTTGGAGTGGCAGGATAACACGGGGCAGCTCATTGGGGTGATTGACAACTCGGGCTTTGTGGGCATTGGGGTGAACAATGCCGGCTTTGGTGGGATTGCAGGGTACTTGCACGTATACAGCAACGCAGCGCAGCCGGCAGCGATCTTCGAGAACGGGGCGGTCGGAATCGGGACGAATGCACCGGACTTCGCCTCGACACTGCATATCTACGATGCCCGACCAGCGGGACCAGGGACAGGAGCCACGCGGGTGGTGCTGCAGATGGGGGCTAACCAGGCAGGGGTGAACCTGTTGGAGTGGCAGGATAACACGGGGCAGCTCATTGGGGTGATTGACAACTCGGGCTTTGTGGGCATTGGGGTGAACAATGCCGGCTTTGGTGGGATTGCGGGGTACTTGCACGTATACAGCAACGCAGCGCAGCCGGCAGCGATTTTCGAGAACGGGGCGGTCGGGATCGGGACGAATGCACCGGACTTCGCCTCGACACTGCATATCTACGATGCCCGACCGGCAGGAGCCACGCGGGTGATTTTGCAGGCGGGCGCTGGGCAAGGGACGACGAACCTATTGGAGTGGCAGAACAGTTCGGGCACAGTGCTCGGGGTCGTCGATGGGGCAGGACGGGTCGGGATCGGGACGAACACCCCAGGGGCGAAGCTGCACGTGAAGGAGACAGCTCCTGGGGTCTCTCCCGTACGGCTTGGAGGAGTCCCAGCAGCAGCGGCTACCGATGAGGTCCTCCGGATTGACGCCAGCGGGAATGTTACCAAAAGCAGTGCTGCTGCCGTTGTCTCGGCAGGTATCATCAAGGGAAGCTTCCCGATTACAACGTCCGGCTCTTCCTTCACAATCTCCGTAGCGCCGGCGGATATCCAGTCTGGTGCAATCGTGACGGTAACCTTGGTTGGTCCCAGCAGTGGTACAATCTACCCGCTAATGGTGACCAACATCAATGCGGCAGCCGACCAAATCACGGTGGAATCTTCTGCCGTGATCCCTGGTGGTAGTGGCTACGCTATCCACTACATCATCATCAATCCGTGAGCAAGTCCCACGAGGTTTCGGTGAGGGAGCAGATATGAAGCGGCTCGCGACGGTTCTGGTAGCAGTGCTCGCAACGCAGGTGGCACTCTACGCCCAAGGTTTGGGTGCCAGCCAGCTCATCCTAACGAATCCCAGCGGTGGGGGGATCATCCTCCAACCCGATCCGGCTGCGACCTCGCTCCGGCCGCTGGTGGTGACGCCACCGCCAGCTCCGGGATTCCAGCTGGTCTACACCCCCAGCGGGTGGCTGCAGAATCGGCTGGTAAAATGGACCAGTAGCTCCGTCCCCTCTCTTGGGAACTCCCTCATCTACGATGACGGGACGAATATCGGGATTGGGACGCCGACGCCGGGGGCGCTGCTGCATGTGGCGGGAGATGTGCGAGTGGATGGCAACACGACGTTGGGGGATGCGGCGACGGACCAGGTGACCTTTACGGCGCGGGTCAACTCGGCGGTGATACCGGCGGTGGACAATGCGTACGACCTGGGCAGCAGCAGCCGGCGGTGGCGGGATGGGTGGTTCAGTGGGACGGTGACGGGGCAGAATGTGACGGTGACGGGGCTGACGGCGGGGTCGGTGGTGTTTGCCGGCAGCGGTGGGGCGTTGAGCCAGGACAATGCGAACTTGTTCTGGGATGATGGGAACAACCGGCTGGGCATTGGGACGAATGCGCCGGCGACGACACTGCATGTGGCGGGGGCAGCGACGATCACGGGTGCGGCTTCCGTTGGCGGGAATCTGAGCGTTGTGGGGAGTGCGACGATTGGGACGGGGTTGACTGTGTCCGGTGGCGGGGCAGCGATTACGGGGAATGTGTCGGTGACGGGCAACATAACGGCGACGGGGGATCTGACGGTGGAGGGGAACACGACGTTGGGGAATGCGGCGGCGGACCAGGTGACGATTGTAGCAGGGACGGTGACGGCGGCGAATTTGCCGGCGGTGTTGGCTGGGGATGACTTTGTGATACGGGATGGGGGGCAGTTGAAGGTACGCACGATTTCCAACATTGTGACTGGGACGGGGACGGCGAACCGGTTGGTACGGTGGACGGGTACGAGCACGATTGGGGATGGGAGCCTGGATGACAATGGGTCAGGGACGCTGAGCCGTGCGGGGAACATAGCGATCAATCCGGGGGCGGGTAACACATTGTCGACCAATGGGAACTTCAGTGCGGCGGGGACGGGGACGTTTGGCGGGCAGCTGACGGTTAGCAGTGGCGGGGCAGCGATTACGGGCAATAGCACGGTGAGCGGGACGCTTGGGGTCAGCAGTGATGTGAGCGTTGGGGGGAATTTGACGGCGACGGGCAACGGGAGCATAGGGGGGAGTTTGAGCGTGACAGGGACGGGTCAGTTTGGCAACACGCTGACGGTCAGCAGTGGCGGGGCAGCGATTACGGGGAATGTGTCGGTGACGGGCAACCTCTCGGCGACGGGCAACGGGAGCATAGGGGGGAGTTTGAGCGTGACAGGCAACGGGAGCATAGGGGGAGATTTGGCAGTCAACGGGAATACGACGTTGGGTGCTGGGGCAGGGAACAGTGTGACGATCACCGCTGGGACGGTGACGGCGGCGAATTTGCCGACGGGGACGAGCGATGACTTTATTGTGCGGGATGGGAGCAATGCGCTGCGGGTACGCACGATTTCCAACATTGTGACTGGGACGGGGACGGCGAACCGGTTGGTACGGTGGACGAGTGCGAGCACGATTGGGGATGGGAGCCTGAGTGATGATGGGTCAGGGACGTTGAGCCGTGCGGGGAACATAGCGATCAATCCGGGGGCAGGCAACACATTGTCGACCAATGGGAACTTCAGGGTGGATGGGAATACGACGTTGGGGGATGCCGCAAGCGATAACGTGACGTTCACGGCGCGGGTCAGCTCGGCGATTGTTCCTTCGACTGATGCGACCTACGACTTAGGGTCGAGCACGTTGCGGTGGGCGAACATTTACGGTGGGGATTTTCTTGGGGACAATTTGGTGCTGGGTGGCAATGCGAACATCAACACGAATGCCACGGTTGGGGAGGTGCTGCAGGTAGGCAATGGGACGAATCCGAGTGCGATGGTGCAGGTGCTGGCGAACCGTACGGGGGCGGCGGTGACGATTTCGAATGTGAACGCAGGGGGCTGGGCGATTGATGCCGGAGGGCATGTGCTGCCGACGACAGACAATGCGTACGACCTGGGCAGCAGCAGCCGGCGGTGGCGGGATGGGTGGTTCAGTGGGACGGTGACGGGGCAGAATGTGACGGTGACGGGGCTGACGGCGGGGTCGGTGGTGTTTGCCGGCAGCGGTGGGGCGTTGAGCCAGGACAATGCGAACTTGTTCTGGGATGATGGGAACAACCGGCTGGGCATTGGGACGAATGCGCCGGCGACGACACTGCATGTGGCGGGGGCAGCGACGATCACGGGTGCGGCTTCCGTTGGCGGGAATCTGAGCGTTGTGGGGAGTGCGACGATTGGGACGGGGTTGACTGTGTCCGGTGGCGGGGCAGCGATTACGGGGAATGTGTCGGTGACGGGCAACATAACGGCGACGGGGGATCTGACGGTGGAGGGGAACACGACGTTGGGGAATGCGGCGGCGGACCAGGTGACGATTGTAGCAGGGACGGTGACGGCGGCGAATTTGCCGGCGGTGTTGGCTGGGGATGACTTTGTGATACGGGATGGGGGGCAGTTGAAGGTACGCACGATTTCCAACATTGTGACTGGGACGGGGACGGCGAACCGGTTGGTACGGTGGACGGGTACGAGCACGATTGGGGATGGGAGCCTGGATGACAATGGGTCAGGGACGCTGAGCCGTGCGGGGAACATAGCGATCAATCCGGGGGCGGGTAACACATTGTCGACCAATGGGAACTTCAGTGCGGCGGGGACGGGGACGTTTGGCGGGCAGCTGACGGTTAGCAGTGGCGGGGCAGCGATTACGGGCAATAGCACGGTGAGCGGGACGCTTGGGGTCAGCAGTGATGTGAGCGTTGGGGGGAATTTGACGGCGACGGGCAACGGGAGCATAGGGGGGAGTTTGAGCGTGACAGGGACGGGTCAGTTTGGCAACACGCTGACGGTCAGCAGTGGCGGGGCAGCGATTACGGGGAATGTGTCGGTGACGGGCAACCTCTCGGCGACGGGCAACGGGAGCATAGGGGGGAGTTTGAGCGTGACAGGCAACGGGAGCATAGGGGGAGATTTGGCAGTCAACGGGAATACGACGTTGGGTGCTGGGGCAGGGAACAGTGTGACGATCACCGCTGGGACGGTGACGGCGGCGAATTTGCCGACGGGGACGAGCGATGACTTTATTGTGCGGGATGGGAGCAATGCGCTGCGGGTACGCACGATTTCCAACATTGTGACTGGGACGGGGACGGCGAACCGGTTGGTACGGTGGACGAGTGCGAGCACGATTGGGGATGGGAGCCTGAGTGATGATGGGTCAGGGACGTTGAGCCGTGCGGGGAACATAGCGATCAATCCGGGGGCAGGCAACACATTGTCGACCAATGGGAACTTCAGGGTGGATGGGAATACGACGTTGGGGGATGCCGCAAGCGATAACGTGACGTTCACGGCGCGGGTCAGCTCGGCGATTGTTCCTTCGACTGATGCGACCTACGACTTAGGGTCGAGCACGTTGCGGTGGGCGAACATTTACGGTGGGGATTTTCTTGGGGACAATTTGGTGCTGGGTGGCAATGCGAACATCAACACGAATGCCACGGTTGGGGAGGTGCTGCAGGTAGGCAATGGGACGAATCCGAGTGCGATGGTGCAGGTGCTGGCGAACCGTACGGGGGCGGCGGTGACGATTTCGAATGTGAACGCAGGGGGCTGGGCGATTGATGCCGGAGGGCATGTGCTGCCGACGACAGACAATGCGTATGACTTAGGGTCGAGCACGTTGCGGTGGGCGAACATTTACGGTGGGGATTTTCTTGGGGACAATTTGGTGCTGGGTGGCAATGCGAACATCAACACGAGTGCCACGGTTGGGGAGGTGCTGCAGGTAGGCAATGGGACGAATGCGAATGCGACGGTACAGGTGCTGGCGAACCGTACGGGAGAAGCGGTCTTCGTGAGTAACTCGGGGAATGGACCGGGAATCGTCATTGATAACTCGGGGGCGACGACCCCAGGGCGTGCCCTGGAGGTGGCAAACGGAGGCGGCGGGGTGAAGTTCTCGTACGGTACGGTGAATGTCGTCACGGACGCAGCAACGATTCCAGACAACCTGACGGTGGTGCAGGTGAATGGCGATGCCAATACTACCAACGATGCGATCACCCTGCCTACCGGGGCAGTGAATGGGCAAATCCTCTACGTGCGGTATGTGAGTAATGGTGCTAATGCCGTGTTTAGCGGGGTTAAGCCTGACGGAACGAATTACACAACCGACGGATCAGCACATTTGACCTTTGTTTACATCAACGGTGCGTGGCGCCTGATGAGTGTTGTCGAATAAGGCAGAGGGAGCCAGAGATGACGCGGTATGCAGGACTGTTCTGGACCGTGATGCTGGGTGCGACGCTCTGGGCACAGCAGACGCAGCAGAGCGGACGCCCGGAGATTCGGGGGATGGAGCCGGGCGCGGCAGCGGGGTATTGGCAGCAGGCAGACCCGCGAACCAAAGCCGAACTGCGCCCGCTGCCGTATGGACTGCGGGAGGTGCTGCGCTTGAAACCCTGGGCGTTCCGGGAGCTGCCTGCCTGGTGGGAGCCCAGCGGGGAGCTGCGCCTGGGCAATGGAGGCGCGCCCAGTATTGGCTTGCTCGGGGAAGAGGTCAAAGCCGTGATCCCGGAAGCGGCGCGGCGCCCGCTTTCGCCTGTGTTCAACTTCTGGGAGGTGGACTACACGAAGCTGGTGCCAGTTCTGGTGCGCGCCATTCAGGAGCAGCAGGCACAGCTTGAGGAACGGGAGCGGCACCTTGAAGGGCTGCGCCGGGAGCTGGAGGAGCTGCGCGATGAAGTGCGCCAGCTCCGCGCACAGATTCTGGCACAGCAGCCCGCCAAAGGCAGCGATGCCGAACGTGTGGTCCCGGTAACCCCGGAGTGGCTGGGGCAGAACATTCCGAACCCGTTTGAGGGGACGACCACCATACCGTACTATGTGCCGGCAGGGGTAAGCCGGGCGGAGTTGGTGGTGCGGGACCTTGGGGGGCGGGAGCTGCGGCGCGTGGAGCTGAGCGAGCGTGGGGCGCATGGGCAGGTGACCTTGGAGATGCGGCTGTTGGGGTCGGGGACGTATGAGTATGCGCTGGTGCTCGACGGGCGCGTGGTGGCTACCCGACAAATGACCTTGGTGAAGTAAGTGTCACAACGCTGAGGTGATGCCATGCGGCGGGCTCCTCCTTACCGATGACAGAATGCGCAAGGTATCGGGGCGGTGCCGTATCTTTGCGGCGCCGCACGGAGCCGGGGAAACGGGAGGGGGATACACCAGAGCGAGGGAACTTCCCTCAGGACAGAACCCAAACAGACAGAACCCAAACAGAGGTGGCAATCTGTATGTTCAACCAACACGAGCGGACCAACCATGACACGGCAGAAGCGGATGGTTCTTGCAAGCATCCTTGCCCTTCTGTGGGCAGGCAGTGCGCGCCTCTTCGGACAAGGAGCAACAGTGAATGGGCTGCAGGTGAACGACTCTCTGAAGCTAAGCGCCAATACCCCACTGTTGCTCAACGGCTCGGCGGGGACGTCGGGGCAAGTGCTTATCAGCAGTGGCTCGGGAGCAACCCCGATGTGGGGATATGTGGGCACATCACAACTTCTTGACAATGCGGTGACCACGGCGAAGATTGCCGATGGGACGATCACCAACGCTGACATCAGCAGCAGTGCTGCGATCGCGGTGAGCAAGCTTGCGCCGGGCAGCAATGGTCAAGTGTTGACGACGGTTGGTGGAGTGCCGACGTGGTCGAGTGTGAGCATCACGGAGACTGATCCGGTGTGGACGGCGGCGGAGCCGAACTATGGGAACTTGACGCAGGACGAGACGGTGACGGGGACGTGGACGTTTAGCAATGCAATCGACGGCAGCATCACAGGGAATGCGGCG
>BEHX01000012.1 GCA_002898295.1 bacterium HR21
GACGGGGACGTATCCGAACCCGACGATAGCCAACGATGCGGTGACGAGTGCGAAGATTGCAGATGGTACAATCACCGACGCTGACATCAGCAGCAGTGCTGCGATCGCGGTGAGCAAGCTTGCGCCGGGCAGCAATGATCAAGTGTTGACGACGGTTGGTGGAGTGCCGACGTGGTCGAACGTGAGCACTGTAGAGACCGACCCGCAGGTGGGAACGCTGACCAACGGGCAGATTGCCTTCTGGAGTGGGACAGCGTTGACGGGCAACAATGCGCTTTTCTGGGACAACACAAACGAGCGCTTAGGAATCGGGACGAGCACTCCGCAAACGAAGCTGCACGTGCATGGCTCGGCAGTGCAGATTACAAGCAGCTCAACTGGCTCGGGGAGCACGAATGGCTTCATCATCCGGCTCAACGGTACGCATGCTCAGCTCGTGCAGAACGAGAATGCGGAGATTCAGTTCCGCACGAATGCCAGCGGTGGTTCGGATACGGTCAAGATGCGGCTGACCGCAGACGGGAAGCTCTTGTTCTTCGACCCGACGAACGGAGCGCAGTACCGGATTGATTTGCCGAACAACACCGCGATTGGTGTTGGGCTTGCCCGTTCTCGGGGGTGGGTCCTTTACTCCTCGCAGCGCTGGAAAGAGGATATTGTGACGCTGCCCAATGCGCTGGAGACGGTGCTGCGCCTGCGTGGGGTCTCCTTCCGCTGGAAGCCGGAGTACGGGGGGAACCATGATATCGGCTTCATTGCCGAGGAGGTCGGTGAGGTACTGCCCGAGGTGGTGCAGCGTGACCCGAAGACGGGCGAGTACCTGGGGATGGATTACATGCGCGTTGTCCCCGTGCTCGTGGAGGCTCTCAAGGAAGAGCATCGGCGTGTTGAGGAGCTCCGCAGCGAGGTGGCGCAGCTCCGGAGCCTGGTTGAGCAGCTTGTGCGGGAGCGGGGCGAGCGTGGTGGGGGAGGTCAGGGCGTAGAGGTGCACGATGCATGGTTAGGGCAGAACATTCCGAACCCGTTTGAGGGGACGACGACGATTCCGTACTACATTCCGGCGGGTGTGAGCCGAGCGGAGTTGGTGGTACGGGACCTTGGGGGACGGGAGCTGCGGCGCATAGAGCTGAGCGAGCGTGGGGCGCATGGGCAGGTGAGGTTGGAGATGCGGCTGTTGGGGTCGGGGACGTATGAGTATGCGCTGGTGCTCGACGGGCGCGTGGTCGCCACCCGGCAAATGACCTTGGTGCGGTAAGCATGGTGCGTGCTGCTTCGGGGGCGGGCGCGGCAGCCTGCCCCCGAGGCACATGCTGTGTGGTGTGTGTATGTTCCACAACAGTGCAGGAGCAGGTGAACTATGAACGGCGCATGGTGGAAGACACTGGTTGCAGCTGCCGTGCTCATCGGTATGAGCGCGGTACAGGGATTGGCACAGAGCACAATTACGCTGAGCGGCTCTGGGTCGTATCTCAACTTGGCTGGCGGAGCGGAATTGCGGCTCGGTGGCTCGGCGGGGACGTCGGGGCAGCTGCTTGTCAGCAGCGGCCCGGGAGCAACCCCGGTGTGGCAATCGCCGAGCGCTCTTGGGTTGGTCAGCGGCAGCGGGGCGGCAAATCAGGTGGCATTTTGGACAGGGACGAACACGCTGGGTGGGAGTGCGAACTTTACGTGGAATGGGACGACGCTGAGTGTGACGGGCAATGTGAGCGTGAGCGGGAACGTCACGGCGGGGCAGCTTCAGGGTCCGCTGCAGTACGGTATCACGGCGGGGACGGGGCTGACCGGTGGGACATTTAACAACACGGGGAGTGTGACCTTCGCGTTGAGCAATACGGGGGTAACGGCGGGGACATATGGGTCAGCGACGCAGGTGGCACAGATTACAGTAGATGCACAAGGGCGGATTACGGGGGCATCGAACGTGACCATTTCTGGGGTCAGTCCTGGTGGATCGGCGGGAGGGGATTTGACGGGGACGTATCCGAACCCGACAGTGGCGCGGATTCAGGGTAATCCGGTGGCGTCGGGGACACTTGGGGCAGGGGATGCTGGGAAGGTGCTGGTGTGGGGTGGCACGCAGTGGGCAGCCACGGCTGTGAGCGGGGATGCGACGCTGAGTGGGACGGGAGTGTTGACGCTGGCAAACAGTGGGGTGACGGCGGGGACGTACGGGTCTGCTACGCAAGTTCCGGTGATCACGGTGGATGCGAAGGGGCGGATTACATCGGCGTCGAACGTGACCATTTCTGGGGTCAGTCCTGGTGGATCGGCGGGAGGGGATTTGACGGGGACGTATCCGAACCCGACAGTGGCGCGGATTCAGGGTAATCCGGTGGCGTCGGGGACACTTGGGGCAGGGGATGCTGGGAAGGTGCTGGTGTGGGGTGGCACGCAGTGGGCAGCCACGGCTGTGAGCGGGGATGCGACGCTGAGTGGGACGGGAGTGTTGACGCTGGCAAACAGTGGGGTGACGGCGGGGACGTACGGGTCTGCTACGCAAGTTCCGGTGATCACGGTGGATGCGAAGGGGCGGGTAACAAACATCACGACGGCGGCGGTGACGGGGGACAACTGGGGAAGCCAGGTAGCACAGGTCACAGCCCCGATTACGGGGAATGGGACCAGTGGGAACCCGCTGGGATTAGCGATCAACACGACGACGCTGGCTGTGTCCGGTGGGCAGCTGACGGCGAACAACACGAGTGCCATTTGGAATGCGAACCAGTTGCAGGGGACGCCGATTGCATCGTCGCTGTCGCCGAGCACGGGACAGGTGCTGCAGTGGGATGGCTCGCAGTGGACAGCGGCGGGCATTGGGGCTGCCGGTGGCTGGGCAGTGGTTGGAAACGCCCTGACGAGCAATGGGAGCCTGGGCACGACGACGAACTACGCTGTCATCTTCATCACGAACAACACCGAAGCCATGCGCCTGACAACTGATCGGCGCCTGGACTTCCAGAGTGGAGCAGGTGCCTACCGCATTGACCTGCCGAACAACCCCACTGTTAGCATTGGGCGCATCCGGGCAAATGGCTATGCGACCTACTCCTCGCTCCGGTGGAAGGAGGAGCTGCGTCCGATTGAGCGTGCGCTCGATCGGGTCATGCAGCTGACGGGGTACCACTTCCGGTGGAAGCCGGAGTACGGTGGGCGGGAAGACATTGGGTTTGTGATGGAAGAGGTTGTCGGGGTGGTGCCGGAGGTGGTGGACCGGGATGAGCAGACGGGCGAGCTGTTGGGGATGGACTACGGGCGGATGACGGCGCTGCTGGTCGAGGCGCTCAAGGCACAGGTGCGGCAGCAAGAGCAGGTCAATACCGAACTGCGGCAGCGCCTGGAGCGGCTGGAGAGCCTGGTCGAGCAGCTGCTGCGGGAGCGGGGTGAGCGCGGCGGCAGCGGTGGGAGCATAGAGCTGCACGATGCGTGGCTGGGGCAGAACATTCCGAACCCGTTTGAGGGGACGACCACGATTCCGTACTACATTCCGGCTGGGGTGAGCCAGGCGGAGTTGGTCGTACGGGACCTTGGGGGACGGGAGCTGCGGCGCTTAGAGTTGAGCGAGCGTGGGGCACATGGGCAGGTGAGGTTGGAGATGCGGCTGTTGGGGTCGGGCACGTATGAGTACAGCCTGGTGCTCGACGGGCGCGTGGTTGCCACCCGGCAGATGACCTTGGTGCGGTAGCGGTTCGCGACGGTCAAGTCCCCCACCGGTGGGGGGTTCTGTTGAGATAAGGATTGTGCATGTCTCACAACCAATGGACGCCTGCAATGCGGGAAGGGAAACAGCTCGGACAGCAGTTGTTCGGACTCATGCTGGGGAGCCTGGCAGGAGCCGGTATCGCTCTATCCCAGACGACGGTGACGGGACCCGGTCCGATGAGTGTTGGGACGACGGATGCGACGGATCTGCGGCTCCAGACCAATGGGACGACGCGGGTCTGGATTACCAGCACGGGGAATGTCGGGATTGGGACGGCAGCACCTGCAACGCTTCTCCATGTTGCTGGAGCGACGACACTGGGAGGGAATCTCACCGTGAATGGCTCGACAGTGACCCTTTCGGGAATTCCAGGGGGGTCTTTGGCGACAGATGTACTGGTGCGGACCGGTAGTGGTGCAGTGGAGTATCGTTCTGCCAGCGGGCTAGTGGGGAGCTTAGCATGGTTGCTCGGTGGGAACACACTGACCAGTACGCAATCCCTTGGGACTGTGAGCAACCATGACCTTCCAATTATCACCAACAACGTTGAGCGGGTCCGGATTACGGCCACGGGCAACGTGGGGATTGGTACATCAACACCTGCGCAACGGCTCCACGTTGTTGGGAACATCCAGTTTACTGGTGCTCTGATGCCGGCGGGAGCCGCTGGGACTGCCGGGCAGGTACTCGTCTCGCAGGGTGGCGCTGCAGCACCGCAGTGGTGGACAATCACCGATGATGGGACTGGAACGGTTGTGGTGACACCCGCTAGCGGACAGATAACCATTGGCGCATTGAATAACAACGCTATCTGGAATGCAAACCGTCTCCAGGGAAACAACGTGAGTAGTACGCCACCGGCAGCAAACCAGGTGCTGGCGTGGGATGCCATGAGCAACTCCTGGACTCCGAAGTCGCTGGGGAGCTTGGGGGCAGTGACCGGGACGGGGACGGCGAACCGGTTGGTGCGGTGGACGGGGACAAGTACAGTGGGGAACGGAAGTCTGGACGATGACGGGAATGGAGTACTGAGCCGAGCGGGGAACATTGCGATCAATCCGGGGGCAGGCAACACGTTGTCGACCAATGGGAACTTCAGTGCGGCGGGGACGGGGACATTTGGCGGGCAGCTGACGGTCAGCAGTGGAGGGGCAGCGATTACGGGGAATGTGTCGGTGACGGGCAACATCACGGCGACGGGGAATCTGACGGTGAATGGCAACACGACGTTGGGTACTGGGGCAAGTAACACTGTGACAATCAATGCTGGGACGGTGACAGCGGCGAATTTGCCGGCGGGAACGAGTAATGATTTCGTTGTCCGAGGCGCCGGTGGTGTGCTGCAGGTGCGGACAGTGACTGGGATGGTAACCGGGACGGGGACGGCGAACCGGTTGGTGCGGTGGACGAGCTCGAGCACGATTGGGGATGGGAGTTTGGATGACAATGGGTCAGGGACGTTGAGCCGGGCGGGGAACATTGCGATCAATCCGGGGGCAGGCAACACGTTGTCGACCAATGGGAACTTCAGTGCGGCGGGGACGGGGACATTTGGCGGGCAGCTGACGGTCAGCAGTGGAGGGGCAGCGATTACGGGGAATGTGTCGGTGGCGGGCAACATCACGGCGACGGGGAATCTGACGGTGAATGGTAACACGACGTTGGGGGATGCGGCGACGGACCAGGTGACGATCAACGCGGCGGCGGTCCAGGTGCCGAACATCCCGTCGAGCTCGACGGCGATGCAGGTGGTGATGCGGGAGTCGAACGAGTTGAGGTTGCGCTCAGCATTGGATCCTATTTGGAATGCGAACCAGTTGCAGGGCTTCGATGTGAGCTCTGCTGTACCTTCTGCAGGGAATATCCTGGTCTGGAACGCCGTGACGTCAGAGTGGGAGCCGAACCCGGTGACGGTGGCAGGTGCCTGGAGTGTCAATGGGAATCCGGGGACAGATCCGACGTTCAACTTCCTTGGCACCACGGATGACCAGCCACTTATCATCAAGACGAACGGGACGGAGCGGATGCGGATTGCGAACTCGACGAACAACGGCTATGTGGGCATTGGGGTCACAGCCCCTGCCTTCCGGTTGGAACTCCCCAACATTGCGAACCCTGCTGGACGTGGTCGAGCAAACTCGTGGCTGACCTATTCCTCGCTGCGCTGGAAGGAGGACATCCGCCCCCTGGAGAATGCACTGGACAAAGTCATGCAGCTGCAGGGGTATTCTTTCCGTTGGAAGCCGGAGTACGGCGGCACACCGGACATCGGCTTCCTCGCCGAAGAGGTTGCCCGTGTCGTGCCGGAGGTTGTGAGCTACGAGCCTGACGGGCAAGTTGCAGGCATGGACTACAGCCGCCTGGTTGCTCTGCTGGTCGAGGCTGTCAAGGAGCAGCAACGGGAGATCGCCCAGCTCCGTGGGCTGGTCGAGCAGCTGCTGCGGGAGCGGGGTGAGCGGGGCGGCAGCGGTGGGAGCATAGAGCTGCACGATGCGTGGTTAGGGCAGAACATTCCGAACCCGTTTGAGGGGACGACCACGATTCCGTACTACATTCCGGCTGGGGTGAGCCGGGCGGAGTTGGTGGTGCGGGACCTTGGGGGACGGGAGCTGCGGCGCTTAGAGTTGAGCGAGCGTGGGGCACATGGGCAGGTGAGGTTGGAGATGCGGCTGTTGGGGTCGGGCACGTATGAGTACAGCCTGGTGCTCGACGGGCGCGTGGTCGCCACCCGGCAGATGACCTTGGTGCGGTAGCAGACTCGCCTCCGAACCGGTACGATGGGAGGGGCACCCGCTTGGGTGCCCCTTCTGTTTTCCCTCCGATGTGCCGTTCTCGCCTGCCGATGCCTCACGTGCCCTTCTTCTCCGTGGGGCAATTCCGCGGTACGCCGTATTTTCGTGCGGCGTATTTGGACTAAGTCTAAACAGCTGGAGTTCGAGCAATGCGACGAGGGGTGCTCGTGGTTTGGTGCAGTGCTCTGGCGTGGAGCCTTGTCCTGGCACAAGGGTCGGAGGGGCAGGATACGATGCGGACATATCGCCTGCCTGGAGTTCAGGTGGTTGAAGAGCGGGTACAGCACGGAGGGGGTCTCACGTGGATTTCGCCGCAGCGCTACGAAGAGCTCCACGCGGTGAGCATTGAGGAGGTATTGCGGACGGTGCCGGGGGTGTATCTCCGTCCGGAGGATGGGATGGGGTTGCGCGTCAACATTGGGATTCGCGGGTTATCGCCGACCCGGAGCGAGAAGGTCCTCCTGCTGGAGGATGGGATTCCGATTGCACCGGCGCCGTACGGATACCCGGAGCTCTACTATCACCCGCCGATGGAGCGCTTCCGTGGGGTGGAGGTTGTCAAGGGTGGGGCGCAAATTCTCTACGGTCCACAGACGATCGGTGGGGTTATCAACTACGTGACGCCGCTTCCGGTGCGGGAGCGGCAGTGGGAGCTGCGGGTAATGGGTGGGAGCCGCCGGTATGGGAGTGTCTACGGGCTTGTAGGGTTTCGCTTCCCGGGTGGGGGTGCGGTGCTCGATGGACTCTACAAGCAGGGGCAGCTCAACCGGGAGAATACCGGCGTTGGGCTCTGGGATGGGGCTCTCAAGGTGTGGGTACAACCGGCACAGGGGCAGCGGCTTCTGCTGAAGCTGGATCTCTACAGCGAGCGTTCGCAGGCAACGTATGCTGGGCTAACGCAGGCACAGTTTGAGGAGAATCCCTTCCAGAACCCTTTTCGGCACGACACGTTTGCTGTGGAGCGCTATGCCGGGCAGCTTCGGTGGGAGTGGGCGCTACCGGCAGGGAGTGTGGCGCTGACGGCGTACGGAGCGCATCTGCAGCGGGATTGGTGGCGGCAAGGAAGTATGGTGCGTGTGCAGACGCCGGACGGACGGGATACGCTGGTTTCCGCCGACAACAGTGCTGACCCGGGGAACTATCCCGGAGTGCGGGTACTCCCCGACCCGAATCGGGCGGATGGACGGTTGCGCCGGTACTGGTTCGGCGGACTCGAAGGGCGCTGGGAGCAGCGATTGCAGACCGGAAGCCTCCAGCACCGGCTCGTGGCAGGTGCTCGCTTCCATGGCGAGCGGCAACACCGCTACCAGATTCGGGCACAATCGGCGCTGGGGCGTACCGGCTCGATTGTGGAGGACGACTGGCGCTGGGCGACCGCTGCGAGTGCCTTTGCACAGGAGCACCTCTCCTGGCGAGCATGGACGTTGACGGCAGGCGTCCGGGCGGAGTCCATCCGCTACCGCCGCTTCAATGCTCTGGGGCAGGGGGGAGATGGGGTTTCCGGGTACACGCACCTCTGGGCACTTATCCCAGCGCTCGGGATTGTCTGGCAAGGAGCGCCGGAGTGGAGCCTGTTTGCTGGAGTCCATGCCGGATTTGCTCCGCCGCGGGTGGAGGACGTCATTGACAACGCTGGCGGCGTGACCGAGCTAGACCCAGAGCGGAGCTGGAACTGGGAGCTGGGTGTGCGGGCAACTCCGCAGCGCGGGCTGCAGCTGGAGCTGACCGCATTCCGGCTCGATTTCCGCAATCAAATCATCCCGGCAACGCTTGCCGGAGGAGTGACCTCGGCATTGACCAATGCAGGGCGGACACTGCACCAGGGAGTGGAGCTTGCGCTCGATGTCGATGGCGCGCAGCTCCTGGGTCTTCCGCTCCGAGTGCTGGGAGCGGCAACATGGCTGCCCGTGGCACGCTACCAAGGCGAGCGCTTCAGTGTGCTCAATCCCTCGGTGCGCATCACCGGGAACCGGCTCCCGTACGCCCCGGAGTACCAGCTTTCGGGCACGCTCCAGTGGCGTCCACGGAAAGAGCTCCTCGTCCAAGCGGTGCTCACAATGGTGGGGTCCCAGTTTGCCGACGACCTCAACACCGAGGAGCCGACTCCGAACGGGCGCCAGGGACGAGTGCCACCGTATACGGTTGTGGATGGCACCCTTGAGTGGAGCCTTCCCCGCTGGGGAGTGAAGCTGGTGCTCATGGGAAAGAACCTCTTCGACCGGCTCTACATTGCCGACCGTACTCGGGGGATTGTGCCGGGGATGCCACGCAGGGTGGTAGTCGGTGTGGAGTGGGAGCGCTGAGAGCATTGCTCGGTGTCGGGACAGCAGGGTGCAGTCCCTCTGCCTGGGTAGCTGGGGGAAAGGACCAGAGGGCTGAGTTCCTGCGGCAGCGTGGATACAGCTGGTGCTGTAGCTTTGCAGTGCCACGATATGTCCGGCTCATGTGGCTGGTGGTACTCCTCTGTGGCGTTCTTGTCCTCCGTGGGGCGGAGCGAGCGCGGATGCGGCTCGAAGGGGAGCTGCTTGCGCAACATCCGGCTCGGACGACCGTGGAGATACGGTCGCCCTCAGGGCAATCGTTGGGGCGTTATGAGGCGATACGGCTCTGGGATGTCGTGCTGCCGCACGTGGCAGGGGTTCCGGATTCGCTCTATCGGGAGTTCGCTGTGCTCGTTGCCGGGCGGGATGGGCGGAGGGTCGTGCTGGCTGCCGAGGAAGTGGTGCCGCAGGCGGGCTTGCCGCCACTGCTCTTGCTGCGCCGGGTTGACGGGCGGATTGGAGATACGGTGCGCGTTCCGGTTAGGGGAGCTGGACGAGTCGGACACGTTGAGCGCGAAGAAGTTGAGCGGGCGCTGGCTCCGGCAGTGCGCCTGCGGTACCGACTGCGTACGGAGCTACGCAGAATGCCGCCACTCCAGTTTCCGGCGCTCATTGTGGGAACAGATGTCAAGCCCTGGCGCTGGGTCTCCGGGGCAGCTGTGCTGGAAGTTGTCCGAGTTGCCGCACAGGTGCAGCCATGAAAATCCCGCTCTGGCGTCTTGCGCATGCTCGCAGCGGAGACAAAGGCGACGCGGTCAACTGCGGTGTTATTGCCTATCGGCAGGAGTGGTATCCGGTGCTGCAGCAGTACCTGACTGCTGAACGGGTCAAGGAGCATTTCGCCGGCATCTGCTTTGGACCCGTGGAGCGATACGAGTTGCCCAATCTCTGGGCGTTGAATTTCGTGCTCCACAACACGCTGGGTGGGGGTGGAACGGTCTCGCTCAAGCTCGATTCTCAAGGCAAAACCATTGCCTCAGCGATGCTCCTCCTGGAGCTGGAGCTCCCCGAGGAGGTTGTCCGGCAGTATGGAATCCCGACGCAATGAGCTCAGAGCTGCTGGAGCGTTCACCGGAAGCGATTCGGCAGATGTTCGCCGAGTTGGTACCGGTCTACGACCGCTCCAACACGCTGCTGACGGTGGGGATTCACCACTGGTGGCGCTGGCGGGCAGTCCAACTGGCACGAGCACGTCCGGGGATGGCGGTGCTGGATTGTGCGACGGGAACCGGGGACCTAGCGCTGGCGTTCTGGCGCCGTGTTGGACCACAAGGACGCGTGGTCGGAGTGGATTTCTGCGAGCCGATGCTGGAACGCGCCCGCTGGAAAGCCGAACGGCGCCGAGCCGCCATTGAGTGGCTCTGCGTTGACTGCCATGCCCTGCCGTTCGCGAGCGGGACTTTCGACATTGCTGCCATCGCGTTCGGTATCCGGAATGTGCGCTCGCCGGCGCAGTGCCTGCAGGAAATGGCACGGGTAGTCCGCTCCGGTGGCACGGTGGTGGTGTTGGAGCTGGGGCAGCCCCGAGGAGTGCTTGCCGGACTGTACCGGCTCTATAGTCGGTACTGGATCCCGCTCTTCGGGAGCCTCTATGCCCGGAACCGGCAGGCGTACGAGTACCTCCACTACTCCTCGGCAAGCTTCCCCTCCGGCACCGAGTTTGTTGCCCTGATGGAGCAGACGGGGGCGTTCTGCCGTGTTCGCGCGGTCCCGCTGACGGGCGGCATTGCCTGGTGTTACGTTGCGGTAGTCCCCTGACATGGAACGGGCGGAACTGGCACGGGAGCTCTTCCGTGTTGCCTATCGGCGTGGGGATTTCCAGCTGCGTTCGGGGCACAGGAGCCACGAGTACGTGGACAAGTACCAGTTTGAAGCCGTGCCGCAGCTGTTGCAGGCGCTCGGGCAGGAATTGGCTCGGCTCTTGCCCGCAGAGACGGAAGTGCTGGCGGGCATGGAATTAGGCGGTATTCCGCTGGCGGTAGCCACGGCATTTGCCTCCGGGTTGCCGTGTGTCTTCGTGCGTAAGGAGCCTAAACCCTATGGAACCCGCCGGCAGACCGAGGGGACGGATGTGACCGGACGCCGTGTGGTGCTGCTGGAAGACGTGGTAACGACCGGCGGACAAGCCCTGGCGGCAGTGGAGGTACTGCGCCGCGAAGGGGCGGATGTCCGGGCTGTGCTCTGTGTTGTGGACCGCCAGCAGGGAGCTGCCGAGCGGCTCCGGGCGCTTGGTATCCCCTTCCGGGCGCTCTTCACGCTGGCGGAGCTGAAGTCGTACGCCGACCTGACCTCGGAGGAAAGCGGTAGAGAAAGTTGAACCAATATCGGGGTGTTGCCATGTGGCGGATGTCTGGTGGTGTGTGGCTGGCTGTCCTGCTGATGCTCGGCTGTGCTCGGGAGGAAACACCGAGCGGGAACCAACCGAGCTCCCCACAGGAGCGGCAGATCCGTAATCTCTGGGTGGACACGCTCCGGGGCTACGCCTTGCTTGACTTCGAGCGCGGGGATACGGTCTCGGCAGCTCTCCGGCAGACGGCAGAGTGGGACCTCCTGCTGCCGGCACTGACCCCGCAGTCCCGCTCGCTGGATATCTTCCTCAACTCCGGCACAGTCAATCCGGCGGGGAAGACCCTCGGGGTTGTCGTCGAGGTGCCCTACGACCAGCTGCTGCAAGCGCCGCCGGAGAGCCAGTTTCGGCAGGACGACACAAGCGCGGCTCAGCGAGTGATCTCGCCCTCTCTGACGGGCGAGGGGCTCTTCGTGTACGACTTCCGGACACACGTGCTGACACCGCTTCCGAAAACGCTCGTGCTGAAGACCCGGTCGGGCAAGTACGTCAAGGTGCAGTTTGTCAGCCTCTACAAAGACGCGCCAGCGCAGCCCAATCCTTTCGACCTGGGCTACTGGACGATCCGCTATACGATCAGCAGTACAGCCTCCTTCAAGTAAGCTCAGGCATTTTGCGGCGACCTTGTGGGTGCAGGCGGCTCTGTGAGCCGAGGCACCAGGTGTCCTTACAGTGCCTGGAGCTCCGCTTGGAGGCTCTGGTAGCGGAAGAGTCGAGCATAGAGCCCGTTACGGCGCAGGAGCTCGTCGTGGGTGCCCTCTTCGGCGACAGTGCCGTTGTGGAGAACGAGGATGCGCTCAGCTCCTTGCAGGGAGGCGATCCGGTGGGCAATGAGCACAACGGTGCGCCGTGGGGTGAGCTCCCGCAGAGCGGCACGGATAGCGTTCTCGGTTGCGCTGTCAACCGAGGAGAAAGCATCGTCGAGCACGAGGATAGGGCTTTCCCGGAGCAGTGCGCGGGCAAGGGCTACTCTCTGTTTCTGCCCGCCGGAGAGCGTGATGCCCCGCTCGCCGACGAGTGTATCGTAGCCCTGGGGGAAAAGCTCGACATCGCTGTGGAGAGCGGCGCGGCGGCTGGCATCGAGGATCTGCTCCAGAGATGCCTCCGGATTGCCGAAGCGAATGTTCTCCGCGACGCTCATCGAGAAGAGGAAAGGCTCTTGCGGGACAACAGCGAAAGCGGTGCGGAGCACCTCCAGGGGATACTCCCGGATGTCGTGCCCATCGAGCAGAATCTGCCCATCGGTGACATCGTACAGGCGGGTCAGGAGCGCTACCAGTGTACTCTTCCCGCTCCCGATCGGACCCGTAATGCCAACGGTTGAGCCTGCCGGAATGACGAAGCTCACCCCGCGCAGCACCCAGGGACGATCGTCGCCGTAGCGGAACCAGACATTGCGGAACTCAATCTCGCCTCGGATATCGGCGGGGCGTTTTGGCAGACGCCCGGTGGAGCGGACCTCGGGCTCCTGTTCTCTGAGGCGGCGGAGTCGGGCAGTGGACGCGGCAGCACGCTGGATGATATTCGTGATCCAGCCCAGCGTCGCGAAAGGCCAGATGAGCTCGTTGGTGTAGAGGAAGAACTGCGTCAGCTCCCCGACCGTCAGAGTCTGCTCCATGAGTCGAAAGCCGCCGTAGCCTAAGACAATCAGCTGCACGATTCCCACCACGAGGAGCATCGCCGGGGAAGAGAACGCCTGCAGACGCCCGAGGCGCAGATTGCGCCGGAAGTACTCCTGGCTGAGCATCCGGAAGCGGTCGCTCTCGGCAGCTTCTGCCCCGTACGCGCGAATGACCCGGAGAGCCGAGTAGCTCTCCTGCGCATGCCGGGTAAGCTCGGCGAACTGCTCCTGCACGGTAGTGAAGGTTTCGTGGACCCGCTTCCCGATGATATAGGTCAGCGCTGCCGCTACTGGCAGGGGCAGCAGGGCGAAGGCGGTCATGGGCACATCGAGCGTGAGCATGAAGGTGAGTGAAAAGCCGAGCGCCAACAGGGTATTGAGCCCATGCATGAGAGCAGGTCCGAGGAACTCCCGGATGGAGGCGATATCGTTGGTGGCGTACGCCATCAACTCGCCGGTGGGATAGAGCTGGAAGAAGCGGGCGGATTGCCGCTCGATATGGTGGAGGAAGTCGTTGCGCAGCTCATACTCCAGGATGCGCGAAACGACGATGATGGTCTGCCGCATCAGGAACGTAAGCCCGGCGCCCGTGAGCGTCAGGCCCACAATGGCGGACAGGTTCCACAGGAGCTCGGAGGAAGTCAGCGTTCGGGCAATGACGCCATCGACCGTATGCCCGACGACTCGGGGTGTGAGCGCCCATGCCAGATTTGCTAACACCACGCAGAGAGCACCGAGGAGGAGGCGGACCCAATACCGGCGCACATACGGGGTAAGCCACAGGAGTTCTCGCATGGGATTGCGTGCAGCACCACTGGTTCGGACTCGTCCTGCTTGTGGACGTGAAGCAGGCTCGGGACATTTTGCGGATGCCTCTGCTGCCTGTGCGGACATTGCCCCGGGGGATGGGCAGTGCTGAGGAAAATCAGGAGAGAGGCTGAGGCTCAGACCTTACCTCGAGCGAGCTCATTGGGAGGGCAGGCACAGGGAGAGAAGTTTGCCGCCGACTGTTGGATACTTCGGAGGACAAACGATGGCTGAGGTGAGAGAGACACACCAGTTTCCCCGTATCCCTCTCTTCCGGCTCTTTCTCGACGACGTCATGCTGTTGTTGTTTCTGGGGGTGGCGATTTATGCGGTCTCCTATCTCATCTGGGGCATTATGGAGATTGGATCAGTGCCTCCGTTTCCGGAAGAGCTCAAGCAGCAGCTTGTCCAACAAGTAGCGGGTGGCTCATGAGTCTGCGCCCACCAGCAGAGGGGTGGTATGAGACACCGATTGCCCGTGACGAGCGTGGCTGGGTCGCGGTGGCAATGAGCGTCTGTCTGTGCCTGTTCTTCTGGATGATTGGGTGGCATCTCTACGGGCAGCAGAACCCATCGAGCATCTCCTATCGGATAAGCCCGAGCGAGTACATGCAGCTCCATCTCCAGTGGGTCGAACGCTATCGCATTGGAGAGGAAAACGGTGTTCCGGTCGTTGCTCCTCCACCGGGGAGCGATGTGCTGCTCCTGGCGCAGATGTGGCGGTGGTCGCCTGTTGTGGTGCTTCAGAAGGGGCAGGAGTACACGTTCCATCTGGCATCGGTGGACCTTCTCCACGGGTTCTCGCTGCAACCGGTCAACATGAACTTCATGGTGTATCCCGGCTACGATTACGTGCTGCGCTTCCGTCCGCGGGAAGCCGGAGAGTTCCATATCCTCTGCAACGAGTTCTGCGGGATTGGACATCATCTGATGACGGGCAAGGTGTACGTGGTGGAGAATGCTGCTGAGCTGGAGCGGCTCCGGCAGCGGTTTCGGGGAAGCCAACCGTAATGTTGCACCGAGGGTGAGAAGGCGATGTATCGAGCACCAATTTTCCGGATGTGTGACATCACGGGACTCCAGGTTGATCGGACTGCGGAGCGGTTGATTCGACTCAACGCCGTCTTTGCTGCTCTTGCGCTTTTGGTTGCCGTGATCGGGGCACTCTTGTTGGTGTTGACGCGCTGGCAGAGCGTTCATCTGTTGCCGGCACAGTGGTATTATCGGATCTTGACACTGCACGGGCTCAATACACTCATTTTTTGGATTGTCTTCTTCGAGGTTGCCGGGCTCTACTTCGGGTCTACCATTGTGTTGAGTGCGCCCTTCTGTGCTCCCCGAGTAGGGTGGTTGGCGCTGCTGCTCATGGTGGCGGGCTTTCTCCTGGCCGATGTGATGGTGCTGGCGGGCTATGCCGACGTGCTGATGACTTCGTACGTCCCGTTGCAAGCGCACTGGCTTTACTACCTGGGCATCATCCTCTTTGCTGTCGGCGCGCTCATTGCGGTATTTCTCTTCTTCGGGAACCTGATGGTGGCGCGGCGTGCGGGCACCTATGGAGGGACACTGCCGCTGTTTACCTACGGGCTGGCAGCAGCGGCTATTATCGCTGTCATCACGCTGGTCTCCGGCGCCATCATTTACGTGCCGACGTTCCTCTGGAGCCTGGGAGTGATTCCCCGGGTGGACCCGGCGCTCTACAAGCTGGTCTGGTGGGGATTGGGGCATCCAGCGCAGCAGATCAATGTCTCGGCAATGGTATCGGTGTGGTATTTGGCGGCATATCTGACAACGGGTGGGGTGTCAGTCAACGAGCGGGTTTCTCGCATTGCCTTTGTGCTCTACATTCTCTTCATTTGCCTGGCGTCGGCGCACCACCTGCTGGTTGATCCGGCGGTCAGCTCCGTGTGGAAGGTATGGAACACCAGCTATGCGATGTACCTGGCAGTGCTGGCGTCGATGATCCATGCCTTTGCCGTACCGGCGGCGATCGAAGCGGCGCAGCGAGCGCGAGGGTATACCCGAGGGTTGTTCCAGTGGCTGGCGAAGGCACCGTGGGGGAACCCAACCTTCAGCGCGACGGTGCTTTCCATCATCGGTTTTGGCTTCATCGGAGGCATCACTGGGGTGATTTACGGCATGGAGCAGACGAACATCATTGTGCACAATACGCTGGCTATTCCCGGGCATTTCAAAGGGACCGTTGTGCTGGGGACGAGCCTGGCGTTTATGGGAATCACGTACTACCTTATCCCGCTGGTATTCCGGCGTAGAATCGTCGGTCTGGGGCTAGCGCGGTGGCAGCCTTGGATATTCGCTGTTGGAGTTGCTCTGTTGGCAATCGCGATGGTTGGTCTAGGGGTTCTCGGGGTACCGCGTCGGCACTGGGATGTGACCTTCAGTGGGGCACCGTTCCGGCACAGCTTCCCGGCAATTGCGGGTGTGCTCTGGGTGATCTTTGGACTCGGTGGTCTTCTCGCGGTAGGAGGGGTGTTGCTGTGGCTTGGGATCGTTGTGCTCTCGGTCTTCTTCGGACCCCGGATGGAAGGACCGCACGATATGCAGCTCCCGCTGGCGCAGCCAGTGCCGTTGCAACATAATCCTGACGGGAAGAAATTCGTGGCGCCGGGGACGCTCGTGGCAACTTTGGTCTTTCTAGCGACCTTCCTGGTGTTTTTCTGGCTCAACTGGAAGTGGCTGGCGGCGACATGGGGAGTGCGCTAAGCCTGCGGGTGTTCTGGTGGGAGAGGATGCGGCGGGGTGCCGCCCTCCTCCTTGCCGTTGTTCTCGGGAACCTGACCGGAGAGGCACGAGAATTCGCCATCCTCGCGGCAGGGGCTCAGCGTCTGCCCGAGTGTGAGCTGAGAACGGCGGAGGGCACGGTGCTGCGGAGCAGCCAACTCTTGACAGGGCAGCCGGTTGTACTGGTGCCTTTCTACAGCCGGTGTCCGCACACGTGTTCGCTCCTCATGATAGGGTGGAGTGAGCTGGCTCGCCGGCTGAGAGGAGAGAACGCGAAATGGGTCAGTATCTCCTTTGATCCCCGGGAGAGTGATGCGGATTTGCAGCAGTATGCCCGGCGGTGGGGATTGACCACGTGGCTGCTCCTCCGAGGGGATTCCGGCGTCGTAGCAGCTATGCTGGAGGCTCTCGGGATAAGTGTGCGCTGGGACTCAGTCGCGGGGGTCTACGAGCATCCGAACGTGGCGGCAGTGCTCACCCCGACAGGGCGTCTCAGCCGGCTGATTTTCGGTATCCGCCCGGAAGAGGGACAAGTCCGCCTAGCTCTGTGGGAAGCACAGCGGGAAGCGGCTGACGTGGGGATTGTCCGGGGATTCCTCCTGCGGTGCTTCCGCTTCGATGCACAGCAGCAGCGCTACGTGTTGGACTGGTCATTTCTGGTGCAAGTATGGGGTGGTCTCGCCTTCGTGTGCTCTCTCCTGCTCTGGATGCTGTGGGAAGTGCGGCGAAAGCCGGCGCCAGCACCTTTGGGTACCGGCGTGGACACTGGTGGCAGGAGCGCTGGATAGCGCGTCTGAGCCAGGCGCTCTCCTCGGTGGCAACGAATCCGCTCCGGCATTTGGAGTCGTTGAGCCTCTGGCTTCTTGTGCTGGCCACAGTCAGTGGAGTGTACGTGTTTTTTGCCTACCCGCTGAGCCCGTGGGAAGCATATCGGGCGGTGGCGGCATGGGCAGGGGTGAACGGCTTTCTGCGCAGCGTGCACCGCTACAGCTCTGACTGGCTGATGGTGACGGTCGTGCTCCACGGTCTGCAGATGGCACTTGAGGGCAAATTCCGGCGATGGGTCGAGTGGGTCAGTGGACTTCTCCTGCTGGGTGCCTTATGGGTCGTTGGGGTCACAGGTCTCATGCTGGTGTGGGATGAGCAGGCACAACTGCTCGGACTGCTCAGTGTGCGGCTGCTGGTGGGGAGCGGGCTTTTTGAGCCAGGCATTGCCCGGATTTTCTTCGCCACCCATCCTGAGGCATTGGGTGGGGTATTTCGGATTCTGCTCTTCGTGCACATCTTCCTGACGCTTCTCCTCCTCGGGGGGATCTGGCTCCACACCGTCCGGCTGGCACGTCCGCGTCTTGTGCCGCCTCGGGCGTTACTGCTGTGGAGTACCACACTGGTCGCGGCAATGGCGCTGCTTTTCCCTGTGGAGAGTGGGCAGCAACTCAGTGCCCACATCCTGCCGGTGGAGGCACTGCTTGACCCATGGTATGGGGTTGGATTCCTGCTGCTGCGGATCCTGTCCCCGACTATGGTCTGCGTCGTGCTGGGAGTAGTTGGTGGAGGCTTGCTCCTGCTGCCGTTTTTGGAGCGGAGGAGGTGGAGACAGTATCCGCAGATTGATCGCGAGCGCTGCGACGCCTGTCAGCAATGTGTGCTCGACTGTCCATACGGGGCGCTGCAGATGCGGGAATGGGAGGGAAAGGTTGTGGCGGAGCTAAGTCCGGCACGGTGCGTCGAGTGTGGGATCTGTGTGGCATCGTGTCCGGAGCGGGGAATTGTCTCTGCCGGGGTTCCCGACCTACCGGCTGTACGCCCTGGCAGTGTGTTGCTACTCCTCTGTTCCGGGATGCCTCTTCCGGGAGAGCTGCGGCGGGACCCGTTCGTGGTGGTCTCTGTCCCATGTGTCGGCTCGGTTCACGCCGATGGGGTGCAGGAGTGGCTCCGACACGGCTGGGTTGCTGTGGTTCACTGTCAGCGCTGTGTCTACCGGTTCGGGGCAGATTGGCTGCGGCTGCGGTATAGCGGGCGTCGGCGTCCTCGCCTCCGACCAGGACAGATACGGCGGCTGTTCATCGCAGCGTTCTCGCCGTCCGTGTGGGGTGAACTCCAACGTTGGGTGCAGAGCGCAAGGAAGGAGACTGTCCATGGGGAAGCGCTTCCTCTTTCCCGAGAATGAAACTGCCCAAGAGCTGACCGTACGGAGCTGGATGATCCGGGTGGCAACGGTGCTCCTTGGGAGCGCGCTCTTGTTGTGTGGTATCCCGTGGATTGGGAAGCGCCCTGCGGGCTTCTACGGTGGACAGTCCGGATGGATCGTGCTCAGCTGGGAGTACGTTCCCTCGCCTCTCGAAGTGGAGGAAAGCGGGGGACGGTTGCCACATATGCGGGGGGTCGGTGTGCGCATCGTCGTGCGCCGCGCAGCAGTGGAAGTCGTGCTCGTTCGGGGAGACTCTGATACGGTCTACACTCGCACCTTTGCCCCGCGCGGTGTACGAGGAGATGCTGCCGTGACAGTCGCTGAGGAGCTCCCGGTTGCGGCAGGGAACTACCGGGTGAGTTTCCGTGAGCTCTGTGACTCCGGGCGAATGGAGCAGAGTCCGAGCTTCCCGGTGCGTCTGGGGGAGGTGGTACTGGTGGAGCTTGCCGAAGGGGGGTTCCGCCTCAAGCGACGGTAGAGCGGGGAGTGAGTAATTTCGCTGGCACTTGCTGCTTGGAGGCAGGAGCCTATGGTGGCTGTGGTCATGGTGGTGTGCGGGTTTGGGATAGGAGCGCTGGCGCAGTCGGTGCCGGAGCCTGTCCACCAGCGGACGGCGCAGTTTTTCAAACTGCTCGCCGCCGGAGAAGTTGAGCGTGCCTATGGACAGCTGCTCCGAGGAAGTTCGCCGGAAGATTCTCTCCGGGCTGCACAGCTCTGGGAGCGGACACAACAGCTCCATGAGCGGTGTGGACTCCCGGTGGGATACGAAATCGTACGCTCGGCAACGCTGGGCAGGAGCCTTGTGCAGCTGACCTGCGTGGGATTGTACGGGCACTGCGTTGCCGGTTGGGAGTTGCTCTTCTACCGTTCGCCGCGTCGAGGCTGGATCGTCCTCCGAGTAGAGCTGCGGGAACAGCCCGAAGAGCTCTTCCCCGGCAACAATGGTAGGGAATAGCTCTGCGTCTTCTGCCGCCGGTATGGAGCTGGAAGCGAGTGTGGGATGAGACGCTGGCTTTCTTCCCCCCTGCTACCGGATGGGGCAGTCCTTCTACTGCGGCTCTGGCTCGGGGCGATGATGCTCTGGCACGGGCTGCCGAAATTCGGACGCATGGAGATGTTTCAGAAGCGTGTTGCGGAGCTCGGATTCCCGATGCCGGAGTTCTTCGCCTGGGCTGCGGCGCTATCGGAGACGCTCGGTGGGGTGGCACTCCTGCTCGGGCTGGGACTGCGGTTCGTACTGCCGTTCGTCTTCGTCACAATGGTGGTGGCGGCATTCGGGGCGCATGCGGCGGATCCCTTCGCTCGTAAAGAGCTGCCGTTGACGTATGCGGTTCTGGGTGCTGCTCTCTGGCTCCTTGGAGCGGGTCGGTGGAGTCTGGATGCCTGGCTTTCACGCCAGAAGGTGCTGCAACGATGAGGATTGCCCTGGCATCAGACCACGCGGGGTTTGCGTATAAAGAGCGGCTCCGGCAGCTCTTACAGGAGGCCGGGCATGAGGTTTTCGATTACGGCGCCCATTCGGAGGAATCGAGTGATTACCCGGATTTTGCTGTCCCGGCAGCGCAAGCGGTTGCCCGAGGGGAAGCCGAGTACGGTATTCTCATCTGTGGCAGTGGGGTTGGTGTGAGCATCGTCGCCAACAAGATCCCTGGGGTACGAGCAGCGAACTGCTGCAGCGAGGAAATGGCGCGCCTGAGCCGCCAGCACAACGATGCCAACGTCCTTACCTTCGGGGCTCGGTTAGTCTCCTTCGAGGATGCCTGGCGTATGGTGCAGGTATTTCTGTCCACTCCCTTCGAAGGCGGGCGGCATGCCCGGCGGGTGGAGAAGATCCATCGGCTGACTGGGCAGTAGCGATGGAAGCAGTTGATGTCCTCGCTGTCGGGGCGCATCCGGATGATGTCGAGATGTCCTGTGGGGGCACCCTCATCAAGCTGGTGCGGGAAGGCTGGCGAGTCGCAATTGTGGATTGCACCCGCGGGGAGTTCGGAAGCCGTGGAACGGTAGAAGGCCGCGCTCGGGAAGCTGCTGAAGCTGCAGCAATCATCGGCGCGGTTGCCCGCGAGAATCTCGCTCTGCCGGATGGCTCGATCACGGTAACACCCGAGGCTGTGGAAGCGCTCGTCCGGCTCTTCCGGCACTATCGCCCACGGATTGTGCTCTTCCCGCCCCCGTTTGAACGTCACCCGGACCATGAACAGGTCCACCAGTTGGTGCGCCGGGCGTTCTTCCACAGCGGGCTGGCAAAGCTCCAGACACGGGGTCCCGACGGGCAGCTCCAGCAGCCGTATCGCCCACGGTTGCTCTTCTGCTACATGCAAGCCTACGAGTTCCAGCCGAGCTTCTATGTGGACATCAGCGATGTCTATGAGCAGAAGGTCCGTGCTGTACAAGCGCATGCCTCCCAGGTCTATGTGCCGGGGGTTTCGCCGGAGAACGAACCGGAGACGGTGCTCTCACGTCCGGAGTTCTGGGAGCTTCTGGAGCTGCGAGCACGCTACTTTGGCTCCCGGATTGGCGTGCGGTACGCAGAGGCGTTCCTCGCGCTGACTCCGCTCGGGGTGCCCACGCTTGGGGTCTGGTTGCAGCAGCGGGATTGAGTCACGATCCCCGGGATCGAGATTTCGACTGGAGCAAAGGCTTGATGGGGCGAGCGGGAGAAGGCGCATAGCGGGCGATCGTTTCCCCATCGAAGTTGAGGAAGCGCACCTGGAGGTCGCGGCGTCGCGCGGCGATGAAAGCCGCGACAGCAGGTTCGGCATACTGTGCAACGGTGTGGAGAAGCGATTTCCCGTCCCGCTCGAAGTCGGCTCGGTACCATGCCAGCAGTGGGGAAAGCCAGAGCGTATTGGTTTCCGCATCGAGGAGGCAGCCGCGTGCGGAGCGCAGGAACGCTCGAGCGGTGGCAACCAGCTGACGGCGCAGGGCGGCTGCCGTGAATGCCCGTCGGGACAGAGGTGGGAAGCCCCGGGTGATTCCCCCGGCACCGAAGTGGAGGAGCGGTTCACCGAAGCGCTGGAGCCGCAGCCGGAGGGTCACAAGAGTGTGTTCCTCCCCGGCAATGCAGAATGTGTCGGCACGCGCCAGAGAGTCGAGCGCCTCAAGGCTGAGGTAGCGCAGTCCCGGTCGCCGCACCAGGAGGGCAACCCCACAGGCATTGTAGGCATTGAGCCAGAATGCCATCTGTGCCTCCCGGGATGCCGTCTCCGGGCGAGCCTGCGCCAGACTCTCCAGGTAGTGCTCAAAGCGCGGGTCCTGAGCGATACCCACAACGTCGAGTCGTCCTGCCCAGACGTACTGCTGCAGGAGGCTATCCCAGGGAGCGTGGAAGGTATCGGGGAGGGACGATGTGCCCGCTACCGGTAGGCTGAGCACAACGGTGGCGATCGCTGGCAGACCCCACCCCATGGTGCATGCCTCTGCGTGGTGGCACAGCTGTGCTATTTATGCGGTGGCAACGTGGCGTTCGGCGTGGTACGAGCTGCGCACCAGTGGTCCCGATTCAACGTGCTCAAATCCCAGCTCCAGCCCGATACGGCGCAATTCAGCGAACTCCTCCGGCGTGACGTAGCGCTCAACGGGCAAATGGTTCGGGGTCGGTTGCAGGTACTGCCCGAGCGTTAGAATATCTACCCCGACACGGCGCAAGTCCTGCATGACAGCGATGACTTCTTGGAGGGTTTCGCCCAGACCGAGCATCAGCCCAGTTTTGGTTCGCATTCCCTGCCGTTTGGCTTCCTCCAGCACGCTCAGCGTCCAGTGATACTTGCCCTGGGGGCGGACGCGGCGGTAAAGGCGCGGGACGGTCTCGGTATTGTGCCCCAAGATGTCCGGGCGGGCATCGATGACGAGCTGGAGGGCTTCCTTCTTGCCTTTGAAGTCGGGGATGAGGACCTCGACGGTGACGCCCGGGCACAAGCGGCGAATCTCTTCAATGGTGCGAGCAAACCAGCGGGCGCCTCCGTCGGGCAATTCGTCCCGGTTGACGGAGGTGACTACAGCGTGGCGGATGCCCATCTGGCGGACCGCTTCGGCAACCCGGCGAGGTTCGTCTGGATCAACAGGCAGGGGACGTCCTGTTTTGACAGCGCAGAAGCCGCACGAGCGCGTGCACGTATCGCCCAGGATCATGAAGGTAGCTGTCCCAGCACCCCAGCATTCGGCGATGTTCGGGCAGCGAGCTTCCTCGCAGACGGTGTGGAGTGCCTTTGCCCGCATCATCTGCTTGAGCCGGACGTAGGTTTCCCCACCGGGGGCACGGACTTTGAGCCATTCCGGACGTCGAGGGCGCTCGGGAGGGGGAGGGGGATCGACGAGGGGCAAGTGGATGAGGGTCGGGGTTTCCATCAGCGGATTAGCCCAGGTAGATGCGCAGCTCCTGGACTTGCCGCATGTGCTTGAGGCGGCGCAGTGCTTTCTCCCGCAGCTGGCGGACGCGTTCCCGCGTCAGGTTGAACTTCTCGCCGATTTCCTCCATCGTCAGCTGCGGGTAGCCGTCCAGCCCGAAGGAATAGCGCAGGATTTCTGCCTCCCGCTTCGGCAGCCGGTTCAGTAGGGCACGGATTTCCTGCCGCAGTGATTCCTGCATGACGGCAGCATCCGGCGGGGGTTCGTCTTCGTTGGGAACGACATCGAGCAAGCGGCTATCCTCTCCCTGCACGAAGGGTGCATCCACGGAGAGATGCTTCCCTGAAAGGCGCAGGGTTTCAGCAACCTCCTCCGGGCTCATGTCCAGCTCTTCGGCAAGCTCCGCTGGGGTGGGTTCCCGCTCGTACTGCTGCTCCAGCTGGCTGTACTTGCGGCTGATTTTGTTGAGCGCACCCACGCGATTGAGCGGGAGCCGGATCAGGCGTGCCTGTTCTGCCAGCGCTTGCAAGATGGACTGGCGAATCCACCAGACGGCGTAGGAAATGAATTTGAAGCCTCGCGTCTCATCGAAACGCTGGGCAGCTTTGATCAAGCCCAGATTCCCTTCGTTGATGAGGTCGCTGAGCGAGAGCCCCTGGTTCTGGTACTGCTTCGCGACGCTGACCACGAAGCGCAGATTGGCCTTGACCAATTTCTCGAGCGCTTTCTGCCCTTCAGGACCGCCCTTTTTGATCTGGCGCGCTAGCTCGATTTCCTCCTCCGGGGTCAGCAGTTCGTATTTGCCAATCTCTTGCAAGTAGCGGTCTAGCGAGGGGCTTTCGCGGTTCGTATACTGGCGAGTAATGCGCATGGATAGAGCCCGCACTGGTGGGACTTGCCTTGACAGCACCGCATAGGACGGAGAGGCGCTCGGAGCTATTGTGCTGGGCTGTCGGAGGGGGTGCTCCCGGGTACAACGAGAGCACCCCCACAGCCCATGGGAGCACTACCGCTGGAGGAGAAGCGGGATGGTATACCACTCCGTTCCAAGCTGGAGGCGCAGCCAGTAGGGGCCGGAAGCACACGGCTGCCCGGTGTCTGTCCGCCCATCCCAGAGCAGCATCCCAGTGGAGCCTGTGCCGGTACGCAACCGACGCACGGGCTTCCCCTCGGTGCTGACGATCACGGCGTGCTGTAGCCTGATATTTTCAGGTACTTCGTACGCAATCACCACCTGCTCTGTTGCCGGGATCGGCGCAACTCGTAGCCGAACCCCTGCAGGGAGCCTCTCGCGGATTCCAACGCCCTGCTTGCCAACGCCGCGGAGAGCAACGCGGGTACTGTCCCGGTGGAAGCGTCCGGCGTAGATGAGGATGAGCTCCTGTTGGGAGAGACCTTCCACGAGAGGTGCGAAGCGGAGTGTCAGCTCCAGGCTCTGCCCTGAATCCAGTGTCAGCGGTGTCTGAGGTGGGTCAACGAGACTGAAGGGGGGCGCTGCCGAGATGCTCAGGCGCAGCTCCTTGAGGGTGACGGGGAGCGGTCCGGGATTGGTCAGCTGGAGCGACAGCTGACGGCTTTTGCCCAGCTCAACAGTGTCGAAGTCCAGAAGATCTGTCGAGGCACGCAGCTGGGGCAGTGCTCCGCTCCCACGCAACAGGAGCGACGGGGGCGAGCTCACATTGGCGGTGAACTGTACCGATGCTGTGCGCTCGCCGAGTGCCGATGGGATAAAGGCCAGCACGAGGGTCCGCTCCTGCTGCGGAGCCAGTGTGAACGAGCCGCCCCCGCTGAGGAGACGGAAGTCGGCAGCATGAGCGCCGCTGAGGGTAACCGCTGTGACCCGCAGGGTATCCTCCCCGGCATTGTAGAGAACCCCGTGGAGTTCGACGGCAGTACTATCGCCAAGCTCCAGCGTTCCGAACTCCACCGTGGACTGTCGGAGTGCCAACACGGGCTGTCCTGGCTGGGTCACGGTCAGCTGGGCAACCTGGCTTATGGTCTGTCCACACCCGTTCCAGACCAGACAATCGTACCCGCCGGCGTCGGAGAGCTGGACAGAAGCGATCGTGTAGGTGGGCTGTACTGCGCCGGCAATGGGGACCCCATTTTTCCGCCACTGGTACTGGAGCTCGGCTCCCTGTGCCTCTACACGGAAGGTCACCGACTGCCCGACGCGCACGCTCTGCGATTGCGGATGCTGCACGATCACAGGTGGTTCTCCAACAGTGAGCCGGACCTGGGAGCTGTACGCGGGGGGCTCGCAGTCACCGGAGACGACAACGTCATAGAAGCCGGAATCTGTCGGTTGGACAGCTGCAATCGTGTAGGTTGCCTCTGTTGCTCCCTGGATGGGGGTTCCATTCTTGCGCCATTGGTAGCGGAGGTTAGAACCCGTTGCCGTGACACGGAAGACGGCCCGCTGCCCGGCGCAGACTGTCAGCGGCTGCGGTTGCTGCGTAATGCGGGGGCGTTCCTTGACCGTGAGGCGGACCGTATCGCTGGTCGTTGAGCCACAGGCATTGCTGACGACGACATCATAGACACCGGCAGCGCTCGGAGTAGCAACGAACTGGTACGTTGCCGTTGTGGCGCCAGGGATATTCTGTCCGTTGAGCCGCCATTGGTAGCTCAGCCCTGAGCCTTGGGCAGAGACGCTCAGCGTCACGCTGGTCCCCTCGCAGACCGGCTGCAGGGGTTGAGGGTGTTGGGTAATCTGCGGGGGACCGCTGATGGAGAAGTTCCCATCACTGACATCGAAGAGCTGAGCATCGGCAGCATCGACGATGCGGATGCGGTACTGTGAGCCAGGCGGTTGATTTGCTGGAATAGACCAGCTCCAGCTCCCCGCCGATGCCGGAACGTTCGTTGCCAAGGTTGTCCAGCTCTGCCCACCGTTTGCGGAGAGTTCAATGGTGACGTTGTCTACCCCGACGCTGTTCCAGCGGATTGTCTTCGTGCTCCCAGCGCACCATGTCTCGCCGCCGTTGGGTTCCAGCACAGTGATCCCGGCAACGGTCAGCGTCACCGGGGAGAGGAAGTTCCAGAAGTCCCCCGAATTGTTCCCGTTGTTGTTGACGGCGTTGCCAGCAGCGCGGAGTGTGTAGAGCCCTGGGGTGCTCGGGGCAGTCCAACTGAAGCTGAAGGCAGCCTGTCCATTGCTCATCGTTTTAGGCTGCGTGTGGGTCAGCTCGCCGTTCGAGAGCTGCAGACCAGAGCCCGATGCCGGACTAAGGCTTCCGGCGTTCTGTCCTGACTGATTGTGGACAGCAATGTCGATACCGGCGGCTTGTTGCGAGCTGTGGGCAACGATGACGGTCAACGTAAGCGTCTGCCCCGGACGAGTCCGAAAGCTCCCGCTCCCACTTTGGGCTGTCAACGTGGTGCTTGAGCTCGGAGTAGAGCCGTGGCAGGTACAGCCGGTTTGCGTTACCCCCGTGATTCCCGAGGGGTAGCCCAGAGAAGGTACGGAGCTGGCAAGTCCTCCGAAGAGCCCAAGGAGGAGAAGTCTGTACCGCATGGGATTGCCCGGAGTTGTGAGACATTTCAGAACGTGATGAGCAGCACGTTGCGCGCGGCATCGTACCGGCTGGCAAAGCGCGGCAACGCTCGACTTGCGGGTCCCTGAAGAACATGCCCATCAGCCGCTGCGAAGCGGGAGCCGTGGCAGAGACACGGGATAGCTCCTCCCTGGGGCAGCTCGACTTCGCAGCCCTGGTGAGTGCACACGGTAGAGAAGACCACAAACTCGCTCTGTCCTAACCGAATGATGAGCACCGGGCGCCCACCATTGTGGGGAGCGAACGTTTTCTTGACCGCTCCACCGACCTGCTGCAATTCGGGAACGGTTGCCAGATCCAGTTCAACTGTCCCGCCTGGTTCGGTCGGCTTTGTCTCCGAGGAACACGAGGCAAGGAGGGCAGGGAAGCAAAGCCCAGCGCCCACGCAGAGAGCTGCCTTGAGGAATTCTCGGCGTTTAGGCTGCATGGTCGGCTCCATGGTCTTTGTCTCACGGTTGGTTGGACTTCGGTGCAGCTGTGCTGCCGTAGAAGGTGGTCCAGACACGGATGACCTCACCCACGCGGCTGCCGATAATGCCCTGGCGTCCGCGAATGTTGAAGTCGCGCAGCGTGAGTGTGAACTCGCTCTGGACGAGCACCAGATCGCCTGGGGCACGTTTCCGGGTCTCCTCGCTTTCGAGAACGTAGGTGAGGCTGATGGGGAGCTCCATGGGCTTCTCGACCCCGTGCAAGGAGAAGATCCCGACGGCTTTCGCCGTCAGGCTCACGCGCTGAGGACTCCGCTCGGTAAAGCGGATCTCCTTGAGCCCGGTAATGTCGAAGGTGATGAAGGGATACCGTTCGGCATCGAGCCAGTCAGGGCTACGGAGGTGCTCGTCGCGGCGGGCAATTCCGGTGCGCATACTGGCAACAGCAACTTGGATCCGCCCGCGAGTGGCTTCTACATTCAGCGGGTCGAGTGTGAAGCTCCCGGTAATGCCGTCGGCAGTCCCCTCGAATTCTTCCAGAGGAGCTGTGCTGCGGAACTTACAGAGGTTCTGTCCGACGCTGTTGGTGAGCGTCACCGTCTTCTGTCCGCTGATCGGCAGAGGGAGAGGCGTCTGCGCCCAGGTAGGCAGCAGGGCTATGAGTGCAATCCCGGCAAGGCGTCTGACCATTGTGGTATCAACTGCTGGTGAGACATTCTCTACCGTTGGCGTCGTTGCCGCCACCAGCCCACAAGCCACGCTCCAATGCCGGCAGCGGCCAGAGGTCCTGCCAGGTCGAGTCCAATCCAGATGCCAGGTTCCCACACGACATGCTCCCGTTGCGTACCGAAGATGGGATCAGCTTCCCGGTAGACTCGCATCTGCCGGTCCTTCGTGAAGATGTTCGCCCCGTGCACGAGCCAGAGGGCGAGCACGGACACGGCGATAAACGCTCCGACCCACTGGAGAAGTTTCCACCCGCGCATGGCATTCCTCCGGTCAATAGAACACGTGCAGCTGGAGGGCAACGCGCCCGCTGCGGTACCCCTCCGTATCTGCCCAGCGATACTCCGGACGCAGCTCAACGAAGGGCAAGACGAAGAGCTGGGCTCCGAGCACGAGGTGTGTTGTGTATGGTGCCGGAGACCATCCGGAGTCTGAGACCCGCCCGTGTTCGAAGCGGGCATAGGGCATCATGACATTCCAGAGCCAGAGATCAATTTCAGCGGTGACTGCCCAGCGGTGGAGGGACGAGCTGCGGAAACGGCTGTACTCTGCCCAGAGGGCACCGTGGTCATGCCATCCGATACCAGCGAACCCATGGGCAAGCCAGAAATCCCGGTTGCCAAGCCAGGAGCCGCCGAGCGAGAGCGTCCACGAGCCGAGCTTCGGAGTCAGCCACAGGTGGGCATTCCCGACCGGGGCGGTGGCGGCTGTTACTGGGGCAGACTCGCCGCGGGGATTCCGGAGCACAACTGCGGAGAGCGCACCACCACGGAACACCCCCACACTGGTGGCAAGCCAGGACAGAGACGCCCACTGCAGGAGGGCACCCCACTGGGCGAAATTCGGTGCCAGAAGGTAGGTCTGCTGCGGGGAGTCAAATTGTGCCCCGGGGATGCGAGAGAGCAGCATCGTGTGGTCATCGTAGTGCAAGCCGACAGCCGGACGGAAGAAGCCCAGCTGGAGTTCTGGCATCCCATGTCCGGGATAGATGCCCAAAGACGCGCTCCACCGTTGCTGCCCGGGGAAGACGAGGCGCCCGCCGTTGAGTGTTGCCCTCAGCGAAAGCGCTTTGATCGGAGATATGCCTACGTGGAGTGCACCCTGCATGGGGAAGAGCCGCCAGCCGGAGGCATAGGCAGGGTTGTGGGACTCAAATCCCTGGAGCCGGGCATCTATGCCGAAAAGCAGGCGCCCGTCCCAGAGGGAGTTCCCCGCACGCTCCCACCACCGTTCCAGTGTGCCCAGCCCGAGCTGATGCCACCGGAGGAGACCAACATCGTGCAGGCTGTACCAACCTAGCTCGCTGCGGAGCCCGCTCCCCTGAGGGAAGGCGTGGCAGGCACTGCAGCGGTTCCCTGTCAAGAGTACAAACTGGGGGATAGCGCCACACACCGCCGGGATACTCATGGTAAGGCAGATCCACCGAAGGTGCATGAGGCTGATGCTCTCCGGTTTTCTGGCACAAACGCGCTGCCTCTTGGACAAGTTCCCTCCCTGCGAGCCACAGACCCGAGGAGTCTGGTCAGATGTAGAGCGCGCTACTGAACTCCCGGCGTCGGCGCAGTGTGATGGGGTGCTCTTCGCCGAGGAACTTGAAGATAGCAATGCAGATGCGGCGGGCAGCGTCCTCGTTGTAGTACCGATGGTGCCGGATTACCTCGATGAAGTGTTCGAGCGCCGTATCGAATTCCCCACGTTGGAGTGCCTGGACACCGCTCCAGAAGAGCGGACGGACAGGATCGGGCGGGAGCTCCTCTTCCGAGCGCAGCTGCAACAGAGGAGCGAGGGTACGGATAGCTTCGGCTACCTCCTCGTGCGGTGAGCCGGGCTCGATTGGAGCCACCAATTCCCGTGCACGGTCAGGCTCTGCGAAGAGCAGGAGTCGTGCCAGGAGCACCCGTGCCTGTTCATTGTGGGGCTCTGCCGCTAGGACGCGCTCGAGCACTTCTTGGGCTTCGGAGATGCGGTGCTGCTGGAGGAGTTCCTCGGCCTGTTGCAGGAGCTTGCGGTGTGGGCTGGGAAGTGCCTGCTCCAGCCAGCGTTCAATGAGGTGCTCGGGGAGTGCCCCGACGAACTCGTTGATGACCTCCCCGTCAACGAAGAGCTTGACATTGGGGATGCTCCGAACCCCGTAGCGATATGCCAGCTCGGGATGCTCTTCGGTATTGACTTTCGCCAGTACCCAGCGTCCGTTTGCCTTCTGGGCAAGGCGTTCCAGGACAGGGGAGAGGATCCGGCACGGCATGCACCACTCTGCCCAGAAGTCTACCAGGACGGGCACTGTGTAGCTCCGCTGGATCACTTCGCGCTCGAAGTCGTGGACGTCGTAGCTCATGGCGGACAGCTTGCTGTTCGGAAACCCGGGGGCTAGAGACGAATAGGCTCGCCGAGCCTCTGTTCGAGGTGGCTCAGCGCTTGGCGCAGGGCACTTGAGCGGGGTAGCTCGCGTTCGATGTTCTCGCAGGCGTGGAGAGCCGTGGTGTGGTCGCGTCCGCCGAAGAGCTGCCCGATCGTCTTGAAGGGAAGCGCCAGGTATTTGCGCAGCAGGTACATGGCAAGGTGCCGGGCTTGGGCTGCTTCGCGTTTGCGGCTCTTCCCCGTGAGCACGCTCGGATCCAGACCGTAGTAGTCTGCCACGGCAGTCAGAATGTGCTCCGGAGAGAGTGCTCGGGCTGCTTGCTGAGGCGAGGTCGGACGCAGCGCTGCTTGCCCCATCTGGGCAAGCGCCTGGTGGGCTAGCTCCAGCGTGATTTCGCAGCGGTCCAGCGTGGCTCGTGCCAGGAGGTGGATGAGGCAGCCTTCCAGTTCGCGGATGTTGCTCGTGATATGCTGCGCCAGGTACTGCAGCACGTCTTCAGGCAGTTCTAAGCCTTCATCGGCACTCTTCCGGCGCAGGATTTCCAGGCGCAGCTCGTACTCCGGGGGCTGGATTTCAGCGACCAATCCCCATTGGAAGCGGGAAATGAGCCGTTCGTCCACGTCGGCAAGCTCCCGTGGGGGCTTGTCGCTGGTGAAGATGAGTTGCTTGCCGGCTTGGTAGAGGGTGTTGAAGATGTGGAAGAAGTGCTGCTGGGTTTTTTCCTTGCCGGCAAGGAACTGGATGTCGTCGATGATGAGCACATCGGCGCTCGTGTAGAAGGCGGTGAACTCATGGGCGTGATGTTGCTGGAGGGCAGTGATGTAGCCGGTGGTGAAGTACTCGCTGCTGACGTAGACCAGCCGCAGTGGCAGCCGACGCTGCCCGAGGTAGTTATGGACTGCCTGCACCAGGTGGGTTTTGCCTAAGCCGATCCCGCCGTAGATGAGCAGGGGATTGAAGCGGGTTTGTCCCGGTTGCTCGGCTACAGAGCGAGCGGCGGTATATGCCAGGCGATTGCTTGCCCCACAGATGAAACGCTCGAAGGTAAAGCGGGGGTTGATGGGCGAAATCAGGATATGCGGCGGCGTTGTCTGCAACGGGAGTGCTTGTTGCGGTGGCGGAGTCCGCAGGGCAGGCAGACGGACAGTGCGCTGGTGCACGTCTTCGCCACGCTCGAGCATGACGTTGTACTGCAGACGGGCGTGGGCGCCGAAGACCTGGACGAGCGCACGCTGGAGGAGCCCGTAGTAGTGTTCTTCCAGCCACTCGCAGAAGAACTGGCTGGGCACTTGGACAGTGAGCGTGTTGTTCTCCCACCGTTCAAAGCGCAGAGGCTCGAACCAGGTTTTGAAAACCTGCGGTGGGACGTTGTCCCGGATCAGTGTCAAGAAGCGCTGCCAGAGCGCTTCGGGAGTTGCTTCCTCACGTTCGAGAGGTTTTCGGGATGTTGAGAGCCATTCGGGGAAGAGTTCAAGAGAACGTCGTGACTTGGGCAATGGAGTCCCTCTCTGCTGTGAGACCGCCTGCGCCGGAGGAGCCGCTATCGGGGCAGTGCAAAAATGCGATGTCGTCTGCAATCACAGCCTCTCGGACAGTGTCGAAGGACAGCGACACGTTTTGTATGATATGCCGTACAGTGCCACACCGGCGGGCAGCACCGCGCCTGAGAGGGAAGAGCGAATTTTGTGCTTCCAACGGGCTCGGTCTGGAGGAATGGAGAAGCTCACGGAGCCGGGGCGGCGGCAAGAGGGGGTGCCGGAGCCAGAGGCGCAGGAGATGAGCTTTTGGGACCATCTCGGCGAGCTGCGGCGCCGCATTCTCTGGGCAGTGGTGGGTATTCTGGGAGGCTGTCTGCTGGCAGCAACGCAGGCGGAGTGGCTGGTCGACGAAGCGCTGCTCCATCCGGCGCGTCAGGCGGGCTTGGCACTCCAGAACCTGCGCCCCTTCGGGATGGTGATGCTCTACATCAAGGTCGTGCTCGTTGCCGGTCTCATCGTGGGGATGCCTTTTGCGCTCTACCAGCTCTGGCGCTTCGTTGCTCCTGGACTCTATGCCCACGAGCGGCGCTGGGTGCGGCAGCTGACACTCTGGACCTCGCTCTGTTTCCTGCTGGGGGTTGCTTTTGCATACTGGGTATTGTTGCCGGGCATGCTGCGCTTTGCTGCAGGGTTTTCCTCCGAGCATATCCGGACCATTGTGGATGTGACGGAGTACTACGGCTTTGTGACCACGACGTTGCTCGTCATGGGGGTGGTTTTCGAGCTCCCGGTGCTCCTGGCGCTCCTGGCATGGGTTGGGATTGTCCGGGCGGAGTTCCTGCGTCGGTACCGGCGTCATGCTATTGTGCTGATTCTCATCATCGCAGCCGTGCTCACCCCGACGCCGGACCCGGTCAACCAGCTTATCTTTGCTTTCCCCTTGTGGGTGCTCTACGAGCTGGGAATCCTTGTAGTCCGACTCATCGAGAGGCGTCGCGGGTGACGGTGGCACGGCTGGAAGAGCTGCTGGAACCGGTTGCACCGCAGTTACATGAGTTCGAGCGGTATGTCCGGCGTGTCCTGCGGACGTCGGTGCCCCTGCTGAACTTGGTACTCTGGTACGTGTTCCGGCAGAAGGGCAAGCGGGTTCGTCCTGTGCTAGTTCTGCTCAGTGCAGCGGCGTGCGGGGAAGTGTCCCAGCGGAGTTTCATCGGAGCTGCCTTGGTGGAACTGCTCCATACGGCGACGTTGCTGCACGACGACGTGGTGGACAAATCCCCTCAGCGCCGTGGGGTCCCCTCCGTCAACGCTCTCTGGGGCAACACGGTTGCCGTGCTGGTAGGCGATTACCTGCTGGCCCGTGGGCTCCTGCTGGCAATTGAGAACCGAGAGTACGACATGCTGGAAGTGACCTCCGAGGCCGTGCGGCGGATGAGTGCGGCAGAATTGCAGCATGTCCAGCTCAATCGGAAGCTCCGGCTCGAGGAGGAAGCGTACCTGGAGGTAGTCCGTGGGAAGACGGCAGCGCTCTTTGCCACCTGCTGCGAGATCGGTGCGCTCAGCGCTGGGGCTGAGCCTCAGCTGCGGGGGGCACTGCGTGCATACGGCGAGGCGGTTGGGACCGCGTTCCAGCTCCGTGATGACGTACTCGACTACATTGGCGCAGGGCGGCTCTGGGGCAAGCCGCGCTGGAAGGATCTGCAGGAGCGGAAACTCACGCTCCCGGTGCTGGTCTCACTGCGGCAGATGAGCCCAGGGGAGCGGCGCCGCTTCCTGTCCTTGTGGAAGGCAGCGGTGCGTTCCCGTAAGGTACTCGAGGCAGTAGCTCAGCAAGTGCTGCAGTACGGCGGAGTAGAGTACACGCTGCACCAGGCACGTGTCTATGCCGAGCGTGCTCGCCAGGCGTTGCAGGTACTTCCACCCTCGAGCGCACGGGAAGCGCTGGAAGGGTTTGTTGACTTTGCCGTCCAGCGGGCATGGTAGGTAAGCTCCAGCAACGTCTCCAAGAGATCCGGGCGCACCTCCAGGCGGGACATCCTGAGCTGGTCCTGGAAGCCGCGCGTGCGCTTCTGGAGCACTGTCCGCAGTATCCGACGGCATACCTCCTGCTGGCGGAAGTGTACCAAGCGCTGCAGCGATGGCAGGAGGCAGCAGAGGTGCTGCACGCCGCTCGGCAGCGCTTTCCCCGCCATCGTGTGTTCGAGCAGAGGTACCAGCAGCTCCAACGGCAGCGCGGCACCCCCGATGAGCTGCCACAGACCCCATCGGCAGCAGAACCGGCGCATCCCCCTGGGGAGTCCGAGCCAGACCGTCATCTGCGACGTGTCTCCGTCCCACTGCGCCTCATCGAAGGGGCAGGGGAAGCAACGGTCCGCCTGCGGAGTACGCTTGTGCGCCTCATTCCCGGCTTGGAGTTTGCCCCGTTGCGTTCGGAACCCAGTGCCGGGAGCGCGTATCGCGGACTCCCACCGCCACCGCCATTTCCTGCCGAGCTCGAGGCAATCCTGCGGGAAGCCGAGCGGACTCCACCGCCGGAACCCTTGACACCGCTGGAGGAGCTGGCACGGCGCCTGGAGCATGCCCGCATTCCTGCCCCTGAGCGCGCCGAACCGGCTCAGCCAGAAGCACCCGTACCGGAGGGGCCGATGCCCTCCGCCGAGCTACCGATTGTGACGGAGACAATGGCACGGATTTACGAGCAGCAAGGTGCCTACGAGCTGGCACTGCGCATTTACGAGGAGCTTGCGCGGCGCTATCCGGAGAGGCGTGCCGCCTACGACCATGCTCAAGCCCGCCTGCGCGAGCGGCTCGGTCATGCGGGTTCTTGATCGGTACATTCTGCGGTTGCATGCTGCCCCGTTTGCCTTCGGGACCTCGGTGGTGGTGTTCCTCTTCTTGATGCAGTTTCTGCTGCGCTATGGCGAGCAACTCCTGGGCAAGGGGCTTGCAGCCTGGGTCATCCTGCAGCTGATCGGTTTGAATCTGCCCTGGATGCTCGTGTTGGCGGTCCCGATGGGGGCGCTTTTCGCCACGGTGTACACCTTTGGCTCTCTGGCAGCGAACCATGAGGCGACGGTTTTCAAAGCCAGCGGGATGAGCCCGTGGCAGATGACACGTGCGGTGTTGCTGACAGCATTCCTCCTCAGCGGCGGGCTTGTCTGGTTCAACGATCGCGTTCTGCCGGAGGCAAACCATCGGGCAAAGGTCATGCTGGCGGATATCCAGCGCAAGCGACCGACCCTACTGCTAGAACCCGGGCGCTTCACAACGCAGCTGGAAGGCTATACGCTGCTGGCTCGCGCACGCGACACGAGCGGGCAGGTGCTGCTCGGTGTGACGGTCTACGACCGAACCCAACCGGGCTGGCTCGGGGTGATTTCTGCCGATACTGCACGGCTGCGTCTGAGTTCGGGGCTGACCGAGTTCGTGCTGGAATTTCGTTCGGGGGAGCTCCATCGGCTTCCGCAGCGGGGGCAGGGCGAGGAGCGGTGGGTGCGCTTCCATCGCCTGTTGGTCCGCATCCCCGCGCGGGACTACGCCTTCGTGCGGTCTGATGCTCGGCTTTTCGCTCGGGGCGAACGCGAGATGAGCATCGCGCAGATGGAAGCGGTTGTCCGCGAGGCACAGCAACACCAGCAGCGCCTTGCCGGGCAGGTAGTGCAATTGCTTGCGGCTCACTGGCAAGAGCTCTTCCACCCAGAGCCGGAAACAGAAAGGACTGCCTCGGGCGAGCGTATTCGGCAGCGGCTTGTCATGCTCCGGAGCGCATTGGAGCCGCTTGCCGCCGAGTGGATGGCGGCGCTGCAACGGGAGCGGCAGTACCAGGTCGAGATCCAGAAGAAGTACGCCATCGCCGTGGCGTGCTTGCTCTTCGCATTGGTCGGGGCACCGTTGGGGATTCTCACCCGCGGCGGCAATTTCGGCGTCAGCGCTCTCATCAGCCTGGGCTTTTACATCTTCTACTGGGCAGCGCTCATCAGCGGGGAGAAGCTGGCAGACCGCGGCTACATTTCCCCGGTGGTCGGGATGTGGTGGGGAAATGCTGCGGTTTTCTGTCTGGCACTCGCAGTCATGCTACGGGCTTACCTGGGATATGGGATTGACGGACGCTGGTGGCGATGGAAGAGGTGATTCGCTGCCCGTACTGTGGAGCCGAGCTGGAAGAGCTGCCGACACAGTGCTCAGTGTGTCACCACCACGTCGAGCTGGAGCCGTGGGAGGTTGTCGCAGAGCTTTCCACCGAGTGGGAAGCCGAGCTGCTGTGTGGGCGTCTGCGCCACCACGGGATTCCTGCCCACGTGCTCTCGCAGCGGGATACCACGCGGATGTTCACTGTCGGAGCTCTCGCGGTGGTCAAGCTCTTCGTCCCGGCAGCCTATGCAGAGCTGGCGCGGCGGGTGCTGGAGCACGAGGAAGAGCCGTAGTGGGGAGTGTTGTGGCGAAATCGCCTAAATTTCCGGTAGTTGCACCAGTGCTTGCGGCTGACCCATGCGGCAGGCAGTTGTCATGGCTGGGGGGTTTGGGACGCGATTGCGTCCGCTGACGATCCATCGCCCGAAGCCGATGGTCCCTGTCTTGGGACGCCCGATTATGGAGCATGTGCTGCTGCTCTTGCGTCGGCATGGCATCCGTGAGTGTGTCTGCTTGCTGTACCACCAGGGCGAGTGGATTCGCAACTACTTCGGCGATGGGAGTGCCTGGGGAATGTCGCTGCGCTATGTCCAGGCAGAGGCGGATTACGGCACGGCGGGCAGCGTTCGCAATGCTGCCGATATGCTCCGCAACGAACCCTTCGTGGTCATTAGTGCCGATGTGATGACCACCATCGACTTGAGCGCTGCCATTGCCTTCCACCGTGAACGGCAGGGAATGGCAACGCTGCTGCTGACCCGGGTACCCAATCCGCTGTCCTATGGATTGGTGCTGACGGATTCTGCCGGACGTATCCTCCGCTTTTTGGAAAAACCGAGCTGGGGCGAGCTCTTCTCCGATACGGTCAACACGGGCATTTACCTGCTGGAACCCTCCGTGCTGGAGCTGATCCCGTACCGGCAGGAGATGGATTTCGGCAAGGACCTTTTCCCTGCCATGGTACAGCAGGGACTGCCCCTCTACGGCTATGTTGCCGAGGGATACTGGCGGGATATTGGAACAGTCGGCGAGTATTGGCAGGTCCACCATGACTTTACCCGCGGGATACTCGTGCCGGAGATCCTCGGGGAGCAGTGCGGCGAGCATCTCTGGTGTGGGGCAGATGTGCGCATTGACCCGACGGCATCACTGCGGGGGCGGGTGATTCTCGGAGACCGGGTTATCATCGGTCCGTATGCGGAGGTGGAGGACTCGGTTCTCGGCGCTGAATGCATTCTGGGGGCTGGTGTCAGTGTGCGCGGCAGCATCCTTTGGGAGCGCGTCACCGTCGAGGCAGGGGCGGTCATCTCCGGTGCTGTCGTTGCCAGCGGGAGCATTGTCGGGGAGCGCAGCAGCGTGGAGGAGGCAGCCATTATTGGCGAGGGATGCCGGATCGGTGCCGATGCCCTCATTGCTGCTGGGGTCAAGCTCTGGCCGGGCAAGGTGGTCGAGGACAAAGCTGCGGTTGCCTATAGCCTCGTGCAGGAAGAGCGGTGGACCCATGGGCTTTTCCTCAACGCCAAGGTTGCCGGCAAGACGAATGTGGAGATCACCCCGGAGTTTGCTGCCCGCTTCGGGGTTGCGCTGGGAAATGCCTTCGGAGCAGGGACGTCGGTGGCGGTCAGCCGGGATGCTGGCAATGCTGCCCGCATGATTGCTCGGGCACTGATGGCGGGACTGATGTCGGCAGGGGTCAATGTGGTGGACCTGCAGGTGGCGTCTGTGCCCCAGACGCGGCAGGAGCTCCGCACCCGGCGCTATGCCGGCGGCATCCACGTGCGGCGTTCCCCTCGGGCTGCCGAACAGACGGAAATCGTGGTCTTCAACGCCGAAGGGCGAGACATCCCTTCGGGGTTGGCGAAGACTGTGGAGCGCATCTTCTACGGGGAGGATTTCCGTCGAGCAGCGGCACAGCAGATCGGGACGCTCAGCTTTGGGGAACGCTCTGCCGAAGGGTACATCCGGCACTTCCTGGCTGCCCTCAATGCTGAGGTGATTCAGCAGCGCTCGTTCCGACTCTTGGTGGACTACTCCGGTGGGCTGGCGGCGAATCTCTTCCCGATGATTCTCGGCACGCTCGGCTGCCAAGCGTTCGCTGTCAACACGTACGTGGATCCCCTCGGGCGGACTCCCCCGCTGGAGGAGAGCCTGGTTGCTGAGGCACTGCGTGCCCTCGGCTGTGAGCTGGGGGTTCGGATTGACTACGGCGCTGAGCGTATCACAGTCTTCGATCGGCGCGGAGTTTGGTATAGTCCAGCGCGGCTCCTCACGCTCGTGCTGAAGCTCTTCCTGCAGACCCATCGGGACCAGGAACCGTACGTGGTTGCCGTTCCCGTGGCAGCCAGTGCGGAAGTTGAGGAAGTGGCTGCCGAGCATGGCGTCCGCGTCCTGCGTGTCCGGAACTCGCATTCGGCGATGATGGAAGCAACCCGGGATCCTGCCGTCCGCTTTGTCGGCGGGACCCGTGGGGACTTCATTTTCCCGGAGTATCTCTTTGCCGCTGATGGGATGTTCTCGGCGGCAAAGCTCCTGGAGATGCTCGCGCTGACCGGCTGGGAGCTCTCTGAACTGGATGCTCGGTTGCCACGCCGGTATCAGCGGGAAGGCTTAGTGCCGTGTCCCTGGGAGCGGAAAGGGAGCGTTCTGCGCCGAGCGCTGGAGCATCCCGTCGGCTCGGAGCGACTGCTCATCGATGGGGTCAAGTTGATTGAGCCGGAGTGGTCCGTGCTCATCTTCCCTGATCGGCAGTCGGCGGCGATGGTCGTCATTGCCGAGGCAACCACCCCGGAGAGAGCCGATGCGGTGCTGGAGGAGTACACCGAATTGGTCAGACAGTGGCAACAGTAATGCCATTGAGCCGTCTATGGCGCCGGCAGTGAGGATGCACCCTGATGCGGCTGGCTGCAGTCTTGCACGAGAAGACGATCCTCTTACGCCTGCAGGCGCACTCGAAGGAGGAGGTGCTCGAGCGCCTGATTGCCACGCTTCCTGCCACCGGTCTGGTGCAAGACCTTGAGGAAGTGCAGCGGGTGATTTTCGAGCGTGAGCAGCGGATGACCACCTGCATCGGAGGCGGGATTGCTTTCCCCCATGGGAAGACCCGGGCGGTTTTGGCGCCCCTGGTGGCGGTGGCAACTTTGGACCCTCCCATCCTGATGGACGCCCCGGATGGACGCCCGGTGGAGGTTGTTGTGCTGCTGGTTGGGCAGGAAGATCATGTGGGGACCCATCTGCGCTTGCTCAGCCGACTGTCCCGGCTGATGAGCAATGCGGGATTCCGCTCGCATCTGATGCAGGCGCAAACAGCACGGGAGGTGCTCGAACTCTTCGAACAAGCTGAGGCGCTGCACGAGAGTTATCCATGAGTGGCCTGCAGGCAGTGCGGGGCATGCACGATGTGCTCCCCGAAGAGCTGCCCCGCTGGCGGCAGCTGGAGGAGGTCTTCCGCACGGTTTCGGCTCTCTTCGGGTACGAGGAAATCCGCACCCCCGTGGTGGAGTACGCACAGCTCTACCTCCGCAGTGTCGGCGACACCAGCGACATCGTCACCAAGGAGATGTACACCTTCGCCGATCGTGGCGGGGAACAGCTGGCGCTGCGTCCGGAGTTGACCGCCGGTGTTGTCCGAGCGCTCCTCCAACACGGGTTGTTCCAGCGTCGGTCTCTGTGGCGGCTCTGGTACTACGGGGCTGCCTTCCGCTACGAGCGCCCGCAGAAGGGGCGCTACCGGCAATTCCACCAGTACGGTGTGGAATGTTTTGGCTCGCCGTTTCCGGAAAGCGACGTTGAGGTCATTGTGGTGGCGGCAACGGTTCTGCAGCGGCTTGGGATCCAGCGCTACGAGCTCCATCTCAATACGCTGGGGACGCTGCAGGTACGGCAGCGCTACCGGGAGGCGTTGGTGGAGTACTTCCGCAGTGTTCGTTCGGCACTCTCTCCGGAGAGCCAGCAGCGGCTGGAACGCAACCCACTGCGGATTCTCGATTCGAAGCATCCGGCAGACCAGCCGGTGGTTGCCCAAGCACCGATCATTTGGGACTTCCTCGATGCCGAAAGCCGAGAGCATTTCGATAGTGTCCGCCGCGCCCTTGAAGCAGGAGGCATCCCTGTGGTACTCAACCCTCGTCTGGTGCGTGGACTGGATTACTACACACACACGGTCTTTGAGTTTGTCAGTCCGCAGCTCGGGGCGCAGAATGCCTTCGGAGGCGGGGGGCGGTACGACGGGCTTGTGGAGAGTTTCGGGGGACCTTCGGTCCCAGCTGTGGGGTTTGCCTTTGGGGTGGAGCGGATGTTACTGCTCATGACGGAGATGCCCTGTGAAGAGCCGGTTCAGGTCTATGTTGCTTCCCAGAGCATGCCAGAGGAAGCCATGCGCGTTGCCGCACAGCTGCGTGCGGCAGGCTACCGGACAGTGACAGACCTGCAGCGGCGCTCGCTGAAGGCACAGTTCCGAGAGGCTGACCGGCTGAGAGTGCCTGTTGTCGTACTGGTTGCCGAGCAGGAATGGGAACGCGGTGCTGTGGTGGTGCGCCACCTGCAGGAGCAAGCGCAGTGGGAGTGCCCGCTGGCGGAGCTGGCAGACCATGTCGCCCGTGCCCTTTCTCGGTGAGGAGCCGCCGTATCGGCTCGTGCTGAACTGCTCTGGCAGTGTGGAACAGGGTGTGCAGCTCCACATCCGTCTGGAGACCCGTGTGGCATTCCAGCTGCCTTACGAGCTGAGGGCTCACATTCACCAGCGGCGTGCCGCCGAGGTAGCAATGCCGGAGGTGGTTGTCTCCATCCACGGGCTGCAGCCTGCAGAGTATGGGCGCGCCGGGAATCGCCCGGCAGTGCTGGAGTGGTCTGACCTGCTGCCGGTGGGAAGCTCCTACGGACAGTGTACTCTCCTGCTGGGCAAGCGACACCAGCGGTTCCTCCTCCGCTTCGCGCCGCCCCAGATCGAGCTGGTACAGCAGCAGGGGTTCCCCATTGCCGAACTCGTCTTACCATGAGGCGGGCAGCAGGCGTGCGGCAGTGGCATTTCTACGCACTCGTCACTGCTATCGGGGCGGTCACGGTCGTGCTGAGCTTCGTGGCAACTCAGCGGGTTGTCCGTGATATCCTTGCTCGTGAACGGCAAACCGTGCAGTTCTACGCCGAGATGCTCCGCATCTTTGCGGATCCAACCCTGGAAACAGACCCTTTTCTCTTCGTGCTCCTGGACCATGTGGTCCCGACCATCTCGTTCCCCATTGTCGTGACAGACCCGCAGGATGAGCCACTCTACCCCTACGGGCAAAATACGCTCAATGTTGAGCTCGATACGGCGTGGTCTGCCGAAACCCAGCGGCGCTACCTGAGACGTTTGGTAGCGGAGATGCGGCAGGAGTTCCCGCCGATTTCGGTCACCGACCAGAAGGGAGTGGAGCTGGCTCGGATTTACTACTCCACCTCTCGGCTGGTTCGGTGGGTGCGGTGGATTCCATACGTCCAGGCGCTGTTGGTCATCGGACTTCTGGTGATGGGCTGGATAGCGCTGCGCTTCGGGCGGCAGGCAGAGGAGAGCCGGCTCTGGGTGGCTATGGCGAAGGAGGCAGCGCATCAGCTGGGCACGCCGCTCTCGAGCGTCTTGGGCTGGTTAGAGCTGCTGCGCCAACAGCCGGAAATGCAGCAGGACATCCTCCACGAGCTTGCACGAGATGTGGCACGCTTGCAGAGTGTCGTCCAGCGTTTCTCCCAAATCGGGGCACAGCCGCGCTTGACTCCGCAGCCTATTGCCCCGATTGTGGAAGAGGTAGTACACTACCTCCAGCGACGGTTGCCCCAGAGCAAGCACATCGAAATTGAGCTGGAGCTAGACCGCCAGGCACAAGCCGCGGTCAACCGGGAACTCCTGGCATGGGCAGTGGAAAATGTGCTCAAAAACGCCATCGAAGCCATTGAGCGGGCACCGGGACGTATCCAGCTGCGCCTCTCCTCCTGTGGTGACACGGTCCAGCTGGAGATCACGGACAACGGTCGGGGGATTCCGGCTCGGCTCCGACGCCGGATTTTCGAGCCGGGGTTTACCACTAAACGGCGTGGCTGGGGCTTGGGCTTGAGCCTGGCTCGGCGGATTGTGGAAAGCTATCACGGTGGTGCCCTCCTCCTCAAGGAGAGCATTCCCGGTCAGGGCAGCACCTTCGTCCTGGAACTTCCTCGGGCACGCTCTCCACACATGGAAAGCCCCCGCGACGACCGCCGCGAGGGCTTTCCCGAGCTCTCTCGCTGAGGGTGTCCGCTTACGGGCGTGGACCTCGTGGTCCGTGGTGGTCGTCCCCTTTCCCGTCGTCCCCTCTGCCGCCGTGGTCATCACCGCTGCCGGTTGGGCAGCAGTTGGTTCCGCCGGAGCACCAGCACTGCCAGATTTGCTGTTGCTCTCCGGTTAGTACAGCGGAAACGCAAGCGCAGAGGGCGTCTTTGAGCTGCTGCAGTTGCTCGGCAGCCCACTGCCGCACGGGATTGTTCTGCAGCTGTTCCCGCAACCACTGGGCAATCTCCCGCAGGCGCTGCGCAGCTGTCTGCCGGTCCAACAACCCCTGGCGCAGGGAATCCATCACTGCGCGCCGCATCTGCCGAGCTTCCTGCCAGTACTGCCGCTCCGAATCGCGGAGCGTCTTCAGAACAGCGCGGACAGAGTCGTGGTACGTCCGCAAGCACGCGAGCACGGCAACCCGCTGAGCGGAGTCCAGATTGAGACAGCGCCAGACGTGGATTGGCGCTCTGCGCCGGTCGCTCGGAGGGGTAAGCAGCGCAAGGTCTTCCTCTAAAGTCCCCCCGCTCACAGTGCTGGCGAGAGCTTCAACGTGGGGAATTTCAGGGACCAATGTCTGGTCCGGTGCCGTGATTTGGTCACTCTTCTGGCATGCTGAGGTGCCCAGCAGCCAGAGCAGAAGCCCACCTGCGAGCAGAATGCCGCTGAGCTTCTCCCAGGAGGTACGCATGGTTCGCTGTCCTGCTTGTGAGACATCCAGACCTACACGCCACGTGGCGTTGGCATCCACCGCCAGTAACCCTTGGCAGTGGAGGGGAGTTACAAGTGCTGACCGGCTGCTGGGGAAAGCTCTAAGTTTGCGCCGCTATGGAGACGCTCGTTTCGGCGTGGGAACGGTGCCGGACGTACATGGAAGGGATGCATTACCGGGGCTACGACCCGTATGACGCCCTCTGTTCGCCGCTCTGGGAGCTCCCGCTGTTCCGGCATCGTGTGCTGCGCCGGGTCGGGCAGCAGCTCCTCTTGCGCTGCCCGCTCAATCTGCGTCCGCTGTTCCGGGTTCGCCCGGGGAAGAATCCCGTCACCCTTGGTCTTGCCCTGGAGGGGTATGTCTACGCTTGGCGGAGCTTTCCGGAGCGGCGTCCACTCTGGGAGACGCGGATTCAGGTCTGCATTGCTGAGTTGCAGCGCTTGCGTAGCCCTGGCTGGCAAGCTGCTTGGGGGTACGATTTCCCGTGGGAGGCGCGCCGGATGTCGCTGCCCGCCTACGCCCCGACGATCGTTGCTACCGGCATAGTCACCGGTGCCCTTTTCCGAGCGGCGACAATCTGCCAGTCCCAACCGGCTGCCCAACTGTGCCTGCAGGCAGCCGATGAGCTGATCCAGCGTTTCCCGCGGAGTGACGACGGAGAAGAGATGCTCTGCTGGGCGTATTCCCCGTTTGACAACCAGCGTGTGCTCAACGCAACCCTGTTCGGAGCTCGGCTCTGCACGCATGCCTATGTCCTGAGCCAGCGGGAGGAATTCCGGGAAGCAGCCCGCCGGAGCGTTCGGTTCGTGCTTGCCCATCAAGACCCGCGGGGGGCTTTCCCCTACGCCGTCGGGGATGATCCTCGGCGATGGGTGGACCATCTCCACACGGGCTACGTCTTGGAGTGCTTGCAGGAGTATCACCAGCTGACCGGTGATCCGACAGTTTCCGAGGGACTCCAGCGTGGATGGACCTACTACCGGCGTGTGCTGTTCACGGCAGAGGGATTGCCCCGGTGGAGGGATCGGCAGCGATATCCAATCGATGCCTCTGTCTGTGCTCAGGCAATCCGCACACTGTGCCGCTTTGGAGAGGAATCCGCGGCTGTTCGCATTGCCCGCTGGGCAACAGAGCATCTGCAGAACGCTGATGGCTCCTTTGCTTATCGGCGCCATCGGTTCTGGACGCAGCGCACCGTCTTCATGCGCTGGTCTGTTGCCTGGATGTTCGTAGCGCTGGCAGAACTGCTGATGCATATTCGGCTCAAGGGTCATGCGCGTCTGGATTGATCTGGACAATTCCCCGCACGTGCCCTTCTTTGCGCCGATCATTCGGGAGTTGCAGCGGCGTGGACATCAGCTGCTGCTGACGGCTCGCCCTTATGCGCAAACGCTTGAGCTGGCAGAGCTAGCGGGGTTGCAGCTGGAGGCGGTCGGCGCATACGGGGGAAGGCATCCTGTGGGGAAGGCGTGGCATCTCCTGCAGCGAGCATGGGCATTGCGCAGACCGGTGCGTCGCGTCTGCCCGCAGGTGGCTCTCAGCCATGGGTCACGAGCACAGGTCATTGCGGCTGTGCTGCAGCGTATCCCGGCGGTGGTGTGTCTGGACTACGAATGGACCGAGCGCTGGATCTTCCGCTGGGGGGCTTATCGCATCCTCGTCCCTGAGGTTGCCTTTCGTTCGGCGCTGGCGGCGGGGTTCCCGGCAGAGCGCCTCTATCCCTATCCGGGGTTGAAAGAGGAGGTTTACCTGCCCGAATTTGTGCCTCAGCCTGGATTTCGGGAACAGCTCGGCGTTGGCATGGAAGAGTGTCTCCTGGTTCTGCGACCGCCGAGTGTGACAGCACACTACCGGCGGCGGCGGACGCTGGAGCTCTTTGCCGCGGTACTGCGACGCCTCCGACGGGAGCCGCAGGTAGTGCCGGTCATTGTTCCTCGTACCCTGGATGACCGGCAGTGGGTAGAGAAGCTCTGCCGGGATGAAGGCATTGGGCGCGCGCGCTTCCTCTCTGCTGCCCTTCCGGGTTTGCAGCTGCTCTACTGGGCCGACATGGTGATCTCCGGTGGCGGGACGATGAACCGCGAGGCAGCCCTTCTGGGGACGCCTGTCTACTCTGTCTTTGCCGGGCGGCTCGGGGCGGTGGACCGCTGGCTCTGCCAGCAGGGACGGCTTGGCTTCCTGCAGAGCGTTGAGGATGTCGAGCGGCTTCGCTTTCGCCGCGTACCGCGGACGGCTCAGTGGCGCTATCCGGACAAAGGATTAGCAGCCCTGCTGGTTTCCCTGCTGGAGGAGTGGACAAGCTGCAGCTCGCGCTGGAGAATTTCCGGAGGGATGCGGACGTGAAATGCCGCGCTGGTCACGGCAGAGGAGGTCGCTTCGTGCAGGAGGCGTTCAAGAATAGCAGCGGCAGCTTCCTGCTGCCCCAAGAGGCGAAGAGCCTGAGCTTTGAGGAAGAGCCCGTACATGTGGTCGGGAGCATGGTGGAGTGCGTATTCTGCCCAGCTCAACCCTTCGTTGAAGCGCTTGCCGCGGAGCGCCAGCTGTGCCAGCACGAGAGCAGCCGCGGCAGCAACGCCGGGGGAGAGCGTCCCGAGCTGCAGTGCAAAGCGGAGCGCTTCCTCGGCTTCGGGGAGGAAGTGCATCCGTGCCAGAGTCTGCCCGAGCTGGAACCAGCTGTATGCATCGAGCGGCTCTTCCTGGACCTGACGCATCAGGAGGCGATAGTTCCGCTGGACCTTTGCCTGCAGGACCTCCGGTGACTGGTCATAGCCTAGGTGGAGGATGCGCAGTGGGGAGTTCACCACTTGCACGCCAAGGGCTACCAGAGAGGGGCTAATCTGCTCGTGGACGCGCCCGTGGAAGCGAATGGTCGGATAGCCGTAGTTCCGGAAAAGACGCGGATAGGCGCCGTAGTGCAGTTCTTGACTGCCATCTTCCCGGCGATGAGGACTTTCAATGGTGCAGAGGATGCCCCCAACCTCATCGGGGACATCTTGGAGGAAGTCCCGCAGGATACGGGCAGAGTCGGGATGGAGGCGTTCGTCGGCGTCCATGTAGAGGATCCACTCCCCGCTGCAGTGGCGCAGCGCCTCGTTGCGGGCGGCGGCGAAGTCATCGGTCCACTGGATACGGAAGAGGCGGGCACCGAACTGGCGGGCGATTGTACAGGTTTCGTCCTCGGAGCCGGTGTCGACGATAACGATTTCGTCAACCACCTCGCGGACCGATTCTAAGCAGCCGGGGAGATGACTGGCTTCGTTGCGGACAATCATGCTCAGTGACACGAGCGGACGAGAGCGCTGTCGGGCTCGGATGCGCCGTTCCCGATGGTGCAGCACTTCTGCCAGGGGCTCGGGAGCACACCCGCTGTGGCGGAGACGTTCAAGGAGTGTGTCGGCTTCTTCGAGGCGGTCTCGGGTTATGAGGAGGTGAGCCAGCGCCAGGAGGCATTGCTGGTGCTCGGGAGCGTGCTGGAGTGCTTCCCGCAGGAGGTTTTCTGCCTCGTCCCAGCGACCCAGGAGGATGAGGCAGCGCCCAAGGCGGGCGGCAAGCTCGGGGACGCTGAGGCGTACCGAGCCGATGAGGAGGTCGCCGGCGCTCTGCTCGTCCTGTGCCGTGCGGAGGCGCTCGTAGAACGTGGCAGCGTCCTGCCAGCGGTGGAGTCCGTAGGCTGCATCTCCGGCGATGCGGAGGGCAAAGCTCTGGGTGGGATAGCGGCGGAGCACATCGCGGGCAGCCTGGAGCGCTTCGTGGAAGCGCTGCAGGGAGAGTGCTGTCTGCGCCTGCCAGCAGCGAATCTGGTACCACAGCGGTGATTCTGCCGGGCACAAGCCAGAAGCTCGCTCGAGTGCCTCCCATGCATCGGGACCCTGCCCGAGCGCCAATGCAGAGCGGGCGTACTGCAGCCATAAGTACGGGTTTTTCGGCTCCTCTTCCAGAGCACGGAGCAGCAAGTGCCTATTCCGTTTGTGCTTCTGCACCAGTGTCTCCGGATGGCTGTAGCCTTCGTGCCAGAGCGTGACCGGGGACGGCGCAATCCGGTAGCCTGCCTCAGCAACGGTAACCTGCTCGTGAATGCGCCCGCGAAAACGAATACGCTCATGGCGCCGGAAGAGCCGCAGGAGCAGCACCTCGGAGATGGTCCCCTCGAACGGGGAGAGGCAGCGGACCAGCATTCCCCCAACGTCGGGCGGGACATCTTCCAGACTCTGTCGAAGTACTTCGGGGGTAAGCAGGCGCTCGTCCGCATCGAGGCTCAAAATCCACTCGCCCTGCGCATGGTGGAGCGCAACGTTGCGGGCGGCAGCGAAATCATCGTTCCATGGGTGGACAAAGACCCGGCATCCAAGGTCCCGAGCAAGATCAGCCGTTCCGTCAGTGGAGCCAGTATCAACCACGAGGATTTCATCGGCGACGTCCCGGACCGAAGCGATGCATGCCGGGAGCGTGTGGGCTTCGTTCCGGACGATGAGGCAGACACTCACTCGCATGGTTCCGCCGTAGCACTCTCTGACCGCAGCGATTATCGGCCGTTGGGGGCAAAAATGGAGGGGGCTCCCGGCGGCAGAGCCTGGCAGCAGCTTATTGCGATGTCGGGCAGCGGTACCGCTGAGCGAGAGCAAACAGTTGTTCTGCCAGCACCAGACCGTGCCACGGAAGGGGAAGACCAGCGCTGCGCAGTGCTCGGGCAACCCACGTGTTGCATGTCTGCAGCCCCCAGTAGGTTCCCCGAGCATGGTAGAAGCGGACCCATCCACCGGCGTGGACGCTGCTCAGAAAGGCGCCTCCCGAGCTGTCTCGGGGGACACTGTGGAAGAGGAAAAGGCAAAGCCTCTGGAGCGCGAGGGAGTCAAGGCAGAGGGGCAACAACCAGCCCTCACCGTAGAAGCGCTGGAGGTCTGCCGGGACAGCAGCCAGACGGAGCACGCTGCGATTGTGGCGGAAAATCGCCTTCAGCGCCAGCCGGAGGTCAAAGCCGGGCGTCTGGTAAAAGTCTGCCTCTCCCCAGCCGATATCAACCCACGCCGATGGTGGCAAATGCCGTGCTTCGGGAAAGCAACGCTCGGCAACATTGCGGGGAAGCACAATACCGGTGTGCCAGCGCTCTCGGACCAAATAGAAGAGCACCGCCCGCTGTTCCGGAAGGTCCTGCTTTCCCGTCCATGCCAACCCGATCGCATACAGGAAGGCGGCTCCTGCGATACCGGAGGGTAGGAGCCAGACCATGCCATCTGCAGCGTCACTCAAGGGGTACCTGGCGGGGGTGGAGTCGGCGTTGCTGGCGGTGCCGGCGTGGATTGCGGCACAGGCGCTGGAGCCCCGACCGTGACCGGCTCCCGTTCTTCCCCGACGCTGCCCAGGAAAAACTTGTTGGCGATGATGGAGAGTACCAGCAGAGCTGCCCCCAGCCCGATGGTGAGCTTGATCAGGAAGTCAGCCGTCCGGCGCATCCCGAACAGCGTTCCGAATTGCCCGCCCAGCCCACCAAAGCTCGGGGTCAACTCCCCACGCCCAGGCTGGATCAGCACTGCCGCAATGAGCAGCAGCGAGATGAGTACCATCAGGAGGACAACGACCGTGAACATGGAGCTCGTTCCGACGCTATGGGCAAAGCACCAGTAGCACAAAAATACTGCGCCGCTTCACTTCCTCTGCCCAAGCTCTCCGGAGGCAAGCTGGTAGACGCCCCATGCTGTCGCCAGCAAGAGGAATGTCTGCGCCAGCTCGTGCCAGGTCGGATTTGTCAGCCAGAAGTGCGTGTTGAGCATGCGCCCAATCCCACCCAGGAGGAGGCACCCGAGGGCAGCAATCAGTGCAGCAGGGATCACAGCACGCTTCATGGGATACCCTCCGTTGCCTATGGCACCGGAGCAAGATACAGCATTTTGCCGCATAACCAGGCATCCGCTGGGAGGCAATGCCCATACCCGCCCCAACGTCCTTTCCGCCGCATACGGAACCGAGGGGAAGATGATTGTAGGAGAGCTTGTTCGCAACGCCCTGGAGAGTCTGCGGGTATACCGGCTCCGCTCTTCTCTGATAGCGCTCAGCATCGCTATCGGGGTTGTTGGCATCATGACGGCGGGGACAGCGGTGTCTTCGCTCAACACCACGCTGCTCGAACAGCTCGCGGCAATGGGGGAGAACACGATCTTCCTGACTCGCACGCCTGCCATTACGTTGAGCGGGAGCGCTTGGCGTCGCTACATGCAACGCAAACCTATCACGTACCAGCAGGGACTGCAGCTGAAGCGGGAGCTCGCTGCGGTGACACCTTTCGTCGCAGTGGTCGGGAAAGAGCTGAGCGGTGAGGTTGTCCGGTGGGCGAATCGGAGCACAGATCCGGATGTCCAGCTGATCGGCTCCGATGAGCAGTTTTTCCACACCTTCCAGTACGAGCTCGCACAGGGGCGCCCGCTGACTGAGCAGGACCTTGCGCTCAACCGCCCGGTGGTCCTCCTCGGCGCCGATGTTGCAGCGGAACTCTTCGGAGAGGCTTCACCACTGGGACAGCAGGTTCGGATTCGCAATGTTCCCTTCGAAGTTATCGGGGTCTTCAAGGCGCGTGGGACAGTTCTGGGGCAGAGCCAGGACAATTTCGTGCTGCTTCCGCTACCGCATTACTTGCGCTTCGTCAAGGCGGGGAGCTGGTGGAATTCGCTGCTCGTGCTTGTCAAAGCGCCCACACGGGATATGCTGCCGGTAGTTGTAGATGAGGCAGTAGGCGCCTTCCGGCGGATCCGTGGGCTCAAGCCCTGGCAGGAGAGCGATTTCGAGGTCGAGACGAACGAGAGTATCCGCACGCAGTTTGCTGGCTTGGTGCAGTACGTGGGCTTTTTCGGGCTGGGAACAGGTGCCATTGCCTTGTTGGCGGCAGGGGTAGGGATTATGAACATGATGCTGGTCGCTGTGCGGGAGCGCACGCGGGAGATTGGGATTCGGAAGGCGCTGGGGGCACGCCGCCGGTGGATTCTCCTGCAATTCCTCCTGGAAGCCGTGACCTTGAGCTTGATTGGGGCAGTCGGTGGGATTGTCCTCGGTGTCCTGGTCGGATGGGCAATTTCGGGGCTGATTGGTTCCGCTTTCGGCTTTCCCTGGGAATGGATGGGTATCAGTCTCGGGGTATGCGTCGGGACAGGGCTCCTGTGGGGCACATATCCGGCATGGAAGGCGGCAACGCTGAACCCGGTCGAGGCACTCCGGTATGAGTGACGTGCTCCGTGAACCTGCGGCGCTGCGCCGCGCACGCCGGGCGTGGTATATGTACGACTGGGCAAACTCTGCGTTTCCCACAACGGTGCTGACAGTCTTTCTGGGACCGTACCTCACGCAGATTGCCCATCGAGCTGCCGACGCAGAGGGGATGCTCCCGGTGTTCGGGGTTCGGATAGCGGCGGATGCGTACTACCCGTTTTTGGTCTCGCTCTCGGTTGCTCTGCAGGTGTTCGCGTTGCCTGCGGTGGCAGCAATTGCGGATGCCCGTGGGTGGAAAAAGCCGTTGTTGCTCCTCTGCGCTTACCTCGGTGCCGGTGCCACCGTTGGGCTCTACTGGGTCGATAGCGGGCGGTATTGGCTCGGTGGGGTGTTATTCGTGCTGGCAAACCTCTGTTTTGGGATGTCCGTGGTGATGTACAATGCGTTTCTCCCGACGCTTGCGGCACCCCACGAGCGTGATATGGTCTCCGCTCGGGGCTGGGCGATTGGCTATCTGGGTGGGGGAGCTCTGCTGGGGCTGAATCTGCTCTTCCTGAAAGTGTCGGAGCAATGGGGGATTCCCACAGAGCATGCGGTCCGGCTGTGTCTTGCCTCGG
>BEHX01000013.1 GCA_002898295.1 bacterium HR21
GGTAGTGTTCAATGGTGCCATCAGCGGTGAAGCGCACATGGAGAGTATCGGCAGAGCGCTGTACCGCAATTGCCCTGATGCGGACCGGTGCCAGAAGGGAGCTGGTTCCAACAGCAGCTAGCAGTGAGGCAGTGCCCTGCATCGCAGCAGAGTCGGGTTCCCACCGCGGGAGGCTGGGAACCTTCGGGGCAGAGCCGGTATCTGGCGGGATTGGGAGCGGGGCGATGCGGGGTGCGGGAGCAGTGGGCGGAGAGGTGTTCGGTGCGGAAGGACGACGCAGGTGAATCTCTGTCGGGCTTTCCCATTCTCCGCGGACATTCCAGAGAGCGCTGAGCGCTTCGAGCAGAGCAGGGAGAGGTACGTAGAGCTGCTTCCCATCCGATTGAACAGGAACGGGGAGTTGAATGCTGGCACTGCCCGTGGTCGTTGTCCAGAAGAGGAAGAAGCTCTGCGGCGCGGTGGAAAGTGTGCCCTCCGGTGTAAAGAGCTCACTGCCTCCGGGACTGAGCCGGGCGCGCCCGTTCCACAACTGGGATACCTGACCAAGCCCCACCGCCATATAGCCGCCGATAGCTCGGCACGGCAGCAGGTGTTTCTCTCCATCGGGCAATACGATGCTTACTTTCAGCTGCGGCTGCGCTCCGAGGGGGAGCACCGCAATGGAAAGAGCAATCCAGAGCTGCCGCGCATCCATCTGCTACGGCTTTTTCTCGGTCGGTTCCGGGAAAACAACCGGATATCCTTTCTGGAGCCATTCTCGGATGCCCCCACGCATGTTCACAGCGTGGAAGCCTCGGGCGCGCAGGAGTGCCGTTGCCCGGGCACTCCGATTTCCGGAGCGACAGTAGACGATGAATGTCTTGGAACGCAGCGACTGCAATTCAGCAAGCCGCGCCGGGAGCTCCTGGAGCGGGATCAGGCGTGCTCCGGGAATGAACCCTTCGGCGAACTCCGGCGGTGTCCGGACATCTAGCCACACGACCGTCGTGTCCTTCATGCGCCGGAGAGCGTCCTCCGGGGAAATGGTGGGCAGCTCCATTTGGGCACGCGCTACAAGGACGGCACCGACACAGGCAGCACACACCTTCCAGCCCATGGCAACTCCTGAAGGGATTCTCACACCCTCCCCACGGACGAACAAGACTTGCCGTAGTGTGGCTCTCCACGGTATACTTCCCCCTTCCGGGGGGTTGCCCGGCTCCGGGGGAAGGCTCATGGGAAGGTGGGTTCAACGCCGCTGGAGGAGGACGGTGAGCGATAGCTGCTCGTTGCACTCCAGCTGGAAAGTGAGCTCATACGGGCGGTAATCGTCCCCGCGGTGGACGCTGATAGCGTAGGTTCCCGCACAGAGGTGTTCAAAGCGGGCTTTCCCGTCGATAGAGGTAGCGAGCATTGCCTTCACAGTGTTGCCGACCCAGAGGCGGACCATTGCCTGGGCGAGCGGTTGACGGCTCTGGGCGTCGAGAACGAGGACAGTCAGCGCACCGGAACAGCACCGGTCCTCTCCTGAGCGGGACTCCAGGAAAACCCGCCGTTCGAGAGCCTGGTTGCAGCCCAGCTCGACCTGGAATTCCTTCGGGAGGTAGTCCTCGTGGTGGATACTGACACCGTAGACTCCCTTGCACAGGTGGGCAAAGCGAACAACTCCCCGGGAATCTGTCCGCGCTTCAGCGACAACTGCACCGTTGCGCCAGAGGCGGACGAGTGCATTCACCACAGGCTCTTCCGAGGAATCCCGAACGACGATTTCCAGTACGCCCTCGCAGCATTCGTGCTGCCGTGGACTGAGGAGCACGTGCACCTCGCGGCGGTCATTGCACTCAAGGCGCAAGGGGAGTTCCTTTGGAACGTAGCCTTCGCCGACAACTTCGAGCACATACTCCCCGGGGCAGAGCCCGTCAAAGGTAGCCACGCCCTGACGTGCTTCGTGCTGCTCGACAAGGTTGCCACGACGCCAGATGCGCACGACAACGCCGCTTGCTGGTGCATGCCGAAGGCTGTCGGTGACAACGACCGAGACAACCCCGTGGCAGCAACTGTCGCTGCTCCCAGACTCGCACAGAAGCGCCGTATGGACCACAGCGCTTTCATTGCACTCCAGCGTCACGGTCAACTCCCGTACGGCACAGTGTTCTCGGGCGATGCGCAGGGCATACGTGCCCGGGCACAATCCAGTGAAGACCGCACCCCCGGCTTCGACCGTCTTGGTCTGGCTGTAATCTCCCTGCTGCTTCTGGACCCGGACGGAGGCACCGACGAGGAGGTCACCGGAGACGGAGTCGTATGGGAGAACGACTAGGGTGCCGTGGCAACAGGAATCGGGCTTCGCGGGTGGCTCAGGTCCCGTGGGAGGCTTGACACAGGCGGTCAACACGAGAGCAAGAGCTGGGACAAGCAGGCGCAGAGCTGTCTTCATGGACAAACCTTTCTGGCTGTGGAACAGGAAAAGCACCTCTAACAACACAGGCAAGGTGGTCTCGTCACACAGTCTGAGGCAGTCGTTTGTTGCTAATTTTGCAGCGCTGATGGCGGGCGTAGCTCAGCCCGGTGAGAGCACCAGGTTGTGGCCCTGGGGGTCGTGGGTTCAAATCCCATCGCCCGCCCGGAGGGGGAGCTAGGAAGGGGGATTGGCAGCAGGGTTTCGAGCAGAGCGCTGTGCACGAGCAGCCGTGCGAAAAGCAGCAGGGTGCTGCCTTTGGAGCAGTTCCAGGGCAGCTTGCGAAGGACTGTAAGGGTGGTGGCTCAGGGAGCGTTTGAGGTCGTCGATGACCTGGACCTCTGTTGGTTCCATGCGATGCAGGAGCGCTAGCCAGTAGCTCACCCAATCCCCGAGGGCAATCAGCGAGAAGAGGCGGGTCAGGAAATGCGGTTCGTGTGGGCAGAAGACCGTGTGTGATTCCGGCGGCACGTGTGGGACCAGGAGTTTCTGGGTGTAGTTGATGCGGAGCTGGATGCGCGGGTGGTCTTCCGGGTCCTGGAGCCAGAGGAAATGGACGCCATCACGGGGAAATCCTGCAGGAAAGAGCCAGCCGCAGATTTCGTTGTGGTTCATTTCAGGGACGACGTTGCCGAAGGCAGCATGCTTGGCGTTTTCCTGGAGCTGCTGGCGCCAGCGGAGCCCGACAGCTTCCATGCGCTCGGAGGCGTAGATGATGGGTACACGGGTACGTAGCTGGTGTGCCAGACGGACTGTTGGATTGCCTTCTGCCTCGGGATTGCCGTAGAGCTCAGCGAGCTCTTTGAGGCGGTCGGAAGTCGGAGAGAGAGCACTCTCAGTGAGTTGGCAAGCAGCTTTGCGGAAGTAGCCGAGGCGTAGGAAGAGGAGCAGGAGCGTGAAGAAGGAGAAGCCCAGAGCTCCCCGGGGAGGGAAGCCGCCCGGCAGCGGGATGAGCGGCAACCCGAGTTCGTGGCAGCGCTGCTGGAGCTGCCCCCCGCTGGTGAGGCAGGCAACGTATGGCGTGCGGAGCCGCGCCAGTTCAAAGCTCGTGAGCGTCTCCTCGGTGTTTCCAGAGTAACTGCTGGCAATCACCAGTGTTGTGCGGTCTACCAAGGCGGGCGGGAGCCAGTAGCCCCGATGGACACGGATATCCAGGTGGTCTGCTCCTGGGGTGAAGGCAGCGTACGTGCGCAGGATCTCGCCGGCGATGGCAGAGCCGCCCATCCCGAGGATGAGAATCCGACGCGGTGCTTTGGGGAAAGCTCCCAGAGGCACGCGCTCGGCTGCCACCGAGGCGGTGTCCAACTGCTTGTAGAAGCGTACCAGGATCGTGTGCATCTGCAAATGGTCAACCCGGGCAGCAAGCTCTCTCAGTGTCGAAGGACTGTTCTCTCGTGCTGACGCCATGGTTTCCCCCGAATGCTACTCCAGAAGTCCGTCGTGGAGAGATGTGCGCAGGAGCTGGCGGGCAATGACGAGGCGCTGAATTTCACTGGTGCCCTCACCAATGGTCAGCAATTTGGCGTCTCGGTAGAGTTTCTCGGCGGGATAGTCCTTGATATAACCGTAGCCACCCAAGATTTGGACCGCTTCCTCTGCGGCGCGGACAGCTAGTTCACTGGCGAAGAGCTTCGCCTGAGCGGCTTCAAGGCGGACCGATAAGCCCTGTTGTCGGCGCCAGGCGGCGCGGTAGGTCAGCAGCCGGGCAGCTTCGAGCTCCATGGAGAGCCGGGCGAGCTTCATCTGGATTGCCTGGAATTCCACTAGTGGTGCCCCAAATTGCTTCCGCTCCAGGGCATAGCGGAGGGCGATGTCGAGAGCACCCTGCGCCAGCCCTACTCCCAGAGCAGCGATGCTGATGCGTCCGCCGTCGAGAATCTCCAAGGCTTGTCGGTAGCCATCTCCTTCGGCGCCGATGAGGTGAGAAGCAGGGACGTGGACGTTGTCGAAGGACAGCGTTGTGGTGTCGCTGGCGCGCATGCCGAGCTTGTTCTCTCGTTTGCCTGCGGTGAAGCCGGGAATGCCTTTCTCTACCACGAAGGCAGAAATCCCGTGCTTGCCCCGCTCGGGGTTGGTCACTGCCATGACGACGGCGATGGAGCCTACCCCACCGTGCGTGGTGAAGCTCTTGGAGCCGTTGAGGATGTAGACATCGCCCTTGCGGTGGGCGGTCGTCTGGAGATGAGCCGCATCAGAGCCTGCCCCCGGTTCGGTCAGTGCCCACGCTCCGAGTGCTTTCCCGGAAGCAAGCGCGGGCAGATAGCGTTGCTTGAGTTCCTCCGAGGCAAAGCGGAGAATGTGGTTGGTACACAACCCGTTGTGGGCAGCAATACTGAGGGCAATGCCCGGGCAGACGCGGGCGAGCTCTTCGACCACGAGCGCAAACTCCATGTAGCCTAATCCTGCGCCCCCGTATTCGGGGGGGACCAGAATGCCGAGCAACCCTAGCTCGCCCATCTTGGCGAAGAGCTCGTGGGGGAATTCCTGTGTCTCGTCGTAGTAAGCAGCCACCGGGCGAATCTCTGCCTCGGCAAACTCCCGCACCATGCGCCGAATGGCTTCCTGCTCTGCGGAAAGCTCGAAGGAAATCGCCGACATCACGGTTCCCGTTCCATGTGGCAGCTCCAATAGACGGCAGCAGGGAGTGGAAATTGGTCTGTATTTTTGGGCAGCACGCTGCGTGCAACCCCTTCTTCGATGGCTCAGGGTGGTTAGACAGTGATGGGAGCCCATCCAGAAGAGCTGCTCCGCGATGCCAGCGTCCTGCGGCTGGTCCAGATTGCACTGCAGGAGGATATCGGGACAGGCGATGTCACCACAGAGGCGCTTTTCCTCGGATACGACCCGCCACTGGGACACGGGCGGATTGTGGCAAAAGAAGCCGGCGTCATCTGTGGATTGCCCATTGCGGCGCTCGTCTTCCGTGAGGTGCATCCGGAGGCGGTCTTACAGCCTTTAGTCCCCGAGGGTGTGTGGGTCGAGGTCGGGACCGTGGTGGCAGAGGTTCTCGGGCCGGCGCCGGCTCTGTTGACAGCGGAGCGGACAGCGCTGAACTTCCTCCAGCGGATGAGTGGGGTGGCAACGCTGACTCGGCGCTTTGTGGAGGCGGTAGCCGGTACTGGGGCGGTGATCACTGATACCCGCAAGACGCTTCCCGGCTGGCGCCGGCTGGATAAGTACGCCACCGCTATCGGTGGGGCGCAGAACCATCGTCTGGGGCTCTACGATATGGTGCTCGTGAAAGACAACCACATTGCGGCGGCAGGCGGCATTCGCCCAGCGATAGAACGCTGCCGCCGAGAGCTCGGGGAAAGCGGGCTGCGCATCGAGGTTGAAACACGCTCCCTTGCCGACGTGGAGGAAGTCCTGCAGTGCGAAGGCGTGCACCGGGTCATGTTCGATAACTTCCCCCCTGACCAGGTGCGCCGTGCCGTGGAGCTGGTTGCTGGACGCTTAGAGACGGAAGCCTCGGGCAGAATCACACTCGAGACAGTCCGCCAGTACGCCGAAACAGGTGTCCAGTTCATCTCCGTGGGAGCGCTGACGCACTCGGCACCAGCGCTCGACCTTTCGCTGGAGCTTATCCTCCCGCGGCTGCTCTAATGCCCTGGACTCCAGAACAGGTGTGGGCGCTTCAGACCGATCGCCACGCAGTAGTGACCGCCAGCGCAGGCTCGGGCAAGACGGCGGTCCTGGTGGAACGCTACGTCCGGCTCTTGCTCTCCGGCGTGGAGCCGACAGCGATCGTGGCCATTACCTTTACGCGGAAAGCGGCGGCGGAAATGTACGCCCGTATCGCGGCAGAGCTGGAACGCCGCATTGCTGCTGCTACCACGCCAGAGGAGCTTGCCCGCCTGAAGCCCCTGCGGGAGCGCCTCTCGGGGGCGCAGATTTCGACCATCCACAGCTTCTGCGCGCAGCTCCTGCGCCGCTTCCCCGTTGAGGCAGGGGTTCTGCCGAATTTCACTGAGCTGACACAAGCAGAAGCCGATCGGCTCCTCTACGAGGTTGCCCAGAACGTGTTCGAAGAGCTCCTCGGCGGCGAGCAGGCAGCCGAGGTCTGGCGCTTCGTGCGTGAGTACGGGCGCCGAGAAGCGCTGAGGCTTGTCACAGAGGTGTGCCGTAACGTGGAGCGCTTCGTCTTGTTGCGATCGGTCTTGGAGCGTCCCCGGGCGGAGCGCCTGCAGCAGGGGCGGGAGCGCTTCTGGCAGCTCGTCGGCGAAATGCTCGCGTCGGTGATAGAGCAGCTCCGGGAAGCTGCCGAACGGGTTCTGACAGCCGCACAGCATCGGGAGAGCGAGTACGCGGCGGAACTCCGGAGACTATGCCAGACGGGTGGAGAACTGCTGGCTGGTGGCGTGAGCACTGCCCAGGAGCAGCTCTTCGAACTGTGGCAGCAGATCCGGCAGCATGCCTTCCGCCGCGATGGGACACCCCGTGCATGGCTGGCGGTAGAGGAACCGGAAGCCTGGCGCCTTGCCCGCCGTGTTGCAGTGCTGGATCGCTTCGCTGCTGCTTGGCAGGAACGGGACGAGGACGAACCGTTGCTAGCCTCCATGGAGGTGCTGGCTCGTATTGCCGACGCCGTACTGGAGCAGCTGGAGGCAGAAAAGCGCGCCCGGAACGTTCTGGATTTCAGCGATTTGCAGATCAAAGCTTTGCAGCTCCTCCAGCAGCCCGCCGTTGTGGAGCGCCTGCGCCGGGACATCCGCTACCTCCTCGTGGACGAGTTTCAGGATACGAATCCCGTCCAGTACGCTCTCGTCCAACGCCTCCTTGCCCTTGGGGAGGAAGGCTGGATTGGACCGCACGTCTTCCTGGTCGGGGATCCCAAACAGAGCATTTACGGCTTTCGGGATGCGGATGTGCGAGTCTTCGAGCGGGCACGGCAGGAGCTGCTGGAGCGGAATGGCTGGGCGCGCCGGCGGGGATTGCTACCGCGCCATCCCGAGCCGGCTGCCGACAGTGGAGATATCCACCTGCCTGTCTCCTTCCGGCTGGCGCCGGAGCTGGTTGCCTTTGTCAACCGAGTTGCTGGACAGCTCTTCCCGCACACCCCGGAACAGGTGCCTTACGAACCTCTGGTCTGTGGGCGCCCCTGGGCGCGGGGAAGCGTCCGCTTCCTGCTGGCTGTGGAGGCAGTGCAGGAGCGGACACGGGTATCTGAGATGAGCGAGGAAGAGCTGCTCGCACGCGCTCTGCGCTGCTGGGTCGATGGACCAGAGCCCTTGACAGTGATGGAGTGGGACGCCACCACGGGCAGTCCGCGCACGCGCCCGGTGCGCTACGGCGATATCGCCATCTTGGCACGCTATCGGCTCGATGTCCCCAGGCTCACAGCAATGCTGCAGCAGTATGGGATCCCCTATCTGGTGCATGCCGGTGCGGGCTTTTTCCAGACGCCGGAAGTACAGGACCTTTACTTCCTGCTGCGCTTCTTGCTCAACGAGCGGGATGATTACGCGCTGGCGGTGGCGCTCCGTTCTCCGCTGTTTGCGCTTCCGGATGGGGAGCTCCTCCAGATGAGCTTCGAGGAAGGGCAGACGCTCTGGGAGCGGCTCTGCCGTCGCAGCCGGCAGCGTGCAGATGCTCAACTGTGCTGGATTGTCCAGACGCTGGAACTCCTCCGCTTGGTCGCGCCTCGGCAGTCATTGGCAGAGCTCCTGCGGACTATCGCCGAGCGGACGCTCTGGCTAGTGCGCCTGCGTCATTCGCCGCGCAGCACACAAATTCGGGCAAATGTGCAGAAGCTCCTTGACTTTGCCCGCACCTTCCAGGCGCGGGGCTTTCGGACACTGGCGGACTTCGTGCAGGAACTCGAGGCGCTCATCGAGACGGAAATCCCGGAAACAGAAGCGGTGCTTCCAGCGGGCATGGACGCTGTCAATGTGCTCACCATTCACGCGGCGAAGGGGTTGGAGTTCCCGGTCGTCGTGCTCTACCGCATGGCGGCAACACGGGACAAGCCCGAGGTTGTGTTCTTCGACGAGCAGCTCGGCATCTTGGCTCGGCGCCGCCGCTGGGATGAGGAAGCAGGCATCTGGCAGCCCATCGAAACCCCGGCATCGGTGCTGGCGCGCTTCCTGGAGGATGCCCGCCAGCAGGCCGAAGAGCAGCGCGTTCTCTACGTTGGACTGACCCGCGCACGGGACCATCTGGTGCTCAGTGCGACGCTCACCGTGCGGAAGGACGGTACTGTGAGCTTCCCCCAGGGGTTGTTCGGATTTGTGCTCGACAGCTTGGGGATTGCTCCCGAGCACCTGCTGGAGGAATCAGCATTTGAGCTCAGCGAAGAGCTCGAACTGGATACCAATGGGCAGCGGTGGCGCGAGTGTCTTCGGCTCCGCGTGCCTATTGTGCGCTCTCTGCCCATTGCCGAGGTTCGGGAGTCACGGCAGTTGGAGCACCGCCCAGTACTCCCTCTGCTGCAGCCCATCCCGGTGCAGTGGAGTGCCGAGCGGCTTTCGGCAACGCAGTATGCGCTCTTCCGGCTCGACCCAGAGAGCTTCCTCCGGCGGGCAGTGCTGGGCTTTCCGGCAACACCAGAGGAGCTGCTCTCTGGTGCTGTCATTGCTCGTGATACCGAACGGGAGCTCCCCGACCCACTGGTTCTGGGGCAGCTCCTCCATCAGCTCCTTGCTCATGTAACGCTTTGGACAACGGAGGCAGGGGAGGTGCTCTCAGACCGCCTCCACGCTCTTGCTCGTGCTCTCGTCGAGCAGAGTCCATACGCCAGCGCTGCCGATGCCATGGAGTGGCTCTGCGAGCGTGCCGCTGCTGTGGTGACAACGCCATTCCTCCAACAGCGCTGGGGAGCCTTCTGGCGAGCGCTGCGGGAGTATACGCTGACGGTTCCCCTGGGAGAAAACTTCCTGACAGGGACGCTCGATGTCTTGCTCCCAACGGACGAGGGCTGGGAAATCTGGGATTGGAAGCTCGGTGCGGCGGGAGCTGCGGAGCTGTCTGAGCTGGCACGCCCGTATGAGCCGCAGTTGCGTGTCTACGCTTACCTGGTGTCCCGTCGCTTTCCCGAGCAGCATCGGCTCTGCGCCCGTCTGCTCTTCATCGAGGCGGCTCGTGCCGATGTCCCGGAGGAGCGCTGGGTCTGGAGTGCCTGCTGGGAGCGGCACGAGGTGATGGCGTGGGAAGAGGAGTTCCGTACCGTTGCCGAGCGGCTCTTCGTGTTGCAGTAACCACCGGCGGCATCCGTGGAGAGGCTCAAGACAGTGCTGCGTGTCAGCGTCGCCCTCCTCCTGCTCGGTTGCAGTCAGGCACCGCTGGAGCCGGAGCCATCGGCAGGGGTGTTGGAGTTCCCGGGCATGTGCTACACGGCATTCCGCGCAGATGCCTTCCGCATCGGGCAGCGTCTCGGCGCTCTCCGGGAACTCCGCCAGCAGACAGCTGCTGGCTGGGTTGCGCTCTGCGTGTTCGAGTACCAGAGTACCCCCACCAGTGCTGATATTGCTCCGAATACCGATGGGCGGAATCCTGTCACCGGGCAGCCCAACCCTACGACCTCGACACCGGAGGACATCCGCGCTGCGGTTGCCGATGCCCGTGCCTTGGGGCTACGCCTCCTCCTCAAGCCGCACGTCGATGTGTATTCGGGTGCGTGGCGAGGGACCATCCAGCCCAGCCCTGAGTGGTTCCGGGCATACACGGCGATGATGGTGCGCTATGCACAGCTTGCTGAGGAGCTCGGCATTGAGATGCTCTGCATCGGGACGGAGCTGGTCACCGCCACGCAGACGGCATGGACTCCTTTCTGGGAGCGCCTCATCGACACGATCCGGCAGGTCTACCGCGGGCGGCTGCTCTATGCTGCCAATTGGGAAGGCACACCGGAAGTTCCCGGGGCGGAGTTTTCCCGCATTGGCTTCTGGCAGCGTCTGGACTTCATCGGGGTCAACTTCTATCCTCCGGCAACGGCATCGCCGCAGGAGCCCGTGCCGACGCCCGAGGAGATTGTCCAGCGGTGGGATGGATATCGCCGCCAGCTCCGTGCCCTTGCACGCCAGCTAGGCAAACGGGTTGTGATCACCGAGGTGGGATGCCAGTCCGTCCAGGGGGCGCTGGCAGCACCGTGGGATTATCGCCGCGGGACGGCTCCCGGAGCTCTTCCGGACATGGAGGCGCAGGAACGCTACTACCAAGCGGTCCGGCTCCTCTGTGCTGCCGAACCCTGGTGTGCGGGGGTGTTCTGGTGGGAGTGGGAGAGCGTCCCGTCACCGTCTGAGCAGACCGGCTACACTCCCCGTAACAAGCCGGCAGCACGGGTGGTGCGGGAGTGGTATCAGCAGGCGTCTGCTCGTGCAGAGCCTGGTCGTGGCTGGTGGGCTATCCACCGGTGGTCGGCGGCTGCCTTACGCTGAGGAGACTCTGGGAGAGAAGCTCGGCGAGGGTATCGGAGGGGTCTGCTGGCAGAGGCACGCGCACGGCTGCTTGCGGATTCCGTGCCAGCCATCGAGCCAGGATATCCAGACGGGCGATGTCCAACCAGGAGAGGGAAGGCTCCCAGGGCGGCGTCGAGATCAGCCGTTGCTGGAGGTCCCCCGAGGCGGTCACCAGCCACCAGCCCCGGAGAATCCCCTGGTGCCAGCAGAACAGCTCCAGTATTCCATTCCCAGCGGGGAGCCAGAGCAGGAAGCTACAGGCCCGTGGCTCCAAGGGCAGCTGTGCCTGCTGCCAGCGCTGGAGCACCCGCAGCAGGGAGTGGAGCGCAGCCGCCTGTTCGAATTCCCATCGCTGGACGTGCTGTGCGATTGCGGCTGAAAGTGCCTGTGTCCAGCGCTGGAGGTTGTCCCGGGCATCGTGCACGAGCTGCTCAGCGCCTCGGCGGTAAGCTTCCTCGGAGATGCTCCCGTTGCACGGAGCAGCACAGCGCTGGAGCTCGGCGTAGAAGCACGCTTCCTCGTGAGGTGCCAGCCGGAGCTCTGCCGAGCAGGGACGCAGCCGATACCACTGGTGGAGGAACCCGAGCAGCTGGAGGGCGTGGTGCCAGCTCGGGAGCGGTCCAATCCAGGCGTCCTCCCCAGAAGGCAGCCTCCGGGTGACTTCCAGTCGGGGAAAACGCTCCGAGAGCGTAAGGCGCACGAAGGCGAAGGGGAAGTGCTTGCCCAGGACATTTGCCGCCGGCTGTTCGGTCCAGATTCGCTCGGCTTCGCGGAGCAGTGCCGAGAGCTCTGTTGGAGTCTCCTCCCAGCAGATGTCGCCGATTTGGGAGGGGTCCAGAGCGCGGCGTGCGCCGTTGTCTCCGGTCAGGTGTGCCCGGATGCGCTGGGACAGGTTCCGAGCTTTGCCAACGTAGAGCAGCTGCCCTTGACGGTTGTAGAAGCTGTAAACACCTGGGGTTTCGGGGATGCGCTGCAGCAGTCGCAGGAGCCGCCGGGGAAGGGTGTGTGCCGGATGACGGACACGAGCGTGCTGCAGGCGCAAGAGCTCCTCTGGGGTTGTGATACCATAGCGGACAGCGTACTCAAGGAGGCGCTGCAGGATAGCAGCCGTTGCCTCGGCATCGGGTCCGGCACGGTGACGCCCTGCCGGAGAAATGCCGAAGAACTCAACCAGTCCATCGAGTCCCAGCCGTTGGACTGTTGGCGGCAGGAGCCGGCGTGCCAGCCGGTAGGTGCAGAGCCACGGGAGAGCGTCCACCCCTCGATAGCCCAGGCGCTCGACCGCGGCGAGCACGAACTTGCGGTCGAATGCAGCGTTGTGTGCGACCACGATCGTCCGCGGCGCTGCCAGGAGTTGTGCCACACGAGCGAACACCTCGGCTTCCTCCGGCGCGGTCAGGAGCATGCTGCTGGTAATCCCGGTCAACGCCGTAATGCTGGGCGGAACAGGCTGGTGAGCGTTGATCAGGCTGACGAAGCGCTCGCTCACCTTCCCGGCTTCTACCGCCAGGCAGGCAATCTCGATGATGCGGTGCTGCACCGGGTCCGATCCCGTTGTCTCCACGTCAATGACCACGTATCGGGCGTCCCACAGGGAATCCATGGAAGCAGCTCACGGGGAGGGAACGGCATCGGCAGCCCAGAGGAGCTTGCGCCGGAGCAGATCGAAGTACGAGCTCTCGGCGTGCTTGACCAGCTTGAGCACATACGGAGCCAGATGGACGGTGACGCTGTCCCCCGGTGCAAGCGGCTCTTGACGCTGTCCATCGGGCACCAGCACGGCACCATCGTCGGAGAGCACCTCGATGCGAATCCGGCAATCATCCGGGATGACCAGGGCTCGCAGGGTCAGCATGTGCGGGCAAATTGGGGTCAGGCACAGGACCCGGGCATTGGGGGCGATAATGGGACCGCCGCAAGAGAGCGAATACGCGGTCGAGCCTGTCGGCGTGGTCACAATGAGCCCATCGGCACGGTAGTCGGCAATGTGGTGCTCGTTGACATGCGCCCGCAGACGCACCATGCGAGGGGAGGCGTGTTTCTCGATGACGACTTCGTTGAGGGCGTAGAAGCGCTTCTGCCGCACTTCTGCCTCCAGCACAGTGCGGTCCACCACGCGGTAGGTGCCGTGGAGGAGGGCATCGAGAGCGCCTTCCAGCTCATGGACGCCGAACTCTGCCAGGAAGCCGAGTTTCCCCACATTGATGCCCATCAAGGGGATGCCGCTTTGGAGGAATTGCTGAGCGGCGGCCAGCATAGTGCCATCGCCGCCGAAGACGAGGATTAGATCGGCAATATCCCCTACGTGGGCAATCGGATGGACGAGCAGACGCGAGAGCAGCTGGCGCCCCATGTACGGGGCGAACTCTGCCGGAAGGCAGACCTCGAACCCTCGCTCCAGGAGGCGCTGCGCACCGTGTTCTGCCCACCGGATGGCTTCCGCACTCTGCGTGTTGAGGAAAAGCCCGACGCGCTGCCTCATCGCTGTCCCTTTTCAGCCGTCGGTGGTACATGTGCTGGGGTGTGCCTCTGGCGCATGGTGCCGTGTGCTCGGGCTGCCAGGAGATGTCCCATGGACCCGTGCCCTCCCATTGACGGGGTCAGCGCAGAATGACCAGGGACCGGGAAAGCTGCCTATCGCCGCAGAGAAGCCGAACTCGGTAGACGCCGGCAGCCCAGTGGGAAACCGGCACAGAGAGCTGATGCCAGGAGCCATCGGAGAAGCCTTGCCAGAGGGAAAACCTCTGCCCAAGCGGTGTTACTAGCTCCAGCCGGGCGTCGGTGCCGGTGGGAGGGAGCCAGAATTCCAGCCATACCTGGTCTTGGGCTGGCTGAGGGCTGGGAATGGAGAGGTGGGGGCTTCCAGCACCGGGATGAGGTTCGGCGATATCGGTGGTATCCTGCGGTCTCTTCCAGCTTTGGAAGAGGATGAACCACGGAGTGCGCTGCAGCGGGTGCGTCTGGTCGAGCGTGATACTGACGCGTCCGCCGGAGAGTCGTACGGGCTCAAACGGACCTGAAGCGAGGCGTCCGGTGGAATCCAGCCCGTAGAGGCGAATGGTATCGGCGTCGCTGAGCCAGGAGAGGCGTATCCGCATGCCTTCGAGCATCACGGGGGCTTTGCCCCAGTTCTGCCAGATGGAGATCGAACCCTCCCAGACGGCGCTGTCGTTACAGGCACGGCTGCTGAGCGTCAGGAGCGACCAGCGGGCTCGGGACAGCTCGGCGGTATCCAGCGAGAGCCAGGACACAGTGCCGATACGCCCGCTGTCGAGCCGTTCGACCCGGATATCTCCGAAGCGCAGAATGCCGGAGAGCTGACCCGTAGCAGCCAGGTAGCGGGGTGTAGTCAGGGTAAAGAGCGTGTCGCGAGCGTTCCAGAGCAGTTCTTCGGTGTCGGAGAGCAGGTTGCTGATGTCCACCGGTGATTGGGCAAGCTCAGGGATATATCGGTGCGGGAGCACGGTCTGCCGCTGTGCGTTGAGGCTATCGAAGGCAACACGACGGAAGAGGACAATGCGATTGTCAGTCCCGTACTGCAGCCAGAAGCTGCCCTGCTGCCATTGTGGGTGCAGCAGAGCGTCCCGGGTTTGGTTGAGCCAGAGCGTCTCCCGGGCAGGGGAGACAAGCCCGCCGCGGTATGCTAGAGCCGCTGACGGCAGAAGGCTCAGCACGGCGCTCTGTGCCCAGAGTTCGTAGTGCTTATTGAGTCCGACCATCGGCAGCGAGTATGTCTCCCGGCTGTCGGCGAGGTAGTGGAAGAAGACGGCATCCCAGCCTTGGTAGGCAGCGTAGGCGGGCAGCAGCGTCGCCATCTCCCCCATGTGGGCGGAGGGGAAAGGCATGGCGAAGAAGACAACGGTTGGCTTCCCGCGCAAGGCTGCATGTGCCAGCTCTGGCAATGAGCCGGCGCCGGTGTGCCCGAGCATGGGCGTATTAGCGATGTACCAGCTGCCCTGTGGTTGGGAGCGGTTTCGGCGGTAATCCCAGCTGCTGAGCTCTGCTGTGGCATCCAGCGCCTGCATGCTCCAGAGGTCGTTGAGCGTGCTCAGGAGTGTCCCCCCGATGAGAATACCTCGGTAGCCGAGCGTGTCCCGCAGGAAGCGTGCCATGGACTCGTAAAAGCTGCGCTGGAGCTCGGTGTAGAACTCCGCGTTGTCCCGCATGCGGGGCAGGGGCGTACCGAGGAGATCCGCAAAGAGCGAGCGGGCAATCGAGAAGGTCTGCAACGATTCCCCACTCTGGAGCGGGACTTCATTGAGCATGCGGAGCTGGACATCGTCGAGGAAGACATCCCCGCTGTCCTGCCCGAAGTAGAACAGGAGTCGAGCGGCGAAGGCAGAGTCGGTTGCCCGGAAGCGGAAGCGGTACTCCTGCCAGGAGGCGCTCAGGACAGTGTCGCTATAGAGCCCGAGCAGTTGGTTGGGGAACTCAGCGTTGTAGAGGAGCAAGCGGAAGCGGCGAGCAGCGTGCGAAGCGCGCGCCCAGAAACGCAGCTCGTAGAGTCGTCCCCGGACGGTAGTAGTGCCCGTGTAGAGATAGACAGCGCCCGGGGAGCCATTGGTCTGCGCAATCCGGATGAGCCCGGCGTAGCGTCCCTGGTGCCGGTCCAACTCAGAGAGCCGGAACAGAGCCTGTGCAACGGCACTGTTGACCCCGAAAGTCCAGCCCAGATTGAATTCGTCCTCAAAGTCGCCGTTGCGGATGAAATTCTGCGTGTCCGCCGCGGGAGTAAACCAGGCGCTGCGTACACCGGCATCGCTTCCGTACTTCCGGCGCAGGAAGAGGTTGAACAGCGTGTCCAGCTGCCGACTGTGGAAGTACGACAGACTCCCGCCCGGGTAGCGGAGCTGATTGGTACGCCAGGCATACACGAGGGAATTCTCCTCGCTGAATTCCAGCCACGCAATGGCAGGCTCTTCCTTGTACGCCCGACCTGTGTACGGATTGATATGCTCCAGGAATTTCCGGACCAGCTGTCGGTGGCGATGCTGGAAAGCAGGATCGGTGTAGAGCACGATTTTCCCGCCGCTGGGGATGGAATCCCACCGCGGAACACCATCATCCCGGCGCGGCGTCCAGCGGGAGTGAAGTGCCAGGTAGATGCGGAAACCCCGCTGCTTGAGCTGGAAGATGAACCAGTCCAGACGGCGCATTTGCTCCGGGTCGAGCTCATCAGAGCGTGTCCCCGGACGCAGAATGCTGGCAGCATTCCAGTTCGAAATGTCAATGCCCCGGAAGGCAACAGCGTTGAAGCCCAGCGCGTGCAAACGGTCGGCAACGCGGATGGCAGTTGCGCTATCGGGAAAGCAGGCAGTGAAGTAGAGGACGGCACCGACGAAGCGGCGTGGGGTCCCGGAGGCATCCACGAATTCATCTCCCCGCACCGAGATCCAGCCCGTGTCGGCTCCTGCTGAAGTGCCGGAAAGCGTCAGCCACGCTGGATTCATCCGCTCCCAGAGGGCGGGTTGGAAGGGGAAGGGATGTGTCAGCGGTTGAGCAAAGAGGACACTTCCGAGAAGAGAAACACAGGCGGAGCGAAGAGTCATCCAGGTGGTCTGCTTGTTGAACCCGACGGCACCAAAATTACAGCTTTGTCCCCGGAGCTATGTGCTGGAGACGTGTTCGGGCAAAAGCTCCCAACTTTGTGAGGTGGCGCTTTCCACGACCGCGGTCGAGCGATGCCGAGAGCTCCTCTGCGATGGTGGCTGACTCTGAGTGTCGGGGTTCTGGGATTTGTGGCAAGCCTGGTGCTGCCCCCTCTCCTGGCAGTGCCGCCGGGCGTATTGGCAGTGGCACCAGAGCAGATGCCGACGGTTGTGCTCAGCATTCAACGAGTGCTGGGATTGCTGTGGTGGATGTTCTGGTGGTGGATTGGGGAGGTGGTGCCGCTCCCGATGACGGCGCTGCTGCCAGCGCTTGTGGGACCACTGCTGGGGCTGGTATCGGGGCAGACGACCGTGGCAGAGCCGCTTCCGCTGCGGACCTTCCTCCAGGGATACGTTGACCCGGTGGTGCTGCTCTTCCTGGGCTCATTCCTCATAGCGGAGGCGCTGCGGAAGCACGGTCTGGACCAATGGAGCGCGCTGCGCGTATTCTCCTGGCGATGGGCGCTGCGTTCTCCCCGGCGCCTCCTCGGGGCGGTGATGCTCAGTACGGCGGTGGTCTCCATGTGGGTCAGCAATACTGCGACTGCGGCGATGGTGATGCCGATCGCCCTGGGCATCCTTGAGGTGCTGCGTCGGGCAGGGCTGCGAGATGACCTGGGGGCTTTCCCGCAAGCGCTGGTGCTCGCCGTTGCGTGGGCGTCCTCCATCGGGGGAATGGTCACAGTGGTAGGTACCGCGCCGAACGGTATTGCGCTCGGGGTCCTGCGTCAGCACGGGGTAGAGCTTGGCTTTCTGGAATGGCTCTTGTTTGGAGTGCCGGTGGGGATCTGCGTGCTCTCAGGAGCCTGGCTGATCCTGGTCTGGCGGCTGCGTCTTCCGGATATCCCGCTCCGTGCCTTGCGGGAGGAGCTGCAGCGGGAATACTGGCAGAACAAGAAGCTCAGCCCGGGAGCACGCCGTGTGGCGGTCGTCTTTGCCGGGGTTGTCTGTGCTTGGATTGCCCTCCCGCTGCTTGCGATGCTCTCCCCGGTGCTGAAGGTGCTCGATCTCTGGAATGTTGCCCTGGGCGGGGCACTCCTGCTGTTTCTCCTGCCGTCTGGCGCTCGGGGAGAGCCTCTGCTCGGTTGGGACCAGGCACAGCGAATTGATTGGGGGACACTGCTCCTCTTCGGCGGCGGACTGACATTGTCGGCAGTGCTGACGCAAACCGGGGCGGCACAGGTGCTCACCCATTTGCTGGTCAGAGCTCTCGATGGGCTGCCGCCCATTGTGGTGGCAGCAGGGATTTTGCTCGTTGCCAATTTCAGCACGGAGCTGGTTTCTAACACCGCGTTGGCATCCCTGCTCCTGCCGCTTGTGGCGGCATCTGTGCCGGCGCTGGGTCTTCCCCTGGAAGGCTGTGTCATTGCGGCAGCGATGGTCAGCTCCTGTGCTTTCATGCTTCCGATTGCAACCCCGCCGAATGCCATCGCGTACGGAACGCGTCTGCTCCCGCTGCCCGTCATGGTTCGGGTCGGCGTCCTGATGAACCTTCTCTCAACGGCTGTGATGACAGTCGTGGCGGTGCTGTAGCGGTACCCTGTCAGCGGCAGGTTCACCAGCGCAGGAAATGGAGGGCATAGCCAACCTGAAGCCCTACGCTTACTGCCGAGGGACGCAGACGGCGGTCAACGTGAGCCGTGGCTCCAATGCCGAACAGGAAGGCGGATTCTGGCAGTGCGTCGAGGAGTACTCCGACGGTATATCGTGGCTCGGCTGGAATGGTGACCAGATTTCGCTGCGGATCAAACTGGCGGAGCACCAGTCCGAAACTGAGACGGACCAGGCTGCTGAATTCCAGTGCCAACGCAAGCTCGTCGTATCGCCATCCGAGAACAATGCCTTCCCGGTTCCACTGTGAGAGCTCTGCGCGGAGAAAGACAATGTCCCGGGAAGCCATGATACCGAATTGGTCAGCGCGCACGACATACCCTTCCTCATCCCGAACGAAGCCGAAGCGGTAGAAGAGCCCTGCCGATGCGCGTGAGAGCACGAATTGCTCCTGCCAGATGTCGTATGCCGGTCCGAGGAGGAACTCCAGTGCGAAGCGCTCGCCGAGCTTTTCGGCAATGCGTGCGGCTTTCCGTTCCAGAGCCCGTTCGCGCTCTTCGAGCTCGCGCTCGCGCCGATCCAGCTCTTGTTCTTTTTGCTCCAACTGTGAGCGTTTCTGTGCGTACTCTGCCAGGAATGAGCGTGCTTGTTGCAGCTCCGCCTGGAATTGAGCCCGTTGACGTTCCAGCTCAATGCGTTCGGCAATCAGCTGCTGCCGCTCCTGTGCCAGCTGCCCTTGGAGCGCGGAAAAATCGGCTGCCGTCGGAGTCAGCAGTGGAGCAGTGGTGTATGGGATGCCGTAGATGTCCAACACTTGTTTGAGCACGTCGGAGCGGATGCCGAATCTCCCGGTAGCGCTCAAGGGGAATCCTCCTTCAACAACAGCCACAACTTGCCCCCAGCGGTTGAGCACCGGTCCACCGCTACTGCCGGGGTCCATTGCCACGTCGAGCTGGTAGTGGTGTGGAAGGTCGTTCTTCGAAATGCTCCCTTGCGTTTGCGACCACTGCATATGGTGGGGATGCCCGATGGCGACGACTGGTTCGCCAACCTCCGCAATACCGGGGTAGAGAGGCAGAACTGTTCCCTGGAAGCCAGACACTTTGAGAGCGGCAAGGTCTATGTCGGGGTAGTCCTCGAAGGGATTGACCTCCCGCACCTGGAGGGTTGCCCCCGACCGGGTTCTGACCTTCAGCTGCCAGGCAGCGTAGTAATCGGCTTCCCACACCGATGGGCGCTGAATGACGTGCTTGTTGGTTACCACGTACTGCGGGTGTACCAGGAAGCCTGAGCCGGTCCCTGTCGGGGTTTCGATGGAGACCACAGCGGGGGCACATGTTTTGTAGATCTTGGTCGCATCCAAGGGCTGTGCACCGACGACGCTGCAGCAAAGCGCCCACGGAGCATACCTGCTCAGAATTCGGAGCCACACCATGGGGAGTTCCTCTACCCAGGCATACACGACATGCCTGCTGGTCGAAGCTGCTCCTGCCGGAGCCCTTTGACAGGGCAAATCACAGAGCAGGCGGCAGCGAAATAGGCGTCTCCCCACTCACGAGCTGGTACTTCGCGCGCTGCCATTGCTCCAGCGTAGACGACATCCTGACGGTGACAATAGCGAGGGCAACAGGGAAGAAGACGAAAACGAGCCGGGAGAGGAAGCTCTCCGGAATCCCCCAGATGGAAAAGCTGAGCAGGAAGTCGAGCAACCACAGCACCCACCATGCTGTGACGAGGGAAAGGGATGGCTTTCCCTCGCCAGGTGAGGCTGGAGGATACGAGGCTTGAAAGATGCGCCGCATCACCACGTAGGGCATCCACAGACTCGCAATCGGGACGAAGTACCAGTAGATGGCAGCGGCGGGGCTCGGGAGGGAGGAACCTCCCAGGGCATGAGCATTGTGGAGCGCCCGATGCTTCCAGCTCAGGAAGACCACGAAGAAAACAAGGGCACTCAGCGCCCAGAGCGCGAGCCATACTAATGCGCTGGTTGCAGCATCGGAATGTGTCTCGCTGTACGATGCCGCGAGGTACAAGATGAGAAATCCACCGGCGCTCATAGCTCCCCAGATGCCAGCGGTAAGGCGGAGGAGCCGTGAGAGAGAAGCCAGGTCGCGGAAGCGTGGGGAAGCGATACTCATGGCAGACTCCTTGATGGCTTAACACACTCCACGGGTGACGGCGTTGACAGTACAGGCGTGCTCGGCTCTCCTACCGGAGGATGAGCACCGGTACGGCTTGCCGCCCAACAGTGTCGGAAAATGGACCCAGAGAATGCGATACCACAACGAAGTACACCCCGAGCGCTAGCGAGGCAGTCGGGACCCGGAGCCGCTGAACGGCGGAGCTTTGGCAGATGCCCTTCTGCAGAGTCTGGGCGCGCCCGAGGGCATCGACCAACGCAACGGTATAAGGCACACCGGGAAGGCAGCGGTACTCGATGAGCAGCTCGGAATCCTCCAGGCGGGCGGAGAGCTCGTCGAGCGTTGCCTTCACAGACGGCGGGCTAACCGATTGCGTCTGGCGGCAGCTGCTCGTCGGTCCCGGGTCGCAGAGCTGGAGCCACCAATTGCCTTCGCCGGCACGGATGGCGAATTCGTAGATCGTGTGCGGCTCCGATGAGCGGGGCGAGGGACCGTACCCGAAGGCACCTCCGAGCACAATCGTGGTGTCGTCGGTTACATCCCGCCCGTTGAGGAAGACGCGGATTCCGCGCTGTTTGCTGTGGTAGACCAGAATGCCCCAGTGTTCGGTGCCGTTGGCGGTGAAGGCTTCGAAGAGGTTGTAGCACTCATTCGGGTCGGGCTCGTCGGTGCCGAGCACCCAGTCGTTGAGCACGTGCAGGATGCCGTTGCAGTACTGCGCGTAGAGGTCGGAGTAGCGCCCGCGGGCGGGTTGTGCCCCGTCCCATTCACCAGGGGAGAACGTGCCGTCGAGGACTCGAGCATCGGCATTGCAGCGAGAGGTAGCAGGGGTTGTCGGGACCCCTGTACCGGGAGTGCCCCAGGGATAGCGCTCGCCTGCCCACCAGTAGACAGCTTGGCTATCGCGGAGGGTCCCCGCCAGGGTGTTCGGCTCCCGGACCAGCCCAGCAACCTCTGCCAGGGGGATGTACCGGGGGTACTGGTACCACTGGACGCCAGCACGTGAGAGATCGAGCACGTACTGCAGCGGCTCCCGGACGAGCCCGTAGCCCTCCTCGTCGCAGCGCACGGTCGAGGTCGTGACCGGCTGTACTGGATCGCCCACGACGGGCAGGAAAAAGCCGCCCGGCTCAACCTTGAGGCAGAATTCGTAAATCGTGTGCGGCGTTGGGCACAGTGCGCTGGGTCCGTAGCCGTAAGCACCTCCGCAGAAGTACGTGGTATCCCCGGTGACGTCCACGCCATTGCGGTAGACGCGGGTGCCTTTAGCCGTATCGTGGTAAATGCGTACCTGCCAGACTTCGCGTCCGCCGCCGGTGTAGAACTCGAAGATGTTGTAGCACGTGCTGGCATCATAGCTGCCCGTGCCCAGGCACCAGTCGTTGAGCAGGTATAGCCGCTGCTCCTCAGGGCAGTAGTCGATGAAGAGATAGCTGAAGCGACCGGTCAAGGGCGTGATCCCGTCCCATTCCTTCCTGCCCGGGACAACATCCGGTGTGAAGCGTCCATCAATGACGTGGAGCTCTCCGCAGCGAACGCCCGGCGGGATACCGAAGTGCCCACCCGGTGGATGCGCGCCCGAGCTGCCCGGTGGGAGCGGACGCGGATTTTGCCCAACCTCGACCGGCGGACCGTGCTGCGTCCGCGGGTTGGGGTCCGTCCCATCGGTACGCTCGTCGTAACCCGGGTTGAAGACCAGGACGCGGAGACTTGCGCGGGCAAACTGGTTGTCGTCGAACTCAGCTTCCACACGGTGTTCTCCCGGGCTGGCATCCGACGGGACGCGGAAGAGGAGTGCATCCTCCGAGCGGCTCAGCACCGCCGCGGTCATCTCCTGCCCATCCCAGCGGAATGCCAGCAGGGAACGGTAGAACTTCGTGCTGACCGGGAGCATGGCAACGACCTGCCCCGGGTAGGCAGCCTCCGGGCTGAGGCGTACGGGAAGCTCAACCTGTGCCCACGTCGCAACGGTGACCCACAGGAAGAAGCAGGAGAGAAAGCACTGGCGCATCATTCCCTCGCTTGTGGTGTGACATTACTGGACGACGAGCAATTTCCGGCTCTGCACGAAACCATCGGTGCGCAGCACCACAAGGTACGTCCCGCTCGGCAGCGCCGTCCAGGGGAGCGTCTTCCGGTAAAGACCCGGCGCATGGTAGCCAAGCTCTTGCCGGAAGAGCTCTGCTCCGGTCAGCGTTGTGAGCGAAACGGTGACCGTCCCTCCGGTGAGGACTTTGTAGGCAAGGCTCCACTGCCCTGTGGTCGGATTCGGGAACAGCTCAAGCTCGGGAGCTGTCGGGAGCTGCGGCGTATGCGGGACATCGGGCTCCTGGACGCTGACCACATTGCACGGCGTGCGGTAGGTAATCGTGCGGCTGATGAGCGAGTCCCCAACAACGATGATGAGGCGCAGCGTGCGCACCGTATCGCCCTTGCCTCGGCAGGGGCGCGTGCGGAAGTAGAGCTCGCAGCAGTCGCTCTGCTGGATATCACCGGAGATGAGCACGTAGAGGGAATCCAGCCGACGGGAGCTATTTGATTCAAAGCTCCGTCCGCGCGGGGTTGCCTGGGCAATCAAGCGCAGTGTGTCCACCGCTGCCTGCTCCTCTGCCGAGGAACCCAGCCCGAAGGCGATGGTGAAGATGTTGATGCCGACCGGAAGAGCACTCAGCACGGCTTGCGCCTGTTCAGGCGGCATGTTGTTGATGCCATCCGTGAGGGCAATCACGTACCCCGGGTAGCGGCTCCGCTCCTGAATCTTGGCGAAGGCTGCCAGCATGGCAGCGTAGAAGCTCGTCCGTCCTTCGGGTTGAATCCGGACAGCAGCTTCATAGATGCTGTCTTTCGCCATTGTCCAATCCTGGTCCAGGCGCACGTCGCTGGCAAACGTGATGAGCGCCATCCACGCGGGAACGTGCAAGCTGTCCAGGAAGAGCTTCAATGAACGGACCGCCGCAGGCCAGCGCCGGACAAGGTCAATATCGCTGACCGGCTCATTCATGCTCCCGGAGCGGTCCAGGACGAAGACAATGGCAACGGTATCGAGCCGCTTGCCCCGGCAGACGAGCGAGTCCGGACAAATGAAACGCCCATCCTCGACAACCCCCAGCTGGGATAGATCAGCTAGCACGTTCTGCACGCCGGTCGCTCTGCTGGTATCCACCACGAGAATGCCGGCATCTACCTGGATGGCGATGTAGTCGGGCGAAATCTGCCGGACCTTGACGTCGCAGACCGTCAGGTCCACGCTTGGGATTTCCTCAATGGTTACCCGCAGCTGACCTCGGTTGTCGTTGTAGCGCGGCACCACTGCCTCGTCCGGGATGCTATAGACCGAATCCAGGATCTGGAACTTGAACGGGGCACCGGTGCCGGCAGCCTCGATCTGGTAGCGGTGGTTGAGCGTGTCCAGCGGGAGGGCAGGCAGCGGCTGGTCATTGAACCGGAAGCCAACGTACTTGCGCATCGAGAAGGCGAAACCAGAGAACACCCCCGGGATAGAAGGGAAGCTGTACTCGGTAGTGTCCCCGACCCAGATTGGCTCTCGGAACAGGGTCCGGAAGGCATCGTCCACGCTCGGCACGCCAAACTGCGGGATGTCATTGTACCAGACGGCATCCACACCGAATCCAGTTCCGCGCGACCACATCCGGTAGGTGCCCTCAACCGTGATCCGGTAGCGCTTACCCGCCTCCGTCGGAGGCGAAAACACTGGCGCTCCCGACCGGCTCTCCAGCACAATGGTGATGGGAAATTGTGCCAGGAGCGGGAGGGAAACACACACGGCGAGAGAGAGGCGCAGAACAACTCGCATCGGACACACTGTGGTGGTTCGACATAACGTGACGCGCAAAAATAGAGGCTCAACTTGAGCAGCTTTCTGAGCAATAGTGCAACTTTTCTGCAACAGTGTGATGGCGGTGATACGGCTCCCTTCACGTGCCTTTGCTGAGCAACGTTTCGAGCGCACTCGTCGCTTCCTGCGCAACGGGAGGATCTGGGTCCGCAACGACCCGCTGTGCCAGTGCCGCGATAACCTCGGGCGAAGCAACCTGCAGCTGCCCGAGAGCGCGGGCAGCAGCCCCGCGGACAGAAGCAGCCTCATCCTCCAGCCGGACAAGCAAGGCAGCTACGACTTCGGGGGAGGCAACCTGCAGACTTGCTAAAGCTGCAACTGCTAATCGTCGGGTACCAGGGTCCCAAGACTCCAACTGGTCGAGGTAGGTGGCAATGCGCGGGTCCATCGGTGGTGTACGTTTTGCACTACATTCTCCTGTGCGAGCGCTGTAGGCGCTTTCTGAGAGCTTCTTTCGTCGCTTGGCGTACGGCAGGGGAAGGATCAGAGAGCCGATCTTGCAGTTTGGGAATGATTTGCCAATGGTCTTCGGGTATCTCCCCGAGAGCTCGGGCAGCCTGTGCCCGGACAGCAGCGGAAGGATGCGAGAGGGCGTGGAACAAGGCATCAATTCCGCCAATTTCGAGGAGGGTTCGGAGTGCTACCTGGCGGACAGAGACGATGGAGTCCGCAAGGCGCTCCTGTAAAGGAGCAGTAACGGAGGAGATGGGGACTGTGTGCCTTCCCTCCCTGAGGGCTTGGATAGCGCCTGTCCGGACGGTGGTGGAAGGATGCGAGAAAGCTCGCAGTAGGGCATCGACTCCACCGATTTCAAACAGTGTTCGGAATGCTGCCTGACGGACAGTGGTGACCGAGTCGGCAAGCTGGTATTGGAGGGAGCTGATAACGCGAGTAAGGGATGTATCGGGAAGCAGATGACGTATTCCCGCCAATGATTTTGCAGCGTTTTCCCGGATCGCGGGGGAAGAATGGGAGAGGGTACCTAGTAAAGCATCAATCCCGCCGACCTCGAATAAGCCCTGTATAGCTGCCTGGCGGACAGAGGTAACTGGGTCAGCAAGTCGTTGTTGGAGAAGTGGGATGGCTTGGGCAGGTTTCCACTGTTGGAGCTTTCGGATAGCTTTTTCCCGGACCGATGGCTCAGGATGCTCCAGCTGTTTTACCACTTCCTCAGGAGAGGAGTCTGTAAGGGGTGCATTGCCGGCGCGAGTGAGGCGCACGGCGAGAACGACTAAGAGCGCTAGACCAATCACGAGCGCTGACCAGGCAATCAGTCTCCGTGTTGTGCCATTCTGCTGCCCACCACGAACCACCCTTCTGTGACGAGAATGAGGTTGGGGCTTTCGGAGGCGGAATCGGCGGAAGGAGACTGCAAGCAATGCTTTTGCCGCGGCCAAGGAAAGAGCAAGATCGTGCATACTTAGACTTTGCCGCAAGGCGAGAGACACCTTGGGATCTGCGGGGCGAAGCCGTCCCAAGGCTCTTGCTGCAGCTATCCTAATCTTCCGTTTATGATGCTGTAGCGCTTCAATAAAGGCATCAGTCCCACCTAGAGTCTGGATGGCTTCCATCGCTTCTTGACGAACGGTGGCATTGCCGTCCGCTAGGCACTCCGTCAATACAGCGATGACTGGAGGAGTAACGGTTGCTAGCGACTGAATGAACTTAATGGCGCTAACTCGAATTCTCGGGTCAAAATGGTTGAGAGCATTTAGGAAGATATCTATTCCACCAGATTTCCAGAGAGTCCCTGCTGCAACGTGTCGGATTTTGTCATCCTCGTCTGCGAGACGCTTCAAGAGTTCACTGAGAGCAACAGGACTCATAGCGAACCTCTGAAGCTCAAGGATAGCATTGAGGCGAACCTCGGCGATGGGGTGGGAGAAGGCGTCAATAAAAGCAGCTTCACCGCCAATGGCGAAGAGTGCATCCGCTACTTCGCGCCGAACGCTGAGAACAGGATCGGATAAGTGCTGCTGGAGGGCTGTTACAACAGTAGCGTCAGAGATTTTGAGTTGTTTTAGCGCTGCGGCAGCTCCAATCCGGACACTGGGGTTAGGATGTGACAGAGTGGCTATGATGAGGGATAGATCCCCAATAGCCAGGAGAGCCTTGGTAGCTGCCTGACGGACGCCCCGTGAACTGTCCGCAAGGCGTTCTTGGAGAGCTGTGATGACGGCAGGATCAGTGACTTTGAGCTGTCCCAGAGCTTGGGCAGCCCCAGCTCTCACAGAACTCGCCGGATGACCCAGTGCTTCGATAAACGCTTCGAGATCGGCTAACGAAAAGAGGGATCGGGTTACTTGGCCATGGACTTGAGGATGACTATCTCCCAGAGCTTCCTTGAGGACATCGATAGCTGCCCGGTCGTTTATGCGAAGCCATTGAAGAGCTTGCGCAGCCCCACTCCTGAGTTTAGGTGATTGGGAGTGTTTGAGTATTTCAACGAGAGGCTCTATTCCCCAAAGCTCGTAGAGCGCTTCGGCTGCTGCCTGGCGAACTGCTTCTACGTCATCCCCCAGACACTTTTGGAGAGCTTTGCGGGCTTCAGGGATGGTGATCTGGAGCTTTTGAAGAAGCATTGCTGCTCGGGCTCGGACCCGGGGATTGGGATGGGAGAGAGAATTGCTCAGAATCCCTACGCCGCGTAGCTTGATGAGCACCTCTGCGGCTGATTCGTAGATACTGCTCTCATCGTCTCCCAGCCGTTCCTTGAGTACCTCAATGGCAGATTGATTGCGGAGGTTGAGCCACTCGACAGCCCGGATAGCACCAAGTCGGACCTGCACTTCAGGGCTTGAAAGTGCTTCGATAATCAGCTTATCGTAACCCAATGCGCTCAGTGCTTCTGCTGCTTCCCTCTGAACAGTTTCCTCATCATCTCCTAGACGATTTTTGAGAGCAGTCAAAACTTGTGGTGTTTTGATCCCAAGATATCGGAGGGCTCGTGCTGCAGCACCTCTCATAGAGGGTGAAGCGTCGTTGAGAGCTTCCTCAATGATATCGATTCTCCCAATTCTCCGAAGAGTTTCTGTGACCGCTTTCCAGACTGTGTCGTGGGGATCTGACAGTCGTTTCCTGAGAGCTTCAACAGCGGGATAACTAACTACGTGTAGGTGGCAAAGGGCTTTAGCAGCACCAGCCCGAACTTCATGTTGTGGGTGATCGAGTGCATCGATGATAGCGGAAACATGTCCGAAATCGCGGAGTACTTCGGCTGAAGTTTGTCGGACAAGATCATCGGTATCGCCTAAACGCTCTTTGAGGGCTTCGATAACGAATGGTTCGTTAATATGCAGCCAACCCAAAGCTTGGATAGCACCGATGCGGATTTTGACGCTCTGATGGAGCAGTACTTCAGTGAGGGCGTTAACTCCCTCGAGCTCGTAGAGAGCCTGTGCTGCTGCGCGACGAACGGTTTCTTCATCATCCCCCAAACGTTTTTGAAGAGCTTTGCGAGTCTCGAGAGTGGCTATGTGAAGCCGTCCCAGAGCCCAGGCAGCCCCAGCTCGAACAGAAGGATCGGGATTCTCAAGAGCTTTGTAGAATGCCTCGTTTTTATTAAATGAGTTGAGGGTTTTGGCTGCCTCTTCACGGACAGCCTCAACACTACCTAGACACTTGATTAGGGCTTGGATTACAGAGTCTCCTTTTATGCCCTTCCAAGAGAAAATGGCAATGACACCGACTCGAACCTTGGGGTCTGGATGTTTGAAAAGAATGTCAAGGAAGTCTCTAACATGTAGTATCTCTAAAAGAAGCTCAACAGTAGCCTGCCAGACCTCGTATTCATCGGTTCCAAGTAGCTGTACCAGTGCTTCTTGCACGTCGCGGCTGACTGGCTTAAGCTCTCGGCATGCCCGTATAGCGCCAATCTTGACGTTGGTTGAGGCATGTGCAAGTGCCTTGATGATAGCTGCCTCTCCTTCGGTTGCTTTCAAGGCTTCAACAGCGGCTTGCCAAACGTCTGAATCGATATCTCCCAGGCATTCGTAGAGTGCTTCCAAAATCTCTTGGCTGAGCTTTTGTTTTTTCTCCTTTATGATTTTTGCCGTCTTTATTCTGACATGGCTTTGAGGATGACGGAGGGCTTTGACAATAGCATGATCGCCTTCGATGTGCTGTAGGGCATTGAGAACTTCCCGTTGTACATCGAAGTCTTCGTCTGGTATTTCCAGACGCCGC
>BEHX01000014.1 GCA_002898295.1 bacterium HR21
AGCCTCGATGAGCTCAGCGTGTGAGTAGAGTGCTTGCAGAGGGTTGCTGAGTTCGTGGAGAACGATGCCGGTGATTTTCCCCAGGGTTGCCAATGCTTCCGAGTGCTGCAATTGACGGCGCAGCTGGTGGAGCTGTTCTTGCAGGGCTTGTGTCAGGCGAGCACTCTCTACGTTGTCCAGCAACACGCTGACGAGTGTCCCTAGCGAGAGGAGTTCTCCCTGGAAGGTTTCTCCAGACAGGTTCGGCGAAATTCCCCGGGCGACAAGTGCTCCGCTGGGTTTCCCGGGCTGTCCCAGCGCCACAATCAGCAGTGAGGAGGCTCCACTGCTGAAGAGGTCGGGTAAGACAGCCGGGATACCACGCGCGGAGACCCAGTCCATGATTCCTTCTTCGACCACGAGGCGGGCGTGGGCGAGAGCCTCTTCGGGGAAGACCTCGAGGCTCCCATCGGGCAGAAGGCGTACGGCATAGGCGCTAGGAGCGGCGGTCAGGCGCTGCAGGATGGCGCACGCACGCTGGAGGAGCTCCTCCGGGCTTGAGAGCGGCAGAAGCTCGTGGAGTGCGGGCAGATGGACAGAGCTGCGTTCAACAGCTTGTTCAGTCGCACGCTGGCGTAGATGCTCCACCTCCCGCTGCAGCAGTTCGCAGCGCAGCTCCAGCAGCCGGATATAGCGCTGCTGCTGGTCTTCTCCTTGCTCCCATGGGGAGAGAGCATCGGGCATCGCTATCGCAGGGCTTGTGCCAGGGCGTTGTACTCTCGGTCAATCTCCTCTGCCAGCTCTGGCGAGGGCTTCCCCGTAGATTCTATCAGCGAGTGTGCCAAAAGGTGGTGCTGTACGACCTCCGGGAGGAACAGTGGGGAGAGCAGTGTGGACTCGCCCGACCATTGGCGCAGACCTGCCCAGTGTGCCGCAACCTCAGCGAGCGCGACGAGTGCTGTCAGGGGCTGGCTGACCTGTGCCAGGACAGAATGCGCAAGGAGCGGGGGGTGTTCGTGAGCGGGCAGAGGACCAGAGCAGTGGTGGTAGGCAAGGGCATGGATCAGCACGGAGGGTAAATTCCAGCGTTCGGCAAGCCAGGCGCCCAGCTCGGCGTGGGTTGTCCCGAGAACGGCGTGTTCAGCTTCTACATACGCACATCCGGAGTGCTGCTGGTGCCGTTGGATGGCATGGAACTCTGCCGGGAGAAAGGCAGCCGTGAGCAAAATCCCCAAATCATGGAGCAGCCCTGCGGTGAAAGCCTCGCCAGCGAGGCGATATCCCAGGCGGCGGGCAAAAATCCGCGTGGCGCAGGCGCTGTAGAGGCAGTACTGCCAGAAGAGCTCCCGGGCCCAGACAGAGCTCCCGGTGTGGAGCAACTCATAGAGCGTTGCTGCCAGGAGAATTTCGCGGATTGCCTCGTTGCCTAAGAGAGAGATTGCGAGCCGGATCGTTGTAATGCGGCGGGAGAAGCCATAGATGGGCGAATTTGCAACCCGGAGGAGGCGTGCCGTCAGAGCCTGGTCCCGCTCGATGAGTCGGGCAATGCTGGCAGCATCGGTTTCCGACTGCTCCAGTAGCTGGAGTGCCTCAGCGACGATCAGGGGCATGCTCGGGAGCTGCTCAACTCGGCTGAGGCGGCGAAGCAGTGCAGCGTCAAGTGAGATCATGAGCCCGCAGGTGCCGGCGAAGTTCCTCCAGGACTTGGGCGTGAATCTGGCAGACACGGCTTTCGGTGAGCTGCAGCAGCTCACCGATTTCCCGGAAGGTAAGCCCTTCGTAGTAGTAGAGCACGATGACCAAGCGCTTCCGTTCGGGCAATTGCTCCAGGTACTGCATGATGTGTGCCAGGAGTTCTTCGCGGGCCAGACGTTCCAGAGGCTCCACGGCGTTTGGGTCAGGGACTTCCTCCAATGGGTCGGTGGCGTCTTCCTCTCCCTCTTCTACCGGCAGCGATGGGGTAGAGAGGGTCGTTGCTGCGTGGGCAGCTTCCACTGCGCGGAGGTAGGAGCGGTAGAGCTCCGGGGAGACGCCCAGCCGTTTGCGGATTTGCTCCGCGCTTGCTTCGGCACCGGTTTCCTGGCTGAGCTCGTCGGCTGCCTTTTGGTAGGCGTGGAATTTGCGGCGGGCGGTGCGGCTGAGCCAATCGAGTTTGCGGAGCTCATCGAGGATTGCCCCACGGATACGGGCTACAGCATACGTTTCGAATTTCGTGCCCCGTGTCGGATCGAAGCGTTCGATAGCCTCGTTGAGCCCGAGGATGCCAGTGTGCTCCAGATCCTCTTCGCTTACCAGAGTAGTCTCGGGGAGCTGCAGCGAGTGGAGGACGTAGCGGACCAGCCAGAGGTAGTGGAGGATGAGACGCTGGCGGTCTGCATCGGTACGCTGCTTCCAGTAGCGCTGCCAGAGCTGCTGGAGTTCTTCCTCCGAGAGGCGTCCTCGCTGCGCCAAGCTCATTGCTCTGCCGCGGGTTTATCCGACACGGGTTCCTCGGCTTCTCCCCGGCGTCCCTGGCGTACCAGTGCCAGCAGCAGCGTTGTCCCGAGAGCAGCCACGACGAAGACCACAAATGACCGCAAAAGAATCGCCTCAGCGCTCAGGCTTGGCTGCAGAGCAAAAATAACAGTCGACACGCATCCGGCAAGGGTCGCCACGTTGAAGACGAAGCGGATTGTTGCGCTACGGCTCGAGGAGCGGAGTCGGCTCATGGGAAGGCTTCTCAGCACGCGAGACAAGCGCTGTCAGCAGACGTCGGTACGCGAGAGTCGTTGGTGCCTGCGGGAAGAGCTCAGCGAAGAGCCGCTGCTGGAGGAGTGCATCACGGTGCTGGGGGTCGTACGGGATGGAGCCCAGCATGGGGAGACGCCGTCCCAGGAAGCGCTGGACTACAGCGTTGAGCTTGACGGCAATGGTTTCAGCGTCGAGCTCGTCGAGGGTGTAAGTGAACACCAGCCCTGTGTGCTTCGGTGGAGGTGTCGTGCCACCCAGGAGGATCTTCAGCAGACCGTATGCATCCAGGATGGAGCCGATATCGTCGGCGATAACGATTGCGCAGGTTGTGGAAAGTCCTCCGATGGTGGCGATAAGCTCCGACCATCCCGGGGATACATCCAGCAGGACCAGCTCAGGATGGAGGTGCCCGAGGAGCCGTGACAGCAGCGTTGGGAATACGCTGCTCAGCTGTGCCTGCGCCGTTTCTGTGCCAGCCCGCTCCGGGACCAGGTACAGACCTGGACGGACCGGCAGCACGACGGACTCAATGGGGACAGTCCCCAGATACGCATCGGCTGCTGTTGCGATGGGATTCAGTCCAAAGAGAAGGTGGAGGCTCGGCGCTTGGAGATCGGCGTCCCAGAGTAGGCACCGGATGCCGTCTTCCGCAGCTGTCCATGCCAGGTTTGCCAGCGTCGTGCTCTTGCCTACCCCTGCTCGTCCGCTGCAGAAGGCGACAATCTGTGGGGAGACTCGGTGAGCTCCCTGGCTCATGGCTCCTCCGTTGTGCCGATCCAACGGGCAAGCGCCTCAGGCGTTGCCGGTTCGATATCATCGGGGATTCTCGGTCCGGTACACAGGCAGACAAGCGGGAGCTGGCAGGTATCGAGTGCCTGGAGCAGCGGACCGATGCCCGGAGTCTGGTCCAGCTTTGTGACAATCAGCCCGTGGACGCCCAGCTGTTCCCAGAGACGCAGGAGCTTGCAGAGCATCGGCAGGGAGTCTGTTGCACTGACAACAGCGTAGCACGCATCGGGGGCGATGGCGTCACGGTAGTGCTGCCAGAGGCGGTGGGTCTCGCTCCGGAAGGGATTGCCACCAGGGATGTCAATGGCGACCACACCCGGGGTAGACGGCAGCTGAGCCAGAGCGTAACGCACTTCCTGGGGGCTGTAGGCTTCCACAAGCGGAATATCGGCGATAGAGGCGAAGAGCTGCAGGTGTTCGAGTGCACCGAGCTTCTGCGCATCGGCAGCGATCAAATGGAGAGTTGCCTGGAACAGGAGCCGGTAGAGGAGCAGCAGTTTGAGCATCGTCGTCGTGCGTCCAGAGCCGGGGGCACCGAGCACAAGGAGGCGGAGCGGAGCGCTGCCGGGGGTGGGAAGAGCAGCAACCCGGACGTGCGCAGTCAGCTCCTGCCGAGCGTGGGCGAGCAGTTCCTTCCACGAAGCGTGATCGGTGCTGGGTGGCAGACGGCGCAGGAGGAAATCTTCTCCAAAGCCTTCTGCCTGCAGAGCGTGGTACAGTCGCTGCCACAGAGGAGGTGGTGTTGTCGTGTAGCGCAGGAGGTATTCGAGGGTGGTGACCTGCTGCCGCAGGAGCGCAAGCTCGTGGTGGAGCTGGAGCAATAGCAGCGGATCGTGGGAAGCTGCCTCTCCAGAGGAAGCTACCGTAGCGAGCTCGTGTTCTGGGACAGCGAGTACTTCAACGAGCTCGCCTGTCTCTGCCGGCAGGGTGCGCGTGTCTAAGATGACGGCGTTTTCCCCCAGCTCTCGCCGCATGGAACGGAGCGCCTCGTGGATACTATGTGCTCGGTAGCGTCGTACGTGCATGGCACAGTGAGCAAGGAGTGCGCGGGTGAAATTCTTGAAAAAAGCGTGCCAGCCTCTGGCTCAGAGAACAGCGAAGAGGAAGAACTTCAGGTACTGTGTCTCCGGCATGCTGAGCAAGATGGGGTGATCGGGCGGCTGTGTACCGCGATAGAGTAGCCGCAGCTGGCGCCCGAGGCGAGCCGCTTCGGTGAAGATGACCTCCAGGAAGACGGCTTCGAAAACGTGGTGTGAGCAGCTGCTGGTGACCAGATACCCGCCGCTCGGGATGAGCAGAAGTGCCAGGCGGTTCAATTCGGCATACCCCCGTTTGGCAGCAGGCACGTGGCGCCGGCTCTTGGCGAATGCCGGTGGGTCCAGGATAACCATATCCCACTGGGCACCACTGGAGACCTGCTCGCGGAGGAAGGAGAAAACATCCGCTTCGTGGAAGCGGACCTGTTCGAGCCGGTTGAGTTCTGCATTGCGCCGGGCACAGTCCAGAGCACTTGCCGAGCTGTCAATGCCCAGAACTTCCTGGGCGCCGTGGCGTGCAGCATGGAGGGCAAAACCACCGCAGTACGTGAAGCAGTCGAGCACGCGCAACCCCTGAGCGAGCCGACCGGTCAAGGCGCGATGGTAGCGCTGGTCCAAGTAAGCGCCCGTCTTCTGTCCTTCCAGCAATCGCAGCTCGAGCTGCAGACCGAACTCTTCCAGGATGAGCCGCTCAGGGATGGAGCCGTAGAGGATCCTCTGCCGCTGCGGAAGCTGCTCCAGTTCGCGGAGGCGGGAGTGGTTTTTCTCCACAATGCCCTTCGTCTCAGGGACGACCTGCCGGAGAGCCTCGACGATGAGCGGGAGTCGGAGATCCATGCCAACAGAGAGTGTCTGGATGGCAAGATAGTCGCCATAGCGGTCCACGACAAGCCCCGGCAGGAGATCGGCTTCCCCGTGGACGAGGCGGTACATCATCTCCTGCGGGCAGAGGCGGCGCCGAAGTGCCAGCGCCTGCGCAATGCGCTCAGCAAAGAAATCGACAGTCACCTCCTCTAGCTCGTCGGTGCGGAGCAGGCGGACACAGATGAGACTGTGGGGGTTGTAGAACCCAACTCCGAAGCTTTCCCCTGTGGCAGAGCGGACGCGCACGATACTGCCTGCAGGGAGGCGTGGAAGATCCTGAAGCTCATTACTGAAAACCCACAAGTGCCCGCTTCGGACACGCTCGTCGTGTCCCGGGCGGAGATACACTTCGTGCATGGTCGGCGCGACGGCGCCGCGGCTTACTCTGTGGCTCCCTGCTGTAGCTTCCCAGCCTGAATCTGCTGCTTGATGAGCATCCGGACGTAGGTGGATGCTGCCAAGCCAAGGCTGAGCGCGAGTTTCTGCAGTTCGTTATAGTCGTCCTCTTCCAGCATCACGGACAGTAAGCGCTTCGGTCCTTGGAACAGAATTGGGCGCTTGGACCCTTTCGGACGACCACGCTTTGCCATGGGAGTTCTCCCTGCGCTATTGGTCAAACCCGTAATCCCCTGCCAGGCACATTCTGCGGTGCCGCTGAGGCACACTCCAGGAGGGCATTCTGTAGGGCTTCCAGAGCCACCGGAGGGATTCGAACCCCCGACCCGCTGATTACAAATCAGCCGCTCTACCACTGAGCTACGGTGGCATGTGCAGTACTGTACGACACAAAATTACACCATTTTTTGCGCAAGCGCTCTGGAGAGGCACCGCTGCGGGGGGCAGGGACGTATGTCGGGCGGCAAAGTTTGGTAAATTCGCCGGTGGTTCCAGATGCGCACGGGCGGATGCGAGTCTCGTACCGGTGGCTTCAGGAGTTGCTCGACCTTCCTTGGACGCCGGAAGAGGTTGCCGAGATCCTGACCACGCTGGGGTTGGAGGTGGAGGCGGTCGATGATTGGCGAGGACGCTACGCGGGCTTTGTGGTGGGCCAGGTACTCGAGGTCGAGTCCCACCCGGGACGGGCAGCGCTCTGGGTATGCCGTGTTGCTGTCGGAGATGAGTCGGTCCGTGTCGTTGTGGGGAGCCGGGTGCATCCGGGAGAGCGCGTTGTTGTCGCGCTCCCCGGTGTGGTGCTGCCGCGCACGGGGGTACGGATCCAGCCGCGGAGCATTGATGGGGAAGAGTCCCAGGCGATGCTCTGTAGTCGCTGGGAGCTTGGGCTCGGGGAGGAGGCGGATCGGATTTGGGTGCTGCCTGCCGACGCCCCTGTTGGGCAGGCGCTTTCGGCATATGTGCCGCAGCTGGAAGATGTTCTCTACGAGGTTGCGCTCACCCCGAACCGCGGTGATTGTGCTGGGCATCTGGGCATTGCTCGCGAATTAGCTGCGTACGGAGCTCTCCCGCTGCATATGCCGGAAGGGACTCCGGTTGCCTCCGCTCCTGAGCCGGTGGAGCTTGTCGTGGAGGCACCGGAGGGCTGTCCGCTGTACTCCTGTTGTGCCGTTTTCGGAATAGTGGCGCGTCCGGCACCCTTATGGATGCAGATCCGGCTCTGGCAACTGGGGATGCGTCCGGTGCTGCTCCCGGTGGACGTGATGAACTACGTCATGCTGGAGCTGGGACAGCCTCTGCACGCATTCGATTATGCTACCATTGCCCACCATCGGGTTGTTGTTCGCTGGGCGCATCCAGGGGAGGATTTCTCCGGCTTGGATGGGAGTCGGCTTGTCCTCCAGGGGGATGAGCTCCTGATTGCCGATCCGGACAAGCCGCTGGCATTGGCGGGCGTTCTGGGGGGAGCAGAGTCGCAAGTCACCGAGCAGACCCGCGCTGTGCTCATCGAATCGGCACTCTTCGAGCCGGTGAGCATTCGGCGGACGGCGCGGCGATATGGCTTAGAGACCGAAGCGGCATACCGCTTCCAGCGAGGGGTAGACCCCTCTGGGGTCGTACCAGCACTGGGGCGAGCAGCATCGCTCCTGGCAGCCCTGGCGGGCGGGCAGGTCAGCGCTGTGGTTGTCCACGGACGTGTGCACAATACCCGTCGCGTCTCTCTGCGCTACGCCCGCGCTGCCCGTGTGCTGGGTGTTGAGTTTTCGGCGCACGAGATTCACACACTTGTTGAGCGTCTGGGCTTCACGCTCGAGAGCCAGACGCCAGAAGCCTGTGTACTGCGAGTACCGAGCTTCCGTCCCGACATTGCCGAGGAAATTGACGTCATTGAAGAGATTGCCCGGCTCTCCGGATACGACCGAATTCCGCTGCCTGAAGTAGTCACGCTGCCGCTTGCGGTGCCGGAGCTGCCCCGGGAGCTGGCTCCCTGCGGGATAGCTCACTCCATCATTGGGGCATTGGTCGAGTGGGGATTCCAGCAAGTCTTTACCCCCGTGCTCATGGATCCGGAGTCAGCCCAGCTCTGGGAGCCGCAGCCGGTGCAGCTGGTCAATGCATTGGGAGTGGAGTACTCGGTCTTGCGTCCGTCTCTGGTGCCGTCGCTGGCTCGGGTGTTGTCGCATAACGTGCGAGTTGGGGAGCGTACGGTGCGCATCTTTGAGCTCGGGAAGGTCTTCCGGCGGCGTGGAGAGGGGAAGAGACTGGAGGACTACGAGGAGCGGGTACAGCTCGGTATCCTCCTCAGTGGAGCGGCGGCACCGCTGCAGTGGGGAGTGCCGTACCGAGAGAGCGATTTCTACGACCTTCGGGGAATTGTTGAGCAGCTCCTTGCGCGGCTTCGGATTCCCGAGCCGCGGTGGGAGCCCTGGCAGAGTCAGCGTCCGTTCCCGCTTCTGCCGGCAGCAGTACGCCTCTGGATTGGGGATGACCAGGTGGGCTGGCTCGGGCAGCTCCGTCCTCGGTGGCTGAAGAGGCTCGAAGTTGAGCAGCCAGCCTTCGTTGCTATCCTGGAGCTGGCGGTGCTGGAGCGGCGTGTGGAGCCACCGGCGCAGTATGTACCGGTGCCTGAGTATCCAGCAATCCGGCGCGATATCGCTGTTGTGGTAGACGCAGCCGTGCCGGTGCCGCTGCTCATGGAACTGATTCGGCGTACCGGCGGGGAGTGGCTCGAGGATGTCACACTCTTCGATGTCTTTACCGCTCCAGCATTCGGTGAAGGGAAGCGGAGCCTTGCCTTTGCGCTGCGCTTCCGCTCGCGGGAGCGTACTCTCCGCGAGGAGGAAGTTACCCCGGTAGTCGAACGCATCGTGGCAGAGCTTGAGCAGCAGACAGGAGCACGCTTGCGGCGCTGATGGAATCCGGAGCAACCCCGATAGAGCCCCGTCCGGACCTGAAAGCGGCGCTCCAGACACTCTGGGAGCGTCTCCGTGCCTTGGGTGAGCGGGCTCGGCAACTGGGGCTGGAGAATCTCCAGCTGCGTGCCGAAGTGGAGCGTCTCCGGCAGCAAGAAGACTCCCTCCAGGCGCGGCTACGCACCCTGGAGCAGGAGTGCCAGCTACTGCGGACCCAGCTCCAGGAAGCTGAGCAGACCTGCGAGCAGCAGCAGGAAGAGCTTGCTGCTCTCCGCCCGCAGCTGGAGCAACACACAGCGGAACTGGAGCGGGTGCGCCAGGAGATGGAACTGGTACGGCACGAGTTGGTGCGGCGCAACCACGAGCTCCATGCACGGCAGAAGGAGCTCGAAGAATGCCGAGAGCAGTTTGCGCTGCTGCGCTCCCGTATCGAGCAGGAGCCCGCAGTAGAGCAACTCCAGGCAATGCTCCGTGCCCGCGAGGAGGCGCTTGCAGCGTACTCGGAGAAGGTCCGTGCCCTCCAGCGGGAGAATGCCCAACTGCGGGAACAGCTGGCACAGCTTCCCGGGGCAGAGGAGCTTGAGCAGCTCCGGCAAGAGCTCGCCCGCGAGCGGGAACGCTCTCACCAGGCAGAGCAGGAGCTCGAGCTCCTCCAACGCCATCTGCTGCGGCTCCTGGAGACATATACTGCCCCGGCGATGGACCGGCTCGAGGAGGTAGCACTCCGCATCGAGCGCTTGCAGGAAATGCTCCAGGCACAGCACGAGCTCATGTCCCGCCGGCTCCAGCAGGTACCACTGCTGCCAGAGGCACTCCAGCACGAGATTGCCCAGCGGATTCGGGACCTCTTACGGCGGGTCGAACAGCTCCTTGAGGGAGCAGCTCAGCACGAGGAAAAGGCATAATTTTGCTCCCGACGGTGAGAACCGGGAGCAGAATGGAACGCTCAATCCGCGTGACGATAGCCGGACGTGAATATGTCCTCCGTGGGGATGATGAACAGGCGCTGCTGCGCTCTGCCCGGGAGGTCGATGCGCAGTGGCAGCGCCTACAGGCTCAATTGCCCGAACAATCCACGACAACGATGGCGATACTGGTGGCGCTGAACCTGGCAGAGCAGTACCACGAAGCGCGTGCCCACAGTGAGGGTCAGATGCGGACTCTGCGTGAGGCACTCGACCGCATGATTGCTTACGTTGAAGATTGCCTCTCTGCCCCCGGGGTTGGGACTCCGCGTCCGGACGTCGCTCTTTGACACGCAGCGTTCCGGAAATACGCCGCATCCGCTCGGTATCGGCTGTGTCCGGTGAGCGAACGGCAAAGCGAGGATACAGAAGGGAGATAGGCTCTGCCTGTGGATGGCAGGCCTCACCCACCTCCAGCGGTGGGAGCCCGCTTGGGCTCAGAGGAAGCCAGAAGTAGGCAGGCTATCACCCACCGTACGAGAGTAGACCGGTTCTGCTCCCGGTGACTCCCCGACCGAGGCTGGATGCGGCGCTTTTTTTCCGTCAACATGTCGCACGCAGACGGGGAGAGAGGATGTCAGAAGTGTGGATTCTCGCAGCGACACTCCTTGGATTAGCCGCCGGTTTCACGGTCTCGTACTTCCTCGCCTCACGGCTTGCTGCATCGAAGCTTGCCGATGCCGAACGACAGGCTCGCCGCATTGTGGAAGAGGCAGAGCGTGAGGCAAAAGCGCTCAAGAAGGAGAAGCTCCTCGAAATCAAAGAGGAGTGGCAGCGCCAACGCCAGGAATTCGAGGCAGAGACGGCAGCCAAACGGAACAAGCTGCAGACCCTGGAGCGCCAACTGAAGGCTCGCGAAGACGCTCTGCAGGAAAAGCTCGAACTTGTCCAGCGCAAAGAGCGCCACTTCCAAGCCTTGGAACACGAACTGGCGCAGCGGCAGCAGCAGCTTCAGCAGAAACTCCAGGAAGTCGAGCAGCTCCGGCAGGAACAGCTTGCCCGCCTGGAGCAGATCGCTGGCATCAGTCGCGAGCAGGCAAAACAGCTGCTGCTGGAAAACCTTATGACCGAAGCACGCAACGAAGCCGCACAGTACATCCGCCAAATTCGGGAGGAAGCCCGGTTGGTTGCTGAGCGGGAGGCGAAAAGCATCGTCGTTCAGGCGATTCAGCGGATGGCGGCGGACTTCAGCATGGAGAGCACGGTCACGGTCGTGCAGCTTCCGAACGAGGAAATGAAAGGGCGGATCATCGGGCGGGAGGGGCGCAATATTCGTGCCTTTGAGGCGGCAACGGGCGTTGACCTCATCATCGACGACACCCCGGAGGCAGTTGTGCTCTCCTGCTTCGATCCGTTCCGGCGGGAGGTTGCCCGCCTGGCATTGGAGCGGCTCATTGCAGATGGGCGCATCCACCCTGCCCGCATCGAGGAGGTGGTCGAAAAGGCGCGCCAGGAGCTCGAAGAGAGCCTGCCCCGCATTGGGCAAGAGGCGGCAGCTGAGCTGGGGCTGCACAACCTGCATCCGAAGCTCCTGCTCTACATCGGCAAAATGCGCTTCCGCTCCAGTTATGGGCAGAACCTGCTGGCGCATTCCATTGAGGTAGCTCGCCTGGCAGCCGTTATGGCAGCAGAGCTCCGGCTCGATGTCCAACTGGCAAAGCGGGCAGGGCTGCTGCACGACATTGGGAAATGTGTAGAGAACGCCGACGCTCCTCACGCCCTAGTCGGCTACGAGCTGGTCAAGAGGTACAACGAACATCCCATCGTCTGCAACGCCGTCGGGTCGCACCATGAGGATATTCCCATGGAGAGTCCCATTGCGGCGTTGGTGCAGGCTGCCGATGCGATCAGCGGTGCCCGACCCGGTGCCCGCCGCGAGACACTGGAGGAGTACATCCGTCGCCTGGAACAGCTGGAAGCGCTTGCTCGCAGCTTCGATGGGGTGGCGAAAACATACGCCATCCAGGCAGGACGGGAAATTCGCGTCATTGTGGAACCCGATCGTGTCGATGACCAGAGCGCCGATGAGCTTGCCCGACAGCTGGCCGCGCGCATTGAAGGCGAGCTGCAGTACCCGGGGCAGGTCAAGGTAACGGTCATCCGCGAAGTCCGCAAGACTGCCGTTGCTCGATGATCCATTTCTGCGTGCTGGGGACCGCTGCCGGAGGTGCTCCAACGCTTGAGCGCGCGCCTGCGGCTGTTGTTGTCCGCATCGAAGGGGAGGTCTTCCTCTTCGACTGTGGCGAGGGAACACAACGGCAGCTGATCCGTGCAGGGATTTCCCGGCGGAAGCTGGGACTGATCGCCATTACCCATCTCCACGGTGACCACGTCCTGGGGCTGGTTCCATTGCTGGCTTCCATGAGCTCGGACCGCCGCAGGGAGCCCCTTCTCGTGATCGGTCCGCCCGGACTAGGGGAGCTGGTCTGGACCACACTGCGACTCATCGATGTCCAGCTCTCCTTCGAGCTCGAGGTTCGAGAGCTTGCTCCCAAGACCGCTGGCACGGTGCTGGAGACGGGGCGATGGACACTGCGCTACGCTGCGGTGGAGCACACTGTGCCATCGTTCAGCTTCCGGCTCGAGGAGCGGCGTCCGCCGGTGTTTGATATGGAGCGCGTGCGGGCTCTGGGATTACGTCCGGGGCGACTACTCGGCGAGCTCAAGCGGCACGGAGAAGTCACGCTGCCTGATGGACGTGTCGTGCGACTGCATGAGGTTGCCCACCACCAGCCGCAGCCGAGCCTGGTCTACTGCGGCGATACGCAGCCCTGCGATGCTGACATCGAGCTTGCCCGTGGTGCTGACGTCCTGCTCCACGAAGCAACGTTCTCAGAGGAGCATGGGGAATTAGCCCGCCGGACCCTCCACTCTACAGCTGCTGACGCAGCAACGGTTGCCGCTCAGGCGGGCGTAGGAGAGCTCCTCCTGCTCCACTTTAGCACGCGCTACGACACGCTTGAGCCGCTCCTGTATGAGGCGCGTCGCATTTTCCCTCGGACTCGGCTGGCACGCGAGCTCCGCTGGGAAGCTATTCCCACACCCCGGGAAGTGGTAGAAAGTCCCTCGCTCGGCACGGCATAGTGTGTCCGCCGGGGGCGGCCGGCGGGAGGGGTTAGCGCCCCTTCCCGCCGCGGGTAATCCGTCCAATGGCAACCGTGCGTCCACCACGAGGACCGGGCTGCCGCGTGATCGCCAGCCGCAGCGTCGTCCCATTCCCGGCGGGCTTCATCCGAAAGCCCGTAATCCCACGCTTGTCAGCAACGTACATGCCCTTCCAGAACCGGCGATATCCCATTGCTGGAGGATTTGGTTGTTGAACAGACACCGTTTCGCCGACCACCGTTATATTCAGCAATGCTTTTTCCGGTTCCCTGCATGAGGAACAGTGTTTCCATGGGCGAAATTAGAGGGAAGAGTGCGGGAATCCATGGGGATTTCTGTGAGAACTATGCGCCACTGTTACACGGAAGCGCCGTGTCTATCTGTCCCGCGTGGTTACTGGGAGTCCTGCCAGAGGCGGGTGCGTCGCTGTGACCGAATGGTAACACTCTGGCAGCGTTACTCGACCCGCTCGATGATCAGTGCTAGCCCTTGTCCGACCCCGATGCAGAGCGTAGCAAGCCCGTAGCGGGCACGGTAGCGGTGGAGCGAGCGAGCGAGAGTTCCTACCAAGCGCGCGCCGCTCATCCCCAGGGGGTGCCCTAAGGCGATCGCACCGCCGTGGATGTTGAGCCGTTCTGGGGGGATCGGCATCTCGCGGAGGCATGCCAGAACTTGGGCGGCGAACGCTTCGTTGAGCTCCACCAGCTCCATATCGTCCAAGCGGAGTCCAGCCCGCTGCAGTGCCTTCTGCGTTGCCGGCACCGGTCCAATGCCCATGTACCGCGGATCTACTCCGGCGGCACCGGAGCTGACATAGCGCGCGAGCGGGCGCAGCCCGTACCGCTTGACTGCTTCCTCGCTTGCCAGTAGCAGCGCAGCGGCTCCATCGTTGAGGGAGGAAGAGTTTCCTGCCGTGACCGTTCCCCCTTTGCGGAAGGCAGGAGGGAGGGCTGCCAGTTTCTCCAGTGAAGTGTCACGCCGGGGCCCTTCGTCGCGGTCAACCAGCACTGTTCCGCTCTTACCCTGTTCGACGGGGACGGGGATGATTTCATCGGCGAAGATACAGGCATCTTGGGCGGCGACTGCACGCTGGTGGGAGCGCAGTGCGTACTGGTCCTGCTCTTCCCGACTGATGTGGTAGCGTTCGGCCAGGTTTTCCGCTGTCTCACCCATAGATTCCAGCGGGAAGAGACGCTCCATGCGCGGGTTGGGGAAACGCCAGCCCAGGGCAGTGTCGTAGGCAATCAAGTTCCCGTACTGAGCCTTGCCAGAGACGTTTTTCGGCAGCACGTACGGCGCCCGCGACATGGATTCCACGCCGCCGGCGATGACCAGCTCGGCTTCTCCCTGCCGGATTGCCCGCACACCGTAGATGATCGCTTCCAGCCCGGAGGCACAGAGCCGGTTGACCGTCACCCCGGGCACGGAGTACGGTAATCCTGCCAGCAGGAGTGCCATGCGGGCAACATTGCGATTGTCTTCCCCTGCCTGATTGGCGCAGCCGAGCACGACCTCATCGACGGCATCGGGCGGGATACCCGTCCGGCGGACCACTTCAGCGATGACCAGTGCTGCCATGTCGTCCGGACGGATGCTGCTGAGTGCTCCGCCGTATTTGCCGATCGGCGTCCGGAGAGGTTCCACGATGAAGACTTCACGCATTGCTGCCTCCTGTCACGAGAGTGTTCAACACAGCAAGGCGCTCCCGCAGAGTTGCCAGCGATGTCTGGAAGCTTTGCTCCTTTTCCCGTTCCCGCTCGACGACTTCCTTTGGGGCACGCTGCAGGAAAGCGGCATTATGCAGCTTCGCCTGCGTTTCCTGCAGCAGCTTTTCCAAGCGGGCGATCTCCCGTTGGAGACGCTCGATTTCCGCCGTCACGTCGTACTCGGCGCTCAGCGGCAGGAAGAGCTCCGTGCCGCGAAAAACCCCCGTCAGCGATCGCGCAGGGGGTGCGTGGTCTGCCAAGAGCTGTAGTCGGCATGGAGTCAATGCTTCGAGGAGCCAGGTGTGGCTCAGCAGGAGTTGGCGGATCGACTCCTCAGACGGACGGAGCAGGAGGTGTGGGCGTTCCTGGGGCGGGAGCCCGAGTAGGGCTCGCAGCCGGCGCGCTTCCTCAATGATGCCCTGCAGTGTAGCAAAGGCTTCCTCTGCCTCCGGTTGGCGCCACTGGGCGGGAGCGGAAGCCGCGGCGGACGTGCAGAGGAATTCCCCCTCGGTGCGCTGCCAGAGCAGATGCCAGAGCTCCTCCGTAATGAAGGGCATGACCGGGTGGAGCAGCCGGAGCACCCCATCGTAGAGCTCGAGGGCGAAACGGCAGCGGCGGGCAGCTTCCTCAGTGCTAGAGCGCTGCAGGAGGACTTTGAGCGCCTCCAGGTACCAGTCGCAGAATTCACTCCAGACGAAGGAGTGGAGAATGCGGGCGTAGTCGTTGACATGGTACGTGCGCAGCGCTGTTTCGGCAGCCCGTACCGTTGCCGCAAAGCGGGAGCGGATCCAGCGTTCGGGCAAGCTCAGCTCCTCTTCTGCCGGCGCTCGATCAGCTTCGCCGTACTGACGCTGCTTGAGCCAGAGGAAGCGCCCGGCATTCCAGAGCTTATTGGCGAAGTTGCGCCCGATTTCCATCGAGGGGATATCCTGCGTGCGCTCGTCAATGTGCATGCGCACGTCTTGTCCCAGCGGGGAAAGGTAGATCATCGTGAAACGGACCGCGTCAGCTCCATACTTGGCAATAATCGGTAGGGGGTCGGGGGAATTCCCCAGAGATTTCGACAGCTTGCGCCCGTAGCCGTCGCGGATGACGCTGGTGAAGTAGACGTCGCGAAAGGGGATCGTGCCGCGGAACTTCAGCGTTGCCATAATCATGCGGGCAACCCAGAAGAAGAGGATTTCCGGCGCGGTGACCAACAGGTTCGTCGGTAAGAAGACCCGCAGCTCGGGCGTCTCTTCGGTGACGCCATCGGCAAGCCAGCGCATGGTAGTCAGCGGCCAGAGCCAGGAGGAAAACCAGGTGTCGAGCACATCGGGGTCTTGCTCTACGGGGACGGTAGGGTCGAGCCCGAGCCGTTTCCGAGCCTCTTCCGGGGAACGGGCGGCTGTGTAGCGCCCATCAGGGGCGTAGTAGACCGGGATGCGATGTCCCCACCAGAGCTGACGGGAGATGCACCAGTCGCGGATGTTCTGCATCCAGTGCTCGTATGTCTTGACCCAGTGTTCTGGGTAGAAGCGGATGCGCCCGTCGAGCACGGCTTGCAGGGCTGGCTCGGCAAGCGGCTTCATCCGGACAAACCATTGATCGCTCACGTACGGCTCCACAGGCTCTCCGCTCCGTTCGGAGAAGCCGACGTTGTGGGTGTACGGCTCGCGGCGTTCCAGCAGACCGAGCTCCTGCAAGCGTTGGGCAACTCGACGGCGGGCCTCGAAGCGCTCCAGACCGGCGAATTCGCCTGCGAGCTCGTTGAGTCTGCCCTCAGGGGTCAGACACACCAGCAGCGGCAGCCCATGTCGCTGCCCAATCTCGAAGTCCAGTGGGTCGTGTGCCGGGGTAACTTTGAGGACGCCAGTTCCGAAGGTGGGGTCAACGGCGTCGTCGGCAATCACCGGGACGAGCCGCTCTGCCAGCGGGACCCGGACACGCGCGCCGATAAAGCGGCGATACCGCTCATCCTCGGGGTGCACAGCCACGGCAACATCGGCGAACATCGTCTCCGGACGTACCGTCGCTATGGGCAGAAAGCCGCCCTCTTCCAGCTGGTAGCGCACCACGAAAAGCTCCTCTGTCACCGGACGGTAGACCACCTCCTCGTCGGAGAGCGCTGACTGCAGCCGGGGCGACCAGTTGATGATGCGCTTGCCTCGGTAGATGAGCCCTTCGTCGTAGAGGCGGATGAAGACCTCGCGGACGGCATTCGAAGCGCTCTCGTCCATGGTGAAGAGTGTGCGGCTCCAATCGCAGGAAATCCCCAGTGCCCGCATCTGCTCCAGGATGATGCCCCCGTAGCGCTCCTTCCACTGCCAGACACGCTCCAGGAAACGCTCTCGCCCGAGCTGATGGCGGCTCAATCCTTCGGCAGCCAGCTGCTGTTCAACCTTGACTTGCGTGGCAATGCCTGCATGGTCAATGCCGGGAAACCAGCAGACCTCATACCCCAGCATGCGGTGCCAGCGGATATAGATGTCCTGCAGCGTGATGTTGAGCACATGCCCGAAGTGGAGCATCCCCGTCACGTTCGGCGGGGGCATCAGGATGCTGTACGGCGGACGCCCCGACTCCGGATGTGCCCGGAAGAGATCGGAGCGCAGCCATTCTGCATACCACCGCTTCTCAACCTCTGTTGGTATGTACGACGCGGGGAAATCTCTCCGCTCCATCGTTGCCACTATCTCCAGCAGGCTTTGCCCATTCCGGCTACAAACTTAGCCAGATTCTCCCGAAAGGTGCAGGAGTCACCCGGAGCCGGAAGAACGGGGTACTGGAGAGGGGAAAGTGTTGTATATTAGCGCCTGACTTCTCCGCCCACTGGCGGGGAAATAAGTGCGGATACGCCTGCAGAGACAGAGAGAACCATGAGTAAGTCCCATATACCAAATCCAGTGGAGGGTCCCATGACACGTCGTCTGCTCCTCGCTCTCCTCGCTCTTGCCTCGGGGCTCAGCGGCACAGCGCTGGCACAGCTGCAGATTGTCATTGGTAACCCCAATAGCAACAGATACATCTACTACGTGCCTTACAGCCAGTACTGCTACTCGAACTACTACGTCTACCCACGCAAGCAGTACGTGGCAATCCTCTACTCTGGCTGGGCGATCCAGCAAGCCGGTGGGGTACCGGGGCTTATCAGCCGTATTGAATTCCAGGCGCATGGCGATCCCTGGTACGGGCTGGGTACACTCTGCCAGTTTACCAATAAAGGGCAACAGTTCAAAGTCTATCTGGCAATCTCGCCATACCCGAATTTCCCCTACACAGCAACAACATACCAGCAGCTCATCAGCGGCAGCGCACCGACGAACCTGCAGAATATCCAGCTCGTTTACGAAGGTCCTGCCTTTACCCAGACAATCCCAGCGGGGCAGTGGGATGGCTTTACGCTCCAAACGGGCTACGTCTACACCGGTGGGAATCTGGTGGTTATCATCGAGTACGTCAACCCCTGTAGCCAGGACTGCCCAACGAGCTATCCGGACTACTTGAAAGGCTACGGGTTGTGGCGGAGTACCTATATCTACGAAGCTACCCCATCTGAACAGAACACCCGCAACACGGTTCTGGGGCTTTTCTACTGGTACTCCTACTGCTATTTCGGCACGGAGTACGACTATACCTCCTATACTGCCTATCCCTACGATTACTATGGTCGTCCCAACATGCGGATGACGCTCTTGCTGGGCATTGAGGCATCGTTCCCGAATCAGGGGGATATTCTGCGCGCTTCGTTCGATTACGATGGTTCTTCCCCGCAGCGTCCGCGTCCGTCACTGAGCTTCCGGCAGGCAACGGGGCACCAGCTGCGGCTGACCTACCGGATTATCGGACCACTACCTAGCACGAATCCCGTCTACATCGCTACCGATGGGGGAAATCCGAACGATACCATTCTGGACATCACCGCGGGCAGCACCGGGCTTGTCACCTTCCCCATCCAGACGGCGAAGGGAGCCTATGCGGGAGCCAATGGAGCGCTGGCACTGGCATCGGCAGGAGCGCTGGGTGGGACTTACCGAGTGCAGGCATCTTACCGGAACCTGACCACCGGGTATACGCAGGAGCCTATCTGGGAGAAAGAGTTCGTCATTGCCTACGACAATGACCTTGCGGCCGAGGCTATTACGCTCCCAGTTCCGTACCGACCGCCATCCTACACCCAGTATCCTCAGGGGATAAACACGCCGGTGGAGGGGATTTTCAAGAACGTCGGGCTCAACGAAATCACCTCGTTCCGGGCAATTGCGGAGATTCGGCGGGTATCGGATAATGCGGTTGTCTATCGCGATACGGTCTACTGGAGTGGTACTCCGGGCTTGCAGACGGGACAGAGCGTCACGATTCGCTTCAAACCCTTCAACACAATGCAGGTGGGCGATTACAAGGTGCGTCTCTGCGGCACTCTTCTGAATGCCCAGGACCAGCAAGCGTACAACGACTGTGTCCCGCGAGCGGGGACGCCGGATTGGGTCTTCCGGATCCAGTACGATATTGAGCTCGCATCGGTTGCCGTGGCATATCCAACCAGTGGGAGCACCATCTACGGTGGGCGTCCCTTCCGTCCCATCGGGGTTTTCCAGAACAACGGGCTGACTGACATGAGCAATGTCCCGGTGCAGCTCATCATCACGCGGCTCTCCGATGGGCAGGTAGTGGCAAGTCAGTCGGCGTCGGTGCCGGATCTGCCCTCCACGTATCCGAATCAGGTGCCCTACACTTTCAACCCAGTGACGCTGCCGACAGGCGACTACCGGGCGACCATTATCATTTACCACCCGCAGGACCCGCTCAGGGCAAATGACACAGCACATGCGATCTTCTCGGTACAGGGTCCGCTTTCGGGGACGTACACGATTGGGACGCTGTTTGCGGGCAATCCGCGCAACTTCACCACGATCCAGGATGCCATTGATGCCCTCTACCAGCGGGGTGTTGGGGGACCGGTGGTCTTCGAGTTCACCGATGCTTACTACGAAGTCGGGGATGTCAACGTGAGCGCGCCGGCAATCGAGCTGCGCTCGATGATTCTGGGAGTCAATGCCCAGAACACGATTACCTTCCGCGCTTACGGGCCACGGGCGCTGCAGCGTGGGAGTGTGACCATCCGGCTCAAGAGCGGGATGGGGATCGGGGTGCTCATGGAGCAAAGCCTGCAGACAGGCAATCCGTATGCGGTAGTGCGCGACTTCCCGGAGCCGCAGTATGCCAATTTCCCTGGTTACATCATTTTTGACGGTGGGCAGCAGAAGTCGTTGCGGTTTGAGTTAGAGGCGCCGGTGGGGCAGGCGAGGCGGGCGGTATTTTACTTAGGGCGTGGGGTACATCAT
>BEHX01000015.1 GCA_002898295.1 bacterium HR21
GGCAGAAGCACAGCGCCACTTCGAAGAGCGCATGGTCATCTTCGAGCAGCGCATGGCTGCCTTCGAAGAGCGCCTTGCCCGCTTGGAGGAGGCTGTCACTGCCCTGGCAGAAGCACAGCGCCACTTCGAAGAGCGGCTTGCCCGTCTGGAGGAGTCCCAGCAGCGAACTGAGAAGCGGCTTTCTTCACTCGAAAAGCACGTCGGTGGGATTACCCACACCATCGGTTACGCTCTGGAAAATGCCGCTTACCGAGCCCTGCCAAGACTCCTCCAGCAGGATTACGGCATCCAGGTCCTGGAGGCTCTGCGCCGAGAAACCCTGCGCCTGCCAGATGGGACCGTGGTAGAGGTGAACATCCTCGGCAAAATCAAGCACGGGGACACAGTAAAGACACTCGTCGGCGAGAGCAAATCTCAGCTCTCCCGCCGTCACATCCGCCGCTTCCTCCGTTCACTGAGACGCCTGCGGGAGAAATTCGGCGAGATCTTCCCCCTTATGGTCGCTCACGCCGCAGCAGAACCCGACCTCAAAGAGCACGCCCGTGCCCATGGCGTGGCTGTGTACTTCTCTTACGAGTTCAACGAGCCGATCCTCCTCTAAGCTGCCCTATCTGCCGGGCACACGGCAGAAGGGGTGCTCTTCGTCGCACAGCACACAAGCTATCCGCCCGGATGGCGGAACCGGTAGACGCACGGGACTTAAAATCCCGTGGGGCAGGCAGCCCCGTGCGGGTTCGACTCCCGCTCCGGGCACGGCACTGCTGACAGCGGTATTCACCTCCGTTCAAAGAGGCGGTCGAGCTCCTCGCGGGTCAGCTCAATGACCACGGGGCGACCGTGAGGGCAGACAAAAGGCAAGGTACACTGCTGGAGTTCCCGGAGAAGTTGGCGTATCTCGTGCTCTGATAACGGTTGCCCTGCCTTGATGGCTGCTTTACACGCTAAGGTCGCCAGAAGGTGCTCTTCCACTGAGGTCCGACGAGGAAGTTGTCTGTACTCGTGAAGTGCTGCCAGAAGCTCTGTCACAACGCGCTCTTCCTGCCCTGCTGGGAGCGCTGCCGGAACCGCTGCCAGACGGACTTCCCTACCTGTTTCCCACTCCAGCTCAAATCCCAAGCGGGTCAGCAGCTCGGCAAACTCCTCCAAGAGCGCGTAGGTGCTGGGTTCCAGGCGCAGTGCGAGCGGCAGAAGCAGTCGCTGGGGGAGCCGCTCTCCGGCATCCCACTGCCGGCGAAATCGTTCGTAGAGAACCCGCTCGTGCGCGACATGCTGATCGACAATTCGCACCCCTTCGGGCGTCTCCCAAAAGATGTACGTGTTGTGCAGCTGCCAGCAGCGCACTGGCTGTTCCAGCTCTGTGAACACCGCTGGCACCCCCACGGAGAACAGGGGTGACTCCCTGGGCGAAGTCCCAGGGGTTCGGTGTCCTACACCTTGTCCCGTCCAGCGCCGGCTGGGAATCTGCTCCGGGGCAAGAACTTCACCCGTAAGGCGGTTGACCACCAGCGATTCCCCCTGTCCGAGACGCTCCACAACGACGGGGTCTTGCGCCAATGCCACCGTTGGGGCAAGATGATGGCGTCCCAACGCCTCCGAGACAGCTCGCAGGACTGCCGCAAACGCCTGGCGTTCGTCGTCAAACTTGACTTCGTGCTTCTGTGGGTGCACGTTGACATCCACCCGCTCGGGATCTACCTCCAGGTGAAGGACAAACACTGGGTACATCCCGCTTTCGAGCAACTGCTCGTAGGCAGTGTACACTGCGTGGCTCAACCCCTTGTGGTAAACCCAGCGCCGGTTGACAAACCAGAACTGCTGCGTTCGCGATGGGCGAGCACACTCCGGATGCCCAATCAGTCCCCAGACACGAAATCCCTCGTACTCCGCTTCAACCGGCAGCATGCGCTGCGCCAACTCCTCGCCAAAGAGGGCAGCGAAGCGTTCTGTGAGCGTCCCTGGCGGGACATCGAAGAGCAACGCCCGCTCATCGCTCAAGAGGAAGCGCACGCCGAGGTGCCCCAACACGAAGCGGGTCATCGTATCGGCAATCAGGCGAAACTCCGTCAGATCCGAGCGCAGAAACTTCCGACGCGCCGGGACGTTGTAGAAGAGATTCCGCACCAACACCTGCGTGCCCTTGTCCCCCGCCCAGGGCTCAATCCGCGGCTCTGTTTCCGGCTCGGCAAGGAGGCGCCATCCGATCGCATCCTCAGGGCGTCGAGTCCGGATTTCCAACTGCGAAACGGCAGCAATGGAAGCAAGCGCCTCTCCGCGAAAGCCCAACGTGCAGATGCGGTGCAAGTCCTCCAGTGTGCGGACTTTGCTCGTGGCGTGCCGGCGGATACAGAGTTCCACATCCGCCCGGCTCATCCCACAGCCGTCGTCAACGACGTGGACCAGTCGCTTTCCTGCCCCGTGGACTGTTACCGCGACGGTAGCTGCTTGCGCATCGAGCGCATTCTCCACCAGCTCCTTGACAACAGACTCCGGGCGCTGGACAACCTCACCGGCAGCAATCTGGCTGGCAAGGAACTCAGGCAGAATCCAGATCCGACGCTCTTCCATCGCTTGGGACTCGAGGGGCGGAGGGAAAGACGCACAGCAGCACCCCCCATTGCCGCGAATCCCACCTTCTTCCTACTTTTGCAGCGGTCCCAGCTGTCTTAGGTCCACGCCATGCCGCTCGATTCCGAAGGTGTCACCACGCCCTCTTCCCTGCCGCCTCTCGGCATTAGCACCTGCCGTTTCCAGCGGATTTCGAACCCCCATGCGGTGGTAGAAGCTGCCCACAGTGTCGGTATCCGGCTCTTTGCCACCTTCCCCGGTCTGGATGACGGCTTCAGCGAGAGCGTTCTCGGAAACTGGGGGGCTTCCCTGGACCATCCGCCAGCTGCTTATGTCTTCCTCGGACTCCTGGAAGGGATGCTGTATCGCCGCGCCTTGGAGCGGGAACGCGAGGGAACTCCATACGCCGAACTGGTGCGCCTCCACGAAGGGGTTGCCTACTGCCTCCACCCGAGCTTTCTCCAGGAACAACTCCGGGAAAGCCGCCAGCGGCTCGGGAGAATCCACATCCGCGGGGTTCTCCTCCAGCACCCTGAGCTTTTCTGGCAGTGGGCAGCCAGCCAAGGTATCCCGCAGGAAGAAGCTCAGCACGAGCTGCTCCGCCGCTTAGAACAGGCGTTTGCCTTTCTCGAACAGGAATGCCAGCAGGGAGGTCTCCAGGCGTACGGTGTACAGCTGGAACACCCTCTGGGGAACATCTCTATTCCGGAGCTGTGCGAGCTGGCAACCGCCGTCGGCGGTCCGCAGCACCACTTCCGCCTCCTTGCTGCTCCGCTGAATCTCTTCGAGCCGAAGATCGCCACCGAACCGCTCGCCCATGGATTGACCCTGCTGGAGGAAGCAGCCGCGTACGGTGTCGAGGTCATCGTCTACCGCCCACTCAATGCTCGTCTCCACGGACGCCCGGTGCTCCTGGCTGAGCCGCCCGTAGAGAAGCCCGCGCTGGTCTCGGTTGAACACATCCGCGGGCAGCTCCGCGAGTTCCTCCACCTCGAAACCCAGCTGCTGCGGCTGCTGACAGAACAGCCCCTCGATGGCGTTCACCGGGAGATGGTGCGGGAATCGCTGACCTTGAGTCTGTTTCTCCAAGATCACTGGCACGAATTTGCAAGCTACGAGGATTGGCTCACGCTGGAGAGTGGCTACTTGGCGGACCGTTTCCGCTCGCTCCAGCTCCTTGTCGAGCCGCTGGTCACCACGGCAGCACTGGTCGAGTGCTGGTCTGCCTATAGAGAGCGCTTCCAGCAAGCGCTTGCTGATATTGGGCGACTCTACGCTGCCCGTGCGTATGAACGTGCCCGCCGGCTGCGGGAATTCCTGGAAGAGAGTCTTCAACTGCGGCTTCCCGCCGTTCCATTTGCGCAGCTGGCGCTGGCACTTCTCCAACATACGGTCGGCGTCAGGAGCATCCTCATTGCGAGCACCTCAGCCAAGCATGTAGCAACGTTTGCCGCCGCAGAGCGCCTCTGCCTGCCTCCCCTGGAACGTCAGCAGTGGCTCCGATTGCGGGAGGCACCTTCCGTGCTCCAGCACGGCTTCTGAGCCGCGCTGGGAAATGGCGCTGCTCTGGCTTACCCTCGCAGCCCTCGCTCTGAGTTATTGGGAAGCCGCCACTGTGACCGCCCTCCGTCGAGCACTCCAGATTCCGGACGGGGCATCGAATATCCTGGTGCTCGGGAGGCTTTCTAGTCGGCTCCTCTGCATCGAGCAGGGACGCGAGCTCTGCAGCCTCCTGGCTCTGGTGCTCCTCAGCGGGCTTGCCGCCGAGAGCTCACGGCATGCCGCGGTGCTGTTTGGGTGGAGTTTCGCTCTCCGGAACCTTGCCTACTACGGCTGGCTGCGTGTCTTTGTGGGCTACCCGCGCTCGCTCGTCGTGCTGGATGTGTTCTGTCTGCTTCCCCGCCCGTGGATCGGTCCAGTCTGGCTTCCTCTCCTGCTGAGCACACTGATAGCGGGAGGCTGCGGAAGCGCTCTGCTGCTGGGGGCAATGTGAGCGGCTTACACTCCGAGGTGGATTCCCGGACGGCTCAGCTCACGGAGGAGCGTCAGCACAGAGAGCACCGCCAGCATACTGGTGCGGGGATTCCGCGGATGGGTGACGTTCCGCACCGTCAGGCTCATCTCCCCGAAGGTTCCCCGGGCATAGATTTCATGGACATTGAGCGTCTGCCGAGGGTCTGCGATAATTCGGACCAGAGTCCGCTCTGGTCCAATACCTGCCAAGCTCAGCGTGGCTGCCACGTTGATATTTGCCGGGAAGTAACGCACGGCTTCACGGGCAGGTCCTTCGTAGACGAGCATCGGTTCGTGAATCTCCGAGGGCTGGAGCTGGAGCCGTTCGAGCAAGACCTCTGGTGCCAGTGCATAGGGCGGTTTCCGCGTGGTCAACACCACGCTTTCCACCTCCCCGCGGAATGCGGCAGCCTTCAGCCCGTCGATGCCCACAATGCCCCCCGAGGGGATGTAGAGGCGGCGTCCTAGCTGTTCGGCAAGCTTCGGGAGTCCCGAGCCCGGAGGCTCCAGGAGCGCTCCAACGCTGAGGATCAACAAGTCACAACCAGCCCGGAGAATTGCTTCCCCGTACTCGTGAACCGCCTGCTGCGATGCCGCTTCGATGACGAGCTGAATTCCCCCCGCTGCCAGCAGCTCAGCGACGCTGGAGGCAACCGGAATCGGCGGTGTTATGCTCGTGCTGACGGCTCGTGCCCGGTCAAGGTCGCGGTCAAATACCCCCTGCAACACCGCGTGCGGAATTTCCCCTCGCGCAAAGGCTTCTACCACGCTGGAGCCAATGGCTCCACAGCCGACCAACGCCACCCCCAGATTCATAGCATCCTCCGCCCGGCTTCCTCACGCACCTAGCTCTGCCTGGCTGTGGCAGCTCCGCCTTCCGGCTGCGTGCGCCACTTGATACTACAGCCCAGCGCAGGGTACTGCGGGTACGGAACGGGACGCCCAGCAAGGACAGCCTCCAGAGCCGCCCGCAGCTCCTTGCCTGTGACGGGGAGCCCATTGCCCGGGGTCGAGTCGTCGAAACGCCCGTGGTACAAGAGCCGGAGCTCACTATCGGTGAGGTAGAACTCTGGCGTGCACATTGCCCCGTACGCGCGAGCAACCTCCTGCGTCTCGTCGAACAAGTACGGGAACGGGAAGCCCAGCTCCAGCGCCACGCGGCGCATGTTGTCCGGCGAATCCTCCGGATATGCCTCGGGGTCGTTCGGATTGATGGCAATGAAGGACACCCCTTTGGCACTGTACTCACGGGCAAACTCCACCAGCGTCGGCAGAATGTGTTTGACGTACGGGCAATGGTTGCAGATGAACATGATAACCGTTGCCCGCTCCGACTTCAACTCCTGCAGGGAACGTCGTCTCCCGGAGACCACGTCGAGCAGTTCGAAATCCGGCACTTTGATACCCAACGGGATTTCCTGCGAGTACACCGCCATTGTCTCCTCCGAAACCGTGTGGGACACACTTGCACGTGAAATTACGGGATTCCTCCGAAGCCCTTCGATGCTCGACTGAGCTGCGGTATCGGGTCCCGACACCGGTGTTCTTCGCTCAAGCCCAGGCTCATCCGTCAACATCCCGGTGGGACCACACGCGAGGCAACGATGCCACGGGACTTCCTCCGGCACCTTGGGCTCTACACCGACCTCTACGAACTGACTATGGCGCAGGGGTATTTCCTGAGCGGGCGCGCTGAAACCCCTGCGGTCTTCGAGTATTTCTTCCGCACCAATCCCTTCAATGGCGGCTACGTGATCTTTGCAGGCTTGGAAGAGCTCGTCGAGGCGCTCCTTGAGCTCCGCTTCGGGGAAGAGGATTTGGCATATCTCCGGCAGCAGGGATTTCGAAGCGAGTTCCTGGATTACCTCCGGACCTTCCGCTTTCGAGGCTCGCTCTGGAGCGTCCCCGAGGGGGAGGTCGTTTTCCCCCGAGAGCCAATTGTACGCATCGAAGGCGGGCTACTGGAGACACAGGTGGTGGAAACCCTCGTGCTCAATCTCCTCAACTTCGCCTCACTGATTGCCACAAAGGCAATGCGTATCCGCTGGGTTGCCGGCAACCGCTTCGTTGCTGATTTCGGGCTGCGCCGTGCCCAGGGCTGGGGCGGAATGCTGGCCAGCAAGGCAGCGTACATCGGGGGGGTGGACGCTACCTCCAACGTCGTTGCTGGCATGCTCTACGGTATCCCCATCACTGGGACGCAGGCGCATTCCTGGATCCAAAGCTTTGGCGATGAACTGGAAGCCTTCCGCACCTTTGCTCGCCTCTACCCTGAACGCTGCGTTCTCCTGGTGGACACATACAACACGCTCGAAAGCGGGCTTCCCAACGCCATTCGCGTGGCAAAAGAGCTGGAAGCCTCCGGCTTTCGGCTCCTGGGCATCCGCATCGATAGCGGCGACTTAGCTGCGCTGAGCAAGCACGCTCGACAGATGCTCGACCAGGCAGGGCTCTCGTACGTGAAGATCTTCACTTCCAACCAGCTCGACGAATACCTCATCCGCAGCCTCCTGCAGCAGAATGCCCCCATCGACGGCTTCGGCGTTGGCACCCGCCTGGTTACAGCCTACGACTGCCCCGCACTGGATGGTGTCTACAAGCTCGTCGAATGCGACGGACGCCCAACACTGAAGGTCTCCGACGATTTCACCAAGGTCCTCCTTCCTGGGCGAAAACAGCTCTTCCGCTACCGCCGCGCCGATGGCTCCTTTGCTGCCGACGGAATCTGCTTGCTCTCCGAATCCCAAGCCCCCAGCGAGCTTTACCATCCCTTCTTCCCACTGCAGCGCATCGCCGTTGACGGTCTCACCGCCGAGCCACTCCTGCGTCCCATTCTCCACCGAGGCGAACTCTGCCAGCCTCTGCCCTCGCTGTCTGAAGTCCGAGCCTATGCTGCCGAGCGCTTCGGCTCCCTGCCCGATGTCCACAAGCGCTTTGAAAACCCGCACATCTACCCGGTGGGCATCAGCCAGGAACTCAAGGAACTCCGAGATAGACTGGTCCAGCAGACGCTTCGTCTCCAGTAGCTGCGACATCCCGTGGTCCCACAGTGGTGGTCCATCCTGCCATGAAGGCGCTGCTCATCGTAGACGTGCAAAACGACTTCTGCCCTGGCGGGGCACTCCCCGTGCCGGAGGGCGATGCCGTCGTTCCGGTCATCAACTCCTTGATGGATGCCTTCCCGCTGGTCCTCGCCTCGAAAGACTGGCACCCACCGCAGACAGTGCACTTCGAGAAATGGCCTCCGCACTGCGTCCAGGGAACTCCCGGCGCGGAGTTCCATCCCCAGCTGCGCACGGACAAAATCCAGCTCGTGCTGCTCAAAGGGACAGGCAACCGCGATGATGGCTACTCTGCCTTCGAAGCAACGAACGTCAACCTGGCTGAGTACCTGCGCCAGCAGGGGGTCACAGAACTCTACATCACCGGGCTGGCAACCGACTACTGCGTCCGTGCCACAACGCTGGACGCTCTGCGAGAAGGCTTCCGGACCTATGTGGTCACCGACGCCGTCCGTGCTGTCAACGTCAACCCGGGCGATGGCGAGCGTGCCCTCCAGGAGATGCAGGAAGCCGGAGCAATCTTGATCTCCTCGGAGGATGTGCGAAAAGCCCAGGAAGCCGTTGCGCCGTAAGCTACCGCGGGAGCGCGATCTCGTACGCCTCGCCTGGCGGCGGGGGAGGTAGCTGCCGCCGGAGAATCCACGGGTTGAGCAGACGCACATCCTTGTAGCGTACCCCCTGGCGCCGTGCCCATTCGACAAGGTCGGCAATACCTTCGGTCCAGCGCACAATGCGTACCGGCAGTTCGCTGTAGCATTCCGCGGACGGGACGGCAACACCGTAGCGGGCAGCATTCTCCAAGACATGCTTGATTGCGACGATGCGGTAGAGGTAGCGCGTTGTCTCCTCGTTGAGGAAAGCGTCGTAGAAATTCGCCACTCCCTGTTCCCGCAGCTGCGCCTGCAGCTGTTGGTGTCCCATGTTGTAGCCTGCAACGGCTAAAGTCCAGCTTCCGAAGAGCTGGTAGCCTTGCCGGAGGTACTGGAGTGCTGCCCGGGTACTGCGCTCCGGATGACGGCGCTCATCCACGTAGTCGTCAACGCGGAGCCCCATCTGGCGAGCAGTCTCCGGGATAAACTGCCACAAGCCCATCGCCTGCTTGGGTGATTGCACGGTCGGCAGCAGTGCACTCTCGGCGATGGCAACGTAGCGCAAGTCTGGTGGCATACTCGAATCCCGCAAGTAGCGCTCAAAGAGCGCAAAGTAACGCCCTGCCCGCTTCTGATACAGTACCAGCTGCCCGGGCTGCTGCAGGAGAATGTACAGCTCCCGCTCAATTCCTTCCCGCACATCTGGTCGCTCCAGTGGCACCGGTTCCCCACAGAACTCCAGTCGCTCTGGCAACCGGGCAGTGATAACCCACAGTGGACTCCCGGTGCGCTGTACAGCTTCCAGCTCCGTTCTACCGGCACAGCAGAAGCCGGCGAGCACACTCCAAAGCAGGACACACCTCATAGGCAGCTACCTCCGGGGAGTTCCAGCACTTTCGAGGACCAGTGGCGCTCATGCTCGCTATTCGTTGCCGCAAGGACAATGCCACCGCGTTCACGGTGCCATCGCACAAGCTGCTCCACTGCCGCAATGCCGGCAGCATCGAGTGTCACCGTCACCTCGTCGAGCGCCAGGACAAAGGGCTGATGGAGATACGCCAGAGCAATCCGGACACGCTGCTGCATGCCAGAGGAGAGCACCGCAATCCGGCGTGAGGCAACCGCCTCAAGTCCGAGCTGTTGCAGCAGCCAGCCTGCCTCCTCGGACTGCCACCGCAGCCCTCGCAATCGCATGCTCATCCGGAGCAGCTCCCACGGGGTGAACTCTCCATAGAGCTGCACGAAAGGCGCTACAACGCCAATTGCCCACCAGAGGCACTCCTGCGGACGGTAGCGTCTGCCAAACAGAGAGAGCACAACCTGCCCACTGGTCGGCTCGCTCAGCCCGCAGAGCAGCTTGAGCAGCGTGCTCTTCCCCACCCCATTGGGTCCAACGATCGCAAGCGCCTCCCCAGCGCCGAGACGGATCGATATCTCCCGCACTACCCACACACCGGGGATGTACGCCTTCCCTACCCCATGTGCCTGCAACTCAATCACGGCTCTGCCTGTACGAGGAACTTCCCCCACCGCTCCTGCCCGGCAACAGCAAGCCGGTAGACGTAGACCCCAGGACGGAGCATCGGGACAAAGCAGACAGCAAGCCGATCTCCATCCGCCTGAACTCTTGCGATGACGGACTCAACCTGCTCGAATGCTGGCGTATAGACTACTACCTCCGCTGGCACCTCCAGCGGCGTGCTTCCAGGGACAGGGAGACAGAGCCTCCCATCCCTGCCGGGCACGAAGGGCTGCGGATAAACTCCACCGACCACCACGAGCGGGAAGCCGTTGTTCCAGAACAGCTGCCGACAAAGGTCCCGCTCACCCTGAAGGCGTATCGAGTACGCCGTCCCAGGGATCGGCTCGCCATCAGGCACAGAGCCACAGGCAAAGGTATATGCCGTGGCACGCAGCTGAGCGGCAAGGACAGCATCCAAGTCAGGGACTGTCAGAGCCACAGCGAGCGTATCCGGCGTCTGCTGTCCACCGGCAAAGAGAACACGCAGGAAGCGGAATTCAAAAGGCTGGAGCTGCCCGCTACTCATCACGGTTGGCGGGGAAAAATACTCCTCAAGAGCAAAGCGCACCATTGGGAAGTCCGCTGCCCGTGGGAAATACCCCGGCAAGGCACGCGCACCCGTGTAGTAGAGCCAGGGGAGGAATTCACACCATGCCTGACGGAGAGAGCTCTGCGCTTGTTCCATCAATGCCGTGTCGAGCGCCGCATAGGGATGCCGTCCTTCCCCAATCCCTTCCCACATCTGACGCAGGATGCCATCTCCCCACCGCAGGTAGAGGTACTGCCCAAAGAGGGCGAAACGGTATCCGAGGGCAGCATTCTCGCTGTACCCAAACACACATCGTTGAGGCTCACCGAAGAGTTCAGGCAGAAACTGCTCATAGTCGCGCGTATCAGGGAAAATGCGCCATTCCATGAAGGTGCTGGCAAGCTCGTAGAGAAGCGTGCCACGCCAGGCAATGCCGTAGTTACCAAACTGGATAGCGTGGTAGAGCTCGTGTGCAATGGCAATACGGAGTCCTCGCACACCTGTCTCCCGATACGTCGGGCGTCCCCCGAAGGAATCCAGCGGGCTGTAATCGTTATCAAGCTTCAGAAACGAGGTGAATCGGGGGAAAACTCCCCGGGGGAGTAGTCTCTCCGGCACGGTTTCCCCGTAGAGTCCCTGGCGTCCGAGCTCGAGGACGTAGACATCATAGGCATCCGAGCCACCTGCTCCGGCGTCGGCAGGCGGCGCAGGATACCCCAGGGAATCACACAAGACGGAGCGAACATACTGGAGCAGCACAACGAGTGTATCCACGTAGTCGGGAACACCATTGCCGTCTGCATCCGCTGCCGGGACAGCGTCGGGACCGGTGAGCGTGTAGTGGACCCGGAAGGCTCCATCCGAGGTTTCGAGAAAGAGTGGCAGCTCAGGTCGCTCGCTCTGTACTCCCTGCGGTCCGCCCCGCTTGAGCCACTCCGGGAACCCACAACGCTGCACAAAGCCGGGACTTTCCACAGTCAATACAGTGCCTCCGACACCTGCCCATCCAGTAGTCCACAGGAGGAGCAAAAAAAAGCCCACTCTTCGGGAACCCCAAAGAGTGGGCACACGTGCACCGCACGCGTTCACCGCGCAACTACCATCAGCTGCCGCACTGTTCCCGTAGCGGTCTGTACCTCGTAGACGTACGCCCCCGCTGCCAAGCCCAGAGCCACTGCATCCAGACGCTGGACATGCTCTCCAGCAGGCAGGAAGCCTTCCTGCAGTACGGCAATTGGACGCCCGTAGAGGTCCGCCACTCTCAGCCGCACCCACCCTTCTTCCACCAACTGGAAGCGAATCGTAGCAACCCCCGTCACCGGGTGCGGTGCTATGACCCGGAGGATTACCCCATGTCCGACGACGTACTCCGTAATACCCGTGAGCCCGACCTTCGCTACACCACTTGTATCCGCCCCACACTCGTTGGTGACAACGCAGAAGTAATCCCCCTCATCAGACTGCGAGAGATTCAAGATCACGTACGTTGGGCTTGTTGCTCCCGCAATCGGGACATTGTTGCGGTACCACTGATAGCTCAGTGGGGGCTCCCCTGTTGCCACCACCGAAAGCTCTACCCGAGAACCCAGAGGGAAGTTGCCTCCCTGCGGATCCTGTGTTACCTGCGGCGGCTCCTTGACGCGGACGGTTACTGCTTGCGATCGGACCGTCCCACAGCTGTTGCTGACCTCAACTGTATACGTTGCCGTCTGCGTCGCTACGGCTTGGTACGTTGCCTGGTTCGCTCCTGCAATCGGGGTCCCATTTTGGTACCACTGATACTGGAGCGGCTCTGTACCGGTAGCCTCGACCTGGAGTGTAAAGCTCGTGCCCCGGCACACTGCCAGATCCGTCGGCTGCGTGACGAGCTGCGGGGCAACGCTGACCTGGACTTGCACTTTTTCAGAAATCACGTTCCCACAGGGGCTGATGATGACACACCACCATTCGCCGGAATCTGCTGGGGTAGCGGTCATCGTGTAGCTCGCCTCCGTTGCTCCAGGCACAATGTTCGCATTGTGGTACCATTGGTAGCCATCAATGCTACCGGTAGCTGTGACCGAGAGCGTCACCTGTTGCCCAGCGCAGAACGTGCCACCTGTTGGCTGTTGGGTCACCTGCACAGGCTGGGCAATATCAACCTGGACTTGCGCCTCCTCCGTTGCGCCGGAGGGAACCGTCGTTACAACAATGGTGTAGACACCGGCATCAGTCGACACAACGTTGACGATGGTCAGTGTGTTGGTCTGTGCACCGCTGATACGACCGCCATCCGTCAGAGGAACGCCGTCTTTATACCACTGGTACCGCAATCCAGACTCTCCCACCGGGGGCTCTGCTTGAACAGCAAGCACGAGCGTATCTCCACTGCACTGCCGCAATGCACTCGGTGGACGCTGCTTGATAATCGTCCCTGCCGCATACACTACGGTGGCGACGAGCAGCCAGCTGACAACCCCCAGAGCAAGCTGGAACCAGCGTGTACAGCGCGTCATCGGTCAACTCCTCCGACATGAGACATGCTACCCTGTGCTTGCAAAAATACGTGCCGGCAGGGAATACCCCTGCCGGCACGGGTGCTTGTCAGCGCACCACCACCACCTGCTGCTGCCCGATCACCC
>BEHX01000016.1 GCA_002898295.1 bacterium HR21
TTGTATTCGTAGGGCTTCAGTGTGCTATCGTACTCGGGACGTCCGGGATAGATGGGACTCTCGACCGGTCGGGCGTAGCCGAGCATGAGCGTGCGGATGAGCGCCTCGCGGTTGACCAGGTGCGAGAGCGCCTGGCGGACACGCTTGTCGGCGAAGAAGGGACGGCGCAAGTTCCAGCCGATGTACGTGTAGCTGGTCTGGGCGTAGGTGACCTTCCGCAGATGCGGTGTTGCTGTGGTATCGAGCATCTCATCGAAGAGCTTCGGGGGAATGTAGGGCATGAAGTCAATGTCGCCGTTTTTCAGAGCGCTCAGGGCGCTGGTACGCTCGGTGATGACGCGGTAGACAATCTGGTTCGGGTACCGGCGTGCCCACGGGTTGTTGTCGCCGTTCCAGTAGCGCTCATTGCGGCGCAGGCGGACGTACTCGGTGGTTTTCCACTCGTGGAGCACGTAAGGACCGCTGCCGACGATATACTGTGGGCTGCGGGAACGCTCCGGAGCACGGAACCAGGTGGCAAACTCTTGCACTGCAGGGTTGCGGGCAGCTGCAGCAGTGTCGTTGGTTTCGGCAATGGTGTATCGGTCGGTGAGCCCTTGGGGATCGAGGATATGCTTCGGCAAAATGGGAAGCCCGCCGAGGAAGTACTCGGCCAGGAAGTACGGTTCCCGCATGCGGAAGATGACTGTGTACGGGTCCGGTGTCTGGACGTCGGCGACGTTGTCGTAATAATTACGCAGGGCGGCAGCCTCGACGATGTAGGGATTTTTGACCGCCTTGAAGCTGAAGAGCACATCGGCGCTCGTCAGTGGGTGACCGTCCGAGAAGTGGACGCCCCGCCGGAGACGAAAGCGGTAGGTGAGGTGGTCAGGGGAAATCTCCGGTAAGCTGTCGGCGATATTGGGCTGTAGCTCCAGTGTCTGCGGGTTCTGGAAGAGGAGCGATTCGAAGATGTGGGTGTAAATTTCCTGGCTGGTGGCGTCGTTTGCCGTCAGCGGATTGAGGCTCTCCGGATCGGAGAGGATGTGGATGACCACCCAGTCGCCCGGAGTCGGGCGGGTGGTGTCAATGCCTTCCAGCGAGAAAGCACGCTGGTCGCTGCCGCAGCCCAGGAGCAGAGGAAACATGCAGACCAGGGGAAAACCAAGGCGATGCCAACAGCGGAGCCGCGTTTCCATTGTCTGCCGTTGAGCTATTGGACACAGAGGCGAGCCGCTCCGGTTCAGCGCTGTTCGCGTCGGGTCTTGAGCTTGCGCAGTTGCCGAACAAGAACGTCCACGGCTTGGTTGAGAGCAGCCAGGTAGCTATCGGCTCTCTCCTTGACCACGAGCTCCGTGCCGTCAGCATTGAGGCGGACCTCGATGTGCTTGAATCCGCGCTCTTCCTCCAGCACAACATGTGCCCGGAGAAGTCCGGGATGGAATCGCGTGAGCTTCTGCAGTTCCCGCTCAACCGTCTCGTGCAATTCCGGCGGTGCTTTGAAGTGCCGGGCAGTGACCGTGATCTCTACCATTCTGGCTTCCTCTCGGGCAACCCATTCCCTGGCGGATGCAAAGTTAGCAGATGGCGCCTTTTCCACAAGACAGCGCTCAGGGCAGGAGCATCGGGAGCTGGAGCACGAGGGCGAGGCTGAGGGTCAGCATACTGCCGCTCAACCAGAACGACCGCCGCAGTGGCGCAGAACTGGGCAACTGGGACGAGAGGGGCTCGAGAGCTGTGTCGCGGACAGGGATGAAGCTGTAGCCAACCTCTGCGCGGAGGCTCTCCAGCAGGGACCCGCGCGCAGCCGCGTCGAAGCGCAAAGCGGTTCCTGCGCCAAGCCGGATGCCCGGGCGGAGCAGCCACTGCTTCCGGTAGATGCCACCGCTGCGCACGTCCTCAGGCACGGAGGTTCGGACAGTTTCCTGCCAGAGAAACTTCAACGGGATGATGCCCACAGCAGCGTGGAGGTAGCTCCGAAACTGGGTCGAAAAAGGGTGCCATTCGGCTCCGAGCCAGACCGGTATGAAACGGAGGTGGAGTACCGCACGCACCACCCGTTCTCCCTGTCGTTGCTCTTCCTGCAGCCATTGTCGGTCGGTATGGTCGAGCTGGAGCTGCCACAAGCCAACCCCGAGGCGGAACTTCCAGCAGGAGTCCAGAGGCACACGCAAGCCCAGTGTGAGAGCTTCCCCCGGTGGGAACGTGGTCGGGAACGTCGTGGCGTGGGTCAGCTCGCGGTAGGACTGGAGAAATTCCGTCCCCTCCCAAGAGAGCAGCATGCCCAGCTCGGCGGAGAATTCCAGCCAGAGCGAGCGCGTCGGCAGGGTATCCGGAGCTGCGGTCGTCACGCCGGTGGCGAGTCCCAACCACAGCAGTACGCAGCGCATCAGAGGATGCGTTTCCCCATCAGCGATGCGATCAGTTCTGCAGCGACCACGGCGCTGGTATTGCGGGTGTCCAGGATCGGATTGACCTCGACGACATCGAGGGAGTGTGCGCCCCCGGATTCAGCGATAGTTTCCATCAGCAGGTGAGCTTCGCGGTAGCTCAGCCCGCCAGGCACGGGGGTTCCAACGCCGGCAGCAACGGATGGATCGAGCACGTCGACATCGAAGCTGACGTGCAGGTGGTCAACGCGCTGGCGTAGGTACTGCAGTGCTTCCAGGGCAATGGGGTAGATCCCCCGGCGGTCTATGTCCTGCATGGTGTAGACACGCAGCCCTGTCGTTCGGATCAGCTCCCGTTCTCCAGGGTCGAGCGAGCGGACGCCGAGGAGGACAACGTCGGCGCACTCTGCCATGGGGTGAAAGCCTGCAAGCGTTGTCAGCTCCGGGGTCCCGTAGCCAAGGATGACAGCCAGCGGCATACCGTGGATATTCCCCGAGGGAGTACTCTCCGGGGTATTCAGATCGCCGTGAGCATCGATCCAGAGGATGCCCAGACGCTTGCCGTGGTGGCGACACCAGCGGGCAACCCCCGCAACGGAGCCAATGCTCATGGAATGGTCGCCGCCGAGAGCCAGTGGAGTGTGCCCTTCGGTCAGGAGGTGCCAGACGACTTCGCTCAGGAGGCGGCAGGCGCGAGCAATTTCGGGCAAATACTTGAGCCTCGGGTCGTAGATGTCCTGGACTTCCTGCGTGTGGATGGCGATATCTCCGCGGTCGAGCACGGCATAGCCGAGCTCGCGGAGCCGTTCAGCGATGCCGGCAATGCGGAGCGCGGAAGGTCCCATGTCGACGCCGCGTCGTCCGGCGCCCAGATCCATTGGAAAGCCGATGAGGGCGATGGAGTGCATGCGCCTCTAGCACAGCAGTTCCAACAGGAGAGCCAGTGTAGAGCGCAGCTCCTTGCGGTGGACGACGCGGTCAACAAAGCCGTGGTCTTGGAGGAATTCTGCCCGTTGGAACCCTTCCGGGAGCTTGCGCCGGGTGGCTTGCTCGATGACTCGCGGTCCGGCAAAGCCGATGAGGGCTCCGGGTTCGGCCAGGATGATGTCCCCGAGCATGGCAAACGAAGCAGTCACGCCGCCTGTGGTCGGATCGGTCAGCACGGTGATGTAGGGCAAGCGTGCTTCGGCAAGACGGGTCAGGGCTGCCGCTGTTTTTGCCATCTGCATCAGCGAGAGTGCCCCTTCTTGCATCCGAGCCCCTCCCGAAGCGCATAGTACAATGAGAGGCAGCTGCTGCTGCAGAGCATCGACGACAGCACGGCGGAATTTCTCCCCGACCACGGACCCCATGCTCCCGCCGATGAAGGCGAAGTTCATGCAGCCAAATACAATCGGACGCTCGGCCAGGCGCGCCAGTCCGGTGGTGAACGCCTCGTTGAGCCCGGTGGAGCGATACGCGTCCTGCAAACGCTGCCAATAGGGCTTGGTATCGACGAAGTTGAGAGGATCTGCCGAACGCAATTCGGTGTGCCTTTCCTGGAAGCTCCCGGCGTCGAGCAGGAAATCAATGTACTGCTGGCTTCCGATGCGGAAGTGGTAGTGACAGTGCGGGCATGTGTAGAGGTGCTCTTCGAGCTGCTTCTTGTAGAGGATGGCGTTGCAGCGGGGGCATTTTGCCCAGAGTCCCTCGGGAAGCTCCCGCTGTTGGGTTTCCTCAATGTTGGGCTTCTTCCGCAGAAACCATGCCATCGGGTCTTCCTCGAGGCAGGTGACACGGACAGACACTTCAATTTAGGGCGCCCCGGGGGAACGGTCGTTAGGCAAGCTTCCCGGAGCGGCTTCCTCGCCAGCCCCGGAGGAAGTCTACAACGCCCAGGGCACGACGTCCTTCGCGTTGAAGTTCGAGAATCTCCACGGCACCTTCGGCGCAGGCGACTAGGAAACGCTCCTGCCTTATGGAGAAGGTTCCGGGCTCACCGATGGATTCCGGCACGGTGCGGGCGCGTAGGAAGCGGAGACGTTCCCCATCCAGGAGTGCCCAGGCACCCGGCTCCGGGGAGAGCCCGTGGATCCAGCGCCGGACTTCTTCCGCAGGGCGATCCCAGCGGAGATGGCAATCCTCTGGACGGATTTTCGGGGCAGAGGTGGCTTGCCGGTGGTCTTGTGGGCGCGGCTGCACCGTCCCTGCCAGAAGCCCGCGTACGGTCTCCACGGCAACTTCTGCCGCCAGTGGCATGAGCAGGTCATGGAGTTCTCCAAACGTTGCTTCGGGAGGGACAGGCACGGCACGTTGGAGCAGAATGGCGCCGGCGTCAACCTGCTCCTCCAGGACGAAGCTGGTTACGCCGGTGAGCTCCTCACCCCGGATGATTGCCCAGTGAATGGGCGCCGCACCACGGAGCCGCGGCAGAAGGCTTGGATGGACGCAGAAGGCAGTGTGACGCACGCAGCGGTAGACGACCGGTGGCACAATCCGGAAGGCAACCACGACGAGGAAATCGGGGGGTTCGGCACAGAAGCGCTCGACGAACGCCGGTTCCCGCAGCGATGCCGGTTCCCAGACCGGAATGCCCAGGCGCAGCGCTGCCTCTTTGACGGCAGAAGGGCGCCGGCGCAGTCCACGTCCCTGCACGGTGTCTGGGGTTGTGACAACCACGGAGACACCAAACTCCCGGTGTAGCGCCTCCAGTGCCGGCACGGCAAAGCGCGGTGTCCCCATGAAAACCAAGCGCATGCCTCAGTTCCTCCACTGGGTCCACAGGAAGAAGAGGGCAAAAGCCACCACCACGCTCCCATAGAGCAATCGCAGGGTGCGGGAGGAGAGCACAAGCGCCAGACTTCCCCCAAGATACGCCAGCGGGATACTCCCGAGCAGGAAGGGGAGCAAAACCTGCGGGGCAACGTGCCCTAACCACGCGTGGGCGACCGTCCCCGGGAGCGCCATGCCGGCAACGCAAACCAGCGAGGTTGCCAGAGCTCGCTTCAGTGGGAAGCCGAAGCCGTGCGTAAGGACCGGTACCAGGATAATTCCCCCGCCGATTGCCAGGAGTCCACTGACCATCCCTGTTCCGAAGCCGAGCCCGAGCAGGGAAAGAGGTGATGGGGCAAGCGGTGGGGGCGCGCTCGCTGCCGGAGAGGCGTCACCGCCGCGCCAACTCTCCCACAGGAAGCGGAGTCCGACAGCCAACAGGAGAGCGCCGGTGAGGAGCATCAGGATGGAGCCGCCAATCCACCGTGTCAGCAGCGCGCCGAGGAGTGTGCCGGGCACCCCACCGAGCAGAATCCCCGCACTGGTGCCCCAGTCCACCAGCCGGTGGCGCCAGTAGGCAGCAATTCCGGAGAGAGCCGTGGGGATAATTGCCGGCAGCGGTGTTGCCAGCGCAAGGAGCGGCTCGACCCCGGCAAGGCGCAAGAGCGGCGTGGCAAGCAGTGCCCCGCCAATGCCGAACAGTCCTGAAAAGAGCCCGACCGCCGCGCCGATCAGTAGGAACTCCATCGGGCAGGCTTACTCTACCACGATATTGACGAGGCGATTGGGAACAACAATGGTCTGCCGAATGCGCCGCCCGGCCAGGAAGCGCTGGACCGTTGGATGTTCCAGGGCATGACGTCGGAGTTCTTCCTCGGAGAGCCCTTGCGGGAGCTGCACCTTTGCCCGGACTTTCCCATTGACCTGGAAGACAACCTCGACCTGGCGCGGGGTGGCTTTCTGCGGGTCATAGTCAGGGAAGCGTTGCAGGACAATGGAGTCCGCGTGTCCGAGCCGGTGCCAGAGCTCTTCAGCAATGTGTGGGGCAAAGGGCGCCAGGCACAGCAGGAAGGGTTCCAGCAGTGCCCGTGGACGCCGCTCCATCCGCTGGACCTCGCCGACAAAGACCATCATCTGGGCGATAGCGGTGTTGAACCGCAGCCCTTCGATGTCTTCGCTCACTTTCTTGAGGGTGCTGTGGAGCAGAAACTCCTGCTCGGGCGTCAAGGGGTCATCGGTGATGGCGTGGGACAGCGAGCCATCTTCCTCCACGAAGAGGCGCCAGACCCGGTTTAAAAATCGCGCGACACCTTCGATGCCCTTCGTAGACCACGGCTTGGTTGCCTCCAGCGGTCCCAGGAACATCTCGAAGAGGCGGAGAGCATCGGCACCGTAGCGGGCAACGACGTCATCGGGATTGATGACGTTCCCGAGCGATTTCGACATCTTCCGTCCGTCCTCGCCCAGGATGAGCCCTTGGTGGAAGAGGCGGTGGAAGGGTTCAGGGGTGGAGACGTAGCCGTAGTCGTAGAGCACCTTGTGCCAGAAGCGGGCATAGAGCAGATGGAGCACCGCGTGTTCCGCCCCACCGATGTAGAGGTCTACCCCATTGGGCTGCATCCAGTAGCGCTCCTTCTCTGGGTCGCAGAACCAGGCGTCGTTGTGCGGGTCCAGGTACCGGAGGTAGTACCAGCAAGAGCCTGCCCACTGGGGCATGGTGTTGGTCTCGCGGCGTGCCCACTTGCCCGTTTTCTGGTCGTAGACGTTGACCCACTCCGGGATGGCTGCCAGGGGAGATTCGGGACTCCCTGTTGGCTGGAAAGAGACGGTCTCTGGTAGCAGGAGCGGTAGTTCGTCGAGTTCCAGTGCCCGGCGGGTGCCGTCCTCGTAGTAGAGAATCGGGATGGGCTCGCCCCAGTAGCGTTGCCGGGAGAAGAGCCAGTCCCGGAGCTTGTAAGAGACGGCACGGCGTCCATGCCCGGTGGACTCCAACCAGGCGATCACGCGCTCTTTTGCCTTCGCGGTCGGCAGTCCGTCCAGGGAAATGCCCTCGGCAGAGGAGTTGATCCCGATACCCTCGTCGGTGAAGGCGGCTTCGAGGATATCCCACGGGCTTCCATCGGCAGGGGCAACCACCTGCTTGATCGGCAAGTGGAAGGTGCGAGCAAACTCGTGGTCACGCTCGTCATGGGCAGGCACCGCCATGATCGCACCAGTCCCGTAGTGCGGCAGGACGTAATCCGCAATCCAGATAGGGAGCCGTTCTCCGGTAGCAGGATGGAGCGCATAGGAACCGGTGAAGACGCCAGATTTCGGGCGCTCACCCAGGCGCTCCTGTTCTAGCCGGCGTGCGACCTGGTACTGGTATTCCGTCACTGCTGGGTGCTGGTCTGGTGTGGTCAGTTCAGCAACCAGAGGGTGTTCGGGTGCCAGCACCAGGAAGGTCGCCCCGAAGAGCGTATCCGGGCGTGTGGTGAAGACACGGATGACGAGTCCCGGCTTCCCCAGCACGGGAAAGAGGATTTCCGCCCCGAAGCTCTTGCCGATCCAGTTCCGCTGCATTTCCTTGGTCGCTTCCGGCCACTCCAGCCCTTCCAGGTCCTGCAGTAGCCGTTCAGCATACGCGGTGATGCGGAGCATCCACTGCTGCAGCGAGCGGCGTTCGACCGTATAGCCTTTTTCCCGCCATTCCTCAACCTCTTCGTTTGCCAGCACCGTTCCGAGCTCAGGGCACCAGTTGACGGGCATCGTTGCCAAGTACGCCAGGCGAAAGCGGTCTTGGTACTGCTGGATTTCCAGCGGGTCGCGGAGAGCCTCTGGCAGCGGGAGTTCGGCAATCGGGCGTGCCCGTTGCTCGGCTGGGTCGTACCAGGAGTTGTACATCAGTGTGAACATCCACTGTGTCCACTTGTAGTAGCGTGGGTCGGTGGTCAGGATTTCCCGCGACCAGTCGTAACTGAAGCCCAGCATTTTGAGCTGGCGCCGGAAGTTGGCAACGTTCTGCTCGGTGGCAATCCGCGGGTGAATTCCCGTCTGCATCGAGAACCGTTCGGTGGGCAACCCGAAGGCGTCAAACCCCATGGGGTGGAGCACGTTATACCCGCGCATGCGCTTGTAGCGGGCTACAATGTCCGTGGCAGTATACCCCTCCGGATGTCCAATATGCAGCCCCGCAGCGCTCGGGTAGGGGAACATGTCCAGGACGTAGAACTTCGGCACTCCCGGTCGTTCCTCGACTCGGTAAATCTGCTGCTCTTCCCACCAGCGCTGCCATTTGGCTTCAATTTCAGCGAAGGGATAGGACATGGGCGCGAGCGCTCACGCGGTGGAACACGCCAATTGGCAAGGCAACAAACTTACCAAAATCCCGTCAGCAGCTTACTGCCGCGGGAAAAGCCCGGAGGTATATAGAGCAAGTTGGGAAGCGTTGGCTAACTTTGTAGCTCTGCAGACGAACTCGATTCCCCGATGGACGTCTGGGAAGCGGTTGTGCTCGGCATTGTTCAAGGGGTGACGGAGTTTCTGCCCATCAGCAGTACGGCGCACGTCACGTTAGCAGGGATGCTCTTGGGGGGGAACCCCCAGGCGGTAGCAGCGCAGTGGACTGCTTTCCTTGCGAGCCTTCAGCTCGGGAGCCTGGCGGCATTGGGGTGGTACTTTCGACAGGATCTCAAGCAGGTGGCAAGTGCCGTGTGGGCTGGACCCTCCGCCAGGGAAGGGCGGCGGCTTGGGCTGGCTATTGTGGTCGGGACGCTCCCCATTGGAGTATTCGGGCTGCTGTTGAAGCCGGTCATAGAAGGTCCGCTCACGAAGGAGCCACTGCTCATTGCCGGGGCGCTAGGAGGGGGCTCGCTTGTGATGGCGCTGGGAGAGTTCCGCCGGGGAAAGCGGCAGCTGGCTGATATTGGCTGGCGGGAAGCGCTTCTGATCGGATTGGGGCAGGTGCTCGCGCTCCTTCCCGGGAGTTCGCGCTCCGGGATGACACTCGCTGCCGGAATGCTTCTGGGAGTGCAGCGTGCCGATGCCGCCCGGTTCGCCTTCTTGCTCGGGATTCCTGCCATTGCTGCTAGCGGAGGACTGGAGCTCATGGCGCTGCTGCGCCATGGTTCGGCGTTCTCGTGGCAGGCATTCGGGGGAAGCTTCCTGGCGGCATTCCTGAGTAGCTACGCTGCCATTGCCTTCTTGCTCCGGTATGTCCGGAGTCATAGCCTCTGGGTCTTCATCCTCTACCGGCTCGTGCTTGCCGGAGGGGTGCTCATTGGTGTGTTCCATACAGCGTAAGGAGACTGCGATGCCGTGGTGGAGTGTTCTCATCGTGGCGGTGCTGTTCGGTGCCTGTCAGCGGACGGGTGTACAGGACAATGCGAAGGTCGAGCAGAGGCAGGAATCGGCACGGGCTCCAGTGTCGGAGCAGGCGGCTCCGCCGCAGCGTCCGGATACGCCAGTGATTACGCACATTGCGGTCCTCGAAACCTCCCTGGGGGTCATCACCCTGGGGCTCTACGGGCAGGATGCTCCGAAGACGGTCCGCAACTTCGTTGAGCTGGCGCGCCGGGGAGAATACAACGGCGTGCTCTTCCATCGGGTTGCCCGCAACTTCGTCATCCAGGCGGGTGATCCGCTGACGAAAGACCCCAAGCAGCGAGCACGCTGGGGGACAGGTGGCGTGAGCATCTACGGGGGCGAATTTGAAGACGAGCTCAATCCCGAAACCCCGAGCTACCGCCTCGGATACCAAGTCGGCACGGTAGCCATGGCCAATCGCGGACCGAATACGAATACGAGCCAATTCTTCATCTGCCTGGAGCGTGCTACCAACTTGCCGAAGCGCTACACTATCTTCGGGCGAGTGCTCGAAGGCATGGAGGTAGTGCGGGAAATCGCTGCTGTGCCTATTGAGCCAGGTCCGTTCGGTCCGGAGGATGGGACCCCGAAGACACCCGTGGTCATCCGCTCGGTGTCGGTGCGGGAGGTTCGGCACTGAGAGGGGCTCTCTGGCAGGCGTGGGGAGTTTCGTCTACAGAACAGCCACGATGGAGCGTGTGCCATGCCCTTCCCCCGGATTATGGGCGTCGTCAATGTGACGCCGGATTCCTTCTCCGACGGCGGACTCTACGCCGATCCTGCGGCAGCAATCGAGCATGCCTTGCAGCTCATCGAGCAGGGGGCTGATATTCTCGATATCGGAGGCGAGAGTAGCCGTCCGGGAGCCGAGCCGGTTCCAGTGCAGGAGGAGCTCCGGCGTGTCATTCCCGTCATCGAGGGGATTCGCCGGCACAACCGGACGATCCCCATCTCGGTTGACACGACGAAATCCGAAGTTGCTGCCGCAGCACTGGCTGCTGGAGCGACGATGCTCAACGACATCAGTGCGCTGCGATTCGATCCGCGGATGGGCGAGGTAGCAGCTGCCCACGGTGTACCGGTGATCCTCATGCACATGCAGGGGACACCGCGCACCATGCAGCTCAATCCGCACTACCAGAACGTTGTGGCTGAGGTGAAGGAGTTTCTGCGCGAGCGTATTGCCTA
>BEHX01000017.1 GCA_002898295.1 bacterium HR21
GCCCACGGTCTGCTGATGGTTGGTATCTGGTTCGTGATGAGCATGGCAGGGGTGAGTTACCTGTTGCGGCGCTACGTTGAGGTACGCCTCTGGCCGATGACGTTCGGCTATGTGCTGACACTGGTCGGAGTAGTCCTGCTGTTGGGAGCAATTTTCCTGGGCGATTTCCACACGGGGTGGTACTTCCTCTACCCGCTGCCATTCTACGCCCGCGGGGAGGAATGGGCAACACTAGCGTTCCTGTTCTCGCTGGGCAGTCTCGGGATTGGGTGGTTTGTATGGTCTCTCGGGTTACTCGTTGCTATTCTCAAGCGGTATTCGCTCCCGCAGGCGTTGGCGTGGCAGCACATTGCTGGGAAGAGCGAGCCGGAAACTCCTCCGTTTATCCTGATTACCACAACCACTCTGCTGGGGCTTGTGCCGGCTTTCGTCGCCGCTGTGGTTCTGCTCGTGCTCTTCTTCGTCGAGTACCTCAGCGGCGTCAAGCAGGACGCGTTACTGATGAAGAATTTGACGTTCTACTTCGGGCACACGCTTGTCAACGAGATGCTCTACTTCGGCATTGCCACGCTCTACGAGCTCTTCCCATCTCTGGCAGGGAAGCCGCCATACAAGACCAAACCCTACGTCGCCATTGCCTGGAACTTAGTGCTCGTGGTTGTCTGGACAGCCTACTTCCACCATCTCTACATGGATTTCGTTCAGCCGACGGCAGTGCAGTACATCGGGCAGATCGCTTCCTGGATTGCGCCGATTCCGGCTGTGGCAGTAACGACCTTCACGGTGCTTGCCACCGTCTTCCGCTCTGGGATGCAGTGGTGGCTAGCGCCGGCATTCTTCTTCTTCGGGGTCATGTTCTGGATCATCGGCGGGGCGGGAGCGATTCTGGACGCAATTGTGGCGAACAACTTCGTGCTCCACAACACGCTCTGGGTGCCAGCGCATTTCCACACGTACAACCTGCTGGGGAACGTTCTCTTCAGCCTCGGCTTCATTAGCTGGTTTGTGCGGGAAACAAGCGGTGAGGAAGGAAGCCGACTCTACCGCCCCGTGATGGTGCTCTACCTGCTCGGGGGAGTGGTCTTCGTGCTGGCATTCTACCTTGCAGGTGCCTCTTCGGTGATGCGCCGGGTGGATAAGTACCCCGAGCTCGTGGCGCAGGGCGGTACCCTGGCGCTCTTCGGAGGTCTCGGTGCGCTCCTGGTCCTGACAGCTGTGCTCGTGTACGTTGTGCATGTCGTGCGGCGATGCGCACGGGTGCTGGTATCGTAGTACTGCTGGTGGCGTGGACAGCGCCACTGCCTGGACAGCTCAACGAAGGACGGTACTACTTGCGGACGCTGCCCGCCGTGCGCATACACGGTATTGACGGGGAGCAGAGCTCACTCCATCAGCTCCTGGAGGAATCGCCCGTGCTGTTGACGCTGGTTTCGGCACGCTGCACAGGGCTCTGCTCCCCGTACATGCACTCCTTAGTGGAGGCGATCGGGATACCACGCGGGTTCCGTGTGGTTGTCCTCAGCTTTGACCCTCGCGATCGGGTGGAGGAATTGCGCTCCTTTGCTCGCCGTGTGGGTGCTGAGGCTCTGCAGGGCTGGTGGTGGGGCATTCCGAAAAGGGAGGACCTGCCTGCACTGCTGGAAGCGCTGGGATACCGCCTGCGCTTCAGTCCCGAACGGGGAGAGTTTGACCATACGCTGGCGCTCGCCGTCTTGGACCAACGCGGCAACATCCTCCGCCGCATCGAAGGATGGCAGGCGGTAAGATACCTGCGGTCCGCTGTCCGTGAAGCACAGGGCGAGTTCGTGCTTTCCTATCCCCTGCCAGGTTACGACGTTGCGCTCCGCTGCTTCGAGGTGGACAAAGACAGCGGGACAGTCCGGCTCAGCTGGGGCATGGGGCTCCTCGTAGTACCGCCGGCTCTGAGTCTCCTTTTGGGAGGCGTGCTCCACGGTCTTTGCGCTCGAGCTCGCAAGAGAAGAGCCACATGAGCCGCTGCCAGGGCTGTATTTTTGCGCCCAACCGTGCAGTGCTGCGCGGCGAGAGTGCTGGACCAGGCGGCAATGAGGTGGTGTCAACCGTTGTTGCACGATGGCATATTTCCGTGCGCCCATCCTCGCTTTCGTGCTCTGCTCCCCGCTCTTGCTGGCTCAGCCGGAAGTACGCGTTGGCGCTCTCAGCTTCGCTGACTACTTCGCAAAGCTCAGCGGAGATTCCCTGGAGCTGCCGGCTCAGTACGCCCGGTACAGCAAGGGGGAGAATCTCTTCCAGTTCCGCCGGGTTCAGCTCTGGGCCGATGGCGTCCTGGGTTCGGGCTTCTCCGCACGGGTACTGCTCGAAGCGACCGATGGCTCACTGGACGCTCAGCGGCGGTATAGCCCATTCCTCAAGGAAGTGTCGCTCAGCTGGGAAAGTCCCTCCCCTGCAGTGCTGCTGCAGCTGGGGCTGATTCCAACCCCGACATGGCGTCTCTCGGAGGCACTCTGGGGCTACCGTAGCCTGGAGAAGACGCTGACGGATTTCTGGGGCTGGGGCAGCGCGGTGGATTTCGGGCTGAGCCTCCGCATCCGCCTTGAGCACCGGGGACACCAGCTCCTGCACGCAACGGCAATGGTAAGCGGCGGCGAAGGGGTCAGGGCGGAATCCAACCGCGGGAAGAAGCTCCTGCTCCAGTGCGCTGTGCAGCCTCTTCCGGGTCTGTGGCTGGAAGGCTACGCTGACTGGGAATCCCCAACACAGGGACGGGACGTGGTGCTGCTCAAAGGATTCCTCGGCTACCAGCACGAGCGGCTCACGCTGGGCGGGGAATTCCTCCTGCGCTCGCAGTGGGGTCCCAACGCTCTGCAGCAAGAGCCGCTCGCAGTAAGCCTTTTCGGACATTTCCGGCTGCTGGAGCTCCCTGCTCTCGCACTCGTGCTTCGCTACGACCACACGGAAAGCGACCGGCGCCTCTCCGGTGCTGCTACCTATCGCTTCGGGCTGATTGCCGTTGACTACACGCCAATACCCCGCGTCCACCTCATGCCCAATCTCTGGCTCCTGACCGCTGAACAGATGCATCCCCACGTCGTGCCACGGGTGACTGTCTTCGTACGCTACCCGTAACGCCGGAGCCTATACCGGCGCCGATGCGCCTTCCGGCGCTCGGTGTATTTTCGCACCTGGCAGAAAGCACCGTATTCCATGCGAGCTGAGCCTCTCCGAGCGCACACCCTCTGGACTCTGTGGAGCACTTTGCTTGCCCTGAGCGGCTGCGCGGAGCCATACATCGGGACACCGACGCCGAATCTCCCGCCGGAGACCCTCCTCTGGGTTGATACCGTCGGCACCCCGCAGACGAGTCAGGCGCACGTGTTCTGGCGCGGGGACGATCCCGACGGCGTCGTCGTTGGCTTCCTACTCACACTGGACGAGCGCCTCTGGGTCTATACACCTCGCCGCGATACGGTGCTGAGTCTGGCTGTCGGGGCTGGGGATACCGTGTACACGATTGCCGTTGCCGCAGTGGATAATTCCCTCCCCGCGGCACAGTATCCGAAACCCGGGGAGGTGGTTGCCTTCCGAGATCTCAACGGGAACGCTATCTACGACGATGGCGAGCCCTTTCCCCAGCTGTCCGGTGCAGTTGACCTCAGCCCCGCTCGGCTCCGCTATCCGGTGCGTAACAGCCCACCACGCCTCTTCTGGGGGGCTGATACCACTGCGGCTGCCGCACAGAGCGCATGGCTGCCGGAGACCACCTTCACAGTGGCGACCTTCCGCTTCACCGCTTTTGACCCTGACGGTCCCAACGAGATTGCCTTCCTGGAATGGGCGCTCAACGACACCAGCCGCTGGCATCGACTTCCGGCAACCACCGAATTCTTCACCGTCCGGGAGTCCGACGGGCTGCGTCCTGGGGAAGAAAACCGCCTCTTCCTGCGGGCAACCGACCGAGGCGGTGTGCAGAGCACCGTCCTGGAGTATCCCCCGCCGGGACGCCGCTGGTACGTGCGCAAGCCGAAGGGACCTCTCCTCGTGCTCCACGACTACGCCATTGCCGATGGAGCTGACACGTTTTACGTCGCCGCCCTCCAGCGTATCGCTCGGGGGCGCTTTCGGGAGCGCTTCGATGTGCTGGACATCCGCACTGGGCGAACAGTCCAGACCCCACCACGCAACATTCCGCCCTTCCTCAACCCGATGTTCCTGGAAACACTGCGCCTCTTCGAAGCCGTCATCTGGTACGCAGACCCGCAGTTTGCCCTCGACATTGCCCGGACTGTGCTGCCGGAGTACATCCGCTCCGGCGGGAAGCTCCTGCTGGTGACGACCCTGCCCGCCCGGGTCGACCCGCATGCCGGCTATAGCGACATTGCGCCTATCGATAGCCTCAGCCCGGAGGAGCTCTTCTCCACCCCGGCTGCATTACCCAATGGCACGGCGCTTCTGCCCGACAGCAGCCTCCCCGACGGACCGTATCCAGTGCTGCTCAAAGAGCGTGGGGTTGCTGTTGGCATCCATGCGCTCTTCCCGAACGCAACGGCACGGGTGCTCTACCGTCTGCCGCCGAGCCAGTACTACAGCGGTACTCCAGCCCTCGCCGTGCGGAACGCATCCCGGACGGTGGTCTTCCTCCACTTCCCGCTCCACCTCTTCACCCGGGACGGCGGAGCAGACCGCCTCCTGGAGCGCGTGTTGGTTGAGGACTTCGGGCTGCAATGAGATGCCTGCTCATCCTCGGTTGCCTTGCTCCGACGCTGCTCCTCGGGCAGCAGACTGGCGTCCTGACCGGACACGTTGTGGACGCCGCAACAGGAGCGCCGCTGCGCTCCGTCACCGTGCGCCTCATCGGGACCCCCTACGGCGCCATTACCGCTGCTGACGGGCGTTTCGTGCTGCGAGGTCTCCCCCCGGGAACGTACGTGCTGGAGGCGACTCTCCTGGGCTACAAAGCGCTGCGTCAGAGCGGGATTCGGATTCGCCCTGGGGATACAACCCGGATAGCGCTCCGGCTGGAGGAAACTGCCTTGACCCTGCAGCAAGAAATCGTCGTCATCGGCGAACGCCCCCTCATTGACGTCGAACAGACGCAGTCCCTCCGTACCTTGGAGCGCCAACAGTTGGAGCGCTCTGCTGTGCCAACCCTAACCGATGCCCTCATTCACCAGGCTGGAGTGTTGCTGCAGGACCGCACGCTCCACATCCGCGGCGGACGCGGGTACGAGCTAGGCTACCTGATCGACGGCATCTCCGTCCAGGACCCGCTGGCAGGAACGGGCATAGGGCTCGAACTACCGCCGGAAGCCGTCCAGGAAATTGAGCTGCTGACAAGCGGATTTGCTGCCGAATACGGGCAGGCAACCTCGGGGATTGTCAGCGTGCGGACAGCGGAGCCGAGTCGCTCGCTCCAGCTGCGCCTCCAGGTGCGCCCGGAGTGGCGTCTCCACCGGCGTAATCCGTTCGACCGGGACACCGGAAGCCTCTACCAGACGGAGCGCTACAGCGTAAGCCTGAGTGGACCAGAGCCGCTGACGAGCCGTCTCTTGCCGGCTCTCGGGATCCGCCTGCCAGGGAGCTTCGGAATTGTGGCTACAGCCGATGCTTCCTTCTCCGATGGGCTGGTTCCGGAATTTGCCCGCATACGCTTACGCTCTTCCCTCCTGCCCGCATGGCTTGCACGGCGCCAGGACAACACCGTTTCTCTCTTCGCGAAGCTCTCCTGGCAGCTTACCCCGGCATGCCGGCTGAGCTACACGAACTCCCGCAGCATGGCACTGAATCAGAACACGCGCATGTTGCAGACAACTCTGGAGTACCTGCCTCCGGACCCCGGCTACCAGTACCCCTTCCAGGGGCACTTCGATGGTGCACTGACGTTCTCAGCTGTAAACCAGCTGCACCTGCTCACATGGCAGCAAAGCTGGGGTCCACGCCTCTTCAGCGAAATTCGATGTGCCTACACCGGCTGGCATGTGCGGGCAGACGCCAATGGACGCGACTACACCCAGTACAGCGAACCGCAGGACATTCCCACGCTTCCACCGCAGTACTACGATACGGGCGATTCCACGCGCACCGGGATCATCCCCGGCGATGGCTTCTACGATACCGGAACTGCGTGGACTTGGCGGGAACACTTCGCCCAGGAGCTCACCTTCCGAGCCGATCTGACAGCGTTCCTGGCGGAGAAAAGCCAGCTCAAAGCCGGGGCTGAGCTGCGGCTGCAGGAGTTGCAGTATGGAGAAATCTTCGCCCCGTGGATCCCTCCACTCGGACTCAACAATGACGCCTTCTCTGTTCGTCCGCGCCTGGCAACACTCTATGCCCAGCACCAGCTCACGCACAAAGGGCTGGTGCTCCACTACGGGCTTCGCGCCGAGGCGTGGGCACCGGG